>JBMOPO010000068.1:0-1686 GCA_049325095.1 Pseudomonadota bacterium | reverse complement strand
CCTATGCGGGCTGCCTGGCGCTGGCCGTGCTCCCGCAGGCCGGCCTGGCGCGAATCGGAATCCTCGGCAGCCTGCTGGCGCTGGCCGCGAGCACCCACGCCGCGGGCTCGGGCCTGGGCAGCCCCCGGTATTGGCTGCATGTGCTGCACCTGGCCGCCGCCCTGACCTGGCTCGGCGGTCTGGCTGTGCTGTGCACGGCGCGCTTCGGGCGGGCGCGCGCGGCCGGGCCGCCGCAGTTGCAGGCCTTCTCCCGCGCCGCGCTGCCGCTGTTCCTGATCGCCGTCGCCACCGGCATCGCCGGCGTGGCCGCGCAGCTGGAATATGCCTTGTCCGCGGTCTATCTCGCCGTGCTCGGCCTGAAGCTTGCGGCCGTCGCGGGCGTTGCGGCCGCGGCCCGGCGCCTGCGATTGCTGCTGCGCCAGCCGGCGGCGGCGGACTTCGACGTCCGCTACGACGGCACGCTGGGCACCGAAATCTTCTTCGCGGCCCTGCTGCTCCTGGCCGCGGCGCTGCTCACGCAGGTGTCGCCGGCCTGAATCGCGACTGTTGGACCGCGTTCGGATTTTGCTTCGGTACGCGCGGCGAAGGCGTCCACGCGCGACGCCGCCGATCGCTTCCGTTTGGCATGATGGTTCGCGGCACGCTGGGGCCGACCCAAAGGCACGCGGATTGCGCCCCGGCCGGCTGCCCCTCGTGGTGGATCGCGGGGTTCCCGGTCCGCCGCGCCCGGCGCCCCGCAGCTACACGGATTGAACGAACAGGAGAAGACCCATGGCAGCAGCAAGCGGCTCCCTGCACGAGTCCCCGTCGGAACTCACCCCCGAGGTGATCGACCGGCATCGGGCGATCGTGTCCTTGATGGAGGAACTGGAGGCGGTGGACTGGTATGACCAGCGCGCCGAGGCGACCCGGGACCCGGAACTGCGCGCGCTTCTCGTGCATAACCGCGACGAGGAAAAGGAGCACGCCTGCATGATGCTCGAATGGCTGCGGCGCCGGGATCCGGCCTTCAACGAACAACTGCGGACCTATCTGTTCTGCGAGGGTGACATTCTCAAGGCCGAAGACAGGGCGACCGGCGACGGCGGGCCTGCGCCAGCCGGCGTCCATGACGGCTCCCTGGGCATCGGCAGCCTGAAAGCGGAGGCGCTGCGATGAACGACCTATGCCGCCCTCTGGCGCCCATCACCGAACAGGCCTGGGCGGCCATCGACGAGGAGGCGCGCGCTGCCTTGCGCGTGACCCTGGCCGGCCGCAAGGTCGCCGATTTCGTGGGTCCGCTGGGCTGGGAAGCCTCTGCCGTGGCGCTGGGGCGCGCGCTGCCGCTGCAGGCGGCACCCGGACCGGGCGTGTCCGCCGCGCTGCGCCAGGTGCAGCCGCTGGTGGAATTGCGCGTGCCCTTTGCTCTGGCGCGCGCCGAACTCGACGCGCTGGCGCGGGGCGCCGGGGACGCGGACCTCAAGCCCGTCAGGGACGCCGCCCGCGCCATTGCCCTGGCCGAGGACGGCATCGTCTTCGCGGGCTATGCGGCCGCCGGGATCGCCGGCATCGGTCAGGCCGCGGCCGCCGCGGCGCTCACCATCACCGAAGACTACGAACGCTATCCGGCCGTCGTCGCCCGGGCACTGGCGCAGCTGCGCGAGCAGGGCGTGCAGGGCCCCTACGCGATCGCCCTGGGGCCGCGCT
>JBMOPO010000067.1:0-20635 GCA_049325095.1 Pseudomonadota bacterium | reverse complement strand
GTGGCTCGATAAACCCGATCCGGCCCTGGCCCCATTAACCCGATCACAGGGTGGCGCCAATAACCCGATCATCCGCTGGCTTCATTAACCCGATCCCGAAATGGCTCCATAGTGGCGATCGCTGACACAAGGATAAGAAGCGGTTCACCCAACGCGAATTCGCCATCGACCGGGACGGCAAGACTTGCCGCTGTCCCGCCGGCCGTGCGCTGTGGCTCAAAGCCGAGCGCGCCCGCATTGGCCTGCACATATTCATGCGGTCGCGTTGAGCAAGCGCAGCAGAACAATTACCGGGAAGCCATGAACGAGCTGAACAGAAAAGTGCAACACCGGGAATCTGGTGGTTCCGAAAAGATTTTTCGACAGGCTCGTTGGGAGTAAGGAGAAGAAGCCAAATGAGTGGAGCTTTTGGAGTGTTCGGGTTTATCGCATTTTTGGTCCTCGGTATCGCGCAGCTCGTAGCAGGCTTTCTTGGCATCGAGCATGGGCTCGGGGCGGGGTGGGCATATGGGGCCTTAGCTGCAGCATTCCTGCTGCGTTTTACCCTGCCCATCACCATTGGTTCTTTCTTCGGCGCCATGAACGTGTGGGGTTGGCATTGGGCACTTGCAGTACTCTTTGCCGCACCGGGCTTAGCGCTCATTATTCCCGGTGCTCTTTCCAGCATCTTTTCAGCAGTAAAAAAGCCATCGTGAGAGCTATGGCCCAACAATCGCTTCCAGCCGAGCGCCCCGCCTTCGGCGGGCAGTCGGCAGAGACTGGGCGTTGGATGTCAAATCCAGCCGTACTCCGCCCATAAATACGCGCAACCTGTAGGAGATGAAATGAACCGACTTTTCCAGATCCTCCTCATCTCGCCGGTTACATGCATGTCAACTGCCGCCATCGCACAGAAAAATACTCAAGAACTGTTGATCGAAATCGAGAGCAGCAGCCGTGCTGCGCAACTCGAAATGGAACAACATCGGCTCTGGCAACAAATGGAATCGGAAGCAGCTAGGCGGCATGCGGAAATCGACCGACTTCGTGCAGAAACTGACCGCCTTCTAATGTGGAATGAGTCGCAAGATGCTATGGATCGTGCGCGCGAGATTGCAGAACGTGCTGAACGGGCGGCTGCTGAACAGGAAGAAGCAGCAAAAATGGCCGAGGAAGCAGCAGAGGAGCTACGAAATGAGATAGAGCAGTCCGCAGTCAGAACCGGGAACAGTATCTACCTTGGCATGATGCTGATTTTCGTCGCCGGATTTGTCGCATATCTCATCCATCAGTCCAAGAAGGAGCCAATCATGCAAGAACATCAGAAGTTTGGAATAGTTGCCATCATCGGGTCTGGCCTAGGCATTCTTTTGGCAATAGTAATTTCTGACGGTTGGTCTAACGTGGACTTTCTTAACAACCTCATGTGGATTCGAATCACGTTACTGGATCGCGAGGGCACATATCATGGCCACTACATTGACATCCCAACAAAATATGTCGTCCTCGCCTTCATTTGTGCCGCAGCCTATGGTCTGACAACCTATCTCGGAATTACCCCCGTGCCGAGGAAGAAGTCACAGCCGTCCCAGAATGCCAGCGACGAGATAACGCACTGATCCAAGAAGTTTCTTCGGAATATGGCTGATATCCTTGAACGTTTTGACAGAAAAGAAAAGCCCGCCGATGAATCGCCGATTCACAGCACAAGAAGGGCTGCGTATTATTGGGCGAGTTTTTCTACAGGCTCATTCACCTGAAGGGAGAAAGGATGACTACGTTCTATGAAGAGAAAGTGCAATGTGCCATCTGTGGAACTGAGACGGAATTCACCGGGATCAGAAGTACCAATGCATTCGGATCACCTGATCTTGATACGAGACCACCGGAGATGCAACGATCTACCATCTTCGCTTGGGTTCAGAGGTGCGCGGAATGCGGCTACTGCGCGTCAGACATAAGCAAAGCAACATCACAGGCTGCATTGCTGGTTCGTAGCCCTGAATACACCCGCCAACTGGCTGATTCGACATTTCCGAAGTTGGCAAACAGCTTTCTGTGCGAAGCACTCATTAACGAGGGCTCCGAGGACTACCCCTCTGCGGCATGGTCCCTGATTCAAGCCGCATGGGCTTGTGATGACGCAGAAATGGCCAGTCCGGCTAAGATATGTCGTAGCAAGGCGGCAGGCATGATTGACAGGGCTATTGAGAGCGGTCAACAGGTCTCGGAGCAAGGCGGCGCTGAGATAGCTATCCAAGTAGACTTACTTCGTCGGGCTGGCCGCCTCAACGACGCGCGCCAACTCGTCGAAACACAACAGCATGCAATCACCGAAGACATCATTTTGAAGATACTTACCTTTCAAAAAGCACTGATCGAAGGGGGTGACGAGGCGCCCCACACAATTTCAGAGGCCCTCGGGCAAAATGAATAGGGCGAACAACCGAATCAATTCAGACTGGCAATTCCGCAGCACTCCATTGCCAACCAGTTGTGCGAACGTTGAGGCTGTCGAAAAATCCCCTGAACTGATAGCGCATGAATGGGGTCTTTTTTCATACATCAACCCACCATCGCATTCATGCACAAAAGTCCTCACCCCTCCAAACCACCTTCATTGCCGAGTCACCGGGGCGCAGCCCTCTCCGGCATCTTCCAGAATCCGCCGCGCCGCGACCATCACGAAGTCGCGAAAATCCGCTTCGATCCGCCGCCGTTCCAGGGTACAGGCGCGCTTGCGGCCGCGATCCAGCGCCTGCCAGGCATCCAGGATCGGCAGCTGCGCGGTGGCCTTGGCGACCTGGAAGAACACCCGCACCTCCGCCTCCGGGAAATCATCCCTGGTCTCCAGTTGGCCGAGCAGATAGCTGATCCGCTGGTAGCTTTCGGTGAGGGTGACCTGCTGCTCCAGCATGGCCGCGGCGAGCAGGCGAATCCCCAGGCGCGCCTGCGCATCGCGCTGGCGCCGGGCCCGCGCGCGGGCCTCTTCGGCCGCGTGTCGCGCGCGGCCCTGGCGGTGGAGGCGCAACGCCAACACCAGGGCATAGACCGCCATGGGCAGGATCACGGCCGCGGCCGCCAGCGCCAGCCATTGCACCGGGGTCATCAGATCAGCCCCCACCAGCGCAGCGCGATCAGCCCGGCGCAATTGACCAGGAACGAGAGCGCGCCGCTCACCAGGACGATGTTGGCCGCCAGGCGCCGGTCGCCGCCGAACATCTCCACGAACACCACGCTGATCGAAGCGGTCGGCGAGGCCAGCACCAGAAACAGAATGCCGAGCTCCATGCCGCGCAGGCCGAGTCCATAGCCCAGGGCGGTGCCGATCGCCGGCATCCACAGACACTTGTAGAAAGCCGCACCCCAACTCACCAGCGCGGGCTTGCGCAGCTCGCGAAAATCCAGCGACGCGCCGAGCATGAACAGCACCAGCGGCACCGTGAGCTGGCCGACGATGTTCCCGGTCTCGACCAGCAGCCCCGGCAGCGGCAGCTCCAGGGCACCGGCCAGCACGCCGAGCACGATGCCGAGAATCACCGGGTTGCGCAGCACCGCCATGCCGGCGCCGCTCCCCGGCAGATCCGCGCCGTAGCGGCGCAGCATCAGGATCGAGAAGACGTTGCCGAACACGATGAACACCGCCATCGGCAGGGAGGCGAGCACCACCCCCTCGCGGCCGTAGAGGCTCTGCGCCATGGCCAGCCCGGCGATCAGCAGGTTGCCCCGCGCCGCGCCCTGCAGAAACACGCCGCGCTGCGCCCGCTCGCGCACCAGCACCGCCGCCAGCGGCCAGGCGAGCAGCGACAGCAGCATCACCAGCCCGGCGCTCGCCACCAGAAACCGGGGCGCCCGGGAGAGCTCGATGTCGGCGCCGGCCAGCGACAGAAACAGCATCGCCGGCGCGCCCAGGTTGAACACCAGCCGGGAGGCATCGCGCAGAAAGTCGTCGCTGAGCATGCCCAGCCGGCGCAGGACCACGCCCAGCGCGGTGACCAGATAGATGGGCGTGACCGTGCCCAGGGCGAACCAGACCACCTCCAGGGGATTCATCGCCGGCCGCCCGCGCCGGCGTCCGGGCCGCTCGGGTAGAATGCCGCGCCATGCCCGATGCCCCCAGAATCCTGGTATTCGATTCCGGCGTGGGCGGCCTCAGCGTGCTGGCGGCGCTGCGGGCGCGCCTCCCCGGATGCGACTACCTGTTTGCCTGCGACAACGCGGCCTTTCCCTATGGCATCAAGACCGAGCCCCAGCTCATCGACCGCGTCACCCAGGTGATCGGGGATCTGGCCCGCGACTGGGCGCCGGACCTGGTGGTGATCGGCTGCAACAGCGCCAGCACCGTGGCGCTCCCCTCCCTGCGCGCTCTGCTCACCCAACCGGTGGTGGGCACGGTACCGGCGATCAAACCGGCCGCCGCCCTGTCCGCCACCGGGGTGATCGGCCTGCTCGGCACCCCGGGGACCGTGAAGCGCTCCTACACCCACCAGTTGATCGCCGATTTCGCGGCGCAATGCCGGGTCGTTCCCCTGGGCAGCACGCGGCTGGTGGAAGTCGCGGAACTGGCCCTGCGCGGCACGCCGCCGGATCCGGCCGAACTGCGCGCCATCCTCGCCCCCCTGTTCGAGACTCCGCAACTGGACACCGTGGTGTTGGCCTGCACCCATTTCCCCCTGCTCGCGGCCGAGCTGGCGGCGGTGGCGCCGCGCGCGATCCGCTGGATCGACTCCGGCGAGGCCATCGCGCGCCGGGTCGCCACCCTGCTGCCGCACTGGAGCCCGGCGGCGGACGGCGGCTTTCGCGCCTGCTTCACCAGTCCCGCCGGAGTCCGCGCGCTGTACCCGGCCCTGGCGCGGCTGGGCTGCCGCGAACTGCTGGTCCAGGGTGCTACGGGCATGCAGAATTGGCCAAATGAATCAAAATAAAAACAATGGAATACAGAGCAAATCAAAACTGCTTTCCAGATTGTGAAAGCGGCCCGATCCGGGCCGGAGCGCTCAGGCAACCGGCCCTCCGGCGGCCCGGGCGATCAGCGTGCAGACGCCGCGATTGCCGGCCGCCGGCACGCTCAGATAGCGCACCCCGGCCGCGGAGAAGTAGGTCGGCCTGACCAATGATTCGGGATGCGCGGCAAAGTCCGCGATCGCCGCGCCGCAGCTCGGGTAGCCGGCCAGGCGCCGGCAGTTGACTTCCGTGGCCCGCATCACCAGATGGGTCCCCGCGGCGCCCCAGGCGACCACCTGCGCGGGAGCGGCCCAGAAGGAATCGACCAGCTCGGTGCCGTCGTGCGCCCCGTCCTGGAACGGCGGCAGCGCCGCCAGGAAGAACCTGGTATCGAAGCGCTTGGGCCGCTCCGGCGGCGTGACCCAGTGGGCGAACGGGATCAGCGCCTCGGTGGCCGGCCGCAGCCCGTGGCCGGCGAGCCATTCCGCAAACCGCAGCTCGCCGCTCGCCAGGCGCCCCCGCTGCGCCGCCAGCTCGGCCAGCAGCCCGGGCTCCGGCCAGGCGCCGCTCGCCTGCCGGGCGTAGAGAATGCCCACCTCTTCGAAGGTCTCCCGGATCGCGGCCAGCCGATGGGCCTCCAGCCGGTCGCCCGCGCCCGCCTCGTCCTGGGCTTCGAGGGCGCCGCCGGGAAACACCAGGGCGCCGCCGGCGAAAGCGGTTCCACTGTGCCTGCGGGCCATGAAAATCTCCCAGCCCGCGGCGCTGTCGCGGCCGATCACCAGGCTCGCCGAGGGCCGGGCGGGCACCGGTTCCCGGGGTTCCGTCACAAGCTGCTCCTCCGCCAAGGCGCGACGCGGCCGGGCGCCGGTCGGCTGGCGACATTGTAGCCCGCACCGCCCGGCGCCAGCGGCGGGCAACCCCGGGCGCGGCCTCCTCTACAATGCCCCCGCCGAGGTTTCCATCCGGGGCCGACATGTCCGACTTCAGGCCGCCCGCCGACATCACGCCGCTGCGCCCCGCCCTGGAGGCCGGCGAGCTGGTGCTGACCGCCAACCAGCGCCTGGCCCGGGCACTGGAGCAGGCCTGGTGCCCGGCGGGCGCCGCCGGCGGGCAAGTGTGGGAGCGGCCCCGGATCCACGCCCTCGACCACTGGTTCGCCCGCCAGTGGCAGGAATTGCGCGACGCCGCCTTCGCGCCCGCGCTCGACGCGGTGCTGGCCACGCCCGCGGTCGAACAGCTCCTCTGGCGCCGGGTGATCGAGGACCATCCCGAATCGAGCGCCATGGACGCCGCCGGCTTCGCGCGCCTGGCACATTCCGCGCGCCAGTTGCTGGAGCGCTGGGAGGTGGATCCGCGCGCGCTGGCGGACGGCCAGCGGGGCAGCGAACTGTTCGCCGACTGGCTGCCGCGCTGGCGCCAGGCCATGGCCCGCCGCCACCTGCTCACCCGCGAACAGAGCCTGGATCTGCTGCTGGCCGGGCGCCGCGCCGGCGTGCTGTCCCCGGCCGGCACCGCCCACCTGGTCGGTTTCGCCGCCGCGCTGCCGCCGCGCGAGCAGCGGGTGCTGGCCGGGCTCTGCGGCCGGGTGGTCGACCGGCCGCCGGGCGCCGCGCGCGGCACCGCACGGCTGGTCGCGGCAGCGGACCCGGATGCCGAGCTCAGCGCCGCCGCCCACTGGGCCGCCGCGCAGCTCGCGGGCTCCCCGCAGCGGCGGATCGCCATCGTGATCCCGGATCTGGCCGCCAGCCGCGGCCGGGTAGAGCGCATCCTGAGGGATCTGCTCACCCCGGCGCACTGTCTGCCGGATCGGGGCTGGAGTCCGCCGCCCTTCAATATTTCGGCGGGCCAGGCGCTGGCCGAACTGCCGCTGCCGCGCACCGCACTGGCGCTGCTCGGCCTGCACGCGGGGCCGCTGCCGCTGGGCACCCTCTGCGCGCTGCTGCACGACCCCCACTGGGGCGATGCCGCCGCCGAGCTGCGGGTGCGGGCCCGGGCCGAGCAACTGCTCCGCGAACGCGGCGCAGTGGCGCCCACCGCCGCGGACCTGCGCCAGGCCCTGAGCCGCGCCGAAGCCGACTGCCAGTGCCCGGGGCTGGTCGCGCCCCGCCTCCAGGCGGCCGCGGAGCTGTTCCGGAGGCTCCCGCCGCAGGCCGGCTTCGGGACCTGGGCGAACCGGATCCGCGACCTGCTGCAGCGGTTCGACTGGCCCGGCCGGCGCCCGCTCGACAGCCACGAATTCCAGCAGCTCCAGCACTGGCAGGCGCTGCTCGACGCCTGCGCCGCGCTGGCCGTCTCCGGGGAGCGGCCGAGCTGGCCCGAAGTGCTCGCCGAGCTGCACCGGTTGGCAGCGGCCACGCCCTTCCAGCCGCAGACCCCCGACGCCCGGCTGCAGGTGCTCGGGGTGCTGGAGGCCACCGGCCTGAGCTTCGATGCCCTGTGGGTCACCGGCATGACCGACACCCGCTGGCCGGAAGCCCTGGCGCCCCATCCGCTGTTGCCCGCCGCCCTGCAGCGGCACCTGGGGGTGCCCAGGGCGCAGGCCCAGCAGGAGCTCGCCATCGCCCGGACGCGCATCGCGCAGTTGCGCGCCGCGGCGCCGGAAGTGCTCTTCAGCTACCCGGTGCAGGACGGCGAAGTCGGGCTGCAACCCTGTGCGGCGCTGCGGGCGCTGCCGACTGCCGCCGCCGAAGAGTGGGACCCGGCGGCGCGGCCGCTGGTTGCGGCACTGCGCGGCGCCGCCGCCCTGGAGACCCTGGCCTGGGGCGATGCGCCGCCCTGTCGGCCCGAGGAGATCGGCAGCGGCGGCAGCACCCGGCTGCGGGATCAGTCGGGCTCGCCGTTCAACGCCTTCGCCATCTGGCGCCTGGGCGCCCGCCCCCTGCCCGAGCCCGAGCCGGGGCTGTCCCGCGCCGAGCGCGGCGAGCTGGTGCACCGGGCCCTGGAGCTGTTCTGGGCGCCGCTGGCCGGCCAGGAGGCGCTGCGCGCGCTGGGCGACGGCGACCGGCGGCAGCGCCTGCGCGCGGCGATCGACAGCGCCCTCGATCAGCTCGCCCGCAGCCGCCCCGAGCTCCACGGCGCCCGCCTGCGCGACCTCGAGACGGCCTGTCTGCTCCGCCACCTGGAGGCCTGGCTCGCCGCCGAGCTCGAGCGGCCGCCGTTCACCCTGGTGGCGCGGGAGCAACGCCTCGACCTGGACCTCGCCGGCCTGCCGGTGCACCTGCGCATCGACCGCATCGACCGGCTGGCCGACGGCCGGCTGCTGCTGCTCGACTACAAAACCGGGACCGTGCGGGCCGGCGGCTGGAGCGGCGAGCGCCCGGAAGAACCCCAGTTGCCGCTCTACGCCCTGGCCGCCCCGGAGCCCCTGGCCGGCCTGGCCCTGGCCCGGGTGCGCAGCGACGAACCACACGGCTGCGGGCTGATCGGCGTGGCCGATGTCGAACTCCCCGGCTGTCGCCCGCTGGCCGAGCGGGGGCTGCCCGGGGACTGGCCGAGCGCCCTGGCGCACTGGCGCCGGGTGCTCGGCGCCCTGGCGCGGGAGTTTCTGCAGGGCACCGCGATCATCTGCCACTACCATCGCGGCAGCGCCGAGCGGGATTCACTGAAAGCACTGAATCGGCTGCCTGAACTTGAGCAGATTCAATCGATTGTGAAAGAAACATGATATCGGATCTGGATGCGCGCCGCGCCGCGCTGGACATCGGCCGCTCCTTCGCCGTGGCCGCCCCGGCGGGCTCCGGCAAGACCGGGCTGCTCACCCAGCGCATGCTGCGCCTGCTCGCCACCTGCGAGCAGCCGGAGGAAGTGCTGTGCATGACCTTCACCCGCAAGGCGGCCGCCGAGATGCGCCGCCGCATCCTGGAGGCACTGCGCGGCGCCGCCGCAGACCGGCCGCCGGAGGACGACTTCAACCGCCAGACCTGGGAGCTGGCGCGGGCCGCGGCGGCCCGGGACCGGGCCGCCGGCTGGGAACTGGCCGAGGCCGGCAACCGCCTGCAGATCCAAACCATCGACGCCTACTGCATGCAACTGGCCCGCCGCCTGGCGGCGGAGGCGGAGATCGCCGGAGACCTGGCGCCGAGCGAGACCCCGCAGCCGCTCTACCGCGCGGCGGTGCGCGAACTCTGCGCCACCCTGGAGCTGCCCGGCGCCACCGGGGAGGCCCTCAGGCGCTTGCTGCTGCACCTCGACAACCACCTGCCCCGCCTCGAGGAACTGCTGATCCGGATGCTCGTCCGCCGCGAGCAGTGGCTGGGCCAACTGCTCGCCAGCCGGGACCGCCGCGCCACCCTGGAAGCCGCCCTGGAAACCCTGATCGCGGATACCCTGGCGGCGCTGCGCGACGCCCTGACCGGGCTGCCGGGGGACCTGGCCGGCCTGCTCCGCTACGCGGCCGCCAACCGGGCCGCGCTGACCGGCGCCGCCGCTGCCGGGGAGCTGCCCGGAACCACCGCCGCCGCGCTGGGGGCGTGGCGGGAAATCCTGTCGATGTTTCTGACCGCCGGGGGCGAGATCCGCAAGAAAATCGACCGCAACCAGGGCTTCCCGGCCGCCAAGGATTCCGTGGCCCCCACCGAGGCCGCGGCCTGGAAGGCGCGCTGGGCGGAGTTCCGCGACCGGTTCGAGGCCCACCCCGAGCTGCCGTCCCTGGCCGCGGACACCCTGGCGCTGCCGGACGGCGCGCTGGCGGACGCCCAGTGGCAGGTGCTGGAGAGCCTGGCCGCGCTGCTGCCCGAACTGGCCGCGCGCCTGGAACTGGTATTTCGCCGCCATGGCCAGTGCGACTTCACCGCCATCGCGCTGGCCGCGCTGCGCGCCCTGGGCGACGACGAGGCGCCCACCGATCTGGCACTGCGCCTCGACTGCCGCCTGCGGCACATCCTAGTGGACGAGTGCCAGGACACCTCGGGATTGCAGTTCGACCTGCTGCGCCGGCTCACCGCCGGCTGGCGGGAAGGCGACGGCCGCACCCTGTTTCTGGTCGGCGACGGCATGCAGTCGCTGTACGGCTTTCGCGACGCCAACGTCGGTCTGTTTCTCGACAGCCGCCGCCATCCGCTCGGCTCGATCCGCCTGCAACCGCTGGATCTGAGCACCAATTTCCGCTCCCAGGCGCGGCTCGTCGACTGGTGCAACCGCATGTTCGGCAGGGCCTTCCCGGCGCGCGAGGACCCCGGCCGGGGGGCGGTGCCCTATGCGCCCGCGGTCGCGGCGCGCCCCGCCGAGCCCGGGCCCGCGGTCTGCATCGACGCCCTGGATCCCCTGGCCGAGGAGGCGGCGCTCGGCGAACTGGTCGCCGCGCGCGCCGCGCAGGCCCTCGCCGCCCCGGGCTCGGTGGCCATCCTGGTCCGCTACCGCACCCACCTGCCGGCCATCCTGGCGGCGCTGCAGCGCCAGGGGCTGCGCTGGCAGGCCACCGACATCGACCGCCTCGGCGAGCGCATGGCGGTCATCGACCTGCTGTCGCTCACCCGCGCCCTGCTCTGCCCCGCCGATCGGGTCGCCTGGCTGGCGGTGCTGCGCGCCCCCTGGTGCGGCCTCGGCCATGCCGATCTCCTGGCCCTGGCCGATGTCGCCGCCGGGCCGCTCTGGGAGCCCCTGCTGCCCCGCCTCGCGGCCGCGGCCGACAATCCGCGGCTGAGCCCCGCCGGCCGCGCCATCCTGGCGCGGGTCGCCCCGGCCCTGCTCGCCGCCTGGAACGAGCGCGAGCGCAAGCCGCTGCGCACCCGGGTGGAGGGCGCCTGGATCGCCCTGGGCGGTCCGGCGGCACTGCTCGATCCGGCCGACCTGCGCCTGTGCGCGCAATACTTCGAGCTGCTGGAAGGCGCCGCCGACCTCGCCCGGCTGGACTGGCCCACCTTTGTCGCGCGCGTCCAGGAAGGCTACGCCACGCCCGCCGCACCGCCCGATACCCGCCTGCAGATTCTCACCCTGCACAAGGCGAAGGGCCTGGAATTCGATACCGTGATCCTCCCGGCCCTGGAGCGCCGCGGGCGCAACGACGACCGGGAGCTGTTGCTGTGGCGGGAGCGGATCACCGCGGCAGGCCGCCGGGATCTGCTGATCGCCCCGCCCCAGCCCAGCGGCGCGGCGCCGGATCCGCTGTATGCCTGGCTCGCGCGCGAGGCCGATCTGGCCAGGAAACTGGAAAACGCCCGCACCCTCTACGTCGGCTGCACCCGGGCCATCCGCCGCCTGCACCTGATCTTCCGCCGGCCCGGGAGCAGCGCGCCCGCCGCCAGCTCGCTGCTGGCCTGCATCTGGCCCGCCCTGGAGGGAGAGCTCGACCACCCCGGACCCGAGACCCGGGTGGACCTGCACCCGCCACCCGCCGCGCCCGGCGCCGCGGACAGCGCCGGGGCGGTGCTGGCCCACGGGGTGCGGCTGCCGCCGCACTGGCAACCACCGGTCTGGCCGGCGGACGCTGCGGCGGCAACGCCGCCCACCGCGCCCCCGGCCGCCACGCCGGAAACGGAGGCCCCCGCCGCCCGCCTGGCCGGCATCCTGTTTCACCGCAGCGTCCGCCGCCTGTTGCGGGAGGGGGGCGGGCCCTGGGACACGGCACGGCTCGACCGCCAGCAGCGGGTCTGGCGCGCCGAGTTCGCCGCCGCCGGGATCGACCCCGAACCGGCCGAGGCGGCCATCGCCGGCATCCGCCGCGGGCTCGCCAACCTGTTCGCCGACGACACGGGCCGCTGGCTGCTGGAAGATCACCCGGGCGGCGGCGCGGAATGGGAGCTCGGCTACCGCGCTGCCGACGGACAGGCGCGCGTCGCCGTGGTGGATCGCACCTTCGTCGCCGGCGGGGTGCGCTGGATCATCGATTACAAGCTGGCGGAACCGGCGCCCGGCGAAACCCGGCAATCCTTTCTCGCCCGCCAGCGCGCCCGCTACCAGCCGCAGCTCGACGGCTACGCGGCCCTGTTGCGGCACTGGGGCGGCGAGCCGGTGCGCACCGCGCTGTATTTTCCGCTGCTGCCGCACCTAGAGATCTGCACCACCTGAGACGCCGATGCCGAGGGCGGAATTTTCCGGGAGCAAGGGTGCGCCGACCTGCTAGAATGGCCCGCCCCGGGCAGCAGTGGTGCCGCAACGAACCGCGGCACGCGAATTTCAATGATCGAAAAAGCGCTGGAAAACCTCAACGTCGCCGGCCAGCAGATCCTGCTGACGCCGGACGAACTCAAACGCGAACTGCCCATGACCGCGGCCGCCGCGGCCACCGTGGTGCGCGGGCGCGAAGCCGTCCAGCAGATTCTCGACCGCGAGGACCACCGCCTGATGATCGTGGTCGGCCCCTGCTCGATCCACGACGTCGAGGCGGCCATGGACTACGCCCGCCGGCTGCGGGCCCTGGCGGAGCGGGTCGCCGACACCCTGTGCCTGGTGATGCGCGTGTACTTCGAAAAGCCGCGCACCACGGTGGGCTGGAAGGGCCTGATCAACGACCCCCACCTCGACGACTCCTTCTGCATCGAGGAGGGTCTGCACATCGGCCGCCGCCTGCTGCTCGACATCGCCGAGCTGGGCCTGCCCGCGGCCACCGAGGCGCTCGACCCGATCTCGCCCCAGTACCTCCAAGACCTGATTTCCTGGTCGGCGATCGGCGCCCGCACCACCGAGTCCCAGACCCACCGCGAGATGGCCAGCGGCCTGACCTCGGCGGTCGGGTTCAAGAACGGCACCGACGGCAGCCTCACGGTGGCCATCAACGCGCTCCAGTCGGTCGCCAAGCCGCACCATTTTCTGGGCATCAACGGCGAGGGCCGGGTGGCGATCATCAAGACCCGCGGCAACCCCTATGCGCACATCGTGCTGCGCGGCGGGGACGGCAAGCCCAATTACGACTCGGTGAGCGTGTCCCTGTGCGAGCAGGAGCTGGCCAGGGCCGGGGTCGCCGCCAACATCATGGTCGACTGCAGCCACGCCAACTCCAACAAGAACCACGAGCTGGAGCCCCTGGTGATCGAAAACGTCACCAACCAGATCCTGGAGGGCAACCGCTCGATCATCGGCCTGATGATCGAGAGCCACCTGGTGGCCGGCAACCAGAAGCTCCTCCCCGACCGCAGCCGGATGGTCTACGGCCAGTCGGTGACCGACCCCTGCATCGACTGGGAGACCACCGAGGCGGCGCTGCTCGCCATGCGCGCCAAGCTCAGGGAGATCCTGCCCCGGCGCCGCTGAGCGCTTGGGAATTTTTCCGGCGCGAGCAACTCCGGGCAGGTAGTGGAAGCACTGCACAGGACGCGCATCGCTTCCCAAACGCCGAGCGGCCTCAGAGTTTTTGAAGAAATGCACGTCCAGTGCATTTCTTCTGTCGCAAGTCCGGTACACGCCCGGACTTGCTCGCGCGGATCAAGCACTGACGTGCTCGATCCGCGATCGGCCATCCCTGGCCGGGCTGAGCTCGAAAAATTCACAAGCTCAGTGCTGCCCGGGCCGGAACAGGCCGCCGATCCGTGCCAGGGTGCGCACCCGGGCGACCGGGTCGGCGCCGAAGTTGCCCTCGATCACGCTGACCGCGATCCTGCCCCGGCTCAGCAGCACCGCCTCGCTGTCGGGATCCGCGGTTGCCAGATCGCCCGGGGTGAAGCTGATCCCCGGCAGGGGCGCGTCGATGCCCTGGGACGATGCCAGCGGATCCTCGGCCAGGTTTGCCGCGAACCGGGGCGTCACCGTGCTGGCGGTGCCCACCACCGCGCGCGCGAAGGGCAGCGCGAGCGCCTCGTCCGGCTGTTCGAAGCGGGGCACATTGATGTTCAAACCCGCCCCCTGGGGGAGCAGCGGGCGATCGAACCTGGTCTGCCGTTCCAGTTCACCCACCACCCGCAGCACCAGTTGGGCGACCGCCGCCGCGAGCGCCTCGTTCCCGGCGGTGTTGCCGTCGGCGCTGACCGCCAGCGCCGGCAGGCCGCGGTTGAGGGCGTAGACCGCATTGTTGACGGTACCCGAACTCGGGTTCACCTGCCCGGTGTTGTTGCCCTCGTTGGGCCCGGAGATCACCAGATCGGGCGCGCCGCCCCAGCGCGGGCCGGCGAGCACATCGAGCCCGTAGAGCAGCGCCGCCACCGGGGTGGCGTCGACGTAATGGACATTGGGATCGTCGGCCGCGGCGCCGACGCCGGGGGCGCCCGCCGCCGCAATCCCGCCGACGCAATCCTCTGTCAGCGGGCCGATCGGGCGCAGGAACGCCAGCGCCGCCCCCTGCCCGCTCTGGTTGCGGCAGGGCACCGACAGCAGCACCCGGTGGCCCTCGTCCTCCAGGGTCCGGTACAGCGCCCGGGCATTGGCGGTCCAACCGTCGTCGTTGGTGATCAGGATGTCGAGCGCCGCCGCCGGCATGGCGGCCGCCCAGATCACCGCCAGCAACGACGACGGAAACAGAATCTGCCTGCGCAGCATGGTCGCACTCCTCAACTGGGGGGATGGGCGCAGCCTAGCCGCCGCGGATGACGGCGCCATGACCGCCGCCCCGGAGTGGCGGGCGCGATGGCGGCGCAGCGCTGTGCTATGTTCAGCGCCGGTCAATGATCCGGGGTGCGGATGGAGATTTATCTGGTCGGCGGCGCGGTGCGCGACCGGCTGCTGGGCCTGCCGGTGACCGAACGCGACTGGGTGGTGGTCGGCGCCACGCCGGAGGCGCTGCGCGCCCGCGGCTTCCGCCCGGTCGGGCGCGACTTCCCGGTGTTCCTGCATCCCGAGACCGGCGAGGAATACGCACTGGCCCGCACCGAGCGCAAGACCGCGCCCGGGCACACCGGCTTCGTGTTCCACGCCGACCCCGGAGTCTCCCTGGAGGAGGACCTCCGGCGCCGCGACCTGACCATCAACGCCATGGCCGAATCAGCGGACGGCACCCTGATCGACCCCTATGGCGGGCGCGGCGATCTCGAACACCGGCTGCTGCGCCACGTCTCCGCGGCCTTCACCGAGGACCCGCTGCGGGTACTGCGGGTGGCGCGGTTCGCGGCCCGCTTCCAACCCCTGGGGTTCCGGGTGGCCGACGAAACCCGGGCGCTGATGGCCGAGGTGGCCGCCGGCGGCGAGCTGCACCGCCTGTCGCCCGAGCGCATCTGGAACGAAACCGTGCGGGCGCTGGCCGCGCCGGCGCCGCGCGCCTATGTCGAAGTGCTGCGCGACTGCGGCGCCCTGCGGGTCCTGTTCCCCGAAATCGACGCCCTGTTCGGCGTGCCGCAGCGGGCCGACTACCACCCCGAGATCGATACCGGGCTCCACCTGCTGCTGGCGCTGGACCAGGCCGCGGCATTGAGCCCGGATCCCCGGGTGCGCTTCGCGGTGCTGGTCCACGACCTGGGCAAGGCGCTGACGCCGGCCGAGGTCCTGCCCCGCCACATCGGCCATGAAGGCACCGGCCTGCCCCTGGTGGAAGGGCTCTGTGCACGGCTCCGGGTACCGGCCGACTACCGGCGCCTCGCGCTGCTGGTCACCCGCCTGCACCTGCAATGCCATATGGCACCGGAGCTGCGCGCCGACACCCTGCTGCGCCTGTTCCGCGATCTGGATATCTACCGCCGGCCGGAGACCCTGGAGCAGTTCCTGCTGGCCTGCGAGGCGGACGCCCGGGGCCGGGGCGGCGCCTTTCCGCAACGGCCCTACCCGGCCGCCGACTGGCTGCGCGCGCTGGCCGTTCAGGTCCAGGCGGTGCGCGCCCAGCCCCATCTCGAAGCCGGCCTCAGGGGGCCCGCGCTGGCCGCAGCATTGGACGCCGACCGCCGCGCCGCCATCGCCGCCTACCAGCGGGCGACCAACCCCGCCTGAACCCGACCGCCAGGTGCGGCGATAGCTGACCCGAATCAGGCACGGGGCCGGGCGGCCTTGAAAAAACCAAGCCCGGCCCGATTAAGATCGCAACGACCACGCCACCCCGCCGGGAGGTTTGAGATGCCGCTGGTACCCCGAGGCAGTTTTTTCGACCTGGACAAGGTCTTCGACAGCTTTCTGACCCCCATGCAGCGCCTGGAGCAGGCCGAGACCGGCTTCTTCGCCCCGCGCGTGGACATCCATGAGCACGCCGATCATTACGAGATCAGCGCCGAGCTGCCCGGCGTGCGCCGGGAGGACATCCACATCGAACTCGACGACGGCATTCTCACCATTACCGCCGAGACCCGCCGCGAGCATCAGGAGGAGCGGCAGGGGCGGGTGATCCGCCAGGAGCGCCGCTACGGCAAGTACCTGCGCAGCTTCAATCTGGGCCAGGACATTCAGGACGCCGACATCAGCGCGAGCTTCGAAAACGGCATCCTCAAGCTCACCGCGCCCAAGGTGACCGAGGCCAAGCCCAGGCAGCGCCGCATCGAGATCCGCTGAGCTTACGGATTTTTCAAGCTCTCCGTCCGGCCAGGGAGGGCCGGTCGCGGATCGAGCACGCCAGTGCTTGATGTGCGGGAGCAAGTCCGGGCGTGCACCGGACTTGCGACAGAAGCAATGCACAGCACGTTTGCTTCACAGACGCTGAGCGGCCGAGCCGCCCTTCAGTCCGCATCCGGCGGCCAGGGAAAGGCCACCGGCCACAGCGGCTGATCGGCGAACCGCAGTTCGTCGACCAGCTCGCGGAACCGCTTCCCGGTACCCGGACATTCGTCGTCCGGCGCAAGGTCGGCCAGCGGCCGCAGCACGAAGGCGTAGCGGAGAATCTCGTCGCGCGGCAGGCGCACCCCGTCGATCACCCCCACGCTATCGCCATAGGTGAGAATGTCAATGTCCAGGGTTCGCGGGCCGAACTTCGCCGGTCCCCGGCGCCGGTGGTTGGCGTCCTCGATGGCGCGCAGCAGGCGCGCCAGTTCGCCCACCGGCAGCTCGGTATCCACGCCCACCACCAGATTGTAGAAGTTGTCGCCGGCAAAGCCCGCCGCCGGACTCTCATAGACCGGGGATACCCGGAGCGCGCCCAGCCGATCGGCCAGCGCACCCAGGGCTGCGCACAGATGCCGGCGCGGCTCGATGTTCGAACCCAGGCCGAGATAGACCCGCGGCATCAGGGTCGCACGCCGCGTTCGATCAGGATGCCCACGTCCCGGGCGCCGCGCAGCGCGCCGGGCTTGCTCAGCCGCAGGCGCAGCCAGGGCACCGGAAATTCGGCCAGCACCAGATCCGCGACCTCCTCGGCGAGGCGCTCGACCAGCAGGCAGTCGCTGCTCTCGACATGGGCGATGATGCGCTTGGCCACCGCCTTGTAATTGAGCGCGTACTGGATGTCGTCGCTGCGCGCGGCCGCCGAGATGTCGGTCGCCATTTCCAGATCCAGCGACACCGTCTGGCGCACCTCGCGCTCCCAGTCGTAGATGCCGATGGTGGTATCGATCCGCAGGTCGCGGATGTAGACGATGTCGGCGCTGCCGGCGCTCATCCGCCGGCTCCGCTGGGCGGCAGCTCGGTGATCGGCCAGCGCGGCAGCGCGCGAATGGCGAGATCGTCGGCGGCACCGCCGGCCAGCCGCCGCCAGCCGGCGTAGGCGATCATGGCGCCGTTGTCGGTACAGAATTCCGGCCGCGCGTAGTGCACGCGGGCGCCGCGCGGCGCCAGTGCGCGCTCCAGCCGCTCGCGCAACAGCTGATTGGCCGCCACCCCGCCGGCGATCACCAGGGTCGGCAGCCCGGTGGCCTCCAGGGCGCGAACGCACTTGAGGATCAGGGTATCGACCACCGCGTCCTGAAACGCCCAGGCGATGTCGGCGCGGGTCTGCGGGTCGGGCAGGCCGCTATCGCCCGCGTGCGCGGCGATGGTGTTGAGGGTGAAGGTCTTGAGCCCGGAAAAGCTGAAATCCAGGCCCGGGCGGTCGGTCATCGGGCGCGGGAACCGAAACCGGCCGGGATCGCCCCGCACCGCCAGGCGGGCGATCGCGGGCCCCCCGGGATAGCCCAGCCCGAGCATCTTGGCCGCCTTGTCGAACGCCTCGCCGGCCGCATCGTCCAGCGACTCGCCGAGCAACTCGTAACGGCCGACCCCCCCGACCCGGACCAACTGGGTGTGGCCGCCGGAGACCAGCAGGGCGAGAAACGGAAACGCCGGCGGATCCGCTTCCAGCAGGGGCGCGAGCAGATGCCCCTCCATGTGGTGCACCCCGACCGCGGGCACCCCCCAGGCATAGGCCAGGGCCCGGCCCAGGGCGCCACCCACCAGCAGGGCCCCCACCAGACCGGGGCCTGCGGTGTAGGCGACCCCGTCGATGGTGCCGGGACCGCTGTCCGCCCGCTCCAGCACCAGCCGGATCATCGGCAGCAGCCGCCGCACATGGTCGCGGGAGGCCAGCTCCGGCACCACGCCGCCGTAGCAGGCGTGCAGATCGACCTGGCTGTAGAGCTCGTGCGCCAGGAGACCGGCCGCGCTGTCGTAGACCGCCACTCCGGTCTCGTCGCAGGATGTTTCGATTCCCAGAACGCGCATCGCCGCCCGCCGCCCAACCCCGGCATGATAATTCCGCGCCCCCCGGCAGGCCAGCGGGAACCCGCCCGCGGGAGCGCCGGCGCTTGGCAAGCCGGTGGTGGAGCCGGTAGAATCCGGACCCCGTCACAACCACCTGAAGCTTCAGGACGAGAGGATAGATGCCGTCAGTACGCGTCAAAGAGAACGAACCCTTCGACGTAGCCCTGCGCCGCTTCAAGCGCTCGTGCGAGAAAGCCGGCGTGCTGGCCGAAGTCCGGCGCCGCGAATACTACGAAAAGCCCGCCTGGGCCCGGAAGCGCAAGGCGGCGGCGGCCGTCAAGCGACACGCCAAGAAGCTCCAGCGCGAATCCCGCAAGTTCCAGAAAATGTATTGAGTGCCCAGCCGCGGCGCCCGGTGCCGCGGGGCATTCCCGGTCCCATTCCAGGCCAGCGCCATGGTCCAGCCCAATCTCAAGCAGCGCCTGGCCGAGGCGGTGAAGACCGCGATGCGGGCGCGGGAGCGGGCGCGCGTGGACGCCCTTCGCCTGATCCAGGCGGAAATCCAGCGGATCGAAATCGACGAGCGGATCGTCGCCGACGACACCCGCGTGCTCGCGGTCCTCGACCGCATGACCAAACAGCGGCGCGACGCCATCGCCCAGTACCAGGCGGCCGGACGCGCCGAACTCGCCGCCCGGGAGCAGGCCGAGATCGATGTGATCGCCGAGTTCCTGCCCGAACCCCTGAGCGATGCCGAAATCGACGCCCTGATCGCTGCCGCGATCGCCCAGAGCGGCGCCGGGTCGGCCCGGGATCTGGGCAAGGTGATGGCGCTGCTCAAGCCGCAGCTCCAGGGGCGGGCGGATCTGGGCGCGGTCAGCGCGCGGGTCAAAAACCAGCTCGGCTGAGCTCGACGCCGGCCAGGCCCCGTGCAGCGAGCACAGCCCGCCGGCCCTCGCGGTCGCGCATCCAGGATGCAATACTCCCGCCATGGCCGGACGCATCCCCCAATCCTTCATCGACGACCTGCTGGATCGCACCGATATCGTCGATATCGTCGGCGAACGTCTGGAACTGCGCCGCGCCGGAACCAATCACAAGGCGCGCTGCCCCTTCCACGACGAAAAGACACCCTCCTTTTCGGTCAACCAGGAGCGCCAGTTCTATTACTGCTTCGGGTGCAACGCCGGCGGCAACGCCATCGGCTTCCTCATGGCCCATGATCACCTCGATTTTGTCGCCGCGGTCCAGTACCTGGCGGCGCGCGCCGGGCTCGAACTGCCCCGCGAAGCCGCGCCCCGGACGGAACCCAACGCCCCGCTGCTCGACATCCTCGAACGCGCCCAGCAGTTCTATCGCGACCAGCTCCGGAGCCCCGCGGCGGCCCCGGCGCTCGCCTATCTCCAGCGCCGCGGGGTGAGCGCCGAGATCGCGGACCACTTCGGCGTCGGCTTCGCCCCGCCCGGCTGGGACCAGCTGCTGCGCGCGCTGGCCCCAGATGGTGACCGCGAAACCGTCGCGCGGCTGGTGGCCGCGGGGCTGGTCGTGGCGCGGGAGTCGGGGAGCGAACATTACGACCGCTTCCGCAACCGGCTGATGTTCCCGATCCGGGACCTGCGCGGCCGGGTACTGGGGTTCGGCGGCCGGGTGCTGGACGACGGGCAGCCCAAGTACCTCAATTCACCGGAAACCCCGGTGTTCCACAAGGGCCGCGAGCTCTATGGCCTCCATGAGGCGCGCGCCCACCTGCGCGGCGAGACCCCGCTGCTGGTGGTCGAGGGCTACCTCGACGTCCTGGCCCTGGCCCAGTTCGGGATTCGCAATGCGGTCGCCACTCTGGGCACCGCGCTCAGCGCGGATCATCTGCACCAGCTGTTCCGGCATACCGGCGACCTGGTGTTCGGCTTCGACGGCGACCCCGCCGGGCGCCGCGCCGCCCGGCGCGCGCTCGATATCTGCCTGCCGGCACTGCGCGACGGGCGCAGCGCCCGCTTCCTGTTCCTGCCCGAGGGCGAGGATCCCGACAGCCTGGTGCGAAGGCTGGGAACCGAGGCGTTCCGCGCCTACCTGGAACGCGCCCTGCCGCTGTCGGAGTTCCTGTTCGATACCGCGGCCGCGGGGCTCGAACTCGAACTCCCCGATCACCGGGCGCGATTCTGCCAGCGCGCCCTGCCGCTTCTGCAACGGCTTCCGGACGGGGCGCTCAAGCCGCTGCTGTTCAACGAACTGGCCAAGCGCACCGGCCTGGCCCTGGATACCCTGAAGGAGCTGGCCGGCGGCCCCGGCAGCCAGACCGTCCCGGCCGGCCGGCCGGTCGCGGCCG
>JBMOPO010000066.1:0-20759 GCA_049325095.1 Pseudomonadota bacterium | reverse complement strand
GCGCCGCGCTCGCGGCTTCACGCGCTTCGACACCATCCGCACCGTCATCTTCCTGATCGCCGGCAAACTCGACTTCGGCGCCGTCAACCCTCATGCCCAGCAACCCACTTGAAATTCAACAGAGCCTTGAATCTTCACACCAAGGTGGTTGCTCATAAAGATGTCGAGCTAGAGGTTAGGTCAGATGGCGCAAAGCTGGGCACCCTGCTTATCAGTAAGGGGAATGTCGAATGGCTTCCTGCAAATAATTCTGTCAGGAAATATAGGATGTCTTGGGAGAAGTTCGCCGCGTTCATGGTCGAACATGGGCGGGAGGTAAAACAGTAGGGCGGTTCTAACAATCGCATGCATTCGGACAGCAAAAAGCGCTGCTCGTTGCCTCACTCTGTTTTTTGCTGGCGGTGATGCGTGCGTTAGAGTTCGCGAAGGGTAGACCTATGATGGAACCACCTGAAGGCATAGCGGAAGCTCGTAGATTTCTCGAACGAGCCGAGGGGGAGACCAATCCGCAAAGGAAGATCGAGGAATTGAAACAAGGTGTTGACTTGCTTGATCTGTACGTCGAGGAGCGCCCTGATGCGCCGGAGGACACGCTCACGTATATCACTAACCTTCGGAGGTCCCACACTCGCCGCCTGCTGGTACAGCTTCTTTCGCTCAAGCAAATCGAAATAGAAACGTGGATTCTGTACATAGTGCTTCTCGTCACCAAGCTGAGGGACGAAGTGGATTACGTGACATCGCAGGACCCGACCTTAAAGACGAACTACGCCGAGTTTTGTCGCGCCTGGGATGACGTGTTGAGGGAAGCCTTGAAGAAATACGCGAAGTGAAACTCTAACCATCCATCGGCTCAAGGCGACGCCGGTAAACGTTGGC
This sequence comes from Pseudomonadota bacterium, assembly GCA_049325095.1. Lineage (GTDB taxonomy): Bacteria > Pseudomonadota > Gammaproteobacteria > Pseudomonadales > Porticoccaceae > JAGPUQ01. Next base: position 19,880 of record JBMOPO010000066.1, on the reverse strand, counting down.
GTCGCTTCGCGGTAGGCTCGGTGGCGGCGCGCCTTAGCCGAACCGTTGAGCCTGTAGAAAAACCCCATTCGAGTCTATAATTACCGTCATCTGAACGTTCCCGACGCACATGCAGGCCGGTTAGCAGGACCAGGGGGATGGATGGCTCGCTACAAGGACTACAACTACGAGCAAGGCAAGCTGATCCCGATCTCGTTTCGGGAACAGATTCTCCCCGGCACTTTCGAGCACACCCTGAGCTATCTGATCGACCACGAGCTGGACTTGTCGGTCTTCGATCAACGCTACCACAATGACGCTACCGGCGCCCCGGCGTACGATCCTGCGCTGCTGCTGAAGATCGTCTTGTATGCCTACTCGCGCGGCATCACCTCCAGCCGGAGAATCGAGCGCTGTTGCCGGGAGAACATCATCTTCATGGCGCTGTCGGCCGACACGCAGCCGCACTTCACCTCCATTGCCGGTTTTATCAGCCAGATGGAAGGCGAGATCGTCGCGCTGTTCCGCAACGTGCGGCTGATCTGCGATGCGCAGGGCCTCATTGGCCGGGAGATGTTTGCCATCGACGGCTGCAAGCTGCCCAGTAACGCGAGCAAGGAATGGAGCGGGACCAAGGCGGAGCTGAATGCCAAGCGCATCAAGCTGGAGCGCGCCATCCGCCGTATGCTCAAGACCCACCGCGAGCGCGATGTGCGCGAAGTCAACGGAGAATTGGAAGCGCGCGAACAACAGTACATCGCCACCCTCAAGCACCAGGTCAAGAAGCTCAGGGCCTGGCTGGGTGATCACGACGACAAGCCGGGCAAGACCGGCAAGCCGCGCAAGAGCAATGTCACCGATAATGACTCCGCCAAGATGAGAACCAGTCACGGCGTGATCCAGGGCTATGACGGTGTGGCCGCGGTCGATGACAGACATCAAGTGGTCGTGCACGCCGAGGCCTTTGGTGAAGCGCAGGAACATGACTTGCTCCAGCCCATGTTGGAGGCCACGCAAGAACACTTTGCGGCGCTGGGCGAGGAGGCGGTTTACCGGCGGGCCAGGATCACCGCCGACAGCGGCTTCCACACCGAACGCAATGCCGAATACCTCTACACGAACCACATCGAAGGCTACCTCGCCGACAACCGCATGCGCAGCCGCGACCCGCGCTTTCAAGACGTGGACAAGTACAAGGCGCGCAGCCGCGCAGAGAAACGACAATGGCAAGGCCGGCCAGACCGATTCACCAACCAGGACTTCCGCTACGATCCCGACCGGCACACCTGCCTCTGTCCAGCGGGAAAGTCGCTCTACAGCAACGGCAGCAACCTCACCATCAACGGCTACGCGGCTGTGAAGTTCACCGCGCCGAAGTCGGCCTGCCGCCCGTGTCATCTGCGCAGCCGCTGCCTGAAGTTCCCGGATCGGACCGAAGTCCGCCAGGTCGCCTTCTTCACCGGCGAGTACCGCAAGCCCGAGACCTTCACGCAGATGATGAAGCGCAAGATCGACTCCCTCGCGGGCAAGGCCATCTACCACCGGCGCATCGCTACCGTGGAACCGGTGTTCGGGCACCTACGCAACCTGGGCCTGGACCGCTTCACCCTGAGAGGCAAGCCGAAGGTCGATGCCCAGTGGAAGCTGTATTGTATTGTGCACAATTTGCTGAAGATCCACCGCTACGGGGTGGGGTTTGGGTGACGGCGGGAGCCATTGGGCGAGCCGCCCCGACCATCACGAACGTACGACAACGAAACATCGAGGCTTGGCCGAAGAATCCATCCACGATGCGAACCCTCACAGGTGATGAAAGAACCGGTTGCCGTGGATGGGTTTTTCTACAGGCTCCGTTGGGCATCTGGCTGGCGCCGAAAGGAAACCCTTATGCAAGCGTCCGCACCCGTGGTCACGTCTGTAGCGTTTCGCCGAGGTCGGCGCGGGTTCCTGGTGTCGTCGGTGGCGTGCATTGCAGTGCTGGGGTTTGCGCCCGTGGCGACGGCCCGTCGTCCGGTCGGCGCGGAGGCCGCCGTCCGTGGCTCCGGCACACGCTGGGCGTCCGCGCGGTGTGGCGGTTTCCGGCTCCGGCCCGCGCCCGCAACGTCTGCACACATCATCGCCCAACCCTGCGCTCCAGCCGACCGGCTACAGCGGGCTTCGCCCGCTTCCGCCGTCGGCCGAGCTGGTACATGGTGCTGGGGCGGGTGATCGTGGCCATCATCCTGGTGGTGGGCGCCGCCGCGGCCCTGATGACCTTCCTCCGGATTCGCGACCTCGGCGCCGGCCTGTTGATGTCGGCGGAGTTCGCCGGCGCGGCGCGGGAGCTCGACTCGGCCCTGCTGGTCAACCCCCACGACCGGGAGGCCGTGGCCGACGCCCTGGGCCGGGCCATGGACATGCCCATCGAGGAGCGCCGGGAGCGCTGGCGGCAGGCCCTCGACCGGATCCGCGCCGGCGATGTCCACGGGTGGTCGCGCGGTTTTCTGGGAGCCCTGGAACGATGTCGGCGCGGCTGAGTGCGGCGGAGGCGCTGCTCGGCGATATCGGCGGCACCAACACCCGGCTGGCGCTGGGCGCCGGTGGCCGCTGCTTCGAGGTGGCGCATTTCGCCAATACCGGGGCCGCCGGCCCGGACGAGCTGATCGAGCGCTACCTGCGCGAGCGGGGGTTGGCGGCTGCGGGTCTGGAGCTGTGGCTGGCGGTGGCCGCGCCGGTGCGCGGGGCCACGGTCGAGCTGACCAATCTCGCCTGGCGGATCTCCGCGCCCGAGCTGGAGGCCCGCTTCGGGTTCCGGCGGGTGCGGCTGATCAATGATTTCGCCGCGGTGGCCCTGGCGCTGGGCGCGCTGGACGCCGCCGACTGCCTGCCGCTGGGCGGCGGACCCGGCGCCGCCGATGCCCCGCGGCTGGTGCTGGGCCCTGGCACGGGCCTGGGTGCCGCGCTGTGGATTCCCGCCGCGGGCCGCGACTGCGTGCTCGCCACCGAGGCGGGCCACGCCACCCTGGCGGCCGGCGACGAGCGCGAGGCGGCGGTGATCGCCGCCGCCCGCCGCCGCCACGGCCATGTCTCCGCGGAGCGGCTGCTGTCCGGCCCCGGCCTGGGCGAGCTCTACCGGGCGCTGGCCGAGGTCGAGGGGCAGGGCGGGGAGCCGCCGCCACCGGCGGCAGTGGCGGCGCGCGCCCTGGCGGGCTCGGACCCGCTGGCGGTCGCGGTCTTGGAACTGTTTTTCTCCCTGCTCGGCGGCTTCGCCGGCAACCTGGCGCTGAGCACCGGGGCCCGCGGCGGCGTGTTCCTCGCCGGTGGTATCCTGCCCCGGCTGCGGGAGCCGCTGGCCGCGTCCGCGTTCCGCGCCCGGTTTGTGGCCAAGGGGCGCTTCGCCGGCTATCTCGAGGAGATCCCGCTCGCCCTGATCCTGCATCCCGACCCGGGCCTGCTCGGCCTGGCCAGCGCCGCGCGGCCGGACCCGGCGCGCGGCGGCGCCTGAGTGCGGGGCCGGGCAGGGCGGCGCTGTTGGTTTCGTTCATCCGGTGAGGTTCGAGGTAATGCAGTCCAAAGCGCGCAAGCCACCCGCCAGGTTCGGCACCCTGCTGGGCATGGCCCCCGGCGGAGTGCCTATCTATTCGTCCGACTACGACTCCGCCGACGAGCGCGAATACCCCACCCGGCAGTCCTACCAGAGCCACATCGACGGCGTCTTCATGGGCTACAAGTGGCAGTGCGTGGAGTTCGCGCGCCGCTGGCTGTACCTCAACCGGGGCTACATCTTCGACGACATCCCCATGGCCTACGACATCTTCGACCTGCGCTTCGCGCGCCGGGTCTCCGATGGGGAGCTGCTGCCGCTGCAGGCGTTCCGCAACGGCTCGCGGCGCCTTCCGGAACCCGGCTGCATGCTGATCTGGAACGAGGGCGGCGAGTTCGAGCGCACCGGCCACGTGGCCATCGTCACCCGGGTCGAGCCGGACTTCCTGTGGGTGGTGGAACAGAATGTCGACCACCAGGTCTGGGCGCCGGGCCAGGCCTGTTCGCGGGAACTCAAGACCCGGCTCACCGAGGACGGTGAGTACTGGATCCAGTGCGCGCTGGGCGGCGCCGAGATTCTCGGCTGGGTGGTGCAGACCGCGGATCCCGCCTTCGCCGAGTGCCGCGAGGAGCTCGATCCCTGCCTGCTCGACTTGCGCCCGCGCCGCGCCGCCGAGCGGCCGCGCGCGCCGTCCTGGCTCAACATGGCCAATGACGACGAGGCCGCCTATGTGCAGATGATGGGCGGCCACCGGCTGGCCGGCGGCGATCCGCTGCGCTATTTCGCGCTGTCCCGCTCGGCGGAGCGCGAATTGCGGCTGGCGACCAACGACCTGCACGCCAAGTTCCTCTACGCCACCGATTGGGTGCTGCGCGACGATGCCCTGCTGGCCCGCTTCAACCTGCCGCCCGCGGTGTGGCCCAAGATCCGCAGGTCGTGGAGCAACCGCCACAGCCAGATGATCACCGGCCGCTTCGATTTCGCGGTCAGCGCGCGCGGCATCAAGCTTTACGAGTACAACGCCGATTCGGCCTCCTGCGCCATGGAGTGCGGCAAGATCCAGGGCCGCTGGGCGCGGCATTTCGACGTCGAAGAGGGCTGCGACCCGGGCGCCGGGCTGTTTGGGCAACTGGTGCAGGCCTGGCGCAGGAGCGGCGTCGACAGCGTGCTGCACATCATGCAGGACCGGGATCTGGAGGAGACCTACCACGCGCTGTTCATGAAGTCCGCGCTGGAGGCCGCCGGCATCCGCTGCAAGATCCTGCACGGCATCGAGGGCCTGTCCTGGGGCCGGGCGGGCGCGGTGCTGGACCCCGACGGCGTGGAGATCCAGTGGGTCTGGAAGACCTGGGCCTGGGAGACCGCCCTCGACCAGATCCGCGCCGAGTGCGAGGAGGACGAGCGCAAGCTGCACGAGTACCGCTTCGACCAGGTGCGCCGCGAGGCGCCGCGCCTGGTCGACGTGCTGCTGCGCGACCGGGTCATGGTGTTCGAGCCGCTGTGGACCCTGATTCCCAGCAACAAGGCGATTCTCCAGGTGCTCTGGGCGCTGTTCCCGGACTGCCCCTATCTGCTCGAAACCCACTTCGACCTGACCGCGGACCTGGCCGAGCGGGGCCATGTGGAGAAGCCCATCGCCGGGCGCTGCGGCGCCAACGTCCGTATCCACGGCCCCGAACGCCGGGTGATCGGCGCCACCGGGGGCCGGTTCGAGCGCCAGGAGCGGATCTACCAGGCCTGGTGGCCGCTGCCCGCGTTCGACGGCCAGTTCGTGCAGGTCTGCACCTTCACGGTGGACGGCTGGCACGCCGGCACCTGCCTGCGCGCCGACCGCTCGCCGGTGATCACCAGCACCAGCGACGTGCCGCCGCTGCGCATCCTCGACGACGGCGAGTTCATGTCGCCCGGATGAAGCCTGAGTGAGACCCTGTTCGTTTCGGGTGCGATGCACCACAATCCGCTGAAAACACCCCGAGGAGCCCCCCATGAAATTCGGTATCGCCTTCGCCACCGCCGGCCCGCTCGCCAACCCGGATCTGTTCGAGACCCTGGTCCGCACTGCTGACGAGGTCGGCATCGAATCCATCTGGGCGGTCGAGCACGTGGTGCTGCCCGCGGGCTTCAAGACCAAGTACCCCTACAGCAGGGACGGCGCCTTTCCCGGCGGCGAGCGCGCCGCCATCCCCGATCCGATCGTCGCCCTGTCCTATGCCGCGGGCATGAGCAGGAACCTCAGGCTCGCCACCGGCATCATGATCCTGCCCCAGCGCAACCCGCTCTACGTGGCCAAGGAATGGGCGACCCTGGACGTGCTGTCCCGCGGCCGCGCCCTCATGGGCGTGGGCATCGGCTGGCTGCGCGAGGAAATGGAGACCGTCGGCGTCCCCTTCGCCGAGCGCGGCCCGCGCACCGAGGAGGCGGTCCGCGCCATCCGCTCCCTGTGGAAGGACGAGCCGGAGGCCTTCCGCGGCCGCTACTTCGACTGGGGCCCGCTCCATTCCAACCCCAAGCCGGTGCAAAAACCCGGCGTGCCCATCGTGGTGGGCGGCAATGTCGAGGGCGCGGCACGGCGCGCGGCGCGGGTCGGCGACGGCTTCTATCCCGCCTCCGGCAGTCTCAAGACGCTGCCCGGGCTGCTCGATGCCCTGCGCGACGAGTGCGCGAAAATCGGCCGCGACCCCGCGGAGATCGAGCTCACCGTGGCCGCCGGCCTGCCCGATCCGGGCCGGGTGCGCCAGTACGAAGAGATTGGCGCCCGGCGCATGATGCTCAATCCGCCGGCCTTCGACGCCGAGGGCATCCGCCGCGGGCTCCACGAGTTCGCCGACAACGTGATCGCCAGACTCTGATGGCGGGCGCGGTCGAGGACATCGCCGGCGGCTGCTTCTGCGGCGCCCTGCGCTATCGCATCGGGCGGGTGGAACAGGTCGCCAACTGCCACTGCTCGATGTGTCGGCGCACCTCGGGTGCGCCCTTCGTGACCTGGCTGGTGGTGCCCCGGGAGGCGTTCGCCTGGACCCTGGGGACGCCGGCGCATCTGCAATCCTCCGCGCGGGGCGAGCGCTGGTTCTGCGCCGCCTGCGGTACCCCGATCGCCTGCCGGATCGCCACCCGGCCCGACCAAATCGACATCACCCTGGGCAGTCTCGACCATCCGGACCGCTTCACCCCGGCGCTGGATGTGCATCGCCGCAGCCGCCTGCCCTGGGTGTCGGTTGCAGATCGGCGCGATCCCGACTGAGCCCGGGCTTGCCAGCGCCGGCGCTTGGGTTTTTACTGGGCTCCGTCCAGCACAATAAATACGCAAGGGGCGGATCATGAAAATCGGCTTCGTGGGCCTCGGCAACATGGGCAACGCCATTGCCGTCAATCTGCTCCAGGCCGGGCACCGGCTGTTCATCAACGATCTCGCGCCCGAATTGCAGAGCAATCTCGAGATCCAGGGCGCCAGATGGCGCGATGACCTGAGCGCGCTGGGCGCGGACAGCGACCTGGTGTTCACCGCCCTGCCGGGCCCCGCGGAAGTCGAGGAGGTGATGCTCGGCGCGCGCGGCGTGCTGGCGGGCATGCGCCCCGGCACCTGCTATGTGGACCTGGGCAGCGAGCCCGATGCCACCCTGGCGAAGCTGGCCGCGGCCGCGGCGGCCAGGGGGGTGCGGATGCTGCATGCGGAGATGCGCGGCGGCGTGCTCGACGCCCGCGACGCCAGCCTCAGGCTGGAGGTCCGCGGTGCGGCCGCCGACCTCGAAGCCTGCCGGGAGTTGCTCGAGGAAATCGCCCGGGAGGTCGTCCATCTGGGCCCCCTGCCCGAGGGGGCGTGACAGGCTCGCCGCACGGCGGCAACCGATCCAGGCTCCAGGCCGGGAGGTGCGCGTGACCGAGACGCCACTCAAGCATGTACTCGACGGCTACCGGGTGCTCGATTTCACCCATGCCCTGGCGGGGCCCACCGCGACCCGGCTGCTCGCCGAGATGGGCGCCGAGGTGATCAAGGTGGAGATCCCGCCGGTAGGCGACATGACCCACGCCTTTCCCACCCTGCGCAACGGGCGCAGCGCCTTCTACATCCAGCAGAACCGCGGCAAGAAGAGCCTCTTCATTGATGTCCGGAAGCCGCGCGGACTGGCGATCGTCAAGCAGCTGGTCCCCCAGGTGGACGTGCTGGTGGAGAACTTCGCGCCCGGCGCCATCGCCCGCATGGGGCTCGACTATGCCACCCTGGCCGAGCTGAATCCCCGGCTGGTGATGTGCTCGATCTCCGCCTTCGGCCAGACCGGCCCCCTGGCGGACCGCCCGGGCTACGACTTCATCGCCCAGGCCTTCGCCGGCGTGACCCATGTGATCGGCGAGCCCGACCGGCCGCCGGCGCTGCCCGGGCTCGGCATCGGCGACGTAATGACCGGGGTGCACGGCCTGGGCGCCATCGCCTGCGCGCTGCTGTACCGGGAAAAGACCGGCCGCGGCCAGCACCTGGACATCTCCCTGCTCGACAGCTACTACCACTGCCACGACCTCAATGTGCAGCTCTACAGCGCATCCGGGGGCAAGGTCGATCCCAAGCGCAGCGGCTCCCATCTCGCCGCGGGCGCGCCCTTGGGCATCTTCCGCGGCCGGGAGCCCGACGAATACATCGCCATCGCCTGCCCCACCAACCGCCAGTGGCGGCAACTGTGCGCCGCCATCGGCCGCGACGACCTGGCGCGCCATCCCGACTACCGCGACAACGCCGAGCGGGTGAAGCGGCGCCGGGAGATCGTCGCCCTGGTCGAGGACTGGATCGCGGGCCAGGACAGCACCGCCGCCGCGCTGGCCAGATTCGACGAACACCGGGTGCCCTACGCGCCGGTGCTCAGCGTCGGCCAGACCATCGCCCATCCCCACCACCGGGCGCGGGGCACGGTGCGCACCCTCCGCGACCCCCAGTTCGGCGAGTTCGATGCGCCGGGCTTTCCGTTGCGCTTCTCAGAGTTTCCCGAACCCCTGGATTTGCAGGCGCCGCAGCGGGGCGAGCACAATGCCGAGATCCTGAAGTCCTGGCTGGGCCTGGACGACACCGAACTCGCGGCACTGGCGGAGGAGGGCGTGCTGGTCACCGAGGCGACCCGCCTGAGCCGCGCCGGCGGCGCCTGAGCATCGGTGAATCCTCTAGCCCGGCATGGCCGGAGGCGAATCCAGCGCGCAAGGCTTGCTGCGCAAACGCCGAACCCTTCCCCGCGGCGGGGCGCAGCAACCGCCCTCGCGCGATCGCCGCCGGCCGCACCCGAACCGACGCAGACCCAAGGAGCCCGCATCATGACCGACCAGGACAAACGCCAGAAGGGGATCGCCCTGTTCAAGCAACTGACCGCAGGCCAGGAGCGGCCCGCCGCCGCGGTGCGCGCCGCGCTGCCGGAGAAATTCACCCGCTACACCATGGAGCACCTGTTCGGCGACGTCTGGCAGGGGGAGGAGCTGTCGCTCCAGCAGCGCTCGCTGATCACCTGCACCATCCTGGTGGCGCTCAACCGCGAGGCCGAGCAGCGCATCCACTTTCCCGGCGCGCGCAATCTGGGCGTGCCCCGCGAGCAGCTCGAAGCCATGATCATCCACGCCGCCCACTACGCCGGCTGGCCGGTGGCCGCCAGCGCCTTCCGGGTGCTGGGCGAGGTCTGGCCGGTGGCCTGACCGCCGCCATCGCGCAAGCGCCCGGCCTCAGCCGTCTTGCGGCGCGTCCTTCCCGGGGGCGTTGAGCGGGCGGCGCAGGGTGTCCTCGTAGACCCGCAGAATCGCGGTGGCGTCGCTCTGGCCGTAGCCCAGCCCCCGGGCCATGCGCATCAGATTGTGCACCGAGGCGCCGAGCGGCAGCGGGATGCCCAGTTCGTCGGCCAGTTCGAGCGCCAGGTGCAGGTCCTTGTAGGCCAGATCCAGCGCGAAACTGGGCGACCAGTCGCCGGAGCGGGCGTTTTTCACCGTGGCGCGAAAGGTCATGCTGTTGCCGCTGCTGTTGCGGATGACCTGGTTGAGGGTGTCGAGGTCGATGCCGGCGGCCACCCCCAGCATCAGGCCCTCGGCGCTGGCCGCCATGTTGCCGAAGGCGATCAGGTTGTTGCACAGCTTGGCCACGCAACCGGTGCCGATGCCGCCGCAGTGGACCACATTCTCGCCCAGGCATTGCAGCACCGGCAGCAGGCGCTCTAAGGCGGCGCGCCCGCCGCCGACCATGACCGCGAGGCTGGCCTTCTCGGCGGCCACCACGCCGCCGCTGACCGGCGCATCCAGCATTTCCACACCCCGCTCGCCCAGGGCCGCGGCCAGCCTGCGCACCGTCAGCGGCGAGTTGGTGCTGAGATCGCAATACAGGGCGCCGGGGCTCAGTTGGCCGGCGATGCCGTCGGCGCCGAGCACCACCGCCTCGACGTCGCGCGGATGGGGCAGGGAGGTCATCACCAGCTCGGCGCCCGCCGCCACCGCCGCCGGGGACGCGCCCGCGGTGGCCCCCAGCGCGGTGCAGCGGCGCACCGCCGCGGCGTCGAGGTCGAATACCGAGATCTGGTGTTGGCCGGTCTTGAGCAGGTTGCGGCACATGGGACCGCCCATGTTGCCCACGCCGATGAAGCCGATTTTCATGGCTTGCCCCCTGGGTTATGGATTAACCGGTGCACCAACCCACAAAAGGCACCGCCGCCGGGCGGCGGTGCCTTGCGAGGCGCGGGCTGGTCCGGGCCAGCGCCCGCAGTCCGAATCAGCCGCAGGCGCATCCGGCATCCGGCTGGCGCGCCAATTCCCGGAATCAGCTCGCCAGCGCGAACCCCTTGAAGCCCTCGGCCACCACTTCGTCGCACTTCTCGCGGTAGGTCTTGGTGCCGCCCAGGTAGGGCATGATGCCCTGGGGCTTGCCGTCGACGTTGGAGCCCAGATACCAGGAATTGCAGCTCGGCGCGGTCATCATCGAGCCCTTGCCGGCCTCGTTGACGTGCTGCACCCAGGCGTCCTCGGCGGCCGGTTCGGGCTCGATGGTGCGGATGCCGTTGGCGCGCAGATAGGCGATGCAGTTGTCGATCCATTCGACATGCTGCTCGATCGAGTGCAGCACATTGCTGACCACCGACGGGCTGCCCGGCCCGGTGACGGTGAAGAAGTTGGGGAATCCGGCTGCCTGCAGACCCATGTACGTGCGCGGGCCGTGCTTCCACTTGTCGGCCAGCGACTGGCCGTCGCGGCCGCGGATGTTCATGCGCATGATGGTGCCGGTCATGGCGTCGAAGCCGGTGGCGTAGACCAGCACATCGAACTCGTACTCGGCGGCGGTGGTGCGCAGGCCCCTGGGCGTCACCTCCACCACCGGAGTCGCGCGCAGATCGACGATGGACACGTGGTCCTGCCTGAAGGTCTCGTAGTAGTTGGTGTCGATCACCGGCCGTTTGCAGTGCAGCGGATAGTTCTTCGGCGACAGGGCATCGGCCTTCTGGGGATTGCCCAGGGTTTCGTGCAGCCACTCCCGGTACAGTTGGCAGGCGATCTCGTTGGCCTCGCGATTGAAATAGGTGTCCACGTAGCCGGACAGCACATTGATGCCGAACTGTTGGATCTCGGCCTTGCGCTGTTCCGGGGTCAGTTCGAGGATCTTCCGGCTCGGCTTGGGTTTGGCCGGCTGGTTCGGGTCGGCCGGTTTCCTGGGGCCGCTGTAGTTGGCGATGCCCATCTCACTGGCGCGCTGGCGCGCGCGGATTTCCTCGTAGTCCTTCTTGGCCTGGGCGAGGAAGGCCGGGTTCATCGGCCGGTTGTTGGCCGGGAAGGTGTACACCGGGCTGCGCTGGAAGGCGATCAGCTGGCTGGCCTGCTTGGCGATTTCCGGGATGGCCTGCACCCCGGACGAGCCGCAGCCCACGATCGCGACCCGCTTGCCGGTCAGGTCGACGCCCTCGCGGGGCCACTTGGCGGTGTGGTAGACCTCGCCCTGGAAGGTATCGGCGTTCTTGAAGTTCGGGTAATTGGGCTCGTTCAGGCAGCCGGTCGCCAGGATGCAGTAGCTCGTGGTGTAGGTGTCGCCGCGGTCGGTCTTGACCGTCCAGCGGTTGGCCTGTTCGTCGTAGATCGCATCCGTGACCTTGGTTTCGAACCGGATGTGGCGGCGCAGATCGAAGCGGTCGGCGACATGGTTGAGATAGCGTTCGATCTCGGGCTGCGGGGCCATCACCTCGGACCAGTCCCACTCCTGTTCCAGTTCCTTCGAGAAGGAATAGGAGTATTCGATGATCGGCAGGTCGGCGCGGCAGCCGGGGTAGCGGTTCCAGAACCAGGCGCCGCCGACGCCGGAACCGGCCTCGATCGTCAGGAAATTCAGGCCCTGATCCTTCAGCCGCTTGGTCATGTACAGGCCGGCCATGCCGGCACCGACCACGATGGCATCCAGGGTTTGGTTGTTGGCGTCAGACATAAGGCTCATCCGTCATGGGTGGAAGAAAAACAGCGACTTGAATTGGGGCATTGCGCGCGCCGGACCGCGCAGTCCGGGTTCCCGGCGCGGTCGATCCTGGAGGGTTCGAAAAAATGCATGCGCGGGATCATACCAAAACCGCCGCTTCGGTCGAGCGCCGCGCCCCGCCGGTTGCGACCGCGGCGGTCAGGGAATGATCGGGCGCGGCCGGCGCGGCGGTGCGATTTGCTTTTGCCGACCCCCGCCGGTAGCATCCGGCCCGCAATCTGCAGTGCCTCGCAGTTCGTCTTCGCCCTTCTTCCGGAAAACCTTCCAGCAGATCGCGGGCGCGGTGCGGCCGCCCCTGCTGCAGCCTGCGCCAACAACACCTACCCAACCCGCTACGCGAGGATCGCTGCATGCAAGTCGGCAATCTGATGTTTTTCCAGAATCATCCCTGGCTGCCCATGACGGACGCCGAAGTCTATGTCAACGAACTCCAGGTCGCGGACCTGACCGAACCCCTGGGCTTCGATTCGATCTGGTGTACCGAGCACCATTTCACCGACTACCTGCTGTCGCCCAACATCATCGAATTCCTGGCCTACATGGCCGGTCGCACCCAGCGCATCAAACTGGGCACCGCGGCGGTGATCCTGCCCTGGCACAAGGATCCGCTGCGCGTGGCCACCGATTTCGCGCTGCTCGACAACCTCTCCGGCGGCCGCGCCCTGGCCGGCTTCGGCCGCGGGCTGGCGCGGGTCGAGTACGACGGTTTCGGCATCCCCATGGAAGAGTCCCGCGGGCGCATGAACGAAGCCGCGCAACTGATTCTGCAGGGGCTCAATACCGGCTTCATGGAAGGCGACGGCCAGTACTTCAAGCAGGAGCGGCGCGAGATCCGCCCGCGGCCGATCCGCTCCTTCGAGGACCGCACCTACGTTGTGTCCATGTCGCCCGACACCGTGCCCCACGCGGCCAAGCTCGGCGGCGCCCTGATGACCTTCGCCATCGGCCCCTGGGAGAAACGCAAGCCCGACATCGACGCCTGGCGCGCACTCTACGAGCAGGAGTGGAAGCGCCCGGCGCCGCCCTCGGTCGCCAACGTGATCGCCTACTGCGACACCGACGCCAGCCGCGCCCACGATATCGCCCACAAATACATGGCCGGCTACTGGAACACCGCCACCGCCCACTATGAGATGACCGGCGATCACTTCGCCGGCAAGGGCGGGCAGTACGACCACTATGCCAAGTCGGCCGCGGCCATGCGCCACATCGGCGGCGAGGGCATGGGCAGGATGTTCACCGACTGCCAGGTGTACGGCACCCCGGACCAGATCCTGCAGCAGATCAAGGCCATCGAGGACCTGGTCGGCGACATCGATCTCAATGTCACCTTCAGCTACTCCGGCCTGCCCTACGACCAGGCCAAGCGCAGCATGAAGCTGTTCGCCGAGCAGGTGCTGCCGGTGCTCAAGAACGGCTGGGTCGAGCGCAAGGCCGGCTGATACCCGTTGCGGGTGAGCGCGATTGGGCGGCTTCGGCCGCCCTTTTTCGTCGGCGCTCCGGTCGCGGGGCCACTTGCGCCAGATCAGGCAACCGCCGGATTGCGGTGGTGAGCCCCGCGCCGGGCTCGCTACCATCGGTTCGACAGATTTTCACAACACCCCGATGGTCATTCTGCCGGAGCGAGCGCCATGAAAGTCGGCCAACTGATGCTGTTTCAGAACCACCCCAACCTGCCGCAAAGCGATTTCGACATGTACCAGAACGAGTTGCAGATCGCGCTGCTGACCGAGCCCCTGGGGCTGGATTCGATCTGGGCGGTGGAGCACCACTTCACCGACTACACCCTGTGCCCCAACATTCCCCAGTTCCTGGCCTTCATGGCGGGCCAGACCAAGCGCATCAAGCTGGGCACCGCCGCCATCATCCTGCCCTGGCACAAGGATCCGATCCGGGTCGCCACCGACATCGCCATGCTCGACAACCTGTCCAGGGGGCGGGTGCTGCTGGGCCTGGGCCGCGGCCTCGCCAAGATCGAGTACGACGGTTTCGGCATCGACATGGCCGAGTCCCGCGACCGCATGAACGAGATGGCCGCCATGGTGCTGGAGGCCCTGGAGACCGGCTTCATGGAAGGCAACGGCAAATTCTTCAAGCAGGAGCGGCGCGAGATCCGCCCGCGGCCGTTCAAGACCTTCCGCGACCGCACCTTCATCGTCTCCATGTCGCCGGATACCGCGCCCCACGCCGCTCGTTTCGGCGGTTCCATCATGACCTTCGCCATCGGCCCCTGGGAGAAGCGCGCGGTCGAGATCGAGCGCTGGCGCGAGCTCTACCGCAAGGAGCAGGGCGGCAGGACTCCGCCGCCGACCAGCGCCAACCTGTTCGTGATCTGCGACCAGGATCCGAAGAAGGCCGAGGACATGGCCTATCACTACATGTCCGACTACTGGATCTCGGCGATGGTCCACTACGAGATGAAGGGCGAGCACTTCGCCGACCGCGGCAAGGGCGCCTACGACTTCTATCACGAGGCCGCCAAGGCGATGCGCAAGGCCGGCGATGAGGCCATGGGCCGGCAGTTCGCCGACCTGCAGATCTGGGGCACCCCCGAGCAGTGCCTGGAGCGGATCGAGCACATCCAGAGCATCATCGGGCCCATGGACATCAACTGCAGTTTCAGCTTCGCCGGCATGCCTTACGAGTACGCCAGGCGGAGCATGAAGCTGTTCGCCGAGCGGGTGGTGCCGGTGGTTCGGGAGTGGGAGGCTCCGGGCTATCAGGCCGCGTGAGTCTGAGAATTTTTCAAGTGCTCGGCCCGGCCGGGGATGGCCGGATGCGAATCGGGCACGCCAGGGCTTGCTTCGCAAACCCTGAGCGCAGACTTCGGTAAGGTGTTGCCACCATTGGGCGGGGTCCTTGGCCCCGCTTTTTTTTGCTCCGGATCCGGCCGTTCGGCCCCTTGCCCGGGCGCTCATTGCCACCACGCCGTGCAGGGCATGGTCGCACCGGCCGCCCGTGCGCACCGCCCCGGTTCCCGGCGCCACCTGGGTCAGCTTCTGCGCAGGGTCAATCCGGCGGCCGCCAGGGCGGCGAAGCCGGCGCCGGCGAGAAAGGTGGCGGGCGCGCCGAGCAGATTCCACAGACCGCCGGCGATGGCGCTGGCGGCGAGCAGCGCGCCGCCGCTGACCAGGTGATAGATGCCGAACGCGCTCCCGCGCAGCGCGGCCGGGGCGGCATCGGCGACCAGCTTGGCGAGCAGCCCCTGGGTGAGCGCCATGTGCAGGCCCCAGAGCGCGGCGCCGGCCAGCACCGGGAGCGGGCTGCGGGCGGCGGCGAGCAGCAGGTCGGAGCCGATCAGCACCCCGAGCCCGACCAGCAGCAGGGTGCGGGCAGAGTAGCGGTCCGCGGCGGCGCCGGCCGGGTAGGCGCCCAGCGCATAGAAGAGATTCATCGCCACCATCACCAGCGGCACCAAGCCGAGGGCGAAGCCGGCATCCTGGGCGCGCAGCACCAGAAAGGCCTCGCTGAACCGGGCCAGGGTGAACACCGCCCCCAGCGCCACCACCTGCCAGAAGCGCAGCGGCAGCCGGCGCAGTGACGCCAGCGTCAGGCGCGGGCGGGGTTCGGCCGCGGCAGCCGGCGACTCGGGCTCGCGCACATAGCGCCACAGCACCGCCACGGCGAGGAAGGCCGGCGGCACCGCCGCCCACATGGCGCCGCGCAGGTCCCCGGCGAACCAGGCGAGCGCGGCGATCGCCAGCAGCGGCCCGGCGAAGGCGCCCACCGAATCCAGCGCCTGGCGCAGGCCGTAGGCGGCGCCGCGCAGCGGCGGTGCCACCAGATCGGCGAGCAGGGCATCGCGCGGCGCGCCGCGAATTCCCTTGCCCAGGCGGTCGAGCCAGCGCGCGCCGAACACCCAGGCCACCGAGCCGGCGAGGGGGAACACCGGCTTGGTGAGCGCCGCGAGCCCGTAGCCGAGCAGCACCAGCGGCTTGCGCCGGCCCAGGCGGTCGCTGAGGGCCCCGGAGAACACTCGGGTCACCGCCGCGGTGGCCTCGGCGACGCCCTCGATCAGCCCGATGGTGAGCATGGAGGCGCCGAGGGTGGTGGCGAGAAACAGCGGCAGCAGGGCGTGGATCAGCTCCGAAGAGGTGTCCATGAACAGGGAGCCCAACCCCATGGCCCAGACCGCGCCGGGCAGGGCGCGCCGGGGCGGTCGCTCAGTCGAGGCCATCGCCTGACGCCGGGTTGCGCTGCATCACAACAGCCGCAGCGGCGGCTCGGCCAGCGCCGCGAGTTGCTCGCGCAGCGCCAGGATGTGCTCGCCCCAGTAGCGCTCGGTGTTGAACCAGGGAAAGGCGCGGATGAAGGCCGGGTCGTCGGCGCGGCGCGCCAGCCAGGCGGCGTAGTGGAGGATGCGCAGCGCCCGCAGCGGTTCGATCAGGCGCAGCTCGCGGGGGTCGAAATCGTGAAACTCCTGGTAGCCGGACAGCAGTTCGGCGAGCTGCAGCTCGGCCTGGGCGCGATCCCCCGACAGCAGCATCCACAGATCCTGGACCGCCGGCGCCAGCGCCGCATCGTCGAAGTCCACGAAGTTGGGCGCGTCCTCCCGCCACAGCAGATTGCCCGGGTGGCAGTCGCCATGGGTGCGGATCCAGGCGATGCCGCCGGCCGTGGCGAAGGCCGCGTCCACCCGCTCCAGCAGGTCGCGCGATACCGAGACATAGGCGGCGCGCAGGGCGGCGGGGATGAATCGCGCGGCGATCAGTGCCGCGCTGTCGTGGCCCCGGCCGCGGCTGTCGAGGCGCTCGCGGTGGCGGAACGGCCGCACCGCGCCGGCGGCGTGGATCCGGCCCAGGGCCCGCCCCAGGGCGACCAGGCTGTCGGGGTGGTCGAGCTCCGGGGCGCGGCCGCCGCGGCGCGGAAACAGCGCGAAGCGAAAGCCCTCGAAGTGGTGCAGGGTCGCGCCGGCGGCATCGGCCAGGGGCGCGACCACCGGCAGCTCCAGCTCCGCCAGCTCGATGCAGAACGCGTGTTCCTCGGCGATCTGGGCGTCGCTCCAGCGCCCCGGCCGGTAGAACTTGGCGATCAGGGGTTCGCCGTCCTCGATGCCGATCTGATAGACCCGGTTCTCGTAGCTGTTGAGGGCGGCCAGGTGCCCGTCGCAGGCAAAGCCCCGGCTTTCGACCGCGGCGAGCAGGAAGTCGGGCGTCAGGGCGGCGAACGGGTGCGGGTGAGGCTCGGCCATGGTCCGCTGCCGGGGAGTGGGGAGGCGCAGCGTAACAGCCGCCGCGCCCGCTGCGTAGCCGGACTCGCGGCGGCGTCCCGCGCCCGCACTTGCGCCAGATCAAACAGCGGGTCGGCGGGGCTGCCTATGCTCCGGGCGAGAACCGGCTTTACCAATCCCCTGGGAGCGAACCATGGCCGCCAAGAAGATCCTGTTCCGGTCCCAGGCGCGCGACAAGATTCTGCGCGGCGCCACCCAGCTCGCCGATGCGGTGCGCATCACCCTGGGTCCCAAGTCCAAGTCCGTGCTGATCCAGAAGAAATGGGGCGTGCCCCTGGTCTGCAACGACGGCGTCACCATCGCCCGCGAGACCGAGCTGGAGGACCCCGAGGAGGACCTCGGCGCGCGCATGCTGCGCGAGGCGGCCGAGAAGACCGGCGAGGCGGTGGGCGATGGCACCTCCACCGCCACCGTACTGGCCCATGCCATCCTCGCCGACGGGATCCGCAACGCGGTCGCCGGGGCGAGCGCCATCGATCTCAAGCGCGGCCTCGACCGCGGCCTGCGCGCCGCGGTGGCGGCGCTGCGCGAGCTGTCGCGGCCGGTGCAGACCCGGCTGGAAAAGGCCCAGGTGGCGACCATCTCCGCGCACAACGACCCGGATATCGGCGAGCTGGTCGCCGAGGCTATGGAGAAGGTCGGCGGCGAGGGGGTGATCACCGTCGAGGAATCCAAGACCACCGAGACGGTGCTCGAAGTGGTGGAGGGCATGCAGTTCGATCGCGGCTACATCTCGCCCTATTTCGTCACCCAGGCGGAGAAGATGGAGGCGGTGCTCGAAGACGCCTTCGTGCTGCTGTGCGACCGCAAGATCGGCGTCCTCAAGGACCTGCTGGGGCTGCTGGAGGAGATCGCCAAGAGCGGCCGGCCGTTGCTGTTGATCGCCGAGGATGTCGAGGGCGAGGCGCTCGCCGCATTGATCGTCAACCAGTTGCGTGCGGTATTGCGCAGTTGCGCGGTCAAGGCGCCGGGCTTCGGCGACCGCCGCAAGGAGATGTTGCAGGACATCGCGGTGCTGACCGGCGCCCAACTGATCAGCGAAGAGCTGGGCCTGAAGCTCGAGGACACCCGGCTCGACCAGTTGGGCCGCGCCGAGCGGGTGGTGGTGGACAAGGACCATACCACTATCATCGGCGGCGTCGGCGACCACCGGGCGATCGCCGCCCGGGTCGCCCAGATCCGCGCCCAGATCGACAAGACCACCAGTGATTACGATCGCGAAAAGCTCGAAGAGCGCCTCGCCAAGCTGGCCGGCGGCGTCGCGGTGATCCGCGTCGGTGCGCCCTCCGAGGCGGAAATGAAAGCCCGCAAGGACGCCCTCGATGACGCCATCGCCGCCACCAAGGCCGCGGTCGCCGAGGGCATCGTCCCCGGTGGCGGGCTGGCGCTGCTGCGCGCCACCGCGGCGGTGGCGGCGGAGGAGGCGAACGCCGAAGGGGACGAGCGGACCGGCATGCAGATCCTGCGCCGCGCGCTGCAGGCCCCCGCGCGGCAGATCGCCGAGAACTCCGCGATGGACGGCGGCGTGGTGGTCAACGCCATGCTCGCCAGCCAGGGCAACACCGGATTCGACGCCGCCCGCCAGGAGTACGTCGACCTGGTCCAGGCCGGCATCCTGGACCCCACCAAGGTAGTCCGGGTGGCGCTCGAAAATGCCGTCTCGGTAGCCAGCGTACTGCTGCTCACCGAGGCCATCATGACCGAAATTCCCGAGCCACCCGCGCCCGTCCAGCCGGCGGAGATGTGACCACTGCCGGCCGCGAGCGCCCCGGCGCCACCACAACCCGAGGAGAGACCATCATGACCGAAACCTCCAGCAAAGCCATCGCTACCACCGGCAAGGCCCAATCGGAACTCCAGCCCGCCGCGCCGGCGCGGCTGCCGAGCCGGTTCGAGGAGTTCGAACAGTTCTTCGACCAGATGCTGCACCGCAACTGGCTGCGCCCCTGGCGCACCCCCTGGCCGAGCTTTCCCGAACTGCCCTTCCCGGAACTGAAGACCCCCAAGATCGACATCATCGACCGCGACGGCGAGATCTTGGTCCGGGCCGAAATCCCGGGCGTCGACAAGAAGGACCTCGATATCTCGGTCGCCGACGACAGCCTCACCATCAAGGGTGAGACCCGCACCGAGGAAAAGGAGGAAACCGGCGACTACTACCGCTGCGAAATCTCCCGCGGCAGCTTCAGCCGCAGCGTCGCACTGCCCGCCGCCGTGGATGGCGCCAAGGCCAGCGCGACCTTCAAGGACGGCATCCTGGAACTCAGCCTGCCCAAGATGAAAGCCACCCAGCGCCACAAGATCGCCGTCAAGTGAGCTCCGGTGAATTCTGCCGCCGCGCTCGCCGGATCCTCCTGCGGCGGTGCTTGAGACCCCATCTTCACCGGGTTTGAGTCAGCCCCGCCGGTGCCGGGTCGTCCCGGCGCCCGGCGCGGGTTGGATTTGATGTCGGACCCCGCATGGCCGGCACCCGGGTCGTGCGGCGGCCCGACGAGTGTCCTACTTCCCCGATTGCATCATGGATTGCATGTCCCTGGGCCGGTTCGCGCCATGAAAGGCGGCGCCTGGGTGTGACGCGGCAAGCGGTGAGCGTATGGGCGCGTGCGCTCGAGCAGGCCAACGGTGCGGTGAGCAAACTCAAGGCCCGTCCGTTGGGCCGGCCGAAGCAACTCGATGCCGGGCAG
>JBMOPO010000065.1:0-22954 GCA_049325095.1 Pseudomonadota bacterium | reverse complement strand
TCGCCTTGCGGTACTTCTCAAAGCCTTCACCGGCAAACGTCTTCTGGCGCATCGCGGACCGCTCCATGCAGTGGGATCGACAAGCATTATTATCGCCGATGTGGCGGATTAATCAGAGGTTCCTTAAGGTCCGATGCGACGCTTCCAAACGGCGGCTTGCGGGGCGCACTCCCAGAACGATATCGTTAGCGCTCTCCGCAGATATCTATCCGCCATGCCAAAAACCCTCGTCAACCTCGACCCGGACGACAAAGCCTGGCTCGACCAGGAGGCGCGCCGGCGCAAGCTGCCCATGACAGAACTCGTGCGCCAAGCGGTGCACGCCTACCGCCTGCGCGAGCAGCACCGTGACCGGCCGCAACTGGCCGAGGTGCTGCAACGCACCGCCGGACTGTGGCGGCAGGGCGACGGTCTGGCCTGGCAACGGCGGCTGCGCAGCGAGTGGGATCGCGGCGGGTGAAGTACCTGCTCGATTCGGTTATCGTCATCGATCACCTGAACGGCATCGAGCCGGCCACCCGCTTCCTGGCCGAGTACGGTCCCGAGAGCGCGTCTCGGTCATCACCCGCGCCGAAGTGCTGGCCGGCTTCGACGACGCCCACGCGGCGCTGGCGATCGAATTGCTCGACCTGTTTCCCACCTTGTCCATCACCGCCGAAATCGCCGATCTCGCGGCCCGCTTCCGCCACCAGGAGCGCCTGAAGCTCCCGGACGCCTTCCAGGCCGCGCTGGCACGGCACCACGTACTGACGCTGGTGACGCGCAACACCCGCGATTTCGGCGCGGTGCCAGGCCTCGACGTGGTCGTTCCGTACACGGTGTGAGCCTCAGTCGGCCGTGACGGGCATGGCTTGGCCAAAGTTGCGGTATTTGCCGAGCGTGAGGCGCAGAAAACGATAAGACCCATAGTTTCTGGTCGTACGTAATCCTTGCATGGCCATCGCATCACACCGCACCACAAAGCCCCAAGCCGAAATGACAGCCGAACCCTAGCGCCAGGGGCCCGGCCACCGGCGCGGCGAACTGGATCTCGATCAGCCGGCCGAGCCTGTCCGGCTGGGTGAGCCCTCGTTTGCGGCGAAAGCGGTGGTAGTGCAGAGGTCTGAGACGGCGGCCTTCGAAGTCGCGGTCGGGAAGTTCGCGGAACGCGATGATCTCGGGCAGCGCTTTGCCGCGTGCGTGCCATTCCTTGCGCAGTTGCGCGAGCAGCGCCTCGTGGCGGGCCTCTGGCGACCGCAGCTCCGGCTTTTTGAGGTGCCAGGGATGCAGATAGGGCGTCACGCTGCGCCAGACCGTGGATTCGCCGGTCAGCGGCGTCAGCTCGCGGAACAGCGAGGATGGACCGAGACCTTCGAGCATCACCCGCAGCGGCTCGCCTTCGGCGTAGCGGACGCTCTGGAGTGCGGTGAGCACGCGCACGGCCGGATCGCTCAAACCGGCCGGCGCGTGCACCAGCAGGTGCATGATTTCGCCGCGCCCATTCGGATCCGGAAGCCAGAACGCATGTCCGTGACGATTGCTGCCCGGCAGGTCGTGGCCGGACAGCTCACGCGGCACGGTGTCGGCGCCGAGCATGCGCTTGGCGCAGCCCATGATCGCCACCCGCAAGGCCTCGCCGACGCGAACAGCGTCCTCGATGCGTGGCAGCGGCTTGCCGTAGACGGCGAAGCGGGCGGTGGTGCGGGTCGCGACCGCGCGGGGCGAAACGCGCCTCGGCGCAGGCTTGCGCGCCACGGCGGGCAGCGCTTCGAGCGGGCGCCGGTAACTCACGATCTGCGCCGCCGGCGGTAGATTCCAGCCGGCGGACTTCCAGTCGGCGGTGTCCACGCTCAAGGCCTCCAACCAATCGCCCGGAAGGGAACGGCGCAGCTTGGCAGGAGGGCTCTTCTTGCTCCTCAGGTGATCGGTGATGAATTCGGCATACCGCGTGGGGGAGACCGGCGCCAGTACGCGGACGATCTCACCCAGTACTTCTCCTGTTTCGGTATCCATATCCGGGGCGTCGGGCAGGCAGTTGAATCCGCCGTGCCATTCGGCGCGGCGGGCATGCACCCAGGATTCGGCGCGACCGAAGTAGCCCATCCCATCCAGCAGTTCGTCGAGCAAGGCCAGAAACTCCGGCTCCAGCACGAGGTCCGACCAGGCCAGCACGATGGGGTCGTCCGGTGCCACCCGCGCAAACGCGTCAAAGATGAGCGTGCGCTTGTCCCCCTTGGCGGGCATGTAGTGGCGTGTGTGCGCGTGGACGACGTCTTCGGGTAACCGGATTCGGGGCGGCGCGGCTTCCGCCAGACGCGCCAGCAGCCCCACGAGGTGCTGGCGCGGATAGCGCACCTGGTCGAGCTTGCGGTGCCAGGTGGCGATCAGCGCACGGGCCAGGCGCCAGGTATCGGGCGGCCAGGCGACGTCCGCCTCGTTGACGTGGCGGCCCCAAGGCGTGGCGTGATAGCGGCCGCCGGGGAAGGTGAACTGGATGGCCAGCATGGCACTTATCCGTTGGTGGCCGCGGGCTGCTCGTCCTGCTTCTTGGCCCTGGCTTTGCCAGCGCCTTCCCAGGTGACGGTGGTGACGCGGTCTTGGGGCCATCCTTTTTCTTCCGCGACCTTGGCGATAAGGCTCTGGATCTCGGCTTCGATCGCCTCGCTCGTCGGCACAGTGAAATCCTCCGGTCGGGTCACGATGAGCGATTCGCATTCGAGATCGCAGGCGGTACGAAGACGCAGACCTTCATTGAGGAAGGCCGTGATCTTGAACAACGCGAGCGCGATCAGCAGTCGGCAGACATCTTCGTCAAGGCCGTAACCCCGGATCTGGGCGAGGTCGAGGTTGAAGTAGGCGGTGATGCGGGGCGACGTGAACTCCGAACGCGCGAACGGCACGTTGCCGAAACCTTCCTTGCTTGTTTGACCTTCGTCGCCTTTGCTGGGACGGACATGGTCGTTCTTGACTCCTCCGCTCTGCGCCTCGCGCACGTCCTCTGCTTCGATGAAGGCCGACAGCGCACGCGGCAGCCGTAATCTGCCACCGGCGAGATCGGACTTGGCGAGAAATACCCCGTGCAGCAAGGCATTGGTATCCAAGCGAAGCAGCACAGCCGCGAGCTTGCGGACGTCCACCGGCCCCTCTTCCATGCTGGCGAGTTCCTGCTTGAGCAGGTCCAGTACCGTCGTGTCCTTTCCTTCGAGGATGTAGGGTGAATTCGTGCGGTGCGCTTCGAGCACGGTGTTGGTGAGCGTCTTACCGCTCTTGTCCAGAACCTTGATGACAGGCAGTCCACTCAGCGGCGCAACCCAGTCGTCCGCAACTTTGTCCCAGCACACGGTCTCGAGCCGGTTGGCCATGCTCTGCGCCGATTCCACGAGCAGCATGCGCATGCCCTCGGGTCCGTCGTAGGTGGCAGGACCGAGATTGGGAAAGCCCGTGGGCTGGAAGCGCGTGCCCTGAAGCGGTTTCAGCCGGGCTTCGAGCAGCAGGCGGGGGGCATGATCGAGAGCGGTCAGATCAAGGGGCATGGCGGGTCTCCTTCAGGCGGCGGTTTCGGTGGTCGGTTCAAGCTCGGTTTCGGGCTTCAGATCAAGCCGGTTCAGCAGTCGACGGGTTTCGCCGAAAGTCAGCGGAATCACGAGCGCGGCGAGCAGGCGCTGGCCATCGCCACGGCGCGGGTAACAGGGCGGCTCCCGGCCCGGCAGACTGATCCCGAGTGCGCGCAGGCGCTGCCAGGCGAGCCGCAGGGCGCCCTGGACATCATCCGCCGCTAGCCGTGCAGGTATCTCGGCCGCCAGGCACAGGCTGCGATCCCTGGGCAGCCAGTCGAGCGCGCGCAGCATGGACTCGGCAGTGAAGAATGGCTTCAACAACGCATAGGCCGGAGGCAAAGCGATTGGAGAATCGCTTTTCGGCGGATCGAGTTCGAAGCGTTCAACGCAGGCGAGACCATGCGCAAGCTCGGCGATACGCAGATCGTCAGTACCACCTTCAAGAAAACGACTCACGTCCTCGAGCGTGGCACCGGTGCGGCATGCCAACAAATCGCCTTCCACTCCGAGTCGGATCGCCTCGATATGGCGGCGATGCAGCAACTGCGCGAGGTTGCGTTCCAGCGAGCCTGCGCCCCAGCAGGCGAGATGGCTGTTCTTGTCCCAGTCGCGCCCATCGAGTCTCACAGGTACGAGATGCGGGCGTAGTCCGAGCTCAACGCGTTTTCCGTCCACAACCGAGCGAAGAGACAGCCCGGCCAAGGCGGTTGCGATCCGGGACTCGGCGCTGCCGTCGTCGGTGTGACGAACCCAGCTCGGCGTGAGCATGGGCAGTGGAGGAACTTGCTCCCGCACCCGAGGACTGCGCGCCGCCACGACTTCGGTGCGTCCGAGCAGCCTCAGCGCCTGTTCCACAACGTGCCGATCTACTCGCCGGGCCATTGCAAATAGCGCGGTATCCAGTTGACTGGCTGAGGCGCGGAACGCGTTCGGGGCGTTGTGATCGCGTCCGAGACGCTGTACGCGCGAAAGCCAATCGGTTCGATCGAGATCGTCAATCAAGTCCGCCTGTGGATTGCGGCGAACCGGGACGCGGGTCAGGGGGGTAGCCAGGAAGGCTTTGCCCGATCGCATCAGGAAGCCATAGCGCTGGAAATCCGTGATTCCGCGGTCCACACCGAGCTTGGCCACGGCGCGCGCAAATTCGAGGCCATCCTGGACCGGCCGTACTCCCAGCGCAGCGCGGCCTTCTGAAAACAGAGCACCCAGCTCGGTAAGAGTGAATGGCTTCGCCCACAAGGGCATCCAGATCTCGCCCCGGGCATCCGCGTCGTCGCCCGCGGCGGCGTTGCCGACGGTGCCTGCACGGCTGCGCACGGTGAACGGTGCCGAGAGCAAGGCGGCGTTCGAAGATTCCAGCCGCCGCACTGCTGAGGCGGCAAACAGCACGGCGCCCTCAAGCATGAGGATGAAATCCCACGGATTGATGCGTGCGTCACCCTCGAAGCCCGAACTGGCATTTGGGCCGCCGGCGTTGCCGGGTGCGAACTGGCCGATGGCACGGCCGATGAGCGCGGAGGTGGGCGACCCCGCCAATGCCGCTTGGAGCAACTCAGCGCCGTCGGGTGCAGGTTTTCCGGTGGCGATGTCAAACACCTCGCCGAGGCGCTGCATGAAGTTATTGGTGAAATCCAAGCGTCCGTCGTTGCCACCAGTGCCCAGCAATGGCGGATAGCGGGGATCGTTATCGGAGAGGATGACAGCGGCGTCCATCCAGCACAGAACATCCTCGCCCATCCGATTGCGAAGCGTCTCCAACAACCGTTGCTTGTCTTTACCTTTTGGGCTCTCGGCCAAGCCAAAGCCAACCAATGTGCTGCTGCAGATTTCGATCGTTCGTCGGTAATGGCTGTATCGAGGATTGTCCGTTGTCGCGATCAGTTCGATACCTTCCTTACTGTCCTTAGGATAGAAGCCGCTGCCGCCATTCCAAGGCGCCACCAGCGGTGTCGGCTCATAGCGCTCCAGGAAGAATTGCAGCAACTCGTCCCAATTCAACCGCGTGCGCAGCACGAAGACGTCGCCACGCCAGTAGCCGGCAACTTCCGGATCGCCCGCCTGTTCGGCGACCAGGCGCAGCACGGCAAGGGCCTTGAGGTACGAGGCCAGAGGGGTTGGCGTGCATCCGTGCAGGACGATTTCGTTCATCACAGTTGCTCCTTGCGCGAGGCGCGCCAGTCGGCGATGCGCACGAGTGCCTCACACCAGGCGAGCCGGAACGGTCCGAGGCTCGCCAGCACCCGCCGTGTGCGCGTCGTCCACGAGGGGCCCTGGGCACCTTCGCCGAGCTGCATCAAATCCAGATGCAACGGCGTTTCCGCAAGCAACTGACCGTCGGCGAAGCGGAAGGCCGGTAGCGCATCACCATCCCAGACTCCGCGCGCGAACAGTCGCCCGTCTTCCGGCTCCGTCTCACCAGGCAGGGCGCGCAACGAAAGCCGCACCTTGCCGTGATGGGCGGCGATCAGGTAAGCAATGAGGTTGGTTTTTTCGTCATCGGCATAGCCACTCGCATGAAGCCAGGCCAGTGTGGAGGCGAGTTCATGGCGGAAATGTCTGCGTTCGACATCGCGCTCGCCGTCACGCACCAGGTATTTGGCATGCCGCGGCTTGCGGCCCGGCTTGCAGCCCGCCTTTGCCCAGTGGCCTTCTCCAAGCTCCTCGTCGGTACCCTTGCGGTGTGCCTCGCGCAGCATGTGGTCGAAGGCTTCGTGCAGCTTGCCGAGGTCGTGCCAACGGTCGGCAGTGACGATGACCTGACGTTCTGGATCGGTGACACCGAGGGCGGCGCAAAGCCGCTCGGCTTCGCTTTCGGCGTCGGCCAGATGCGCGGGCAACTGGACGGGCTTGCTGAGTAGACTGCGCGGATCTCCATCGTAGGCCTCGGGTTCTGCCTCGACCGGCGCTTCGGTGACCAATGGGGCAACTGCAGCTTTCACGTGCGCTGCAAAACCTAGATCGGGACGGTATCCGCCGGCCTTGGCTGACAGCATCAGGACGAGCCCAGGACGCAATCGACCGTTTTTTTCCTGCCGCTGCCAGCGGCGCACGAGTGGGTCCCAACGCCAAACCTGGCCGAACTCCAACCGGCTGAGCAAAGCCGGGGCCGCCGTTTTGCCGAGGCTTGCTCGGCACAGCTCATCGCGGGTCGGCGGCGGCTGCGTCGGCTGGTTTGGGTCGTCTCCG
Source organism: Pseudomonadota bacterium (assembly GCA_049325095.1). GTDB lineage: Bacteria > Pseudomonadota > Gammaproteobacteria > Pseudomonadales > Porticoccaceae > JAGPUQ01. The sequence continues at coordinate 16,232 of JBMOPO010000065.1, read as the reverse complement.
AAATCGCGCCAGAACAACAGCACGTCGGCGTCATCGGCATCGCGCACGTAGGGCGCGATATCCACGTCGAAGCCGGAAAGATCGGGATCGGTATTGAAAAGATCCAGGAAATCCTTTTGGCGCAGCACTGGATGCGGCGGCGCCTGCTCGTCGGTCTTCGGTAGGTCGGCCGGGCTGGCGCTAACGAGAGCGGTGAGCCTGGCACGGGCGGCTGCGAGCAGCTCCGGCGGGTACGGTTGGGCGGCGTCCTGGTCGTCAGCAAGGTCCATCCAGACAATGTCCGCTCCTTCCTCGTTGTGCTCGCCGTAGCGGTTGCAACGCCCAAAGCGCTGCACCAGCGAGGCCCACGGGGCGAGTTCGGTGAACAGCGTACGCGAGGAGAGATCCACGCCGGCTTCGATGGCTTGTGTGGCGATAATGATCCGCCCCTGGTCCGGTGGAGGCTGCTGCAGGCAGGATTCGACTGCGCGCCGGTCCGGACCGCGGAAACGGGAATGGATCAACAGGCGCTCCGGGCCACCCACAGGCACTGGATTCTTCTCGGCCGTTCCGCCTCGCTTGGCAGGTATCGGTTGCGGGTCCAGCCGCTCGTAGAGTGTCTGGGCGCGCTCGACAGTGTTGAGGATGACCAGCGTCGTCGTCCCGGGCCGATGCGCTTGGACGACCGCATGCGCCAAGGCCTCCCCATAGCTTTCGAGGCCGGCTTTCGTGATCGCTTCAAGGCGAAACTCGGCAGACTTGAGGCGCTTGACGGCGGTGCGCCGTTCCTGGACATCCGGGCGGCCGATGTCGTCCTGTGCCAGGGGCATTGACATCAGCGCTTCGGTGGAAAAATCCACGGTCTCGAGCCACTGCCGGTTCAAGGTGGCGGAGACCCAGAGGCTGCGGGAGCTTTTCGCCAATGGCAATCGTCGCCGGAAGGCTTCGATCTGCGCGCTGGTCGGCAGTGCCGGGCCCATGAGCTGGACTTCGTCGAAGACCCAGAAGGCATCATTATGCAGTAATGCAAAATGAACGGGCCATTGGTAACGACTCATGCCGTAGCCGCGTATCAGTGCGCGTGACAGCAACATGTCCTGCGTGCCGATCAGGATCGCGTCTTCCTCGGGGTATTCCGCCCAGTCGGCCCGACGAACGTCTTCCGAGCCGCCCATGAGCAGATGCGCCGACACTTTGCCTTGGCCCGGTTCGCCGAGAATTTCCAGGTTCTTGAGCCAGTCCGTGACATTGCGGTGGGTCTGTTCCACCAGTACCCGCATCGGCAGGCAGTAGACGAGACGACGAGGCGTATTAGGGTCGGCTCCGGACGCGCGTTCACCTGGCCGCCAACCCCGCTTCCACAGCCAGGCGAGGACGACGGCGGCGGTCTTGCCCATGCCGGTCGGGACTTCGAGCAGGTCCGGCCAGGGTTTTTCCGCCATCCGGCATTGGTAGGCATAGGGTGTGAAGCGGGGATCCCCTGATGCTCCGTACGCCTTTTTGAAGAAATCCTGATATCGCATGGGTGTGGCCTGTCTCCCGATCTGCCGTTGTTTTCATCCCCGGGCAAGGTGCCCCGGGATGTTGCCTTGCCCTTTGGTCCCGGTGACGGCCATTTTTAACCCAACCCCTTGTTCATTCCGTGATCAAACCCACCGCGGCACCTGGATTATTTGCCCTGGCCCGCATTTTCATCATTCGGTCTCGTCGTAGATGGCCGCGGCATCGCGCAGCCGGGCGGCGATTGCGCGGCGCAGATCGTCGGGGGCGATGACCTCGACGTCCGGGCCATACCGCAGCACGTCGAGGATGAGTTCGTCCGCGCGGCCGTAGGGAATCTCCAGCTCGTAGCTGCCGTCGGGCAGCAGGCGGCCCTGCTGCTCGGGGTGCCAGATCTCGTCGGCGATCCAGCGGGCGCGGTGGGGCGTGAAGCGAAGCCGGGCGCGGTGTGGGGCGGCGCCGGCGAAGATGCCATAGGCCTCGGCGTAGTGTTGGTCGAGCCGGGGGCCGTCGACGTCGATGGCGGGCGGGCGCAGCAGGCGAGGGTGGTGGATGCATTCCAGGGAAAAGGTACGCAGCCCTTGGCGCCAGTGGCACCAGGCGTCGAGGTACCAGTTGTCGCGGTAGCGGGTGAGGCGCTGGGGGGAGACGGTGCGATGGGTTTCGGTGTCGTCGGTGCGGGCGCGGTAGGTGAATTCCAGTTGGCGGCGCGCGAGCACGGCTTCGGATACACGCTGAAAGGTGGCGGCCGGCACCGGTCGCCCGGCCATGGCGAGCAGGCGGACGCGGTCGACGGCCTCACCGGAGCCGAACTGTTCGCGGGCGAGCAGGGCGTCGATCCGCCGGGCCAGTGGGGCCAGTTCGGCTTCGAGCAGTCCCGGGTGCAGGTTGACCAGCAGTTGGCGGATGGCGACCAGGGCGTGCAGTTCGGCGGGGCTGAACCAGAGCCCGGGCAGTTCGTAGCGGCCCTGGGCGTCCTCCGCGTAGCGGTAGCCGCCGCGGTGATGATCCGATTCGATGGGCGCGCCGAGGAAATCCCGCATGTAGGCGATGAGCCGACCGAGGGTGGGGCGGGAGCATTCCAGGCGCTCCAGCAGGGTGGCGGCGGCGACCGGGTGACGGGCCTGCTGCAGGCAGCGGTGCAGCAGGTGGATGCGATCGAACTTGTCCATGAACGCCCGGGCGCTCCGTGCGGGTATTTTTTGTGGCTTTGCCCGCCAAGCTTAGCGGCGGTGCCGGGCCCTGTCATGACCGCCCGCGCCGCGAGGCCGGGCCGCAGGCGCCTGGTCGGGCGTTGGCGTCAGCGTCGCTGCGCGGCCGCGAACTCGGCAAATCCCGCGATGAAGGTGCGCAGGGCCTCGCGGCTGTCGGCGTCGGTGAGATTGCCCTGGGCGTCGAACAGCCGCATGGCGCCGGACAGTCCCAGCCGGCCTCCGGCCCAGATCTGGCAGCCGAGGGCGCGCAGAACGGGCAGCCAGGCGCTCTGGGCGAGCGCGGTGGCCAGGGCGCCGGGCGTGGCGCCGATGACGGCGACCGGCCGGCCACGAAACACCCGGGCGATGTCGGCGGGCGGTCGCGACAGCCAGTCGACGGCGTTCTTGAGCACCCCGGGCACCGAGTTGTTGTATTCGGGGCTGGCGATCAGCAGTCCATCCGCGGACTGGATTTCGTCCTTGAGTCGGGCGACCGCGGCGGGCACTCCGGACGATTCCTCGACATCCTGGTTGTACAGGGGGATATCGGCGATGGAGGCGATCCTGATCTCGACGCCCGCCGGCGCCAGTTCGGCCGCAGCCCGCAGCAGGCCGGTGTGGTAGGAATGATTGCGCAGGCTTCCGGAAATGCCGATGAAACGACTCATGGGGACCTCCATGGCGGTGCTCGATGTTGGCGGGATTGGCGCAGATGCGAGATAACTGTAACCCAGGGACCGGGGGACGTGGCGCGCGGGGAGTTGCCGGGCGGCACTCCACTGCTGGAACTTGATTTAACATAATATACATTATGCGAATTATTAGGGGCTTGTCACAAAGCTCCCGCCCGCTGCCTCAGCGTGTATGATTCGGCCGACTCCGTTGCCCGTCGCATGCCCGGAACACCACCGGCGACCTTCCGCAGCAGTCGCGATCGCAGAACAACCAAAGCAACCATTGACGAGGACTCTCATGACGATCAAAGCCAAGGCCGTGGTGCTCACCGCGAAGAACGAATACTCGGTGCGCGAGATCGAGCTCGATCCGCCCAGGGAAAACGAAGTCCGCATCCGCATGGCGGCCACCGGGCTGTGCATGTCCGACCTGTCGGTGATCAACGGCAAGCTGCCGATGCCGATGCCGATCGTACTGGGTCACGAAGGCGCCGGTGTGGTCGAGGAAATCGGTGCCAACGTCACCAACGTCAAGGTCGGCGACCACGTCATCACCTCCTTCATTCCCATGTGCGGCACCTGCCATTTCTGCCAGCACCAGGAGCCCTGGCTGTGCACGGCAACCGACCTGTTCAGTGGCATGCAGCCGGACGGCACCAGCCGGGTGAAGCTGGACGGCCGGTACATCGGCGCCTTCGCGGCATTGGGCAACATGGCCGAACAGGTGGTGTGCCCGGCCATGTGCGTGGTGCCGATCAAGAAGAAGTACAGCCTGAGCGCCGCCGCGCTGGTGGGCTGCGGGGTGATGACCGGCGCCGGCGCGGCGCTCAATACCGCCAAGGTGCAGCCGGGCAGCAGCGCGGCCGTGTTCGGCTGCGGCGGGGTCGGGCTGTCGGCCCTGCAGGGCGCGCGGATCGCGGGGGCCAATCCGCTGATCGCGGTGGATCTGAACGATGCCAAGCTGGAGGCGGCACGCGAGTTCGGCGCCACCCACACCGTCAATGCCAGCCAGGATCCGGTCGCCCAGATCATGGAGATCACCGGCGGCGTGGGGGTCGATTACGCCTTCGAGGTGATCGGCATTCCGGCGGTGGCCAACCAGGCCTATGCGGCGACCCGGCGCGGCGGCACCTGCTGCCTGGTGGGCGCGCCCGATGCCACTGCGGAATACAAGTTCAGCGGTCTGGAGATGGCGCTGTCGGCCAAGAAGATCTGCGGCTGCATCTACGGCAGCACCAATGCCAAGGTGGATTTCGAGAAGCTGCTGGGTTTCTACGAGACCGGCCAGTTGGATCTCGACCGCATGCAGTCGCGCACCTACAAGATCGAAGAGGTGCACCAGGGCTTCGAGGACATGGTCGCGGGCCGCAACATCCGCGGCGTGATCCTGCACGGCCGGTAACCGGCGATGCGGCGCCCCGCCGGGGCGCCGCATTGTCCGCTCCACCTCCCTTCCTGCCCAGCGCTCTCCCCGACTGTACGCTTGCGCTTCGAAACCTCCGCCCGGGCTGTCGCAGGGGATGGTTTCTCCTATACTCCCATTTCACCTTTTCCTGATCTCCTTCACTTGACGCCGCACGGCGATGAGGTATGCGCTATGGACGTAGGACTGTCGATCATCTTCCAGGGTGTCGATCCCAAGCTCACCGACAAACAGGTGTACGACAACGATCTCTACCTTGGCAGCCTGGCCGAGGAGCTCGGCTTCCAGTCGATCTGGGGCGTGGAGCACCATTTCACCGACTACACCATGTGCCCGGACGTCACCCAGTTTCTGTCCTACTGGGCCGGCCGCAACCCCAATCTCGCGCTGGGCACCATGGTCATCGTGCTGCCCTGGCACGACCCGCTGCGGGTGGCCGAGGAAGTCGCCATGCTCGACAACATGTCCGACGGGCGGGTGATCCTGGGCATCGGCCGCGGCCTGGGCCGAGTCGAGTTCGAGGGCTTCGGCCGCGACATGAACAGCGCCCGGGAATATTTCACCGAGTCCGCCGAGATGATTCTGGAGGGTCTCGAAACCGGCTTCTGCGAGTACCAGGGCCGGCACATCCGACAGGTGCGCCGGGAGTTGCGCCCGCGGCCGTTCAAGAGCTTCCGCGGCCGCACCTATGCCGCGGCGGTGTCGCCGGAGTCATCCCAGATCATGGCCAAGCTGGGCGTCGGCATCCTGATCATCCCGCAGAAGCCCTGGGAGCACGTCGACCGTGAGCTCGCCGCCTATCGCGAGATTTTCCGCCAGGCCAACGGCTTCGACGCCCCGCCGCCGATCCTCGCGGGCTGGACCTACTGCGACCGGAGCGCCGATCGGGCCGAGGAAATGGCCACCAGATACATCGGCAACTACTACCATTCGGTGATCCGCCACTACGAGATGGCCGGCGACCACCTCAAGCAGACCAAGGGCTACGAAGCCTACGCGGCCATGCAGGAGCACGTCAGCAAGAGCGTCGAGGATGCGGTGAAGTTCTTCATGAACCTGCAGGTCTGGGGCACCCCGGAGCAGTGCCTGGAGCGGATCCGCAATTTCACCGCGCGCACCGGCGCCGGCGCCTATACCGGGGTGTTCAGCTACGGCGGCATGCCGCTGGCCGATGCCGAGGCGAGCCTGCGGCTGTTTGCCCGGGAGGTTCTGCCGGAGTTGCGCAAGCTGCCCGGCGAACCCCTGCTCCAGCGCCAGGCCCCGGCGAAGAAAGTCGCCGCGGGCTGAACCCGGACATGGGCGCCCTGCCCTGCTGCTACATTCCCCACGGCGGCGGGCCCTGCTTCTTCATGGACTGGGAGCTGGGCCCCGCCGATACCTGGGACCGCATGGCGGCCTTTCTGCGCGGCCTGCTCGCCGGTTTGCCGGAGCGGCCGCGCGCCCTGCTGGTGATTTCGGCGCACTGGGAGGCGGACCCCATCCGCCTCAACGGCAGTCCGCGGCCCGAACTGATCTACGACTATTACGGATTTCCGCCCCACACCTATGAGCTGCGCTATCCGGCGCCCGGCGATCCGGCCCTGGCCGCACACATCGCCGAGCTGCTGGGCGCCGCGGGCGTCGAGGCGTTGCTGGATCCGGACCATGGCCTGGACCACGGCGTATTCATCCCCGGCCTGCTGATCCGCCCCGAGGCCGATCTCCCGATCGTGCAGCTCTCGCTGCATCCCGATCTGGACCCGGCCCGCCACCTGGCGCTGGGCGCCGCCCTCGCGCCCCTGCGCCGGGAGGGCGTGCTGATCCTGGGCAGCGGCATGAGCTATCACAACATGGCCGTGCTGATGCAGCAGCCGCAGCGCAACCCGGCCGGAGATGCCTTCGACGCCTGGCTGGCGGAGACCTGCGCCCTGCCCCGCCTCCAGCGCGACCGCCGGCTGATCACCTGGGCGGAGGCCCCCGGCGCGCGGGATGCCCATCCGCGCGAGGAACACCTGGTGCCGCTGCACGTGGTCGCCGGCGCCGCCGGGGAGGATCGCGGCGCCTGCATCTACCGTGATCGCGTACTGGGCGCGCCCGTCGCCGCCTTTGCATTCGGCAGCTGAGCGGCTGAATTCCTGCGCCGGCGCGCAGGACGATGTCTCGCCGGCTGCGCCGCTGCGCGGCTGATCCGTCCTATGCGAGCCCGGCTGCGGTGCGCGCCCGGGCGAAATAGCGCAACACCGGCAGCAGGGCCAGCAGCGTCAGCAGCGCACCGCCGCCGAATACCGCACCGTACCCGGCGGCCTCGGCGGCAAAGCCGCTGGCCAGCGACGCCACCCCGGTGACGATTACCAGCAGCGACGCCTGCAGGCTGTAATCCACCCCGGGCGAGTGCGGGCGACAGGCATCCATCATCAGGGTGAACAGTGCCACCGTGGACAGGCCGTCGGCGAACTGTTCGAAGCAGGCAATTCCCAGCAGCGCCCGGGCATCCGTCATCCCGCCGACCACGGGCAGCCAGGCGGCGAGGCCCGCCGCCTGCAGGGTGCCGAACAGCAGCAGCGCGTTGCGGTGGCCCAGCTTGAGCAGTGACAGCCCGCCGCCCAGGGCTCCGGCCAGGCCGGCCGCCGCGGCAAGGGTGGTGAGGGAGCCGATCTCCCCCAGGGTCACGCCCTGATCCTTGAGCAATGGCCCGATCATCCGCGAGGCGAGCGAATCCCCGACCTTGAAGGTGGCCACCGTGAGCAGCCACCAGCCCAGGCCCGGCCGGGCGGCGAAATCGCGCAACAGCCCCCAGTAGCCGCCCAGGCCCCGCCAACTCGGATGGGAGGCCGCGTATTCGGCGCGGTGGTCGGGCTCGGCCATGCGCCACACCGCGACCAGCACCGGCAGCAACAGCAGCGCCAGGACTCCGTAGGCCGGCGTCCAGCCCCAGTGCGCCACCGCCCACAGCAGCGCGCCGCTGCCCAGGGTCATGCCGATCTTGTAGCCGATCACCTGGATGCCGTTGCCGGCGCCGCGCAACCGCGCGCTGAGCCGGCTCACTGCCAGGCCGTCGGTGACGATGTCCTGGGTGGCCGCCAGCAGGTTCAGTGCAAACAGCAGTCCCAGCAGCAGGGGAAAGGCGCTGTCCACCCAGATCGGGAAATCCCGCCCCGCCACCACCAGCATCAGGCCCAGGGTCAGGGCATTGAGCGCCAGCAGCCAGCTTCTGCGGGTGCCGGTACGCTCCACCAGCGGCGCCCACAGGAACTTCAGCGCCCAGGGCACGGCGAGCAGCCCGGTCAGGCCGATCGCGGGCAGGGAGACGCCCTGCTCGCGCAACAGCGGCGGCAGCGCCCGGGCGAGCAGCCCCGAGGGCAGGCCCTGGGCGAAGTACAGCAGCGCGAGCAGCCCGAGCAGGCGGACATTGGCCGCCGCAGGCGCGCGCCCGGCGGGCTCCGCGGGCGTCATGGCGCGCCTTGCCCTCGCCGCGCGCGGCTGGCAGACTGCCGTCCCGCGCGGGTGTAGTTCAATGGCAGAACGGGAGCTTCCCAAGCTCTTAACGTGGGTTCGATTCCCATCACCCGCTCCACTTCCCTCCCCTGTTCAGAGTCGCCGGATGTGCCGCCGCAGCGCGCGCAGATCCGGTTCGGCGTCGCCGTAGAGCCCCTGTTCCAGCAGCTCGCCGATGGTCCGGGTTTGCGCCGCCAGTTCGGGCCGCTCGCGGGCGGCGCGCCGGGCCAGGCTGCGCGGGCCCTCCCCGATGCGGCGTTGCAGGCCGCGCCGCGCCAGCTTGCGGGAATAGCGCGCGAACAGTCGCTCCAGCACCGGCCGCGGCGGCCGGCGGCCGGCGCGCAGTTGGCCGAGCAACACCGGCAGCAGGGCGGCGGCGCCCGCCGCGAGCACGAACAGGCCCGCCCGCCAGGGGTCCCAGCCGCCCAGCCAACCGCGCAGCAGTTGTTCCTGGCGCAGTTCGTAGCCGAGCACCCATTTGGCCCAGAGATAATCGTAGTAGTCGAGGCGCAGGCGCAATCTGCTGAACCAGCCAGCGCGGCCCAGACCGCCCCCGGCCAGCGGTGAGTCCGCGAGAACGCTCTGCTCGGTGTCGAGCAGTTCGCTCACGCTGGTCTCGATGCGCTCCGGCGCCACCGCCGCAGTCGGGTCCACCCGCACCCAGCCGCGCCCCTGCAGCCAGACTTCGGTCCAGGCGTGGGCGTCGTACTGGCGCACGATCAGATAGCCGGCCGCGGGGTGGTATTCGCCGCCCTGGTAGCCCACCACCACCCGGGCCGGAATGCCGGCGGCGCGCATCAGGAAGGCGAAGCTGCTGGCGAAGTGTTCGCAGAAGCCGCGCCGGGTATCCCAGAGAAACTCATCCACCGTATCGGCACCCAGCGGCGGTGCCCGCAGGCTGTAGGTGAAATCCCTTTGGTATTGGGCCAGCACTTGGTCGATGAAATCGGTTTCCGAGCCCGCCTGCCGCCGCCACTCCAGCGCCCGGGCCCGGGCCCGCGGATTGCCGCTGCCCGGCAGCGCGGTCTGCTGCCTGCGCTGGACGGCCGACAGCCCCTCGGCGGCGACGCTGTGGTCGAGCCAGGAGGCCACCGGGTAGCTCCAGCGCGAACTGACCGGCAGGGTTCTGGTCAGGCTGAGGTCCGGGTGCAGCCGGACCTCGGGATGCTCGGGCGCCGGCACCTTGAGCGCGAACAGCCAGTCATTTCCCGAGGGTTCGATGATGACCTGATAGCGCAGCGCAGCACCGCGCCGCTCCACCCGGCCCTCCCCCCGACGGCAGGGCGCGCGCCGATTCCCAGGGCTCGAGGCGACTCCAGCGCCGGCCGTCGAAGCGCGACAGCACCAGGCCGCGCCAGTACAGCTCGCCGCGCGGCGGCGGCGCGTCCTCGAACTCGACCCGGAAGGCGACCGCATCGGAGCCGCCGAGGCGGCCGAGATCGCCCGGCGCGAGCTCGTCGTCGATACCCATCACCCCCTGGGGGGCGGGCCGGGGCACGGTCCACAGCGAACCGAGCCGCGGCATCACCAGAAACAGCAGCAGCATCAGCGGCACCGCCTCGGCCAAGAGCAGCGCAGCCGTGCCCAGGGGCCGCCAGGTGCCGCCGTCCGGGCGCTGATACAGGGCGGCCAGCACCGCGGTCACCAGCACCGTGCCGGTCAGCGCGACCCCGGCCGCGGCCGGCGTCTGGTAGAACAGGCACTGGCTGGCGGCGACGAAATAGCCCAGCGCGACCAGGATCAGGGCGTCGCGGCGCTGGTGCATCTCCAGCAGCTTGAGGAGGAAGCCGCTCCACAGCAGCACCACCATGGGCTCCAGGCCGTGGAACCGGCCGTAGTCGGCCAGGATGGCGCCGCCGCAGGTCGCCACCAGCGCCGCCTTGGCCCAGCGCCCCGGATAGCGCCAGCGGCCGCGGTAGATCTGCACGCGCCAGCCCAGCACCAGGGCGCCCGCCGCGAGCAGCCAGGGCGGCAGGTGATCGGCCTGCAAGGCGGCGAGCACCGTCTGGGTGGCGAGCAGCCAGAACAGCGCCGGGCGCGGAATCTGCCAACTGGGTTGCATCAGCAGGCACCCGTCTCCGGCAGGCCGAACAGCGCCAGCGCGCGCAGCACCCGATCGCGGTGGGCCTGACCGCCAGCGGGTTCGATCTCCCGGCCCGGCAACCGGAGCCCGTAGCTCAGGCCGGCCTGTTCCGCAGCCAGGGCGGCGCCGCACAGCCGCGCCAGCCGGGTCTCGACGTCCAGCCCGGGCAGCTCGTTCCAGTCCAGCCACAGGCGCCGGTCGACCGGATCGGTGAAGGTCTTGGCGTAGAGGCCGAGCTCCCGGGCATAGTGTTTCCAGGCGATGCGCGCCCGCGACTCCCCGGGACGATAGCCGGCCAGGGCGGCGAAGTCCTCGCGGCCGGGCAGTTGGGCGGTGTCGCTGTAGCCGGCCCGGGCGCCCTGCGCCACCGGCGGCATCCCGGCCAGCGGCCGCGGATAGACCAGGCCCCGGCCGGGCAGGCGGAGCTGACTCCAGACCCGCAGGATGCCCAGCGGATGACAGCTCTCGATGCGCAGCCAGCCCGGGTCCAGCCAGCCGCGGCGACGGGCCGCGACCGGCAGCCGCAGGGTGATGGATTCACCCGGGGCCAGGTCGGCGCAGCGCTCCTCGCCATCGGCATACCGGAGCCGGATGCGCTGGCGGCCGCGGCGTGCGGGGTTGTGCAGCCGCACCCTGAACTCGAGCGAATCCCCGGCGAAGCCGCTGCCGGCGCGCACCGGCCCCACTTCCACGCCGTGCAGATTGGCGTAGGTATGGAAGATGGCGACCACGAACAGGCCGGAGAGCAGGAAGGTCAGGCCGAAGATCAGGTTGTTCTCGAAGTTGGTCGCGGTCAGCCAGAGCAGTGCCAGCAGCGCGAGGAACAGCCCTCCGGCACCCGAGGGAAGGATGAACAGGCGGCGGTTTTCCAGCCGGCAGGAGGTCACCTCCGGCAGGCGCCGGTCGAGCCAGCGCCGGTAGTGGCGCTGCACGACCGCGCGCGGGTCGGTCATCCGTCCGGACCTCCGCGCGGCCGGGGCGGCGGCAGGCTACAGGATGTCCACCGCATCCAGGACTCGCTGGGCGACCGCGGTGGCCGGTTCGCCGGCGGCGGTCTGCAGCCGGTGGGCGATCACCGGGCCGAACACCGCCTGCACATCCTCCGGGATCACCTGGCTGCGGCCGTCGAGAAAGGCCCAGGCGCGGGCGCTCTGCAGCAGCGCCAGGGCGCCGCGCGGCGAGACGCCGTGCGGGCACTCGGCCAGTTGCCGGGTGTGCTGCACCAGGCGCTGCACATAGGCGATCAGCGCCGCGGTCGCGCCGACCCGGTCGACGCGGTCCTGCAAGGCCAGCAACTGCTGCTCGGAGAGAAAGCCGGGCAGCTTGGGCAGCCGCAGCCGCGGGTTGGCGCCGGCCAGCAGCCGGCGTTCCGCCTCGGGGTCCGGATAGCCCAGGTGGAGGCGCATCAGGAAGCGGTCGAGCTGGGATTCCGGCAGCGGGAAGGTGCCGTACTGGGTGCTCGGATTCTGGGTGGCGATCACGAAGAACGGCTGTGGCAGCGGCCGGGTCTCGCCCTCGACACTGACCTGGCCCTCGGCCATGGCCTCCAGCAGCGCGCTCTGGGTCTTGGGCGTGCTGCGGTTGATCTCGTCGGCCAGCAGCAGTTGGTGGAACACCGGCCCGGGGTGAAACTCGAAGCTGCCCCGCTCGCGCTCGTACACCGAGATGCCGATGATGTCGGCGGGCAGCAGATCGCTGGTGAACTGGATGCGCGCGAAACTGAGCCCCAATACCCGCGCCAGGGCCTGGGCCAGGGTGGTCTTGCCGGTTCCGGGGACATCCTCGATCAGCAGGTGCCCGCGCGCCAGCAGGCAGGCCAGCGCCAGGCGCAGTTGGCGCTCCTTGCCCAGAATGACGGTGTTGAGGGCGGCGATCGCCGCCTCCAGCGGGCGGGCCGAAAGATTCAAAGCGCGTCCAGCCCCCGGGCCAGATCGCGGCGAATGTCGTCGAGATCCTCGAGGCCCACCGCGATCCGGATCAGGTTCTCGGTGATTCCAGAACGCGCCCGTTCTGCATCGCTCAGCCGCCCGTGGGTGGTGGTGGCGGGATGCACGATGGTGGTCTTGGTGTCGCCGAGATTGGCGGTCAGCGACAGGATCCGGGTGGCGTCGATCACCCGCCAGGCCTGCTCGCGGCCGCCGCGCACCCGAAACGACAGTACGCCGCCGAACGCCCGCTGCTGCCGGGCGGCCAGTTCATGGCCCGGGTGGCCGGGCAGGCCGGCGTAGAACACACGCTCCACCGCCGGCTGGGCGTCGAGCCAGTGGGCGAGCGCCAGCGCCGCCGCGGAGTGGGCCTCCATGCGCAGGCGCAGGGTCTCCAGGCCCTTGGTGAACACCCAGGCGTTGAAGGGGCTCAGGGTGGGGCCGGCGGAGCGGATGAACCCCAGCACCTCGGCCATGAGTTCGGCGCGGCCCAGCACCACGCCGCCCAGGCAGCGGCCCTGGCCGTCGAGGTATTTGGTGGCGGAGTGGATGACGATGTCGGCACCCCAGTCCAAGGGCCGCTGCAGGGCCGGCGTGCAGAAGCAGTTGTCGACCGCAAGCAGCACCCCACGGCTGTGGGCGAGGTCGCTCAGGGCGGCCAGATCGGCGATTTCGCACAGCGGGTTGGAGGGCGTCTCCAGCAGCAGGAGCCGGGTGCGGGGGCCGATTGCCCGCCGCCAGTCGTCGAGGTCGGTCAATTCGACGAAGCTGGTCTCGACGCCGAACTTGGCGAGAAATTTGTTGAGCAGCACCGTGGTGGTGCCGAACACGCTGCGCGAGCACACCAGGTGATCGCCGGCGCGCAACAGCGCCATGCAGGTGCTGAGAATGGCGGCCATCCCTGAGGCGGTGGCCACCGCCTGTTCGGCGCCTTCGAGGGCGGCGATGCGGTGTTCGAAGGTGCGCACGCTGGGATTGGTGTAGCGCGAATAGACATTGCCCTCCAGTTCGCCGCTGAACCGCGCGGCGGCCTCGGCGGCGCTGGCAAAGACATAGCTGGACGTCAGGTACAGCGCCTCACTGTGCTCGCCCTCCGCGCTGCGCACCTGCCCGGCGCGCACCGCGAGCGTGTCGGGCGCTGCATCGCGCAGCGGGTCGTCGTCGCGGTTCGGCATCAGACCTGCCCCCGGCCGGAGTTGTAGAGCCCCACGATGTCCTCTCCGGCCTGCGTCGGCCGCGGCCGGGCGCCCTGGCCGCGGGTGGATTCGAGGCGCTCGAAATAGCCGTGATCCACATCGTTGGTGATGTACTGGCCGTCGAACACCGAGCACTCGAAGCGCGCGATGTCGGGATTGCCCTCGCGGACGCTGTCCACCAGATCGTCCAGGTCCTGGTAGATCAGCCAGTCGACGCCGATCTCGGCGGCGACCTCGGCTTCGCTGCGGCCGTGGGCGACCAGCTCGCCGGCCGCCGGCATGTCGATGCCGTAGACGTTGGGGTAGCGCACCGGCGGCGCCGCGGAGGCCATGTAGACCTTCTCGGCGCCGGCATCGCGGGCCATCTGCACGATCTCCCGCGAGGTGGTGCCGCGGACGATGGAGTCGTCCACCAGCAGCACCCGCTTGCCCTGGAACTCGAGCCGGACCGGATTGAGCTTCTGGCGCACCGACCGGGTCCGCTGCCCCTGTTCGGCCATGATGAAGGTGCGGCCGATGTAGCGATTTTTCATCAGCCCCTCGCGAAACTTCAGCCCCATGAGTTCCGCCATCGCCTGGGCGGCCACGCGGCTGGTGTCGGGCACCGGGATCACCACCTCGATGTCGTGGTCCGGCCAGACGCGCAGGATTTTCTCGGCGAGCCGCTCTCCCATCCGCAGCCGCGCCTTGTACACCGAGATGTTGTCGAGCATGGAATCGGGGCGGGCGAAGTAGACGTGCTCGAAGATGCAGGGCACCAGTTCGGCGTGCTCGGCGCACTGGCAGGTATGCACCGTGCCCTGGGTATCGATGAAGATCGCCTCCCCGGGCGCCACGTCCCGCTCCAGGGTGTAGCCCAGCACGTCCAGGGCCACGCTCTCGGAGGCGATCATGTACTCCCTGCCCGCGGGCGTATCCCGATGGCCGAATACCAGCGGCCGGATGCCGAAGGGATCGCGGAACGCGAACAGCCCGTAGTTGGCGATCAGCCCCACCGCGGCGTAGGCGCCGCGGCAGCGCCGGTGCACCCGGCGCACGGCGGAGAAGATGTCCTCCGGGCGCGGCTGCAACTTGCCCTGCAACTGGAGTTCATGGGCGAACACATTGAGCAGGATCTCGGAATCCGAATCCGTGTTGACGTGGCGCAGATCCGAATTGAACACGTGGCGGCGCAGCTCTTCGGAGTTGGTGAGATTGCCGTTGTGGGCCAGGCAGATGCCGTAGGGCGAATTGACGTAGAACGGCTGCGCCAGCGAGGGCCCCGAGCTGCCGGCGGTGGGATAGCGGACATGGCCCACGCCGAGCGGTCCGAGCAGTTGCTCCATGTGCCGTTCCCGGAATACGTCGCGGACCAGGCCGACATCCTTGCGCTGGCTCAGGTGGCCATCGCGGCAGGTCATGATCCCCGCCGCGTCCTGGCCGCGGTGCTGGAGCATGGTCAGGGCATCGTAGATCTGATATCTGACGTCGGTCCGGCCGACGATCCCCACCACTCCGCACATGACCTGTTCCTCCGCTCAGCGTCTGTGAAGCAACGCAGGTACCCTGTACAGCTTCTGTCGCAGGTCTGGTGCAGGCCCGGACTTGCTCGCGCGGATCCCGCACTGGCGTGCCCGATCCGCGACCGGCCATCGGTGGCCGGGCCGAGAGCTTGCAGAATTCACCAGCTCTCAGCCGGTCAGCCGCCGCACCCAGTCGGCGAGTTCTCCGGCCAGTTCCCGGGCCGTGCCCTCGAAGCCCAGGAACACCGGGATCAGGGTGGACTCCTGCCACCAGGAATCCCGGGTCACCGGCACCAGTTGCGGGATCGCGATCAGCAGCGCCAGCACCACCACCAGGCCGCGCGCCGCGCCGAACAGGGATCCCAGAAAGCGGTCGGTTCCGGATAGCCCCGACGCCCGCACCAATCGCGACAGCAGAAAATTCACCAGGCCCATCGCCAGCAGCACGGCCAGGAAGATCGCCAGCCAGGCGGTAATGAGGCGCAGCGAAGGGGTCTCGATGGCGTCGGTCAGCAGGCCGGCCAGGGCGGGGTGGAACAGCATCGCCATGGCAAACGCAACCACCCAGGCGAGCAGCGACAGGGCCTCGCGGACGAAGCCGCGCACCAAGCTGATCAGCGCGGAGCCGGCGACGATGGCGACGATGATCCAATCAGCGCTGTTCATCAGGACACCTTGCCGGAGTCAGGCGCGATTGTAGTACCAAAGCGCGGCCCCCGCTCAGGGCGTGAACGGGACCACCAGTGGCTTGACCCGGAACTTGCGCTCCAGCTCGCGCTGTTCGGCGACCAGTTGATCCCGGGTCAGCTTGGGGCCGACGAACACCCGATAGGCGATCGGCTCCCCCGCCCCGGACCGCTGCACGAAGGCGCGATGCCCGCCCGCCAGCAGGCGATCGCGCAACTCCAGCGCGTTCTTCTCCTGCTGAAAGGCACCGAGCTGCAGGACCCAGGCGCCGGGCAGGCCGCGTTGGTCGAGGCCGGGCTCCGCCGGCAGTTGCGCGGGCTCGACGACCTCCTCGCGCGCCTCCGCGTCCGGCAACTGAAAGGGCGGTTGGGGCGCGGCATCGGCTGCGGGTGCCGCCGGTGCGGGCGCCGAATCCGGCGGGGGATCGAGCTGTGGCAGCGGCGCCGGGCGGATATCCGGCGGCGGCGGAATACGCGCATCCGTATCGACCTCGTAGCCGGTGCGGAAGTCGAGCAGCAGCGGCAGGAGGACGCTGGCCAGGGCCACCAGCACCAGGATGCCCAGCAGGCGCTGTTGCAGGCCTTGATTCATCGCGC
>JBMOPO010000064.1:0-23213 GCA_049325095.1 Pseudomonadota bacterium | reverse complement strand
GGCGCCCCCGGCGGCGCCCCACCCCAACACCGGCGCCACGGTATGAAATGATCCGAACACCAGGATCCAGTCGCCGGGCCGGCTCGTCTCCAGGGCATGGGAGAAGGCGCTGAGTGGATCGGGCCGGGCCGCGGCCACCACCGCCGGCGGCGACCCGGCGCGGGGCAGATTGTACAGCACCCCGATCAGCCGGGCGGCCGGCGCCGCGCGCGCGATCCCCGGCAGTTCCGTGCAATGCCAATGCCCCACCAGCGGTGCCAGGGGCGCCACCAGCCCCGGGATGTCCTTGTCCGCCAGCGCGCCGAATACCGCGTGACCGCGGCGGCGCGGCCAGCCTTCCGCGGCCAGCCGCCGGGCGAGCAGGAGCGCCGCCGCCGGGTTGTGGGCCACGTCGAGGATCAGTTCCCGGTCCCGATGGCGCAGCCGCTGGAATCTGCCCGCCAGTCCGGTTTGCCGAAAGACGGCGGCCACCTGCTGCGGCGCGGGGGCCATGTCGAGAGCGACCAGCGCCTGCACCGCACAGGCGGCGCTGGCCGGGGGCAGCTGCGGCGCGGGCAGCCCGGGATGGACAATGCGTCCGCCGCCGGGAGCGCGGCAGGTCAGGCTCAATCCGTTTTCCGTCCACCGCTGGCTGAAGTCGGGATCGCCCAGGATCAATGGCGGCGAGCCCAGCGCGCCCAGGACCTCCAGCATCGCCGGCGGCGGTTGCGGGTCGCCGCAGATGACGGGAATTCCGGGCCGCGCGATACCGGCCTTTTCCACTCCGATACTGTTGCGGTCCGGGCCCAGCCAGGCCTGGTGATCGAGGTCGATGGAGGTGATCACCGCCACGTCCGGGTCGACGATGTTGACCGCGTCGAGGCGCCCGCCCATGCCCACTTCCAGAACCGCGAGATCGGGCGCGGCGGCCTCCATCAGCAGCAGGGCGGCCAGAGTGCCGGTTTCGAAGTAGGTCAGGCGGACCTCGCCGCGCACCGCCTCGATGCGCGCGAAGGCATCGCACAGGGCAGCGTCGGTCACCGCCCGGCCGTCGAGGCGGATGCGCTCGTTGTAGGCGAGCAGATGGGGCGAGGTGTAGGTGCCCGTCCGCAGGCCGGCGCGCAGCGCCAGGGCTTCGATGAGGGCCACACAGGACCCCTTGCCGTTGGTGCCGGCGACGGTGATTACGCGCGCGGCGGGGCGCTCGAGCGACAGGCGATCGGCGACCCGCGCGACCCGCTCCAGGCCCAGCTCGATGGCGACCGGGTGCCGGCTTTCGAGCAGCGCCAGCCAGTCAGCCAGCGAGTTCGGCCTGGGCATCGGGCTCCGCTGGCACGGGCGACGGCCGGCCGCCCAGGATGGCGAGCAGCCGCGCGATGGTGGAGCGCAGTGCGGGCCGCGCGACGATCATGTCGATGGCGCCGTGTTCGAGCAGGAATTCGCTGCGCTGGAATCCGGCCGGCAGTTTCTGGCGGATGGTCTGCTCGATGATGTTGGGCCCGGCGAAGCCCGAGCGGGCTCCGGGCTCGGCGATATTGATGTCGCCGAGCAGCGCCAGACTGGCCGATACCCCCCCATACACCGGGTCGGTGAGCACCGAGATGTAGGGCACGCCGGCCGCCTTGAGGCGTTCGAGGATGGCGCTGGTCTTGGCCATCTGCATCAGCGAGATCAGCGCCTCCTGCATGCGCGCGCCGCCGGTGGCGGAAAAGCACACCAGACCGATGCCCTCCTCCAGCGCCAGGTGCGCCGCGCGGGTGAATTTTTCGCCCACCGCGTAGCCCATCGAGCCGCCCTGGAAATCGAACTCGAAGGCGGTCGCGATCACCGGAACACCCTGGACCGCGCCGCGCATGGCCACCAGGGCATCCTTTTCGCCAGTCGCCTTCTGGGCGGCGGCCAGCCGGTCCCGGTAGCGCTTGACGTCGCGGAACTTCAGCCGGTCCACCGGCACCACCTCGGTGGCCAGCTCCGCGCGGTCGGCGGGGTCGAGAAAGAGATCGAGCCGCCGCCGCGCGCCGATCCGCAGGTGGTGGCCGCATTTGGGACAGACTTCCAGATTGCGCTCCAACTCCGGGCGATAGAGTGGCGCGGTGCATTTCGGGCAGGGCGTCCAGATGCCCTCGGGCACGCTGCGCGGGCGATCGCGCGCCTGGGTCTTGAGACCGGACGGCCGAATCTTGCTCAACCAACTCATGTTCGCATTCCCCCTCCCCGACCCGGGCGCATCCTACCCTCGGGCCGGTCGCTGTCAATGTTGTGGCCGTCGATTACAACCGCACTGTGCGCCGGGCGCCAGCGGGAGAAGCCGAGTTCAGGCCGCGCGCACGGCGGCCAGAAAGGCCCGCAGCCGCTCGGGATCCTTGCGCCCGGGGGTGGACTCGACGCCGCTGCTGACGTCGACCGCGTAGGGGCGCACCCGGCGGATCGCCTCGCCCACGTTGGCGGCGGTCAGGCCCCCGGCCAGAATCAGGGGCCGCGCCGGCGCCGCGGGCAGCCGGGACCAGTCGAACGCCGTTCCGGTACCGCCCGCCAGCGCCGGATTCCAGGCGTCGAACAGCCAGGCCGCGGCATCCGGGTAGCGCTGCGCGGTGGCGGTGGGCTCCAGGTCCGGCGCCATCCGGATGGCCTTGATGTAGGGCCGCCCGAACGCCGCGCAGTAATCCGGGGATTCGCTGCCATGGAACTGTGCGAGCCGAATCCCGGTCGCCGCCAGCACCGCGCCCACCCGCTGTGGGTCGGCGTCGACGAACAGCGCGACGCTGGTCACGAAGGGCCCCAGGGCGGCGACGATGGCGGCGGCGGCATCGACCGCGACTGCCCGCGGGCTCGGCGGGTGAAACACGAACCCCAGTGCATCGGCACCGGCGGCGACCGCCAGCCGGGCATCCTCGAGGCAGGTGATTCCACAGATCTTGACGAAAGTCCTGGTCACTGGTGGCGCTCCCACAGCGGCCGTTCCACCGCACTCGGGGGCGCGGCATCGAGAAACCCGGGGCCGCCCACCAGCGAGGGGATGCGCAGCGCCGGCGGATAGTGTACGCCGACCAGATAGAGTCCCGCGGCAGGCGCGGTGGCCGGCGCCAGCGCGCGCCGGCCCGACTCCAGCAGCGCCCCGATCCACTCCGGCGGCCGCTCGCCCCGGCCCACCGCGCGGAGCGCCCCGGCAATGTTGCGTACCATGTGGAGCAGGAAAGCGTTGGCGGTGAGTTCCAGGATCACCAGCGACCCCTGCCGCCAGATGCGCAGTTCACTGAGGTGGCGGCGCGGCGTCTGCGACTGGCAACCGGCTCCCTGGAAGGCGCTGAAGTCCCGCTCGCCGACCAGTTCCCGGGCCGCGGCCTGCATCCCCGCCAGGTCCAGCGGGCGGCGCTCCCAGCAGACGTGGTTGCGCAGGATCGCCGGAGCCGTGGTCCCCTGGTGGATCAGATAGCGGTAGGTGCGCGCCAGCGCCCCGAACCGGGCGTGAAAACCGGCCGGGACTTCCTCGACCCAGCGCAGCCGGATGGCGGGTGGCAGCCGGGTGTTGGCTCCCCGCAGCCAGTTGTCGGGGCTGCGCGGCGCGGCCGAATCGAAATGGATGACCTGGGCGGTGGCGTGCACGCCGGTATCGGTGCGGCCGGCGCAGGCGACCGCGATGGGTTCATCGGCCACCGCGGCCAGCGCCGACTCCACCTGATGCTGGACGCTGGCGCAGTGCGCCTGTCGCTGCCAGCCCCGGTAGGGGCTGCCGTCATACTCCAAGACCGCGGCGAAGCGGCGCACCCCCGCCGGCAGGGTCCGGCCGGCGGGAACGCGGCAATTGCGGTGGTAGACCCAGGATTCCGCCATCGGTTGCCGGGTGATGCAAGCCTTGATCTGTGGAAGGGACTGGCAACTTGCCCGCCGGTTTAATCAGGGCGCGTTCAGGGCGCACCGGCGGCTGAGGGACTCGCGGCCCCCGGGGGCGGCCATGACCCGGCCCGGGATACGGCCGCATCTGCGTTGGCGCGCCGGTTCATCCGAGCCGGGCGAGCAACTCCCGCGCCGCTTCCCGCTGCTCGTCGTCACCGGCCTCGACCACATAGTCGAGAATCTCGCGGGCACCCTCGGCATCGCCCATGTCCACATAGGCGTGGGCCAGCTCGAGTTGGGTGGCGACCTCCTGGCCGGGCGCGAACAATTCGAGGTCTTCCAGCGGAGACTGTTCCGCGTTCCCGGCCGCGGCGCTGGAGCCCGCTTCGGCACCGCCCGAAACCTCTGTGTCCGCCGCGCTCTCCTCGAACTGGTCCAGACCGAGGTCGAAGTCCTCCAGGCCGGCCGCCGCGAGGGAGGTGTCGGCGGCCGTCCGCTGTGGCGCCGCGGCCTGTGCCGGCACCGCGTCGAGATCCAGTTCGAGATCGAGCTCGAAATCCGCCAGCGGCGTGTCGGGCGCGGTCGCGCCCCGGCCCGTCGCGAGGGGCTCCCCTTCACCGGTGCGGTCGGCACTATCCTCCAGTTGGCGCTGCAGCGCCTCCGCTGCGGCAAAGGTGTCCAGGTCACCCAGGGCCGCAAGCTGCGGCAGATGGGCTGCGAAGGCCGCCCGATCCGAGCGAGAGGCGAACACTTCCAGCAGTTTCAGGTGGAGCCGGGGCTCGTTGGGATATTCCTCCAGCGCCTCCCGCAGCAGTTCCTCCGCCTGAGCATCGTTTCCGAACGACAGGCAGACATCGGCCTCGGCGAGCGCGTCTTCCGGACCTTCGGCGGTCGAGGGCGTGGCGAACAACTCCCGTTCCGGGATCTCGTCCCGCTCGGGAGCAGCGCCCCCGGTGGTGGCCGGCCGGTCCAGATCTCCCGGCAGTTGCAGTCCCTGTTGCTGGATGCCGGAGCGGCCGCGCAACGCAAACCATATCAACAGCCCGATCAGCAGCGCGGCCGCCGCGCCCAGCCAGGGGAGCAGGCGATCGCTCAGTTGTGACAGGGCGGCCAATGGGCCGCGGGCCGTGGGCGATTCGGTGGTTGCGGCCGTCGTCTCTGGTGTTTCCGGCCGCGGTTCGGGCGCCGGTTCGGCGACCGGCTCGGGTGGTGTGGCAACCGCGGCGGGTTCCGCCGGGAGCGTCGATTCGACGGCGGCGGTCTGATCTGCGGTGGGGCCGGCCGCATCGCCCGCGGGCGCCGGGGCGATTGCCGCGCCGCCGCCGGGGCGGTCCGGCAGGTTGGCCAGGGTCGGGGCATCCAGTTCGACCAGCCGATTGAGCGTGCTCAACTGGGCCTGCAGGCTGTCGATGCGGGCCTGCAGCTCGGTGTTCTCCCGCGCCAGGCGGTCGCGCTCCTCGAGTACCGCCGCAAGATCCTGACCCGCCTGGGCACCACCCTGGCCGGTGCCGGCTGCGGAGCCCGCGCCCCCGCCGGCGCCGCTGCCATCCGCTGCGGTGAGCCGCAGTTCGCCGTCCGCTCCCCCGGCTCCGGCGCTGTCCGCCGGGGCAACCTCGGCGGCACCGGCTTCCACCACGGGCGGTGTCGCCGGGCGCTGCTGCAAGCTGGCCAGGGCGGTTTGCCGATCCACGGCCCGCACCCGCTCGGCAGCCGGCAGTGTCAGCCAGGCGCCGCGGCGGATCCGATTCAGGTCGCCCCCGATCAGCGCCTCGGGATTGGCCGCGGCGATTGCCACCATGGTCTGGTGAATGGTCGCGCCCGCCGGCCGGTGCCGTTGGGCGATGCCCCAGAGGGTATCCCCGCCGCGCACCTGCACCCGGTCGATTCCGGTTCCCGCCCCGCCGGCGGGCGCCGCGGCGGGCGGCCCGGCGGGGCGCTGGACGGGCGCCGGGGCGGGGCCGCGCGAATCAGCCGCGACTGTCCGGGTCGCGGCGGCGCGCTTTCCCGCGCTGGATTCTCCCGCAAAGGTCGGCAGATCCAGCAGCAGCGTGTACTCGCGCAGCAGGCGCCCCGACGGCCAGCGCAGCTCGACCAGGAAATTCAGGTAGGGTTCGCTGATGACCTGGCGGGAAGACACCCGGATCACCGGCCGCGCCTTGTCCTCCAGGTCCACCCGGAACCGCAGGTCGGCGAGCTGGAAATCCCGGTCGACGCCGGCCTGCTCGAAATCCTCCGGGGGCGCCAGGCTCACGATCATCTGCTGCTCGTCGAGATCGCCGATATTGAGCAGATCGATCTCGGCCTGCAGCCGCTCCTCCATCGCCGACTGCAACCGGATCTCACCCAGGCCGATCGCCAGGACGGCCTGTGACAGCAACAGCGCGCAGGCGCCGAGACTCCATTTCAGTTTCCGTGACCTCATCGTTGCGACCTTCCTGCTGGGTTCCATGGTTCGGGATTCGTCCGCGGCGGACTGCTCAATGCTCGCACCAAAATAGCCGGCTAACCAGCTATCAGTTAACAGAATTCGTCTTCGCGCCGAGTGTACGCGCGCGGCGCGGCCCTGAAAACCGTCGCGCGGTTCGCCGGCGGGGTTCAGCGCAGCAGCGCCAACATGCGGCGCAGCGGCTCCGCGGCGCCCCACAGCAGTTGGTCGCCCACCGTGAAGGCGGCCAGATACTCCCCGCCCATGGCCAGTTTGCGCACCCGGCCGATCGGAATTTCCAGGCTGCCGGTCACCGCCGCCGGGGTCAGGCGGCGCAGGCTGTCGTCGCGGTGATTGGGTACCAGCCGCACCCAGTCGTTGGCCTGCGCGATCAGGGTTTCGATCTCGGCGAGGGGCAGGTCCCGGCGCAGCTTCACCGTCAGGGCCTGGCTGTGGCAGCGCATGGCGCCGATGCGCACGCAGATGCCGTCGACGGGAATCGGCGCCTGCTCGGTGCCGAGAATCCTGTTGGCCTCGGCACCGCCCTTCCACTCCTCGCGGCTCTGGCCGTGGTCGAGTTCGGTATCGATCCAGGGCAACAGGCTGCCGGCCAGCGGATGGCCGAATTCCGCGGTCGGAAACTCCGGGCTGCGCAGACTCCCGGTAATCCGGCGATCGATGTCGAGGATGGAGCTCGCCGGGTCGGCCAGCAGATCGGCGGCGGCCTGGTGCAGCGCACCCATCTGTCGCAGCAGCTCCCGCATGTTGGCCGCCCCGGCCCCGGACGCGGCCTGATAGGTCATGGCGCTCACCCACTCCACCAGCCCGGCCCGGAACAATCCGCCCAGCGCCATCAGCATCAGGCTGACGGTGCAGTTGCCGCCCACGAACAGCCTGCCGCCGGCGTCCAGCGCGCGCGCGATCCGGTCGCCGTTGACCGGGTCCAGCACGATCACCGCGCCGGGGTCCATGCGCAGCGCCGAGGCGGCGTCGATCCAGTAACCCCGCCAGCCACTGGCCCGCAGGCCGGGGTAGACGGCCTGGGTGTAGGCGCCGCCCTGGCAGGTGAGGATCACGTCCATGGCGCGCAGGGCGTCGAGGTCATGGGCGTCGAGCAGCGGCGCGCCACCCTGTCCCAGGTCCGGCCCGCGCTGGCCGGCCTGGGAGGTGGTGAAGAAGTGGGCGCGGATGCCGGCGAAGTCGTTCTCCTCCCGCATGCGCTGCACGAGCACCGAGCCGACCATGCCGCGCCAACCTATGAAACCCACATTTTTCATTCGGTTACACCAGAAATCGAAAGTTGATTGACGCCTCTTATCCGCCTCCAATGAGGCTTCAGCCCGCCACCCAGAGGGTCATGACATCGACGCTGAACGAGCCGTCGGGCTCGATTTCGAAATAGTCGCGGACCTCCCGGCAGGCGGCATCCTGCAGGGCGCGGATGGCCGCGCGCAGCGGCGCCGGGGTCGCCATCCGCTCCACCCAGGCGGCGAACTCCAGCCGCAGTCGATCCTGGGTGTGGCGCGTTGCCCTGAACCCGGCGCCGGCGATCAGGCGCAGCCATTCGGCCGCGCTGTAATCCCGCACATGGCTGGGATCCCGCAGCAGTTCCACCGCCTGCAGATGGGTATCGAGCAGGGCCGGTCCGGGCGAGATCACGTCCACCAAAACGCTCTGTCCCCCGGGGCGCAGCACCCGCCGGATTTCGGCCAGCGCGCGCGCCGGATCGCCCCAGTGGTGAGCGGAGAAGCGGCTCAGCGCGAGATCGAAACTCCCCGTGGCGAGCGGCAGCGCCTCGGCGGCGGCGCAGAGCGGGTGCAGATTGGCCAGCCCCTGTTCGCGGGCGCGCCCGGCGACCAGGGTGAGCATTTCCGGCGCCAGGTCACAGGCCACCACCGCGCCGGCCAGGGGCGCCACCTGATGGCTGACGTGGCCCGCGCCGCAACCCAGATCCAATACCCGGGCGCCTTCCCGGGCCGCCACCGCCGCCCGCAGCTCGGCCAACCCCGAGCCCTGCGCGTGGACAGTGCTGTGCAGGTAGGCCGCCGCGCGGGTGCCGAACTGGCGGCCGACGGCGTCGCGATGCGACCCCTCGCCCGGGTTCATCCGCTGCCCGCCGGGCGCTGAAACAACCAGGGATGTCGCTGGCGGTGGCGGGCCTCGAAGGCGCGGATTTCGTCGGCGTGTTCGAGGGTGAGGCCGATCTCGTCCAGACCCTGCAGCAGGCAGCGCTTGCGGAAGGCGTCAATGTCGAACCGGAACCGGTCTCCGTTGGGCCGCAGCAGTTCCTGCCGCTCCAGATCCACGGTCAGCCGGTAACCCTCGGTCGCCAGGGTCTCCGCAAACAGAAGGTCCACTTCTTTTTCTTTTAAAACAATCGGAAGAAGTCCATTCTTGAAGCAGTTATTGAAAAATATGTCGGCAAAGCTCGGGGCGATGAGGACCCGGAAGCCATACTCCTCCAGCGCCCAGGGAGCGTGCTCCCGGGACGAACCGCAGCCGAAGTTCTCCCGCGCGAGCAGGATGCTGGCGCCCCGGTAGCGCGGCTGGTTGAGTACGAACTCCGGGTTCAGCGGCCGCCGCGCGCAGTCCTGCCCCGGCTCGCCGGCGTCCAGGTAGCGCCATTCGTCGAACAGGTTGGGGCCGAAGCCGGTGCGCCGGATCGACTTGAGGAACTGCTTGGGGATGATCTGATCGGTATCGACGTTGGCGCGATCCAGCGGTACCACCAGCCCCTCATGGCGGGTGAAGGCTTTCATGGTGTCTGCTCCAGCAATTCCCGGACATCGACGAAATGGCCGGCGATCGCCGCCGCCGCCGCCATCGCCGGGCTGACCAGATGGGTGCGGCCGCCGGCGCCCTGGCGGCCCTCGAAATTGCGGTTGGAGGTGGAGGCGCAGTGCTCCCCCGCCTCCAGCCGGTCGGCGTTCATGGCCAGGCACATGGAACAGCCGGGTTCGCGCCACTCGAAGCCGGCCTCCCGGAAGATCCGGTCCAGCCCTTCGCGCTCGGCCTGCGCCTTGACCGGCGCCGACCCCGGCACCACCAGGGCCTGCCGAATGGTGGCGGCCACCCGGCGCCCGCGGGCGACCGCGGCGGCGGCGCGCAGGTCCTCGATCCGGGAATTGGTGCAGGAGCCGATGAACACCCGGTCGAGGCGGATGTCGGTGATCGCCTGGTTGGGCGCGAGCCCCATGTATTTCAGCGCCCGGACGATGGACTCGCGCCGGGTCGGGTCGGGTTCGGCGGCCGGGTCCGGCACCCGGCCATCGACCGGCAGCACCATTTCCGGGGAGGTCCCCCAGGTGACCTGGGGCTTGATCTGCCCGGCATCCAGTTCCACCACCTTATCGAACCGGGCATCGGGATCGGAATGCAGTTCCCTCCAGCTCGCCACCGCCCGGTCCCAGAGGGCTCCGGTGGGGGCCAGCGGCCGGCCGCGGACGTACTCGATGGTCTGGTCGTCGACGCCGATCAGCCCGACCCGGGCGCCGGCCTCGATGGCCATGTTGCACAGGGTCATGCGCCCCTCCATGGACAGCGCCCGCACTGTGCTGCCGGCGAATTCGAGCGCGTGGCCGGTGCCGCCGGCGGCGCCGATCCGGCCGATCACGGCCAGCACCAGGTCCTTGGCGGTGACGCCCGGGGCCAGTTCGCCCTCGATACGCACCAGCAGGTTCTTCATCTTCTGGGCGATCAGGCACTGGGTGGCGAGCACATGCTCGACCTCGGACGTGCCGATGCCCTGGGCCAGCGCCCCGAAGGCGCCGTGGGTGGAGGTGTGGGAATCGCCGCACACCACCGTCATGCCCGGCAGGGTGGCGCCCTGCTCCGGGCCGATCACGTGCACGATCCCCTGGCGGGGGTCGTTCATGGCGTATTCGGGGATCCCGTACTCGGCGCAGTTGTCGTCCAGGGTCTGCACCTGGAGGCGGGACACCGGATCGGCGATGGCGGCAATCCCGCCCCGGCGCTCCGCGCTGGTGGTGGGGACGTTGTGATCCGGCGTCGCCAGATTGGCATCGACCCGCCAGGGCTTGCGGCCGGCGAGGCGCAGCCCCTCGAACGCCTGCGGCGAGGTCACCTCGTGCAGCAGTTGGCGATCGATGTAGAGCAGCGCGGAACCGTCCGGGTTTTCGCGCACCAGATGCGCTTCCCAGAGCTTGTCGTAGAGGGTTTTTCCAGCCATCGCTCGGTCCGAAAAATGGTCAGTAAACCGGATTGTCGCGCTCGCCACGCCGCTGTTTTCGGGCGGCGGCAGGAGGCTTCCGGAGGCGGCGGATT
Source organism: Pseudomonadota bacterium (assembly GCA_049325095.1). Lineage (GTDB taxonomy): Bacteria > Pseudomonadota > Gammaproteobacteria > Pseudomonadales > Porticoccaceae > JAGPUQ01. The sequence continues at coordinate 12,691 of JBMOPO010000064.1, read as the reverse complement.
CTAGCCATGGAGGCAGAATAATACAAATTCATAACTTTGATTCCTTCGATTCCAGTTTAGAATTCTTGCCATGGATGCCAAGGGATTTCATGCGCCGCTCGCCGCGGCCGGCGGCGGGTCGCGATCCGCCCTCCCCAATCCCGCTGCCGGTGGCCGGGACGGCGCACGGCGTCCCCGCCGCTGAGGTCGGGATGGCGGCTGCCCCGGGCATCGTCCCCGCGACGCTCGACTGGCGGGATGGCCTGCCCCGCTCGGCTGCCTTCGGCGATGTCTATTACACCTCCGCCGACGGCCGGGACGAGGTCCGCCAGGTGTTCATGGCCGGCAACGAGCTGCCGGCGCGCTGGCAGGGGCAGGATTTCGCCATCGGCGAGACCGGCTTCGGCACCGGGCTCAACTTTCTGGTCGCTGCCGAGACCTGGCTGGCGCAGGTCCCGGAACCGGCGGTGCTGCATTACCTCAGCGTGGAAAAACATCCCCTGCGGCGCGCCGATCTGGAACTGGTGCTGGCGGCGCGCGGCGACACTTCGCCCCTGGCCGGGGAGCTGCTCGACGCCTACCCGCCCCCCCTGCCCGGCTGCCACCGCTTGGCGCTGGCCGGCGGCCGGATCCAGCTCTCCCTGCTGTGGGGCGACGCCGAGGCGCAGCTCGAAGCGGCTCGCTGTGCGGCGCAGGACGGATTCGAGACCCAGGCCGCGCGGGGCATCGACGCCTGGTTCCTGGATGGCTTCGCGCCGGCGCGCAACCCCGAGATGTGGAGCGCCGGGCTGTTCGTGCAGCTCGCGGCCCATAGCCGGCCGGGCACCACCTTCGCCACCTTCACCGCCGCGGGCGCGGTGCGCCGCGGATTGGCCGCGGCCGGATTCGAGGTGCGGCGCGTTCCCGGTTACGGGGCCAAGCGCGAAATGCTGCGCGGCCGGTTCGCCGCACCGCCCGCCGCGCCGGCCTCTCCAGCCGCGGCGCAGCGCCTGCGCCGCCCCGGAACGCCCTGGGATCTGGGCGCGGGTTTCCACGCCGAAGGTGCGCGCAGCGCGGCCGTGGTGGGCGCCGGTCTCGCCGGCTGCACCATCGCCCGGGCCCTGGCCGGGCGCGGCTGGCGGGTGCGGGTATTCGACGGCCGCGGCATCGCCGGCGGGGCCTCCGGCAATCCCCAGGGCATCGTCTATCCGCGCCTGGCCGCTGCGGATTCGGCCTTCACCCGCATCAATCTCGCTGCCCTGCTCTACGCCCGCAACTACTATCGGCCGTTCTGGCGCGCCGGGATCGGCGCCGACAGCGGGGTGCTGATACTGCCCCGGGACTCCGGCGAGGCCGGCCGATTGCGCCAGCTCGCGGCACACTACCCCGGCGAACTCGCGACCCTGCTGGAGGGGCCGGACCTGGTGCGGACCGTCGGCGTGCCGCTGGCCGCCGGCTGCGGGCTGCTGCTGCGCGGGCTGGGCTGGCTGCCGCCCGCGGAGCTGTGCCGGCGGCTGCTCGACCATCCCCGCATCCGCTTCGACGCACTCGACATCCGCGCCTGGTCGGGGACGGCGGGCGGCTGGCGGTTGGATGCACCCGCGCAGCCGGTAGACGAGGTGTTCCCGGTCCTGGTGCTGGCCGCGGCCGCGGGGCTGCGGCACTGGGCGGCCAGCGCGCATCTGCCGCTGCGCACCATCCAGGGCCAGATCACCAGTTGCCCGGCGACGCCGGCCAGCCGCGGGCTGCGGCTGCCGGTCTGCGGCCAGGGATACCTGGCGCCGGCGGTGGACGGCCGCCATACCCTGGGCGCGACCTATCGCCCGGATTCCGTCTCCCTGGCGGTCGATGCCCTAAGCCATGGCGACAACCTCGCCAGGGTCCGCGCCACCGACCCGGCGCTGGCCGAAGCCCTCGGCGACCCCGACCCGGCGCAGCTCGAGGGGCGCGCGGGCCTGCGCTGCGTCACCCCGGATTACCTGCCCATCGCCGGGCCGGCGCCGCGCCTCGACGAGTTCCTGGAAGTCATGGCGCCCCTGCGCCGCGACGCCCGCGCCGCGCTGCCGCGCACCGGCGCCTGCTGGCCCGGGCTCTATCTCCACGCCGGACACGGCTCCCGCGGTCTGGCCTATGCCCCGCTGTGCGCCGCCCTGCTTGCCGACCTCATCGAGGGTCGCCCGCGGCCGCTGCCGCGGAATCTGGTGCAGGCGCTGAGCCCGGCGCGCTTCCTGGTGCGCGATCTGCAGCGGCGGCGGCGCTGAGCGACGCCCGGCCGCGGGCCAGCACCTCGGCGGACCCGGCGCCACAGGTGATCACGGTGCGCAGCGCCGCCTCCACGCTCACCCCCGGCAGCAGCTCGACGCAATCGGCGGGCAGGTGATAGACGAAGCCCGAGGTCGGAAAGGGCGCGGTCGGCACATAGACCGTGTAGCCGCCGTCGGCATGGCGGCTGGTGACGATCGCGGTCACCCGCACCGGAGACTCCAGGCCGTGGATGCGCGCCAGCGCCGGTTCGCCGTTCAGCGCGCGGATGCCGTCGCCGGTGCCGAGCAGCTCCTGCACCAGATCGCGCGTCACGCGGTAGCCGGGCACCACGCGGGCCAGCCCGGTTTCCACCACCTCGTGCAGCCAGCGCCCAATCCGGGTGCGCACCGCCAGGCCCACGGTGAAACAGGTCGCCAGCAGCGCCGCGACCACCGCCAGCAGCGCCACCCATCGCTGGAAGCCGGCCTGCTGCGACAACAGATCCGTCAGCGGGGCGAGCAGATCGGCAAGCAGCAGGAACAGCCACTGCAGCACCATCAGTATCAGCAGGCCCGGCAGCACCACCGCCAGACCGCTGAGCAGAATGACCAGTACACGGGCTTTCATGGGGACTCCCGGGGCGATTGGGCGATGGCGCCAGCATAGCGGCAACCGGGGCGCGGGACCTGCCTGCGCCGAGCGGAGCGCGGCAGGCAGGTCGGTCGCGGCCGGCATGGAATTTCCCCATTGCTTGCGGTTTACTAGGGGCAAAGCGGCCGCAAACCCACAACCAACGGCCCGCATCGTTCCGCCGCCGGATCGCAGTTTCGCGCTTCAACACCCAACCGAGGACCCTGCCATGACCAAACCCGTGATTTCCGCGGACTCGCATATCGCCGAGCCGCCGAACTGTTACCTGGATTTCATCGATCCCAAGTACCGCGATCGCGCCCCGCACATGATCGAACACGAAAAGTACGGCGACATCTTCGTGATCGAGGGGCTGGATCAGCCGGTGCCCATGGGCCTGGTGGCCGCGGCCGGACGCAAGCCGGAGGAACTGAAACCCGGCGGGATGAAGTTTTCCGACCTGCCGCGCAGCTCCTGGGACGCCAAGTACCGGGTCGCCGACCAGGACCGCGACGGGGTCGCCGCCGAGCTCATCTACCCCACCGTGGGCATGATGCTGTGCAACCATCCGGACCTCGATTACCAGGCCGCCTGCTTCCAGGCCTACAACCGCTGGCTCGAAGGCTACATCGCCGACGCGCCCAAAAACCGCCTGTTCGGCCTCGGCCAGGTGGCGCTGCGCTCGGTCGACGAGGGCATCCGGGAGCTGGAAGACGCCAAGCAGCGCGGCTACGTCGGGGTGATGATGACCGGCAACCCGCCGGAGGCGGACTACCACGATCCGATGTACGACCCTCTGTGGGAAGCGGCCGTGGATCTGGATCTGCCGCTGTCGTTCCACATCCTCACCTCGAAGTCCGATCAGCTCAACAAGCAGCGCGGCCCCAAGATCAACGGCTTCCTCGCCATCATGCGCGGCTGCCAGGACATCCTGGGCACCTTCGTGTTCGGCGGCGTATTCGAGCGCCATCCCAAGCTGAAAGTGGTCTGCGCCGAGGCCGATGCCGGCTGGGTGCCGCACTTCATCTACCGCATGGACCACGCCTACAACCGCCATCGCTACTGGATGAAGTGCCCGCCGCTGGAAAAACTGCCCAGCGAGTATTTCCAGAGCAACATCTATCTGACCTTCCAGGACGACTGGACCGCGTTCCGGCACCGCGCCGAGATGAACCCGCGGCGGCTGATGTGGGCCAATGATTTCCCGCACAGCGATTCCACCTGGCCCTGGTCGCAGGAGATCCTCGCCGAGCACACCAAGGACCTGTCGGAGGAAGAAAAGAACTGGATCCTCCACGACAATGTCGCGGAGTGCTACAACCTGCCGATATGAACCGGCCGGGACTCCCGCCGCGCCGCCCGGCCGGGCCGGGCGGCGCGCCCAACGATTGAGGCAACGCCATGAACTACGACCTGAAAATCACCGGCGGTACCATCGTGGACGGCACCGGCGCGCCCGGCTATCGGGGCGACGTCGCCATCAAGGACGGTAAGGTGGTGGCGCTCGGGCAGGCACCCGGCACCGCCGCCGCCACCATCGACGCCACGGACAGGATGGTCGCGCCGGGCTTCGTCGACATCCACACCCACTACGACGCCCAGGTGCTCTGGGACCGGATGCTGACCATCTCCCCCTGGCACGGCGTCACCACCGTGGTGCTCGGCAACTGCGGCTTCGGGGTCGCCCCGACCCGCCCGGAGCACCGCGAGCTGATCATCGGCACCCTGGAGAAGGTCGAGGGCATGAGTCCCGCCGCGCTCCACGCCGGGCTCGGCGCCGACTGGCCCTTCGAGACCTTTCCCCAGTACCTCGACGCCATCGAGCGGGCCGGCACCGCGATCAACGTCGGCGTGCTCATCGGCCACACCCCGACCCGGCTCTATGTGATGGGCGAGGAGGCCACCGAGCGCGCGGCCACCCCGGACGAGATCGAGCGCATGCGCCGCATCGTCGACGAGGCGCTGGCCGCCGGCGCCATCGGTTTCGCCACCTCCAAGTCGCCCAGCCACGTCGGCTACAAGGGCCGGCCGGTACCCAGCCGGGTCGCCTCCTACGAGGAGATCCGCACCCTGGTCTCGGCGCTCCGGGGCGGCCGCGGGATGCTGCAGGCCACCGCCGGCAAGGAGCTGTGGTTCGACGAATACGAACAGCTCGCCGCGGAGAACGGCATCACCATCAGCTGGACCGCGCTGCTCGCCGGCATGATCAGCCCGGATGCCCACATCCGGCAGCTCGAACGCACCGCCGAGCTGATCGGTCACGGCCGCAACATCGTGCCCCAGGTGACGCCGCGCCCGCTGTGCTTCGAGTTCCAGTTCAGGGAGCCCTTCCCCTTCGAAAGCCTGTCGGTGTTCAAGCCGGTGGCCGCCGCCGACGCCACGGGCAAGAAGAAGCTCTACGCCGATCCCGAGTTCCGCCGCGCGGTGAAGGCAAAGATGGCCGGCGTGCGCCCCTCGTTCCGCACCTCCTGGGAACAGTCGGTGATCTCGATGTGCGCCAGCCATCCCCAGTACGAGGAGCGCACCGTGGCCGAGGTCGCCCGCGAACTGGGCGTCGAGACCATCGACCTCGGCTTCGATCTGGCGCTGGCCACCAACCTCGAGGCCCGCTTCCGGATGCCGGTGGCCAACGCCGACGAGACCGTGGTCGAGGAACTGCTCAAGAACCCCCACACCGTGCTCGGCCTGTCCGACGCCGGCGCCCATGCCAACCAATTGTGCGACGCCTGCCTGCCCACCTACCTGCTCGGCCACTGGGTGCGGGAGAAAAAGGCGCTGCGCTTCGAGGAGGCGATCCGCATGCTGACCTCGCGGCCCGCCGAGGTGTTCGGCATCAAGGACCGGGGCCTGCTGCAACTGGGCAAACCGGCCGATGTGGTGGTAATCGACCCCGCCACCGTCGCCGCCGGCGGCCTGGAGCGGGTCTACGACCAGCCCGCCGGCCAGGACCGCCTCATCTCCCGGGCCCAGGGCATCGACGCGGTGATCGTCAACGGCGTGCTGCTGCGCCAGGGCGACCGGGATCTGGTGGCGGGGGGTGCCCTGCCCGGCCGGCTGCTGCGCCGGGGCGTCAACGCCTGATCCGCCCGCCGCGCGGTATCCGGATACCCGCCTCCGCCACCGGATCGACCGGGTGGCGGGGCCGGGACGGTGCCGCCGGCCTGTCCCGGGCGCCCGCGCGCGGCCTGGGAGCGAGCGCGGATTGGCGCGCTGCGCTCAGCCCACCAGATCCCCCAGCAACAGGCCGACGCCGTAGGCCATGGCCGCGGCCGCCCCGCCGATCGCCAGGGTCTCGATGCCGGAGACCAGCGGCCGCTGACTCACGAACCGCCCTTTCATTGCCCCCACCCAGAAGAAGGCGATGCTGGTCAGCGCCGTACTCCACAGCAGCGGCTGCGCGACCTCGGCCACGCCGATCCAGGAGATCAGGTACGGCAGCAGTGGAATCAGACCCACCGCCACGAAGGCGGCGAAGGTCGCGAGCCCGGCGCGACCGGCGTGGTGCCCGCTGAGCGCCATGCCGTGCTCTTCCTGGAGCATGACGTCCACCCAGCGGTCATGGTCCCGGGTGAGGACATCCACCACCTGTTCGAGCAGTTCCCCCTCGAACCCCTTGCGGGCGTAGATCTGCTTGACCTCCTCGCGCTCCCCCTGGGGCCACTTGTGGATCTCGTCGAGCTCGCGGCGGCGGGCCTGTTCGCGGTACTGATTTTCCGCCCGAGTGCCGAGAAAGTTGCCGACCGCCATGCTGAAGCCGTCGGCGACCAGATTGGCGAAGCCCAGGATGATGATGACGCCCGCCGCCAGCCCGGCACCCGCCACCCCGGCGACCACGGCAAAGGTGGTCACCGCGCCGTCGATGGCGCCGTAGACGAAATCCTTGAGATACAGCGACTCGGGGCCCTGTGCGAGGCGGGCGGCGATTTTTTCCGGCGCATGCTGGTGCTGATAGGCTTCGCGACTCTCGGGTCGGGTGCTGGCCATGAACGGGAGTCCACGCGGTGGGGAGCGCAATTCTAGCAGGCTGTTGAAAACGCCCTTGAACGGACTTTTTCAGCTCGCTTTGCCGCGGCAGATGTCCGCAGCTCGATCAGAAAATCAAACACTTGCGCCTTTGATTTGCGATGCGGCGCCGCCCTGGGGCGCGCTCAGGGCGCCAGCAGCAGTTCCACTCGGCGCGGATCGGTGGAGCGGTCGAAGGGGCCCACCCGGGTTTCCAGATCGTCCGGCCCCGGCGCCGCGCTGCCGCTGCGGGCGAGCCGCGCCACCACCTCGAAACGGTCGATCGACGCCAGCGGCCGCGCCGGGTCGAGCCCGGCTGCGGCTTCGAAAGCGACCTCCGCGGGCAGGTCGGCGACCCGCAGCCGCCGCGCCGCCACCGGCATGGGCGGCCCCTGCCATTCGCGCACATAGACGAACACCGGCAGCTCGGGATCGGCGTTCACATCCGGCGCCAGGGCCACCGCGATGCGCAGCAGCGGCGCCGGCGCCGCACCGCCGAGGCGCTCGCGGGCGGCGGCGATGGCGGTGGCGAGCGCGGCGGCCTCGGCGCTCGCCGGCGCCCCATCCAGCGCCCGCTGCCAGGCGTCGATGGCGGCCTGATAACGGCCCTGCTGGAAGGCATCGATGCCGCGCAGGCCGAGCGCCAGGGGGTTGTCCGGCTGCTCGTCCAGCACCCGCCCGGTTGCGGCGCGAACCTCGCCGGTGACCAGGTTGCCGGCGGCGAGAAACAGCGCCTGGGCATATTCGGCGCGCACCGCGGCGGCATCGGGCTCGCGCTCCAGGGCGCGCCGGTAGGCCGCCAGGGCCGCGGGGAGATCGCCCCGCTCCTGTTCGAGCCGCGCCAGCAGCAACCAGTAGGTGGCGTTTTCCGGGACCGCGCGCAGCCGCTGCCGGATGCGCGCGGCGACCTCGGCGGGCGATTGGTTCCCGGCATCGGTCAGGGCCTCGCGCAGCGCCACGTCGGGCCAGGCGCCCAGGCGCCAATAGCCGGTCAGCGCCAGGCCGATCACCACCAGGCCGGCGGCGCCCAGCAGCCAGCCGCCGCGCGCGCCGGCATCGACCGGCCGGGCGGTGTCCCGGAGCAGTTGGCGCTGGGCGTCGCCGAGCAGGGCCTGGTGCTGCGCCGGGTCCAGCTCGCCGGCGGCGAGCTGCGCCGCCAGCTCCCGTTCGCGCGCGCGGAATCCGGCCACCGCCTCGGCCGCTCCCGACCGCGCGGCCAGCACGGCGACCGCGCGCCGGCGCCACAGCGGCCACGCCAGGCCCAGCAACGCCGCGGCGAGCAGCAGTGCAAATCCCACCCAGTTCACCGGTCGTCGCGCTCCGCGGCGCGCAACAGGCGCTCGAGCGCCGCCCGCTGCCCGGGGTTCAGCTCGCTGCCCGCCGCGCGCCGCTGGCGGCGCACGACCCCCGCCACCAGGGCGCCGGCGATCGCCAGCAGCAGGCCGGGGGCGATCCACAGCAGGTAGGTCGAGGGCTGCCAGGCGGGGCGGTAGCGCACGAAATCGCCGTAGCGCTCGACCAGGTGCTCGAGGATCTCCGGATCGCTGCGGCCCTCGCGCAGCAGGCGCAACACCTCGGCGCGCAGATCCCGGGCGATGGGCGCGTCGGACGCCGCCAGGTTCTGGTTCTGGCACTGGGGGCAGCGCAACTCCTCGATCAGCGCCCGGTAGCGGGCGCGCTCGGCCTCGGAGTCGAACCGGCGCACCTCGACCTCGGCGCGCGCGGCACAGGCGAGCAGCAGCGTGATCAGCACCGCCCCCACCCGGGTCATGGGCGCGCCCACTGCCGGTATACCGGCTCGATGCGCTCGCGCCAGGTCCGCTCGTTCACCACGCCCACGTGGCGATAGCGGATCACGCCATCGGCATCCACCACATAGGTCTCCGGAGCGCCGTAGACACCCAGTTCGAGGCCGTAGCGGCCGTCGGCATCCACCAGCACCAGCTCGAAAGGGTCGCCGAGCCGGCGCAGCCAGTCGCGCGCCGCCTGGGGATCGTCCTTGTAGTCGAGGCCGACGATGGGCACGCCGCGCGCCGCCAGTTCGACCAGGAAGGGATGCTCGTCGCGACAGGCGATGCACCAGGTCCCCCACACATTGAGCAGATGGGCCCGGCCGTGCAGCACCGCCTCGGTTGCGGACCGCTCGCCGATGAGCACCGGCAGATCGAACGCCGGCAGCGGCCGATCGACCAGTGCCGAGGGCAGTTCGCGGGGATCGCGGCCCAGCCCGAAATACAGCAGTACCGCGAGCACCGCAAAGATCAGCAGGGGCACGAACAGCTTGAGCCGTTCCACGGATCAGGCCTCCGCCGCGGCCAGGGCCGGCGCCGACTGCCGCGCCCGCACCCGGTAGCGGCGATCGCCCGCCGCCACCAGCGCACCCAGCGCCACCAGGGCCCCGCCCAGCCAGATCCAGCGCACTCCCGGCTTGACGTGCAGGCGCACCGCCCAGGCGCCCTCGCCCAGGGGCTCGCCCAGCGCCACATAGAGATCGCGCCCCAGACCGGCGTCGATCCCCGCCTCGGTCATCACCTGGCCGCCCAGGTAGCGCCGCTTCTCGGGTATCAGCACCGCCTCCGAGCGGCCGTCCCGGGTGGCGACCAGGGTGCCGGTCTGGCGCCGATAGTTGGGCCCCAAAGCCTCCTCGACGCCGTCGAAGCGAAACTCGAACCCGCCCAGCGCCACGCGCTCCCCCGGCGCCATGCGCAGGTCGCGCTCGACGCTGTAGCTCCCGGTCACCCCGGCCCCGGCGATGGCCAGCGCCACCCCGGTGTGTGCGGCCACCATGCCCCAGTAGCCGGCGCGCAGGCGCAGCGCACCCGCCCGCAGCCCGCCGCCGGCTGCGCTCCTGCGCCCCAGGTCGGCCAGGGTCAGGGCCAGGATCCACACCGCCGCCGCCAGCGCCAGCCCCGCGCCCCAGCGCCATTGGCCCCACAGCAGCGGCAGCAGGGCGCCGGCCGGCAGCGCGGCGGCCAATCCCCAGGTCAGCGCCGGGCGCAGCCGGGCGGGCGCGGTGTCCTTCCACTGCAGGAGCATGCCCACGCCCAGCAGCAGGGCGAGCAGCAGGGTCAGGGGCACGAAGAAGCTGTTGAAGTACGGCGGCCCCACCGAGATTCTGCCCCAGCCCAGGACGTCGGCCAGCAGGGGGTAGAGGGTGCCGAGCAGGATCACCGCCGCGACCACCACCAGCAGCGCGTTGTTGGCCAGCAGCGCGGCCTCCCGCGAGCGCCAGCCGAACCCGGCGACCGCCGGCAGCGTCGGCGCGCGCAGCCCGTAGAGCAGCAGCGAGCCGCCGATCACCACACCCAGGAAGCCCAGCACGAACACGCCCCGGGTCGGATCGCTGGCGAAGGCGTGCACCGAGGTCAGGACCCCGGAGCGGACCAGGAAGGTGCCGAGCAGGCTGAGCGCGAAGGCGAAGATCGCCAGCAGCAGGGTCCAGCCGCGCAGCAGGCCGCGCTGCTCGGTGACCGCCAGCGAATGCACCAGTGCCGTGCCCAGCAGCCAGGGCATGAAGGAGGCGTTCTCCACCGGGTCCCAGAACCACCAGCCGCCCCAGCCCAGTTCGTAGTAGGCCCACCAGGAGCCCAGCGCGATGCCCAGGGTGAGAAAGGCCCAGGCGACATTGGTCCAGGGTCGCATCCAGCGCGTCCAGGCGGGATCCAGGCGGCCGGCGAGCAGTGCGGCGATGGCGAAGGCGAAGGGCACCGACAGCCCCACATAACCCATGTAGAGCAGCGGCGGATGCACGATCAGCCCGAAATCCTGGAGCAGCGGATTGAGGTCGGCGCCCTCCGCCGGCGGCACCGGCAACAGCCGCGCGAACGGATTGGAGGTGAGCAGCAGGAAGAGGTGAAAGCCCAGCGCGATCAGGCCCATCACCGCCGCCACCCGGGCGCTCAGCGGTGGCGGCAGATTGCGCCCGGCCACCGCCACCGCCGCGGTCCAGGCCGCGAGCACCAGCACCCACAGCAGCAGCGAACCCTCGTGCGCGCCCCACACCGCGCTCAGCTTGTAGTACCAGGGCAGCAGGCGGTTGGAGTTGGCGGCGACATAGGCGACGCTGAAGTCATCCCCGGCGAACGCCGCCGCCAGGCAGCCGAAGCTGAAGGCCACGAAACCCAGTTGGGCCAGCGCCAGCGGTCGCGCCGCCGCCATCCACAGCGCGCGGCCCAGGGCCGCGCCGAGCAGCGGCACCACTCCGAGCGCCAGGCTCAGGCAGGCGGCGAGGATCAGGGCGAAATGGCCGTATTCCGGAATCATGGCGCCGCGCTCCCGGCCGCCTCGCGGGCGGTGCGCGCTTCGTGGCCGGCCTCCATGGCCTCGATCACTTCCGGGGGTGTGTAGTTCTCGTCGTGTTTGGCGAGCACCTGATCGGCTTCCAGCAGCGGTCCCGGGCGCAGGCGGCCGGCGGCCACCGCCGCCTCGCCCTCGGCGAACAGGTCGGGCAGGATGCCCTCGTGGGATACCCAGAGTTCGCGGTCGCCATCGGTGAGCCGGAAGCGCACCTGCAGCGAATCCGGGACGCGCTCGAGACTGCCGCGCACCACCATGCCGCCGACCCGGATCCTGGTGTTTTCCGGGGCCTCGCCGCGGGCCACCTGACTTGGGGTGTAGAACAGGTTGAGGTTCTGGCGCAGCGCGTAGACCGCGAGGCCGACTCCGGCGGAGCTCACCGCCAGGATGAACAACACCAACACCAGCCGGCGCCGGCGCAGCGGGTGCATCAGCGATTCCCCGCGCGGTCGCGTGCGGTGCGCAGCTCGGCCAGGGTCCGCGCCCGGCGGCGCAGCGGGCGCGCGACCAGCCAGACCATCACCAGGGCCGCGACCCCGTAGACCCCCCACACATAGGGGCCATGGCCGCCCATGGCGACGAACTCGGCCAGGCTGTGGAATTGCGGCCTCATGGAGCGCCTCCCTCGGCCAGTTCGCGCACCCAGCCCGCGCGCCGCTCGCGGGCCAGGATCTCGGCCCGGGTATTGAGGATCAGCACCCAGGCGTAGAACAGATAGAAGGCCAGGATCATGACCAGCAGCGGCCGGAACATGTCCGGGTGCATGCTCGGCGCCGCGGTGAGCCGGATGCTGGCCGGCTGGTGCAGGCTGTACCACCAGTCCACCGACTTGTAGATGATCGGGATGTTCACCGTGCCCACCAGCGCCAGCACCGCGCAGGCGCGGCCGGCGGTCTCCCGGCTGGCGTAGGCCTGGCGCAGCGCCACCACCCCCAGATAGAGAAACAACAACACTAGCATCGAGGTGATGCGGGCATCCCACACCCAGTAGGTCCCCCAGGTGGGCTTGCCCCAGAGCGCGCCGCTGAACAGCGCGAGAAAGGTGAGCGCCGCCCCCAGGGGCGCGGCGGCGCTCATCAGCATATCGGCCAGCTTGACCCGCCAAATGAGATGCACGGCGCCGGCGGCCGCCATCAGGTAGTAGCCGGCCAGGGCGAGAAAGGACACCGGCACATGCAGATAGATGATGCGGAAGCTGTTGCCCTGCCGCGCATCCGGCGGGGCGTAGACCAGGCCCCACACCAGACCCCAGGCCAGGAGCGCGAGACTGGCCGCCGCCAGCCAGGGCAGCCAGCGGCCGCTGAGCCGGTAGAAGCCGGGCGGCGACGCCCAGCGGTGCAGGTGCTGCCACAGCGCGCCCGACCTAGCCATCGAGGCCCACCCGCAGTGCCGCCGCGGCGGCGAAGGGCGATACCGCGAGCGCCAGGGCGGTGACCGCGCCGAGCAGCGCCAGGGGACCGCTGCCCTCCCCCCCGGCGGCCGCCCGCGCCACCGCCGCGGTGCCGAAGATCAATGCCGGCACAAAGAGCGGCAGCACCAGCAGCGGCCGCAGCACATTGCC
>JBMOPO010000063.1:0-1916 GCA_049325095.1 Pseudomonadota bacterium | reverse complement strand
GCCGGCCTGTGCCATTCGGACCTGTCGGTGATCAACGGCGACCGGCCGCGGCCGCTGCCCATGGCGCTGGGCCATGAAGCCGCGGGTATCGTCGAGGACCTGGGTCCCGGCGTCACCGACCTGCGGCGGGGCGATCACGTGGTCATGGTGTTCGTGCCCAGCTGCGGCCACTGTCTGCCCTGCGCCGAGGGGTGGCCGGCCTTGTGCGAGCCGGGCGCCGCAGCCAACGGCGCGGGCACCCTGTTGTCCGGGGCGCGGCGCCTGCACCGCGGGCAGGAGACGATCAACCACCACCTGGGCGTGTCGGCGTTCGCCGAATACGCCACCGTGTCGCGCCGTTCCCTGGTCAAGATCGACCCGGAGCTGCCCCTGGAGGAGGCGGCCCTTTTCGGCTGCGCGGTGCTGACCGGCGTCGGTGCGGTGGTGAATACGGCCAGGGTGAACCCCGGGACCAGCGTCGCCGTGATCGGCTTGGGCGGCGTCGGTCTGGCCGCGCTGCTGGGGGCCGTGATGGCGGGCGCCAGCCGCATTGTCGCCATCGACTTGTCGCAGGAGAAGCTGGAGCTGGCGCGCCAACTGGGCGCCACCGACTGCTACAACGCCGCCCAGGGCGACTGCGCGGCCGAGGTCAAGGCCGCCACCCAGGGCGGCGTGCACTACGCCTTCGAGATGGCCGGCTCGGTGAAGGCGATGGATCTCGCCTACCGCATCACGCGCCGCGGCGGCACCACGGTGACGGCCGGCCTCACCCCGCCCGGCGCCATGCTGTCCCTGCCCCAGGTGAGCCTGGTGGCAGAGGAACGCACCATCAAGGGCAGCTACATAGGCACCTGCGTGCCGGTGCGCGACGTGCCCAACTACATCGCCCTGTACCGGCGCGGCCGGCTGCCGGTGGACCGGCTGATGAGCGGCGTGCTGAGCCTGGACGAAATCAACGCCGGCTTCGATCGCCTGCACGAGGGCAAGGCGGTGCGCCAGATCATCAAGTTCTGAGCGGGGGCGCGCCCGGCGAAAGAGCGGGCGGGTGCTGCTGCGCCGCTGGTTCGAGCTGATCCTGGCGCACCAGGACGAGCAGCTCGCCCTGCTGCTCACGTCCGAGCAGGTTGTGCGCCCTGGCCAACGATACCCGGTTCGGTCTCGCCTCCTACTGGCGTTGCCTATTTCGACAAACTCGGTGTCCCCCGTCTCTCATGCCCTCAACTCCTCGAACCGCCCGGTGCGGCCCGCATGCCGGCTGGTGTGGGAAGAAGGGGATCGGTCAGGTATCCTGACCGCCCCTATCCCGCTTACTTCCTGGTTTCCACCTGGACCAGAGGTTCGTCGGTAATGACCATCGGCGGCCGTGGCCGCCGCCGCGGTCCCGTCGGCTGCGGCATTTCCTCCGCCACCTGCCAGGTCCGCGCCTTGTCGGGGCTGGTTTCCACCAGCACCAATCCGCTCTGCTCCAGGACCGACTTCAGATCCGCTTCCGGCTGTTTGGCTGGCTCGGGCGTCACGGCTGCCGCTGGCTCGGTCTCGGCCGGCGTCACCCGGGGCGTGGTGATGATCGGCTCGTCGGCGGCCGGGATCGCCGGTGCCGCGGACTGGGCCGCCCCCTTGGGCAGAATGACGTTGGGTCCCGCTTCCTCCCCATGCACCGGCACGGGAGCGGGAGCGGCCTCCCCATGGCTTTCCGGCTGGGCCGCTACCGGCTCGGCCACGGGGACAGGTGCCGGCGCCGACTCGCTTACCGACTTGGTGGCGGCGCCGGCAGCCGGGACAGCCTCCGGATGCTGCTCGCCGCGTTCCGCCCGCTCACCGCGTTCGCCGCGGCGGCCGCGCCGGCTGCGGCGGCGGCGCTCGCCCGCCTCGCCACGCGCAACCCCTTGGGCCTCCGGTGCGGCCGCCTCGGTTGCCTCAGCCGCAGCGGCCGCCAA
>JBMOPO010000062.1:17924-24894 GCA_049325095.1 Pseudomonadota bacterium | reverse complement strand
GCGTATCTCCACCACCATCTCCAAGCTGTGCATGGCGCCCCGTCCAAAGGGACCCCAGCTTACCCACCCGTCAGGGGGTCAGTTTTACTTCGGCTAGGGGGGTCATTTTTACTTTGGCGCTAACACCGGGAAAAATTCTCAAGGGCTTGCCGTTTTCCTATGCCCAATTGGGGTATGAAAAACTGGACCTCCTGAACAAGACGGACGTCAAGTGGCTGGTTGAGTGTTGGGGGGAGCCGGCATCGCACTCGACGCTGCATGAAATGCATCACGACCTCTGGAGAGAATACGAAGAGAAGCTTGTTCTGGAGAAGAAGAAGCAGAACGAACAGTTTGCCACTGAAATTAGAGCCCTGCTTTCTCCCGGTTCGACGGCGCAGCAATCCAGGAAGCAAAGGACCCTGTCGAGTCGGGACGAGCGTCACCCGCAGCGCCGGAGCCATGCCGTAATCGCCATAGTCATAGGTATTGCTTTGGTATGCGCATTGTGGTGGTTAGCGCAATAAGCGCCAACAGCCGTTCCAGCCGACGTACTTGCCGTCGCGTAGCTCCGGAGAACCCGCGGCTGAAGCGCTGCGTTGTGCACCCGAAGTCCGCACGAGCTGCGCCGCGCCCCCGCCGGGGAGTTGAACGAATGCAATCCGCGCCGGGACGGCCCGCGATCAACTGATCAGCACTTCCAGCACGAACTTGGTGCCCCAGAAGGCGAGCATCAGCGCGCAGAATCCGCCCAGCGCCCAGTAGCTCGCCACCCGCCCGCGCCAGCCGCGGCGGTAGTGGCCCCACAGCAGCACCGCGTACAGGAGCCAGGCGACCAGCGAAAACACCGTCTTGTGCGCCAGGTGCTGGGCCAGGAAGTCCTCGACATAGACCAGGCCCAGCAGCAGACCCGCGGTCAGCAGCAGGAAGCCGGCCAGCAGAAACCGGAACAGCAGCATCTCCATGGTGAGCAGCGGCGGCAGGGCGCGCAGTCGCCCCCCTGGCTGGTGGTCGTGCAGGCGGCGGTTCTGCCAGGCCAGCAGCAGCGCCTGCAGGGCGGCGATGGTCATCAGGCTGTAGGAGAGCAGGGAGAGCAGGATATGGGCGCCCAGCCCCGCGGGAACCGCGGCCAGTTCGCGGGTGTGCTGCGGTGCGATCAGGGTGACGAACAGCATGGCCACGGTGGGCGGAAACAGCAGCAGATAGAGGTTTTCCAGCGGGTTGCGGGCCGTGCTGGCGACCACGATGGCGTTGATCACCCAGAAAATGCTGGTCGACAGGGGCAGCAGGCTGAGGTTGATGCCCCGGGGTTCGAACACCTGCTGCCAGGCCGCGACGCCGTGGGCGGCCACCGCCAGCCCGGCGAGCAGCAACAGGGGTCGTCTGCGGGTCTGGCGGACCTGGAGGAATTCGAACAGCCGCAGCGCAAAGGCCAGGATATAGAACAGTGCGGCCACTGCGGAGGGCAACCAGGGCGTCATCGATCAACCGCTTTTCGGGGAGCGCCAGAGTTTGGCATATGCGCCCGACACCGGAAAGCGGCCGGCGCGGCGCGGGTCGCGCCCGGCGTTTCATCGCCTGCGGCAATTCTGCTAGTGTGCGGGCACTGGGCCGGCGCTGCGCAGCCAGGGGGCGGCGACCGGGTTCCCGGCATCCATAATTGGTCATCGACCGGGCGCGGGTGCCTGTCGCCACCCGGTACCGACAGAGGGGTCTTGCATGTCGATCGTCAATACCTTTGCCGGCGGTCTGCTGGATCGCGCCGGCGACCGCCGCAACGATGCCGAGTGGCTGGAAAGTCAACTGGCGCGCCCGGAGACCCGAGTGGTGCCCTTTTTCCGCCTGCAGCCCCTGGTGGCCCCCGGCGGGCACGCGGTGGGCTGGCTGTCGGCGCTCGAAGTGGCCGAATTCCTGGCCGGTCTGCCCCGGGTCCTGCTCGGCCTGGACGGAGAGGGCATCGCCCATTTCGCGCTCGATCTGAGCACGGTCGAGGACGCCCCCGCGCTGGAGCCCTTCCGCAGCGCCGGCCGCTTCATGGACCTGCGCGCCATCGCCCTGCGGCTGCCGGCGGGCGATGCCTCCACGCTCGCCACCGGCAAGGCGCTGCTCGACTGGCACGCGCGCCACGGCTTCTGCGCGGTGTGCGGGTCGCGCACCGGCATGCGCATGGCCGGCTACATGCGCAAGTGCGACAACCCCGACTGCAACGCCGAGCACTTTCCCCGCACCGACCCGGTGGTGATCATGCTCGCGGTGCGCGGCGACCAGGCCCTGGTGGGCCGCCAGAAGACCTTTCCCCCGGGCATGTACTCGGCGTTGGCCGGCTTCGTCGAGCCCGGCGAGTCCATCGAGGAGGCGGTGCGCCGGGAGATCTTCGAGGAGGCCGGCATCCGCGTCGGCGCGGTGCGCTACCACTCCACCCAGCCCTGGCCCTGGCCCTCGTCGCTGATGATCGGCTGCTTCGCCGATGCCGAGACCACCGAGATCCGGGTCGACGGCCAGGAGCTCGAAGAGGCGCGCTGGGTGTCGCGCAACCTGCTCGCCGCCTCCTACCGGGGCGAGCCCGGCACCGGGGTGCTGCTGCCGCCGCCCATGGCGATCGCCCATCAACTGCTCAAGAGCTTTATCGAAGGGCAATAGCCGGTCCCAAACCGACAACAAGGGGGTGATCGTGGACTACCGGGAGATTCTCTACGAGGTAAAGGACGGGGTGGCGCTGATCACCCTCAACCGTCCCGACAAGCTCAACGCCTGGACCACCCGCATGGCCGAGGAGATCCAGGACGCGAGCCTGGCCGCCTGCGAGGACGACGCGGCCCGGGTGATCCTGCTCACCGGCGCGGGCCGGGGGTTCTGCGCCGGGGCCGACATGAAGCTGCTCTCCGACATGGGCGGCGGCCGGGCGCAGACCGGCGACGACAACCCGGCCGACGCACCCCGGCCCAGGCCCCAGGGCGTGCGCGCCGACTTCACGCACAAGTACTCCTATTTTCCGGCCCTGCCCAAGCCGGTGATCGCGGCCATCAACGGCCCGGTGGCCGGCATCGGCCTGGTGCTGACCCTCTATTGCGACATCCGCATCGCGGCGGAGGACGCCAGGTTCACCACCGCCTTCGTCAAGCGCGGCCTGATCGCCGAGTACGGCGGCGCCTGGCTGGCCACGCGGGTGATGGGTGTGAGCAACGCCCTGGAGGTGTTCCTGTCCGGGCGGATGTTCGACGGCCGCGAGGCGCGCGAGCTGGGCCTGGTGAGCCTGGTGCTGCCCGGCGAGGGCTTTGCGGGGGCTGCCTTCGACTACGCCCGGGATCTGGCCGCCAACAACTCGCCGCGCTCCATGCGGGTGATCAAGCAGCAGCTCTGGGAGAGCCTGTTCCAGGATCTCGATGCCGCGGTCGAGCTGTCGCTGGTGGAGATGAAGGCGAGCGTCGCCAGCGAGGACTTCCGCGAGGGTGTCGCGCATTTTCTGGAGAAGCGGCCGCCGCGCTTCCGCGGCCGCTGACCGACGATCGACAACACAACCAGGGGGAAATCATGGGCAGAGTGACAGGCAAGGTGGCCCTGGTCACCGGTGCCGCCTCGGGGCTGGGGCGGGCGACCGCCATCCGGCTCGCGGAGGAGGGCGCGCGGGTGATGGTCAGCGACTGGGAGGACCGCGGCGGGGCCGAGACCGTGGACCTGATCCAGGCCGCGGGCGGCGAGGCGTGCTACCGCCATCAGGATGTGTCCAGCGACGCGGAGTGGCAGGCGACCATCGCCGAGATCCTCGCCACCTGGGGCCGGCTCGACGTGCTGGTCAACAACGCCGCGGTGATCATCGCCAAGTCGATCCGCGACACCAGCCTGGAGGACTGGCGCTGGCAGAACAGCATCGCCCTCGACGGCGTGTTCCTGGGCGTCAAGTACGGCAGCGAGGCGATGGAGAAGACCGGCGGCGGGTCGATCATCAACATCTCCTCGGTGGCCGGCATCCTGGGGCTCGACCGGTCCGCGGCCTACTGCGCCGCCAAGGGCGGGGTGCGGCTGCTGACCAAGGCGGCCGCCGCCGAGTTCGCGCGCCTGAAGAACGGCGTGCGGGTGAACTCCGTGCACCCCGGCGTGATCCGCACGCCCGGCGTCGACAGCACCATCCGCAAGTACGGCGCCGGCGGCAAGGAGGATCAGGTGCGCGCCCGCTTCGAGGCCATGTCGCCGCTCGGTCACCTCGGCGAGCCGGTCGATATCGCCAATGGCGTGCTCTATCTGGCCTCCGACGAATCCAGGTACATGCACGGTGCCGAGCTGGTGATCGACGCCGGTTTCAGCGCCGTGCGCTAGGAGGACCCATGAGCGTCAGGGGCAAAGCCTATATCGCGGGGGTCTACGAACACCCGCTGCGCGACGGTGCCGGCAAGACGGTGCCGCAACTGCACGCCGAGGTCGCCAGGGGCGCGCTGGCCGATGCCGGCCTCGACAAGAACGACGTCGACGCCTACTACTGCGCGGGCGACGTGCCCGGTCTGGGCGGCATCAACCAGGCCGAGTACATGGGCCTGCGGGTGCGCCAGATCGATTCCACCGAGACCGGCGGCTCGTCCTATGTGCTGCACGTGCGCCACGCCGCCCAGGCGATCGCCGCCGGACACTGCAAGGTGGCGCTGATCACCCTCGCCGGCCGGCCGCGCGCCGACGCCAGGGAAAACTACAGCGTGCGCCCGGGCGGCGGCCCGCCCGGCGACTACGGCTTCGAGGCGCCGTTCCGGCCCACCATCGTCAACATGTACGCCATGGTGGCCATGCGTCACATGTATGAATTCGGCACCACCAGCGAACAGCTCGCCTGGGTCAAGGTGGCCGCCTCCCACCACGCCCAGCACAATCCCCACGCCCTGCTGCGCGACGTGGTCACGGTGGAGGATGTGCTCAACTCGCCCATGGTCGCCGACCCGCTGCACCGCCTCGACTGCTGCGTGATGACCGACGGCGGCGGCGCCGTGCTGGTGGTCGCCCCGGAGATCGCCCGCAGCCTGCGGCGCCCCCGGGTGCGGGTGCTGGGCACCGGCGAGGCGCCCAAGCACCTCGACGGCGGCCGGGTGGATCTCACCTATTCGGGCGCGGTCTGGTCCGGTGCCGCGGCCTTCGCCGAGGCCGGCGTCAAGCCCGCCGACATCAAGTACGCCTCGATCTACGACTCCTTCACCATCACCGTGGTCGAGACTCTCGAAGACCTGGGCTTCTGCGCCAAGGGCGAGGGCGGCCGCTTCGTCGCCGATGGCAACCTGATCTCCGGAGTGGGCCGGCTGCCGTTCAACACCGACGGCGGCGGCCTGTGCAACAACCACCCCAGCGACCGCGGCGGCATCACCAAGGTCATCGAGGCGGTGCGCCAGGCGCGCGGCGAGGCCCATCCCAGGGTGCAGGTGCCCAACTGTGACCTGGTGCTCGCCCACGGCACCGGCGGCCTGCTCGGCTCGCGCATGGGCAGCGCCACGCTGATTCTGGAACGGGAGGACGCATGAGCGAGACCACTGCCAAGCCGCGGCCCAAATTCCGCGCGCCGCGCATCAACGACGAGACCCGGCCGTTCTGGGAGGCCACCACCCGCGGCCAACTGCTGATCAAACGCTGCACGGCCTGCGGCGAGAATCACTATTACCCGCGCACCCTGTGTCCCTTCTGCTTCAGCGACGCCACCGAATGGCTCAGTTGCAGCGGGCGCGGCACCCTCTACTCCTACAGTGTCAACCGGCGCGGCGAGCCCTATGCCATCGCCTATGTCACCCTGGAGGAGGGCCCGACCCTGCTCACCAACCTGATCGACTGCGACTTCGAGCGGCTCGCCATCGGCCAGCCCGTGCAGGTGCGCTTCGTCGATACCGGCGAGGGCGCCGCGCTGCCCTGTTTCGTGCCGGTGTAGGCCCGGGTTCGCTTTCACGTTTCCATTTGAGGAGAGACTGCCATGAAAGACACCGACGGCAAGGTCGCCTTCATCACCGGTGCCGCCAGCGGCATGGGCCTGGGCATGACCAAGGCCTTCACCCGGGCCGGCATGCGGGTGATGATGGCCGACATCGACGCGCAGCGGCTGCACGCCGCCGCCGCCGAACTGCGCGCCGGGGGCGCGGAAGTGGACACCTTCCCCTGCGACATCACCCGGGAGGAACAGGTGTTCGCCGCGGCCGAGGCCACGGCGCAGCGCTTCGGCAAGGTCCATGTGCTGTGCAACAACGCCGGGGTCAGCGTCGGCGGGCTCAGCGAGGAACTGTCCCAGCAGGACTGGGACTGGGTGATCGCCGTCAATCAGACCGCCATCGTCTATGCCATGCGCGCCTTCCTGCCCGGCATGAAGGCCCACGGCGAGAGCGGCCATGTGGTCACCACCGCCTCCATGGCCGGGCTGATCAACGCTGGCGCCGGCTGGGGCGCCTACAACGCCAGCAAGCACGCCGCGGTGGCCATGATGGAAGTGCTCTACAGCGAGCTGAAGGACACGCCGCTCGGCGTCTCCGTGCTCTGCCCGGGCGCGGTCAACACCAATATCCTCGAAGCCGCCAAACACCGCCCGGAACAGTTCGGCAAATCCGACGACCGCCCCATCGCGTTGAATCCGATCGGCGACACCCTGGCCCACGGCCTCGACCCGGACGTGGTCGGCGAGTTGGTGCTTGACGGCATCCGCGAGAACCAGTTCTACATCTTCACCGACCCGGGGATGGAGAAGCAGGTCGAGCGCCTCTACGAGCGCATCCGGCTGGGTTTCGCCTGGGCGCGCAACAACGAGCACCTGAAAGCCGCCAGTCAGGGCGAGCTGGTGTGGCGGACCAGGTAGGCGGCCGCGTCAAGCGAATTGTCGGATGCGCCGCCGCGCGGCTTATCCGACCTGCGCGAGCCCAGCCACCGTCATTCCGACGCAAGCCTCAGCGATCGTCATTCCGGCGCAAGCCTCGCCGTTCGTCATTCCGGCGCAAGCCGGAATCCAGAGTGGTGACGGACTGGACCCCGGCTTTCGCCGGGG
>JBMOPO010000062.1:0-17824 GCA_049325095.1 Pseudomonadota bacterium | reverse complement strand
TCGTCATTCCGGCGCAAGCCGGAATCCAGAGTGGTGACGGACTGGACCCCGGCTTTCGCCGGGGCAGGCTCTGGCTTTCGCCGGGGTGACGCTGGATGGGCGGTGGAGACGAGAGCATGCCGCCGCCAGGGCAGACGTAGGGGGATAAGCGCAGCGCACCCGCCGCAACGGCCGGCCACGCAGATCCGGTCGTGGCGCGGGCCTTTTCCGGTGCTCAGGCGCTCGCCGCGTCCAGCAGCGCCAGGGCCTGGGCGTCCAGTTTCAGCTCCGTGGCCTGCACCAGCTCGTCGAGCTGACGCAGCGAGGTGGCGCTGGCGATGGGCGCGGTCACCGTGGGCTGGGCGATCAGCCAGGCGATGGCCACCCGCGCCGGGGTGGCGCCGCAGTCGGCGGCCACCCGGTCCAGGGCGTCGAGGATGCGCAGCCCCCGGTCGTTCAGGTGCTGGCGGACGAAATCGCCGCGCGCGCTGCCGGCGAGATCCGCCTCGCTGCGGTACTTGCCGGTGAGAAAGCCGCTGGCCAGCGCGAAGTAGGGCAGCACGCCCAGGCCCTCGCGCGCACACACCGCCCGCAGCTCGGCCTCATAGGCGGCGCGGTCGATCAGGTTGTAGAGCGGCTGCAGGCTCTGGAAGCGGGGCAGGCCCAGGCGATCGCTGGTCGCCAGCGCCTCGGCGAGGCGGGCCGCGCCGTAGTTGGAGGCGCCGATGGCCCGCACCTTGCCGGCGCGGATCAGCCCGGCGAAGGCCTCCAGGGTCTCCTCCAGTGGCGTCTCCGGGTCGTCGGCATGGGCCTGGTAGAGATCGATGTAGTCGGTCTGCAGGCGGCGCAGGGAGTCCTCCACCGCAGTTTGCAGCCAGGCCTTCGACAGCCCCTTGCGGCCCTCGCCCATGTCCATGCCGGCCTTGGTGGCGAGCACGATGCGGTCGCGGTTGCCGCGCGCCTTCATCCAGTTGCCGAGGATGGTCTCCGACTCGCCGCCGCGGTTGCCGGGGATGAACCTGGAGTAGACGTCGGCGGTGTCGATGAAATCGAAGCCGGCGGCGACGAAGGCATCGAGGATCTCGAACGACTGCCGCTCGTCCAGGGTCCAGCCGAATACATTGCCGCCGAACATCAGCGGTGCAACGCGGATGCCGCTGTTGCCCAGGGGTCGCTTGTCCATGGTCGTTCTCCGTCGTGGTAGGTTGTGTTGACCTTAGCGCATATGGTCGCGCCTGGCCCAGCGCCCCGGCGCGGCGCATTCCCGTACCTGGGGACGGTTTGGCCTGCGGGCTCACCCGCGGTCATTCCGGCGCAAGCCTCGCCGTTCGTCATTCCGGCGCAAGCCGGAATCCAGAGGGGTTACGGACTGGACCCCGGCTTTCGCCGGGGTGACGATGGATCGGGGGCCGGGGTGACGGCGGGTGGCAGCTGCGGCCGCGGGCAGGCTTTCGACCGACGCAGTGACTGGACGACGGGGACGTCTGTTGCGGCATCCTCAACCAAGGATGTACGTTGATTTATCTTAAAGCGCCAACCTAAAATAATGCCGACCCTTGTTTTAGGTTCCGCCCTTCATGCGCCGACCCGTTCCCGGCCGTTACCTCACCGTCACGACAGCCGGCGAGCCGTTCCAGGCCTTCGTGCCGGAGCCGCTGCCGCCCGAGCCGCCGGTGGTGTGGTCGGCCGCCCTGCGGCGGCGCTTCGATGCCGCACTGGTCGCCCTGGGGCGGCTGGACGCGGTCACCGCGCTGCTGCCCAACGCCTCGCTGCTGCTGTACAGCTTCGTGCGCAAGGAGGCGGTGCTGTCCTCGCAGATCGAGGGCACGCAATCCTCGCTCGCCGACCTGCTGCTGTACGAGATCGACGAGCAGCCCGGCGTGCCGATGGACGATGCGCGCGAGGTCAGCCGCTGCGTCGCGGCGCTGGAACACGGCCTGCAGAAGCTGCGCGGCGGGCTGCCGCTGTGCACCCGGCTGCTGTGCGAGATGCACAAGGTGCTGCTGACGCATCCCGGCGGCCGGGGCAAGACGCCTGGCGAAGTGCGCCGTTCGCAGGTCTGGATCGGCGGCACCCGGCCCGGCAACGCCGTCTTCGTGCCGCCGCCGGCCGATGCGGTACCACTGTGCCTGGCGGCGCTCGAGCGCTTCCTCAACGACGAGCCCGAGCCGGTGCCGCCGCTCATCAAGGCGGCGCTCGCCCACGTGCAGTTCGAGACCATCCACCCGTTTCTGGACGGCAACGGGCGCCTCGGGCGGCTGCTGATCGTGCTGCAACTGGTGGCCGATGGCGTACTGCGCGAGCCGATGCTGTATCCCAGTCTGTTCTTCAAGACCCATCGGGCGCTGTATTACGAGCTGCTCAACGAGGTGCGCCTGCGCGGGGACTGGGAGCGCTGGCTCGACTTCTTCGCCGAGGGCATCGAGGTGAGCGCCACGCAGGGCGTGGCGACCGCGAATGCCCTGCTCGCGCTGGTCAATGCCGATCGCGACCGGATCGCCGGGCTCGGGCGCGCGGCGGCGTCGGCGCTAGCGGTACACCAGGCGCTGCAGCGCCAGCCGATCGCCACCTCGGCCGCGCTGGTCAAGGCCACGCGGCTCACGCCGGCCACGGTCAACAAGTCGCTGGCGCATCTGGAGCGCATCGGCATCGTGGGTGAAGTCACGAACCGGCAGCGTGGTCGCGTGTTCAGCTATCGCAAGTACGTCCAGGAACTGGCTGCCGAACTGGTGGCACCCGCATGAGCCGCCCTGTCCAAGGCCGCGACACGGGTCGGGGCGAGCGCGCATGCCGACCCGCGCACGGCCTGCTGCTGCGTCCGCCGCGGCGAACCGTGAAACCACGACCAAACCCACCGTCATTCCGGCGAAATCCTCAGCGATCGTCATTCCGGCGCAAGCCGGAATCCAGACTCCGGCTCCGTCTCGGGGCTGCGCCCGCGCTAACCCAGCACCCCGGCGCGGCGCAGTTCGGCCAGGGTTTCCGGCGTATGGCCCAGCTCGGCGAAGATCTCGTCGGTATGTTCGCCGAGCGCCGGGGCCGGGCGGCGGATGGCGCAGGGCGCGCCGCCGAAGATGGCCGCCGGGCGCGGCTGGCGCACGCGGCCGCCCACCGGGTGGTCGTATTCGATCAGGGAGCCGCGGTGCACCACCCGCGGATCGGCGATGACGTCCTCGAAATCGTTGACCCTGGCGCAGGGCACCTGGGCTTCTTCCATGCGCGCGACCAGCTCGGCGGTGGTGAAGCGCGGGGTGCGGCGCCGGAACTCGGCCATCATCTCGTGGGCGTTGGCGAAGCGGTCGGCCACGCTGCGAAAGCGCGGGTCGTCGCGCAGCTCCGGCGCCTCCAGCACCGCACAGGCGCCGGCGAATTCCTGGTCGCCGACGGTGAACATGCCGACATGGCCGTCGGCGGTGGGCACCGTGGAGATGAACTCGGCGATCAGCGGCCTGGTCTCGCAGTCGCCGACGAAGCTGTGGTTCCAGAAGCCGTCCGGCCACAGGAAATTGAGGCAGGCCTCCAGCATGGTCAGCTCCACCTGGTGGCCGCCGGCGCCGCGCTCGCGGGCGAGCAGCGCCGCGGTGACCGCCTGCGCCAGGGTCAGCGCGGAGACCTTGTCGCAGACGATGTTGCGCACGAACTCGGGGCCGTGCGCGCCGGTCTGCAGGCGCACCATGCCGGAGATCGCCTGCACCACCAGGTCGTAGACCCGGTTGCCGGCGCCCGGGCCGTCCGGCCCGAAGCCGGACAGCGATACATAGATCAGGCGGGGATTGAGTTCGTGGACGGCGTCGAAGCCGTAGCCCAGCCGCTCCACCACGCCGGGCCTGGTGTTGTGCACGAAGACATCGGCGCTGCGCAGCAGGTCGGCCATCAGCGGCCGGCTGCGGGCGTCCTTGAGGTCGATCGCCAGCGCCCGCTTGTTGCGGTTGAGGCTGAGGTAATAGCTGGTGACACCGTTGCGCACCGCGCCCACCGCGCGCGAGGGGTCGCCGCCGTCCGGGGTTTCGATGCGGATCACGTCGGCGCCCTGATCGGCGAGCATCAGGGTGCCCATGGGCGCCGACACATTGGTGGTGAGTTCGACGACGCGAATGCCGTGCAGGGGTTCCACGGGCGGCTCCTCGTTCTGGTTGGGGTTATGGCGGGTGCCTGGCCGGATGGTACTCCTCCCCGAAGCGCGCGGCGACCGCCGGCGGGGAAGTGCCGCTCGGTCGGCCGAACCGACCACTGGTCGGCGGTTTGCGGGGCGGTGGCCGGGGTTGAGCGCTGTTTTCGCGGATGCGCGCGAACATGACAACTATTGTCATGCCATTATTTTTCATGGTCTTGCAGAAGAAACCGGATAGAAACCCTGCGGTTTTTCATGTTCGAGCCGGCCTCCGGTGGCCACGAAGGGCGACAAAGTGCCTCCATTGACTAAAATCGTCGGACCGGGGCAAGCTGGCCGGGCTCCGAAAAAGGCAAGGTCCAGGGGTGGAAGCCCCCGCTGGAGTCAGGACCGCGCAAAGCCAAGGATCCCGGTCATCGCTGAGCCACCGGAATGCCAGGCTGCCGAAGAGCACCGACGGGTCGTCAGGATCGACGCCCGGAGAGTGCCGCAGGCAGCTTGCGCAGCATCGCAACAGCCACCCGCAGTACTCCCCAGAGTCGTTCCGCCGCGCGACCCGCCGTGGCGGTGCCGGCGCTTGTGCCGGCCTCGACTTCAACAAGACGGAGTACAGCATCATGGAACAGTATCAACGGAATCGGGGCGGCGGCCACTGGCGGCCCGCGCCCCGCAAACTGCTCGCCGCCCTGGCGCTCGCCGGCGCCGTGGCATTGCCGGGGGTGGCCCAGGGGCAGGAGGTACCCGCCTGCGGTGGTTCTCTGGTCAACAGTTTCTTAAGTCCGCCGACACCGCCTTCGCCGCGCTTTATCGGCGAGACCCTGCGCGTGCGGGCCACGGTGAGCAATGGCGTGGCCGACCCCTGGCGCGTGGATGTGTTCGAGCACAAGCTCGACTGCGCCGATGCCGGCAACTTCTTCCTCTGTGCCGACGAGGGCGCAGTGATGAATTTCGTCGGCAATGTCACCACCGACTGCCAGGATGCCGCCGACAGCCCAGTGACCTGGGCCGCGGTACCCGCCGGCAATCTGGTGACCTTCACGCCCAGCACCCCGGTGGTGCTGGACGCCGCCGGCGGTCCAGATACCAGTTGTGTGATCGACTTCGATATCCAGATCGCCAGCCTGTCCCTCGATGCTTCGCCGGGTACCATCAGTGGCGCGAACAATGTCGCGGGTGAATGCTTCGCAGTCGCCGACCCCACGGATACCCTGCCGGGCTCGGTCCAGGGGTCGGTGGCCACCGCGGTCGCCACCTGCGGCATCACGCTGTTGAAAGAGGTGAGCACTGACGGCGGCGCCACCTGGCATAACGCCGACACCCAGGGCACGGCGCCCGATCTGCTGCTCGGCGGCAATGCGCTCTATCGGCTGACGGTGCAGAACACCGGCACCGCCAACATGAGCAGCGTGCTGGTCGACGACGCCGCGCTCGGCATTGCCGGCGCCGAAGTGGGACCGCTTGCGGCTGGGGCCAGCAAGGTGGTCACCTCGGGTGATATTGCACAGCTCAACGCCATCGGGCGCTGCGTGGAGAACGGCTTCCTGGAAAACGTCTCCGATGCCGAGGGCATCTGCCGCGCCGCGGATCCAGAAGTCAGTGCCACGGCGCTCAACAATGCCTGGATACGCTGCATCGGCGTGCCGGACATCGAGATCGTCAAGGAGATCAGCATCGACGGCGGCACCACCTGGTTCGACGCCAATGACGCAGGCAGCGCGCCGACCGCGGTGTTCCCGCACGACGCCGAATACCGCCTGACGGTGACCAACACCGGCACCGCGCCGCTGGAAAACGTGGTGGTCAACGACGCCACCCTGGGTATCGTCAACCATGTGATCGGCAATCTGGCGGTGGACCAGGTCGTGGTCCTCGACCAAGGTGATATCACGGCACTGTTCGTCGAGGATCGCTGCACCGAATCCGGTACCTTCGCCAACACCGCCTCCACCAGCGGCGCTTCGGCAGAGACCGGCGCAGTGGTCGAGGACAGCGACCCGGCGAACCTGAAGTGCGTGGGCACCCCCGACATCAGTCTGCGCAAGCAGATCAGCGTCGACGGCGGCGCCACCTGGGCGGACGCCGATGCGGTGGGCGACCCGGACGTGCCCCAGGTGCCCTTCCCCAGCGGCGCCCTGTACCGGCTGATCGTCGAGAACACCGGCACTGCGCCCCTGACCAATGTCCAGGTGTCCGATCCGGATCTGGGCATCGGGCCGACCGCGATCGCCAATCTCGGCGTCGGCGAGTCTGTGATCGTCGGCAGCGGCACTATCCCGGCACTGAGCGTGGCGGAACGCTGCGACAGCTCGGGTGAGTTCATCAACACCGCTTCGGTGAGCGCCCAATCCGCCGAGACCGGGCAAGGCGTCAACGACAGCAACCCGGCGGTACTGGTCTGCGTGGGTGTGCCCAACATCCAGATCCTCAAGGAGATCAGCATCGACGGCGGCACCACCTGGTTCGACGCCAATACCGAGGGTACGGCGCCCATCGCGGTGTTCCCCAGCGATGCCCTGTATCGCCTGACGGTGACCAACATCGGCTCCGCGCCGCTGACCAATGTGGTGGTCAACGACGGCACCCTGGGTATCGTCAACCATGCGGTCGGTGATATGGCGCCCGGTGCCATCGTGGAGCTCACCCAGGGCCAGATCGCGGCGCTGTTGGTCGTGGATCGCTGCACTGAGTCCGGTACCTTCGGCAACACCGCCTCCACCAGCGGCGAGTCGGCCGAGACCGGTGCTCCGGTCAACGACAGCGACCCGGCCTTCCTGGTCTGTGTCGGCGAGCCCGACGTAGACATCGAGAAGGAGATCAGTGTCGACGGTGGCCTCAACTGGCTCGATGCCGACAACGCAGCGGGCGCACCCGTGGTGACGGCACCGTCCGGCGCTCTGTACCGCTTCGTGGTCACCAACACGGGCACCGCGCCGCTGATCAATGGCACGGTATCGGATCCGGAGCTGGGGATTCCCCCGACCCCGATTCCCGATCTGGCGGTGGGTCAGCAGGTGATCATCGGCAGTGGTGAGATCCCGGCCCTGAACGTGGCGGAACGCTGCGACAGCGCCGGCGAGTTCACCAATGTGGCCTCGGTGAGCGCGGAGTCCGCGGAGACCGGCGCCGGTGTCAACGACAGTGATCCGGCGGTGCTGGTGTGCGAAGGCGATGACCTCTGTCTGACCCGCACGCCCGGCTTCTGGGGCACCCATCCCCATGTCGCGGTGCAATACCTCGATATCGAGGTCTGCGGGACGACCATCGACAATACCGATGCCGGCAACGACCACTCCACTGCCGAGGCCATGTGCGTCAGCGGAACGGACGCCAAGAAGGCTTCGCCCCAGTCCAACATGAAGTACCTGCAACTGGTACGGCAGTTGACCGCGGCCAAGCTCAATATCGCGGCTTCGCTCACGGACGAAGGCACCTGTGATACGGTCGGCGGGGTGAACATCGATGCCCTGATCGAGAGCTGCGAAGCCCTCTGCGGTGCCACGGACAAGGCGATCGCCGCGTCCGGCTGCATCGAGAAACTCGATGCCTTCAACAACTCCGAGGACACCCTGGAGATCTTCGGGCCTTTCATCAAGCCCGGACCCGCGGCTCCCGAGGAGTGCCAGGAGGCCAATGGCAACGGCATCATCGTGCGGGACTGATGCCTGACTGAACGGCCGGCGCCGCACGACGCCGGCCCTTGTCGGAGCCCGCCTCTCCCCGGAGGGGCGGGCTCTTTTTATGGGTGCAACCACGAGGAGTTTATGGAGATGAACCAATCGATACCCTGGCGCCGCACCGCGGCCCTGCTGCTGGCCGCCGTGCTCTGGCTCGCCGCGCCGCCGGCGGCGGCGGTGGACGACGACGCCGAGACGCTGGCGGCGATCCGCGCCGAGCTGGAGGCACTGCGCAAGACCCAGGAGCGGACCCAGGCCGAGCTGGCCGAGATCCGCAAGCTGCTGGAGGGCGCCCGCCCGCCGCGGGAGCCCGAATTCGCGGCCACCGCCATCGAGCTGGGCGGCGCGCCGGAGCGCGGCAGCCGCAAGGCGCCCCTGGTACTGGTGGAGTTCAGCGACTATCAGTGCCCCTTCTGCCGCCGCCACACCCAGCAGGTGCTGCCGGAGCTGCTGAAGAACTATGTGGACGCCGGCAAGGTGCGCTATGTGATGAAACAGTTCCCCCTGGTCAGCCTGCACCCGCAGGCCGAGCTGGCCGCACGCGCCGCGCTCTGCGCCGGAGATCAGGGCGACTACTGGGAAATGCACGACGCCCTGTTTGCCTGGTCCGGCGAGCTGTCGCCGGCCACCCTGAAGCAGCGGGCCGGGGAGCTGGGCATGGATGCCGGCGACTTCGCCGCCTGCGTGGACGGGGACCGCCACGCGGCCACGGTGGCCGCGGACCAGGCGCTGGGCCAGAAACTCGGGGTGCGGGGCACGCCCAATTTCTTCGTCGGCCGCGCCGATCCCGCGAACCCCGGTCAGGTGATCCTCACCCAGCGCATCCCCGGCGCGGTGGGCTACCCGGTGTTCACCGCCGCCCTGGATGCCCTGCTGGCGGAGGGGCAGAAGCAGCAGTGACCGCCCGGCAGACCGGCGCCGCCGCGCGGGATGTCGAAAACTGGGCTGCCGGTCGGCTTTCCGCCAGGGTCGTCACACTGCCCGCCGGGGCCGGTCTGCCGGGACCGAGCGCCGGCGGGGTTTCAGTTTCGCGCCGGCCATCCCGGGCCTGCGCCGGCGGCGGAAAGGATTTTTCAGCGGCCCGCCCGACCGGTGAAGCTGCGGATCGGGTCGCGCCGCGCATTGGGGGCGGCGCGTCCCTGCGCCGCCATCGACGGGAGGTGGCGGCCCCTTACCGGCCGGGCTTGCCGCGGCCGCCGCGCGCCAGCCGCACCTCGACCAGGGCGCTGGCGCCGGCCACCCCGGAACTGATCTGGTAGCTGAAGCTGTCGCTGCCCTTGAAGCGCGGCCCGGGCACATAGGTCAGGGTGCCGTCGGGGTTGATCAGGACCTCGCCCTTGGCGGGCGGGGTGGTCGACACCAGGCTCAGCGGCAGGCCCTGGGGATCCCAGTCGTTGGCCAGCACCGGGATGGTCACCGGGGTGCCCGCCCCGGTGGTTGCATAGTCGTCCACCGCCACCGGCGGCACCACCGCGGGCTGCACCACATAGGTGGCGCTGGCGGTGGCCGCCAGCGCCGGGTCGAGCACCTGCGCCGCGCGGATGGCGATGTCGTAGATGCCGTCGGGCGCATCCGCCGCCGAGGTGATGCCCAGCGGCAGGGTCGCGGTGGTCCCCGGCGCCAGGCGCAGGCCCGGTGCCAGTTCCGGCGCCGGCCAGCCGGCGGGCGCCGCGGCGCTCAGCGCGAAGTCGGCGGCGCTGCACGCGGCGCTGTCCAGATTCTGGATCTCGAGGCTGAACTCGACCCGGCTGCCGGCCGCCGCCCACTGGCCTTCGGCCGGAGTCAGGCGCAGGCTGGGCGCGGCGCGCACGCAGTCGGCGGCGGCGAGCTGCACCTCGACGGTGGCGCCGCTGGCGGCGGTCCACAGGGTGGTGATGCCGAGCCCGGCGGCGGCGTCCATGTAGCTGGCGCCGGAGACCAGTGCCGGGTCGCTCCAGTCGTAGTAGCTGCTGGTGGAACTGCCCGGAGTCAGGTCGAGAACGAAGCTGCTGTCGCCGACGCTGTCGGCCGCCGAGCGCAGCAGCACGCCGTCGCGCAGATTGGCGTTGCCGGCCAGCGGGCTGTCGTAGCCCACCGGCTCGCGATATTCCAGGTAGTACCAGCGCGGCGCGCCCGTGGCGGGGTCGGCGGCGCGGGGGATCTTCAGCGCCACCGGGTCGCCGCCGTTGCCGCTGATGTAGGGCGCGATCGGATAGCTGCCGCTGGCCGTCACCTCGGCGATCTGCGGCGTGTCGGGCTGGTCGAGCCAGCCCAGTTGCGCCTTGTGGAAGGCGCCGAAGTGGCGCGCTCCGGTATTGCCCATGATGTCGAACTGGTCGCCGTATTCGTTGTTGGTGCAGCCGGCGCCGGGTTCGCCGAGTACCTGGGAGCCGCACTCCAGGGCGTGGGCGTGCCAGAGCCCCAGGTTGTGGCCCAGCTCGTGGCCGACCACCAGGACGTCGTTGCGGCCGTTGCTCCAGGCCCGCGACGGGTTGCCGCCCAGGGTGCCGAGCCCTGACCAGCGGCAACTGGCGGCCGGGAACATATAGAGGATGCGCCGGTAGCCGGACAGATCGACCCCCGCGGCGGCGGCCGCGGCGTCCGCCTTGGCGGTGAACTCGCCGGTGATGCTGTCCGTGGAGCAGGTGGCGGGGTCGTAATTGATCGTCAGCCAACCCCACAGCGCGCCTTCCAGCCAGGTGAGGTCCCCGGAGTTCTCGCGCAGGAAGGCATCGACATGGTTGAACACCAGCGTCTGGGCTTCCTCGACGGACCAGGGCTGGTAGTCCGGCTGGCTGGCGAAATTGATCAGCAGCACCGCGATGCGCTGCGTCCCCCGGGTGTCGGGCAGCGGCGTCAGTTCGGCGCTCGCCGTGGCCCCATCCCCGTCCAGGGCCAGCACCTCCAGGCCGCCGGCATCGGTGTCGACCAGCAGTTGCGCCGCGGTGCCGCCGTCCGCCTGGGCGCTGCCCAGGCGCAGGCCGCGCACCCGGGCCTGCTGGCCGCTGGTCAGGCCGCGGGGCAGCTCCGCGAAGTGCAGTTCCAGGCGCTCGCCGGCGGGGGTGTCGAGGTAGTGGCGCAGGCGGGCGGGGCCAGTTTCCGGGTCCTCGAACAAGGCGGTCAGCTCGCCTTCGAGCTCGGTGCGCTGCTCCACCCGGTCGGCGAGACCGGCGGGCAGGCCGGCGCCGAGCCCCGGCGGCAGCACCAGCCGGCGCGCCTCGGCCGGGTCGGTTGCGAGCAGTTCCAGCAGCAGTTCCCGGCGCTGGGCGGCGAGCTCCGCAAGCGCCGCGAGGCGCGCGGAGCGCTGCGCCGCCGGCGCCTGATGGTAACCGCGAATGGCGTCGGCCAGGCGCAGGGTCAGCTCCTCGGCGGGCGCGCGCGCCGGCGGGCCGGCGGCGAGCGCCAGGGCGGCCGGGGCCAGGAGCAGCGCGCCCAGCAGCAGGCGGGCGAGGACGAGCGGGCGGGTGAATGAGCGATCAGCAGCCTTGATCACAGGATCCTCCGGTGGTGGATGGGTCGGCCGGCAACCGCCGGCGAATATCGGCCAACCGGCCGGGGACCACCGTGACCGGCTCGACAATTGCCGCGCGGCCGCCGCCCGTCGCGGGTGAACTTGGGACTTCCGTCACCCTTCGCGGAGCCTGTGCCCGGGAATTGGCGCCGGCCGGGTAAGCGCAGCGCACCCGGCATGGCGGCGCACGGGGCGCCGATTGCGGCGGGTGGTGGACGGAATGCGGAATCCGCCGGATGCACCGCTGCGCGGCTTATCCGGCCTGCTCCGGTTTACGTCAGCGCGGGTCGTGGTCGTAGGATGGGTAGGCGCAACGCGTCTGCCGGAATACTCCAAGGCGGGGGACCGGGCGGCGCCTGCCGCGGCGAGCCGTGAAACCACGGCCAAAACCTACCGTCATTCCGGTGCAGGACTCCGCGCTCGTCATTCCGGCGCAAGCCCCACTGATCGTCATTCCGGCGCAGGCCTCAGCGCTCGTGATTCCGGCGCAGGTCTCAGCGCTCGTCATTCCGGCGCAAGCCGGAATCCAGAGGGGTGAAAGACTGGACCCCGGCTTTCGCCGGGGTGACGAATGGGCGGCGTGACGGCGGAGGGCGGCGCGAACCGCCGGTTGAAAGAGGTTTCCAGGGGGGCGCCCTTGGAGGAAAACGCGACCGTCATTCCGGCGCGAGCCTCAGCGCTCGTCATTCCGGCGCAAGCCGGAATCCAGAGGGGTGAAAGACTGGACCCCGGCTTTCGCCGGGGTGACGAAGCCGGCAGCCGGCGGGGATCGGGGCAATTGCCTACGGGGTTGCGGGGCGGATCTCGATCCGATACAGCCAGGGCCACAGCTTGCCGGTGACGAACAGGCGCCGGCCGGCGGGATCCCAGGCGATGCCGTTGAGCACGTCGATGGGCTTGCCCGGCGCGGGCTCCGGGCGCAGGCCGGCGAGCTCGACCCAGGAGGTCACCCGGCCGCTGGCGGGGTCGATGCGGGCGATGCGCTCGCTGCCCCAGACGTTGGCCCAGATCTCGCCGTCGATGACTTCCAGTTCGTTGAGTCTGCCCAGCGGCTGGCCGGCGTCGGTGACGGTCAGCCGGCCGAGTTCGGCGAAGCTGTGCGGGTCGCGCCACACCAGAGTGGCTGAGCCGTTGCCCATCACCAGCCGGGCGCCGTCCCAGGCCAGCCCCCAGCCCTCTCCGGCGTAGCGGAAGGTGGCGACCCGGCGCAGGCTGCCACGGTCGCGGACCAGCGCCTCGCCGGCGTGCCAGGTGAGCTGGATCAGGCGGTCGCCGACCACGGCCAGCCCCTCGCCGAACTGCCAGCGGGGCAGGGAGGCGCTGCGCATCACCTGGCCGGTGGCCAGCTCGACCTCGCGCAGGCTGGAGCGGCCGAGCAGCCCGGTGCTCTCGTAGAGCCGGCCGTCGGCCCAGGCCAGGCCCTGGGTGAAGGCCTCGGGGTCGTGGGGGAAGCGCTCGACGACCCGGTAGCCGTGGACCGGCGGCGCGTCGCCGGCCGCCGCCATGCCGGCCAGTGCCAGCACCAGCCAGCCCAGCGCCGCGGCGAGCCGACCGGGGCGCGGGCTCATGTCGAGTCAGCGGCCGCGGCCGCCGGGAAGGTGACCACATGGGCCAGTTCGGGGCGGATGCCCAGATCGGCGCCCAGCGGATGGTTGTGGTGGGACGGCACCAGCGCCAGCACCTCGGCGCCCGAGGCCAGGCTCAGGGTGTAGAGCATCTCGCCGCCGCGGAATACCTTGTGGCGCACCCGGGCGCGCAGCGGGCTGGCGTCGTCGTGCACCAGGTCGTCGGGCCGCAGCAGCACCTCCACCGGGCCGGGGGCGCCGGGATTGGAGGCCGGGAAGCTGCCCAGCTCGGTGAGGATGGTGCCGTCGGCGCGCCGCTCGCCGCGCAGGAAGACGCCCTCGCCGACGAAGTCGGCCACCATCCGGTCCGCCGGCCGGTGGTAGAGGTTGTAGGCGGTGTCCCACTGCCGCAGCCGGCCCTGGTCGAGCACCCCGACCAGGTCGGCGAGCGCGAAGGCCTCGTGCTGGGAGTGGGTCACCAGCAGCGCGGTGGTGCCCTCGGCGAGCAGCAGCTCGCGCAGCGCCTGGCCGAGGCTCTCGCGCAGTTCCAGATCCAGGCTGGCGAAGGGCTCGTCGAGCAGCAGCAGTCCGGGCCGCGGCGCCAGCGCCCGCGCCAGCGCCACGCGCTGCTGCTGGCCGCCGGACAACTGGTGGGGGTAGCGCCCGGCCAACTCTTCGAGGCCGACCGCGGCCAGCACGGCGCGGGCGCGGGCGTCGCGGCTCGCGGCCGGCATCCGGTGCAGGCCGAAGCGCACGTTGTCGAGCACCCGCAGGTGGGGCAGCAGGGCGAAATCCTGGAACACCATGCCGATGCCGCGGCGCTCCGGGGCGACCCGCCCGCCGGGGTCGGTGAGCACCCGGGAGCCGACCACCACCCGCCCGGCAGTGACCGGCTCCAGCCCGGCGATGATGCGCAGGGCGGTGGTCTTGCCCGAGCCGGAGGCGCCGAGCAGGCAGCCGATGGCGCCGGCCGGCACCTCGAAGGAGAGCCGGTCGAGCACCGGGGCGCCGTCGTAGGCGGCGCACACGCCTTCAACACTGAGGCGCATGTTCGCTGCCGCGGTGCAGCCAGTAGGTGGGCAGCAGGCCCACGGCGACGATCGCCAGGGCCGGCAGCGCGGCGCGCCGCCACTGGCCCTCGGCGGTGAATTCGAAGATCCGCACCGCCAGGGTGTCCCAGCCGAAGGGGCGCGTCATCAGGGTGATGGGCATCTCTTTCATGACCTCCACGAACACCAGCAGCGCCGCGGCGAGCACGCCGCCGCGCAGCAGCGGCAGGTGGACGCGCAGGAACAGCCGCAGCCCGCTCACCCCCAGGCCGCGGGCCGCTTCCTCCAGGCTGGGTTTGAGGCGCAGCGCGGCGCCGTTGACCGGGGTCGCGGCGACCGCCAGAAAGCGTACCCCATAGGCGATGAGCAGCAGCAGGATGCTGCCGCGCATTAGGTCGGTGAGGCCCGGCAGCCGGGTCAGCAGCAGGCCGGCGGCGGCGAAGAAGGCCACCGCCAGCAGGGCGCCCGGCATGGCGTAGCCCAGGGTCGCCAGGCGCGCCAGCCAACCCAGGAGCGCGGTGGGCGCGCGGCGCTGGGCCCAGCTCAGCGCCAGCGCCAGGGCGGGCAGCAGCAGGGCGGCGCCCAGCGCCAGTTGCAGGGAGTTGGCCGCCAGCTGCCAGTAGCGCCGGTCGAGATCCCCGAGTTCGCCGGCGGCCCACAGCAGCAACTGGCCGACCGGCAGGGCGAAGGCGAGCAGCCACACCAGCCCGCAGGCCAGGGTCGCGAGCCAGGCCCCGCGCGGCCCCAGCCGGCGGCGCTGGACCGGGGTCGAGCCCAGGGCGACGAAGCGCTGCCCGGCGCGCACCCGCTGCTCCAGGGCCAGCAGGGCGAGCACCGACACCAGCAGCACCGCGGCGATCTGCAGCGCCCCGCTGACCGAGAACAGGCCGTACCAGGTGCGGTAGATCGCGGTGGTCAGGGTGTCGTGATTGAAGGCCGCCACGGCGCCGAAGTCGGCCAGGGTTTCCATCATCGCCAACAGGGTGCCGCCGCTGATCCAGGGCAGCGCCAGGGGCAGGGCGGCGCGCCGGAATGCCTGTCCGGGCCGGTGGCCGAGCAGGCGCGCCACCTCCATCAACCGCGCACCCTGGCTGGCCAGGGCGTTGCGCACCACCAGGTAGACATAGGGATAGAAGGTCAGCACCAGCACCGCCATCGCGCCCCAGCGGTTGCGGATCTCCAGGCCGGGCAGACCGGGATGCCAGGCGCGCAGCAGGCTCTGCACGGGGCCGGCGTAGTCGAACAGCCCGATGTAGACCGTGGCCAGCACATAGGCCGGCACCGCCAGCGGCAGCAGCAGCGCCCAGGCGAAAAAGGCGCGGCCGGGAAACTCGCACAGGGCCACCAGCGCGGCGAGCAGGGTGCCGAGCACGCCGACCCCGAGCCCCACCCCGAGCACCAGCCACAGGGTGTTCCAGGCCGCCCGCGGCAGCACATGGGCGCTGAGGTGGGCCCAGATCGCCGGGTCCGGGCGCAGCAGGGCGGCGGCGACTACCAGCAGCACCGCCAGCGTCGGCGCCGCAATGGCCAGCGCCAGCAGGTGCCAGCCCGGCCCGCGACCCGGGCTGCGCAGGCCCCGCGCGCGGCGCGGTCGGGCGTCGAGGCCGGGCAGGGGGGCGGCGCCGGTCATCTACTGGTAGCCGGCGCGATCCATCAGCCGCACCGCGGCCGCCTGGTATTCGCCGGCGGCGGCGAGGTTGATGTCGTCGGCGCGGAATTCGCCCCAGCCGGCGACCAGCGGGTCCGGGGCGACCTCCGGGTTGACCGGATACTCCAGGTTGAGGGAGGCGAACAATTGCTGCGCCTCGCCCGCCGACAGCCACTCGATGAAAGCGCGCGCCGCGGCCGGCCGCGGGCTGTGCCGGGTCACGCCGGCGCCCGAGACATTGACATGT
Organism: Pseudomonadota bacterium; assembly: GCA_049325095.1. Lineage (GTDB taxonomy): Bacteria > Pseudomonadota > Gammaproteobacteria > Pseudomonadales > Porticoccaceae > JAGPUQ01. The sequence goes on along the minus strand of JBMOPO010000062.1, from coordinate 2,061 downwards.
GCGCCCTGCTCGCCGGCGGCCTGGTCGGGCCAGAACAGGGCGACCGGCAGGTCCGGCCGTTCGCGCTGCAAGCGGCCCAGGTAATAGGTGTTGACCAGCCCCAGATCGCACTGGCCGGCGGCGATGGCCTCGATCACCTGGGTGTCGCTGGCGAACGGCGGGGCCGCCAGGTTGGCCACCCAGCCGCGCACCATGGCCTCGGCCTCGCGCTCGCCGCGGTTGGCGATCAGGGTCGCGACCAGCGACTGGTTGTACACCTCCTTGCTGGTGCGCAGGCAGAGCCGGCCGCGCCAGCGCGGGTCGGCGAGCCCGGCGTAGGTGTCGAGCTGCGCGGGGTCGACCCGGTCGGTGGCGTAGACGATGGCCCGGGCGCGCAGCGACAGGCCGTACCAGCGCCCCTCGGGATCGCGCAGGTGGGCGGGGACATTGGCCCGCAGGGCCGGCGAGTCGATCGCTTGCAGCAGGCCCTGCCGGGCCGCCTGCCAGAGATTGCCGGCGTCCACGGTGATCAGCACGTCGGCCTGGGTCGCCTCGCCCTCCGCCGCCAGCCGCGCCAGCAGCGGCCCGGCCTTGTCGGTGACGAAGCGGACCGGGGTGCCGGTCTCCTCGGTGTAGCGCAGCAGCAGGGGCTGGATCAGGTGTTCGGCGCGGGCGGTGTAGATCACCAGTTGGTTTTCGTCCGGGGCCTGGCCACAGGCCGCGACCAGCAGGGCGGCGAGCCAACAACCGAGGCGGCTGAGGGTTCTCATCGGGCGATTCCTCTTCCAGTTGGGTGGCGGTGCGGGCGGCCCGCTCGGCGGGCGGCCGAGGTCGGGGGCGTGCGCCGCGCCGAACGCCGGCGAGTATGCCGCGACCCGGCCGTCGATGCGAATGGTTTTCATTAGTCCCGGCCGCGGCGGTCGATCTCGGTTGGCGCGACCGATACCATACGCCACCGCGGGTCGGGGACCGGTCGGCGCCGGCGCCGATGCGGCCCGGGCTTGATCCAGCGCAGGTCACGGAGAATCGGGAATGCGATCGTGAGCGACGATGCCAGCGATACCCGCGGGGTGGCGGAGTCCGGCGACTGGAGCGCCGATCCCGCCGATCTGACGGCGCTGCGCGGCCAGCTCCTGCGCTTTGCGGTATTGCAGTTGCGCGACGCCGATCTGGCTGAGGACGCCGTCCAGGAAGCGCTGCTGGGCGCGCTGCGCAATCGGGGTTCCTTCGCCGGACGCTCGGCGCTGCGCACCTGGGTGTTCGGCATCCTCAAGCACAAGATCGCCGATCTGCTGCGCCAGCGGGCGCGGGTGGTGACCGAGAGCAGCCTGACGGCCGGCGACGACGCGGATGGCGACCTGCTGGCGCAGTTGTTCGATCGCGGCGGCCACTGGCACCCGGACCCGGCACCCAGACCCTGGCGCGATCCCGATGACAGCCTCGAGGACGGCCGCTTCTGGCAGGTGTTCCAGGCCTGTCTGGAACACCTTCCCGAGCGCCAGGCGCGGGTGTTCATGATGCGCGAGTTCGTGGGTCTGGAGACCGGGGAGATCTGTAAGGCGGCGGGGGTCGGGGTGACCAATCTCCATGTGCTCCTGCACCGCGCGCGGCTGCGCCTGCGCGCCTGCCTGGAGCAACACTGGTTTGCGGAGGAGCGCCGCTGATGCCGAGTTGCGAGGCAAGCACCCGCCTGATGTCGGAGGCCAGGGAGCGCCCGCTGTCCCGCGGCGAGCGCCTGGCGCTGCGCTGGCACCTGATGATGTGCGGCGCCTGCCGGCGCTTCGAGCGGCAACTGGACTGGCTGCATCGGGCGGCCGGGCGCTACGTCCCGCCGCCTGCCGACGGCTCTTCCCCGGCGGATTCCCGAGGCCGGCCGGCGGGGAATTGACCCCCGATCAGGTCGCCGAAGCCGGGCGACCGGCCGCGCGATGGCGTGCCCGGTGGCCCGGCGCGCGCTAGGGAACCTCTGCACAAGCACGTGCGGATGATTGATACTTCTCGCCAGGTTGTCGAGGTATTGGGGACTGATGAAGCAGACGACGTTTGCATCGGCGGCGTGGGATCGCAAGGGCAAGGTGACGC
>JBMOPO010000061.1:0-24992 GCA_049325095.1 Pseudomonadota bacterium | reverse complement strand
CGCCGCCGTGGCAATCACCGCTTCCAGGCGTGCCACCGCGGTCCAGATCCGCTTCCGCTTGCCGTCCGTTTGCGACAACGCCTCAGCGCGCCAGCGCTCCAGGGTCGACACACTCACTCCCAACTCTTGTGCAACCGTATCCATCAGAGCACTTTCCGGCGGCAACAGCCGCGTCACCGCGCGCTCCTTGAATACCCTTCCGTATCGAGCCATCTCGTCACCTCTCGCCCCCTCAGATTACAGCGCTATGGAGGCGACAACTATCCTGACGCAGGGGGACCGCCCGCGGGCAAATAAAAAGGCCGCGCCGATTTCCCCGGCGAAAAGCCGGGGCCTCATTGAAGCTTCGCGTAGTGTACTCGCTTTCAATTCTTTCCTGCATGATTTCCCCGGCGAAAAGCCGGGGCCTCATTGAAGCGCTCCGGACAAGTTCCAGCAGGCCATGGAAATCCGCCGATTTCCCCGGCGAAAAGCCGGGGCCTCATTGAAGCCGCCCGGTCACCTCCGCCACGGCATCCGGGCCGAAGTGGATTTCCCCGGCGAAAAGCCGGGGCCTCATTGAAGCCCCCTCCAGCGGTGTTCGGTGCGCGGCGTGGGACAGTGATTTCCCCGGCGAAAAGCCGGGGCCTCATTGAAGCCATGGTGGGTTCCTCGATGTGGGGCAGGAGCGCCCGGATTTCCCCGGCGAAAAGCCGGGGCCTCATTGAAGCCCAATCCGCCGCGATCTGACCGCAGCAGGTCTGCGGCGATTTCCCCGGCGAAAAGCCGGGGCCTCATTGAAGCCCAGCACGCGCGCTGCCACTTCGGGCCCTGGTTGCGGATTTCCCCGGCGAAAAGCCGGGGCCTCATTGAAGCTGCCGATCACCAGATCACGGGTTGCTTCAACCCGCGTCGATTTCCCCGGCGAAAAGCCGGGGCCTCATTGAAGCAAGTCGCCGGCACCTCTGCTCTCATCGGAACTGCCCAGGATTTCCCCGGCGAAAAGCCGGGGCCTCATTGAAGCGTGGCCGGCGGCACGGTGCTGGTGATGGGCGACGATGATTTCCCCGGCGAAAAGCCGGGGCCTCATTGAAGCGCAGGATGGCCGCGATGCGCGCGCGCTCGGCCGCGATTTCCCCGGCGAAAAGCCGGGGCCTCATTGAAGCCCCACCGCCAGAAAGGGCGCGGCCGCGCCGAACTCGATTTCCCCGGCGAAAAGCCGGGGCCTCATTGAAGCTCCTCCAGCGCCCGCTACCCCGGGGGCTCGGCATCCGATTTCCCCGGCGAAAAGCCGGGGCCTCATTGAAGCCTCGACGACGCCGGCCGCCGGCGCTGGATCGATCCGGAGATTTCCCCGGCGAAAAGCCGGGGCCTCATTGAAGCGCGACGGGCGACGCCAATTTCGCATGGGAGGAGTGGGGATTTCCCCGGCGAAAAGCCGGGCCTCATTGAAGCCACCATGCGGCCCTGCGCGGCGATGAAAGCCGGGGCCTCATTGAAGCGGGCGGCGTCATGAACCAGGTCGGCGGCCGGTGGTGCGTGTTATCAGGCGCATCGATGAGCGGAAATACGTGGTCGTGTTCCAGGTGCGCACTAGTGGGCGCCGGATGCTGGCCCCGCGGAGTTATTGGGCGCGGGGCCGTCCCCCCTCCCTACGCCCGTGACGCTTCGTGGTATGAGCACGACGGAGAGATGCACCCGGCCCCGCGACTAGAAGGTACCAAATGGCCAAGAACTTTTCGATTGATATCGACGACGCCGAACTCAAGGCCGGCCTGGCGCGCATCGCCCAGCGGGGCTCCCCCACGCAGGCGGGGATCGGCCTCGTGAGTCAACGGAACCAGCGGGCACGGAGAAGGCTCCTCCGAGCACGCGGGATCGACCCGAGCACTTCCCCGAGCCGTCCAGCGACGAGCTGCTGATTCCCGCACCGATGGTAAACGAATACCGGTGTTGCCCGCGTCTGGCCTACCTCGAATGGGTGCAGGGCGAATAGTCGAAATCCGCGGACACTCTGAAAGGCTGCCACAGTCACCGCCGCGGTGACAAACCCACCGGCAATCTGCCCGCGCCTTCGGATTCGCCTCGAACGGCCAGCAAGGGGTCCAAGGCAGGGCTGTGCTTGCCGACAAGAAGGGCGGTGGCGTGGTGCCCGGTTCCGATTTCGGCAAGGCGTGAAAATGGCCATCTCTTATGGTCATTGCCCACTATGATAATGACCAGCCCACATGACCCGAGGCATTGCCATGCGGGAACAGGTATCGGAATCAGAGTTCAAGGCCCGGGCGCCGGAGCTGTTCCGCCGGATCGAATCCAGCGGGAAGTGGTGATTGTCACCGATCACGGCAAACCTGCGGTCGAAATACGTCGTTACCGGGAAACGGGCCGCCGGCCGCAGGAGGTTCTCAAAGGCAGCGTGACGGCCTGCGCCGACCCGATGCAGCCCGTAGCCAGCGAGGATTGGGAGGCACTGGGTTGATCGTGCTGGATGCCCACCCTCTGATTTGGTGGGTCAATGGCGATCGCCTGCTCTCTGCAAAGAGGCGTAAAGCCATCGAGCGGGGTGACGGTCGGATAATGTCTCGGCCCACTCCGCCTCTCCGTGCCGCACGGGGACGGCAGACTGTAGGTGCCGACCCAGCCGGTGCGATCTTTGCCCCCATCCAGATCCGCTCTGAAATCGGCGCGTAGCGGATCGGGACCATGTTTTCCGACGGCAACCCGCTCGGCGGGCTCCGCGGCCGGCTGACTCTCCGCCTGCTGGCCAGATCGATCACAGGCGCCTTGTGCCCCATCATCTACACCTGTCGTTTCCGGCATTACTTCTGGATCTGTTCCGGGTCAGGATCGTTGTTGTCCGGGTTCAGGTTCGCGGCTGCCCGTAGCAGCGCTTCCTCGATCGGTGGACGTTCTCTCATCCGGTTGACCAGGTCAATCACCGGTGTCGGATCAACCCCGGTCTCCGCCTTGAACTTCTCGATCGCCGCCCACTGTTCGGGCGACATCCCGGGTGCAGGATTATCGGACACGATCTGGTACCTCCTCGTGGGCAGCGGGAGATCACTATGGGGGGGTTGGCTCACGATGGCGGTATCTCGGATATGTGTTCCGGAGACATCCATCGCCTGGCAACACCCTCCCCCACCATCACTGCAAGCAAGCTCTCGGCCAGTCACCACTCCCAGCCGATTTCCTGGGCCCGCCTTCCTCAACCGGCTTTCAGGTTGTGGCGGAACCGCAATGCAGCAATCAGATACAGCACCGCACCGATGCCGGCCATCTTCAAGGTGGCCGGCCAGAGCTCGGCAAAGCCGACGCCCTTGAGGAAGATGCCCATGGCGATTTCCATGTAGTGGCGCAACGGGCTGAACTCCGTCCAGGGCTGAATGACCGCGGGCATCGAATCGATGGGCGTCATGGTCCCCGACAGGAACATGATGGGAAACAATCCGAAAAAGCACAGCAGCAGCGCCTGTTGCAGGGTTTTGGTAATCGACGCGATCAGTACGCCAATGGCGATGGCGCTGAGCAGGAACACCGCGGTGAGCGCGAGGAACAAGAACAGGCTGCCGTGAATGGGCACGCCAAACCACCAGACGATCACCAGGCTCGGGAACAGACCCACGACGCCCACCACCAGTGTCGGCACGGTTTTGGCGAGGAACATCTCCCAGATCCGCGTTGGGGTCACCATCAACTGCTCGACGGTACCCACCTCCTTTTCGCGGGTGATGGTGGCCGCCGAGTGGATGGTACCCACCATCAACACGGCCGCCAGAATCATCGACAGCACCACGAATGACTCCAGAGTCTGAGTGCGGTTGTACCAGATCTGCACCGCGGGTCGCACACCTTGCCCGCCACCTGTGGTGACGCTCGCCTCGTCCTCGAATCGAGACACGATGGCCGCGGTGTAATCCTTGGCCAGCGACGCGGCGTTGGAGTTGGTGCCGTCGAGCAGCACCTGAAGCTGGGGCGATCTGCCGCCTTTCAGATCGCGTTCAAAATTGATCGGAATCACCAGGGTGTACTGCGCGTCCCCCTGTCGCATCCAACGCTCGGCTTCGCCCTGATTGGCGGGGTAACCGCGGATCTCGAACGCCTCCGACAACTCGAAACGGTCAATCAGGTCGCGGCTCGAGGGCGAGCGGTCGTTGTCCACTACGGCGACCGGCAGATCCCTGACCTCGAAGGTCATGCCGTAACCACAGATCAACACCTCGATGGTGTACATCCAGAACACGACCATCAGAATCGTCTTGTCGCGGGCGAACTGGATGGTGTCTTTGAGAATCAGGCTCCCGATACGACCGCCCATGATGCACCTCCGATGATTGCAATGATCAGGCGACTTTCTTTTTGAACACGGCGACGGCGGCGCCAAAGATCAAGGCCGTGTAAACGCTCAGCAACAGCAGCGGCTGCCACATCTCGCCCAGCGAAGCGGCCTTGAGGGTGATCCCGCGCGACAGCTCGACGAAATAGCGGCCGGGGAACAGCATCGTATAGGCCTGCACCGGCTCCGCCATGGCGTAGATGGGGAACACAAACCCAGAAAACAGCATCGAGGGCATCATGGTGACCACCAGCGCCAACAGTACCGCGAGCAACTGGCTTTGGGTAATGGTCGAGATCAACAGCCCGATGCCGACGTTGCAGAACACGTAGATACCGCCCGCGATCGCCATATACCAGGGATTGCCATTGAACGGCACGCCGAACCAATGGCTGCCCACCAGCACGATGGAGAGCAGCTGGATACACGAAATGACACCGTAGGGAATCAGCTTGCCGAGCAGGAATTCGGGCACCGTGAGCGGCGAGGCGTAGATCTGCTGGATCGCCCCGCTCTCCTTTTCGCGCACGATGGCGAGGGTGGTGAGCAGCGGCGGAAAGGAGGCGATGATCACCGCATAGAGGCCGGAGACCACATAGATCACGCTGCGCAGACTCGGGTTGTACCAGATGCGCGGCTCCACCTCGATGTGCCCGGCACCACCGCGTTCGCTCTGAAATCGGGATGCGATCGACAGGCCGTAATTGAGCGCGATCAGTGCCGTTGCCGAGTAGGTGCCATCGATCAGCAACTGCACCTGGGGCGCATCCTCGCGATCGATCTCGCGATAGAAGTTGGCCGGGATCAGCAGCACCAGTTTGACTTCATTGGCCTGGATCGATTCGCGCATCTCCCACTCGGAGTTGTAGCGGCGCACCAGTTGGAAGTACCCGCTCGCTGCAAAGGTATCGGTCAGTTCGGCGCTGGCGGGGGTCTGATCCTGATCCAACACGCCCAGTTTGACGTTCTCGACCTCCAGCGAGATGGCGTAGCCGAACATCAGCAGCATCAGCACGGGAAACAGGAAGGCGATCGCCAGCGTCACCCGATCGCGGAGAATCTCGCGGGTCTCCTTGCGAATCACGGCGCTCAGACGGTAAAGCTTCATGGTGCGGGTCCCTTCAGGTGGGCGAGCCGCTGATCCTCGATACGGATGTAGGCGAGGAACATTTCCTCGATGGTGCTGGTGTCGGTGCCGGGCGGCAAGGCCGCGGCGAGTTCACTGGCGGGGCCGATGCCGATCAGGCGCCCGAGGTGCATGAGCCCCAGGCGATGGCAGTAGTTGGCCTCCTCCAGATAGTGCGTGGTCACGAAAATGGTGGTGCCGACTTCGGCGAGGGTCTGGATCAATTGCCAGAATTTGTAGCGGGCGGCGGGGCTCACCCCCGAGGTAGGCTCATCGAGGAACACCACTTCCGGCTGGTGCATGATGGCGCAGGCCAGCGCCAGGCGCTGGCTGAGCGCGCCCGAGGTCTGCGACACCAGGCCGTCCAGCACCTCCCGCAGGTCGGTCACCTCGATCGCCCAGTCCATCGCCAGTTTGCGATCCTTGCCGCGCAGCCCGTACACACCGGCAAAGAATGCCAGGTTTTCGCCTACGGTGAGATCTGGATACAGTGAAAACCGCTGCGACATGTAGCCGATGTGGTCGCGCAGCAGTTGCGGCTGATCGCGCACGCTGATGCCACCGATCCAGGCGTTGCCCGAGGTGATTTTCTGCAGTCCGCACAAGGTGCGAATGAAGGTGGTCTTGCCGGCACCGTTGGCGCCGAGAAAACCGAACACTTCGCCAGGATGAATCTCCAGCGTGACATCATCATTGGCAACGAAATCGCCAAACACGATGCGCAGGGCCTCGGTGCGAATCAGGCCGCGTGCCTCCAGCCGGGGCGACAGCCTGATCTCCGGCGGCGGGCGGGCATAGGCCGAGCCCTTCTCGCCGCCGCCCAGCAGAATATAGGCATCGTCGAGACCGGGCTCGACAGCCTCGATTTTGCCGCCACCACTGACGAGCCCGGCGGCCAGCGCCGGGTCGAGTCGATCGGGTGTGCGCACCTGAAAGTGCACGCTCTCGGCCAGGTGGCGGATGCTGACCACGTCCGGATGGTCGTGCAGCAGGTTGTGGGCGAGCCCCCGATGGGCGAAGTGCACCAGCTCATAGACTCGACCGATGCAGCGGGCGCGCAGCGCCTGCTGGCTGTCGACGGCCAGCACTTCGCCCTCGTGCAGAAACGCCAGCCGATCACAGTGTTCCGCCTCGTCCATATAGGGCGTGCTGACGACCACCGTAACGCCGTCGTCCCGAAAGGCGTGGAGCATGTCCCACAGCTCGCGCCGCGACGCCGGATCCACGCCCAGACTCAATTCGTCCAGCAACAACAGGCGCGGCTCGTGAATGAGGTTGGTACACAGCGACAGCTTCTTGCGCATGCCACCGGAAAGGTTCCCGGCGGGACGCTTGAGAAACCGCAACAGCCCCGCCATGCGCAGCAGGCGCTCCTGACGCTCTTCATACACTTCCGCCGACAGGCCGCGAATATCGGCGGAAAACCGCATGTTCTCGGCGACGGACAGTTTGTCGTAGAGCGTGAAGCCCTGAAACATGTAGCCGATGTGGGAGTTGATCCAGTAGGCGTCCCTGACGGTGTCGTGCTGCATCACCGTGCAGCGGCCCTCGGTGGGATCCAGGATCGCCGCCATCAACTGCATCAGCGTGGTCTTGCCGGCACCATCCGGGCCCAGCAGGCCGAAGATTTCGCCTTCGTAAACCGAAAGATCGACGTTGCGCAACACCATCCTGCGGCGAAATGCGCGACCGAGATGCTCGGTCTGGATGATCGCGGCAGCGGGCTCACTCGCAGCCTGGACACTGCCAAACTGCGGTTCGCGCCGGTTTGCTGTCAAGTGTTCGGCCGAGGTCACGGTGTTCATCCCGTCGCGGCGGAGTCGCGGCTGAAAGGCGTCAACGGGGGACCACCAGGTTCGCCGGCCATTCGCGGTCCGGGTCCCAGCGAATCCAGGCATCGGCGGGCATGCCGGGTTTGAGATGGCCCTCCGGGTTGGCCAGGGCCAGCACCACGCCGAACACCATGCGCACCCGCTCCTCGGGCATATTGATGTCCCTGGGGGTAAATTGCGCACGCTGATCGACGCGCTTGACCCGCGCATCGAAATAACGGTCGGGGAACGCATTCACCCGCACCCGCACCGGGTCGTTCAACTTGACGCTGCCGATCACCGCCTCCGGCAGATAGACCTTGAGCTCGAGGTCGTTCAAATCGACCAGCACTGCGATATTGCGCCCCGGGGTTGCCAGCTCGCCCACCTCGATACCCTTGGACAGCACGGTGGCGTCGAGCGGCGCGTAGATGCGGGACTTGTCGACCTGGATGCGCAAATACGCCAACTGGTTGCGGGCCCGCTCGATGTGCGCGCCGGTCTCTTCGAGCTGGGCGCGCAACGAGCGCACCTGGCCGAGATTCTCGCGGTACGCGGTGGCCACCTGGTCGAGCCGTTGCTCGGTGACCACGCCGGTCTTGCGCAGCGCCTGATGCCGGTTGAGCTCGCGTTCGGCGGTCTTCAGCATGTCGTTGGCGGTCGCCAACTGCTCGCGGATGCGCTCCATCTGGAACTGCAACGCCTTGATTTCGGACTCCGCCGTAGCGAGTTGCGCGCGCGCATCGCTGGCATCGAGCTCCACCAGCAGCGAGCCCTTGGCGACGGGCTGGCCCTCGACCAGGTTGCTGGTGATCACGCGCCCGGTGACTTCCGCGCTGATCTCCACTTCGGTGCCCTCGACATGGCCGTTGCCATACAGGAAACCGGGTTCAAGCTCGGGCGGCAATGTCCCGATGTAAAAGAAATACGAGCCCGCCGCTATCACGCCGGCTACCAGGATGGTCAACATCCAACTTCTCATCGCGCCAGATCCTCAGGGTCCTACCGCAGCCGTCCAGGTAGCGGACATGCACCTCGGTGACGGGGTATCTCCGTCAAGTTATTGAAAATAAGATTGATATTGAAACTGGTGGCGGTTGCGCCACCCCCCGGTCTTGATCGCCAGGGTTCTGGGTGCAGAGCGCGCAATGCGCCTGAATGACGATAAGATATTGCTAATATGCCACTCAAGGCAACAGTCAAGTCAATCAATCGCTGAGATAACCCCGAATGTCATCGGCGATGTCGGCTTCGGCGTCGTCCCAACGGAAGGATGCAGCCAGTTGCCCAGCCGGTGTCATCAGATACAGTACTGCGCTGTGGTTCATCGAGTAGTCGTCCTGGCCGGCGGCGATCTTGGCGGTACTCACCCGCCAGGCCTCGAGCACTTTCGCGATCTGATCCGGCGTACCCGTCAGATAAATGATCCGCGGATCGAACTGCCTGGCGTATTCGCGCAGCCGCTCCGGCGTATCGCGCTCCGGGTCGACCGTCACGAACAGCGGATACAGGCGCGTGGCGGCCGGCCCCAAGGCACGCAGGATCACCGACATCCGTGCCAGCGTGGTCGGGCACACATCGGGACAATGGGTAAAGCCGAAAAAAATCAGCTTGTAGCGATCGGCGAAATCCCGCTCCGTGACGGTGCGGCCGGATGCATCCACCAGCGCGAACTGACCGCCGATGCTGGCTTCGGTGCCCGGTGGAATGCGGCCCTCGCTGCGCTTGAGCTGCACCAGGTAGTCGGTGACGGCCAACACTCCCAACAGCGCCAGCACCAGTGCCACCGCGAGCCCGATTCTGCGCATGCTAAACTGGCTCATCATCAGGTCGCCGACGGGTGGAGGGGCTCGATTCTGCCGTGGCGCTCCCCCGCCGGCAATCCTGAAATCGATCGGTGGGTGACGCGCGACCAACGCGCCTGACGAGTTCGCCAGTGAAACCAGTCGGCATTGACCGCCACCCTGCCCCGCCGCCCGGCCGCCGCCTGCAGATGTGGCTGCTGATTGCGCTGATCGCCACAGCGGGCATCGGCTATGTCACCTTGCGGCCACAAATTTTCACCTTGCTGGCCGCAGGCACCGAGTGGGTGCTGGTGACCTGCGGGTTCGTCGCACCCGACGCCGACGGCGAGGGCATGGCAGAGGATCGCCTGCGCCGGCTTTATTACGCCTCGCGCATGTTCGAGGGAGTGCCGCCGCGCGAACTCTCACCGCTGGATGCCTGGGCCGACAAGGTCTATCCGGGCATGGGTTTCGGCCTCGTCCACACCTTCGACCGGAAGCCGGTGGCACTGGCGATCGGCGGCTGGCTGTTCAGCATCCCCTGCACCTATTTCGCCGATGCGCGCGATTGCACCCGGGCCGGCCTCAGCACCGCGCGCCTGCGGGTGGACGCCGCCGATCTGGCGCCGCTGCGAGCCCATTTGATTCCGGAGTTTCTGGCGACGGCGTCACCCGCAATCCTGCGCGTGACACTGACCCGAGCCACCGCCAAACCGCCCCCGTCCAGTGATTACGATGTGCTGATGGTCCGTGGTGCCGACGGCAGCTCACGAACGCTGCACTGCATCTCCGCCGCCCGCGCCCGGCAACTGGGCGTACTCCAGCACTGCCTCCTCGATGTGCAATACAGCGCCGACGTCACGATCGAGCTCTATTTCGCCGCTGTGCACCAGGAACAATGGCAGCGGCTCGAGCAGGGCGCCCTGGCGCTCGCCCGGCAGTTTCAGGTACAGCGCTGACGGATGGGAGTGCCGGCGATCGGTCGGCGGGCTACTCCGGGCGCTGCGGCGATACCCCGGGCTCCAGGTCATGGAACACCGGATCACCCCGCCGCCGAGAGTCCGGGCATGGCGGCCAAGGGCCGCCCCACTCCCCGGTTGCAGACTCCTCGCCGGACCGAATGTCATGGTGCCCCGGGGCCGCGGCGCCGCCCCTCCCCGAAACCGACCGACCCCGAAAATTCGTATACTGCACCTGGCCTGTGGGCGACCGCCACTGCCATGAACGACCACCGCACCGCCAGGTCGGACCGCGCATCGGCCGGGGAATGTCCCGGACCCCGCTCCAGCCGCCGCGGAGGTCGCCGGCGCTTCCCTGGGTCCGCTGTCCGGCGCGCTCCCGACCGGAGTCGCTGCAGGAGGAAGTCCAGCATGAACAGCCTGAAAGCCCTGAAAATCCTGTCCATTCTGTTGCTCTCCCTGGGCCTGGCGTTCGCCACCGCAGCGTTCGCCCAGCGCGATCTGGAGGCCGCCCTCGATGAGCTCCAACAACGCTGGGCAGTGGCCAACTACGAGCTGCGCGGCAAGCCCCGGCTCACCGCCCTGCAAGCCCTGACCCTGGAGGCCGAGCGGCTCACCGCAACCCACCCGGACCGCGCCGAGGCCTGGATCTGGTCGGGCATCATCCACTCCACCATGGCGAACGCCGAAGGCGGCCTCTACTCCCTGGCCGCGGCCGAGGCGGCGCGGGCCGACCTGGAACGTGCCCTGGCGCTGAACCCGGCGGCGCTCGATGGTTCGGCCTACACCAGCCTGGGCGCGCTCTACTACAAGGCCCCCGGCTGGCCGGTGGGTTTCGGGGACAGGGACAAGGCGGAGGAACTGTTGAAGCGCGCGCTGGAGATCGCTCCCGAAGACATGGACGCGAACTACTTTTACGGCGATTTCCTCCTCGAACAGGGGCATCGGCGCAAGGCCCGCGAATATCTGCTGCGCGCCCAGCAGGCGCCGCCGCGGCCGGACCGGCCGCTGGCCGACAGCGGCCGCCAGCGGGAGATCGCCAAGTTGCTGCGGCGGGCCAGCTCCTCCTGAGACCCGAGGATCGCCGCCCTGCGCCTGTTGCTGATCGAGGACAACGAATCGCTGGCCGCGGGCCTGACCCAGGCCCTGCGCGCCAAGGGTTTTGCCGTCAACCACGTCACCCGCGGGGACCACGGCCTGCACGCCGTCCAGACCGACGCCCCCGACCTGGTGATCCTCGACCTGGGCCTGCCCGATCTGGATGGCCTGGAGGTGCTGCGCCGGCTGCGCGCCGCCAACCGCCGGCTGCCGGTGCTGATCCTGACCGCCCGCGACACCATCAATGAAAAGGTGGCCGGGCTGGATCTGGGCGCCGATGACTACCTGGCCAAGCCCTTCGACATGCACGAGCTGGAGGCCCGCCTGCGGGCCATGGGCCGGCGCCTGGCCGGCGCCGCCACCGCGGTGCTCGCGGTCGGCGATCTGCGCCTCGATACCGCCACCCGCGCCCTGGAGCTCGCGGGGGAGCCGGTCGAGCTGTCGCGGCGCGAATACGCCCTGCTCAAGGCGCTGATGGAACGGCCCGGGCGGGTGCTGACCCGCGACACCCTGGAGGGCAAGCTCTACGCCTGGGGCGAGGAGATCGCCAGCAACGCCCTGGAGGTCCACATCCACCACCTGCGCCGCAAACTCGGCAGCGACCGGATCCGCACGGTGCGCGGCGTCGGCTACAGCCTGCGCCTGCCGTGAGGTCGATTCGCTCCTTCCTGGTCATCGCCGTGCTGTCCGCCATTACCCTGACCAGCTTCGCGGCGGCGCTGTACGGCTACCGCGCGAGCGTCAAGGCCGCCGAGATCCTGTTCGACGCCCAGCTTTCCGATACCGCGAGCCTGATCGCCGCGCTGCTCACCACCCAGCCGCCGCCGGCGGCGCAAGGCTTCGGCCCGGGCTTCGCGCCCAGCGCCGGCCAGGCCGTGTTCCAAGTCTGGAGCCGGGACGAGCGGCTGCTGCTGCATTCCGCGGACGCGCCCGCCGCAGCCATGGCGCCGCTGCGCCCCGGGTTCCACGACCGCAACTTTCTCGGCCTGCGCTGGCGGGTGCTGGTGCGCTTCGCGCCCACCAGCGACCACTGGATCCTGGTCGCCCAGCGCGCCGACACCCGCTATCTGCTGGCCGACAGCATCGTGCTGGAATCGGTGATCGCGGTGATGGTGGGCCTGCCGATCGCCGCGCTGTTCATCTGGCTGATCGTCGGCCATGGCCTGCACATGCTGGAGCGGCTGGCCGCACAACTGCGCCGCAAACAGGCCGCCGATCTGTCGCCCATCGAACTGCGCGATCCCCCCGCGGAAGTGGCGGTGATCGCCACCGCGGTCAATGCCCTCCTCTACCGGCTGGAACGATCCTTCGAACGCGAGCGCCGGCTGACCGCGGATGCCGCCCACGAACTGCGCACGCCGGTAGCGGCGCTCAAGGTCCACCTGCACAATCTCGCTGAAAACCTGCCCGCGGAAGACCCTACCCTGGCGCAGGTCAGTCAGGAAGTGGCGCGGCTCGAACACCTGATCGCCCAGATCCTGTTGCTCTACCGCATGGAGCCCGAACACTACCGCGCCCACATGGAACCCCTGGACCTGACCGAGCTGGCGCGCGGCGCGATCGCCGCCCGCTACGAGGATTTCGAGCGCCGCGGCCAGCACATCGAACTGCGCGGCGACCGCTGCCCGCTGCTGGGCGACCGCTTTGCGCTGACCACCCTGATCGACAACCTGCTGGCCAATGCCAATCGCCACACCCCGGCGGGTGGCGAAGTGTTGGTCAGCGCCGCGACCACCGCCGAGGGCGCGCGCCTCGAGGTCGCCGATTCCGGGCCCGGGATGCCGGCCGCGGAGCACACCCGGGTGTTCGATCGCTTCTACCGCATCGGCGGCGACCGCAATCCCGGCAGCGGCAGCGGGCTGGGGCTGTCGATCGTCAAGCTGATCGCCGATCTGCACGGCGCCAGCATCTCGCTGGGCGCCTCCGAACTCGGCGGCGGCCTGGCGGTGCGGGTGGTTTTTCCGGCCCGCGGCCCGCGCCGCCTGCATCTGCCAAGGCAGCGGAGCGCGGCATGAAGACCGGGCGTTCGGCCGGCACCCTCGCGGCCGCGCTCGCCGCTGCCCTGCTCGGCGCCGGCGCCCGCGGCGAGCGCCCGCCCGAGGTCGAGTTGCACATCCGCAATCATCTGTTCGAACCCTCGGAGCTGGTGATTCCGGCCCGGACCAAGGTGCGGCTGCGGGTACACAACCTCGACTCCACCCCCGAGGAGTTCGAAAGCTGGGAGCTCAACCGCGAGAAAGTCATTCTCGGCGGCGACAATGCGGTGATCTTCATCGGTCCGCTGGAGCCCGGGGAATATCCGTTCTTCGGCGAATTCCATCCCAAGACCGCCCAGGGCAAGCTGATCGTGCAATGAGCCATGCTGATCGATAGCGTCATCATCGTCCTGCGCGAAGCGCTCGAAGCCGCGCTGCTGATCAGCGTGCTGCTCGCCGCCGCCCGGCGGCTGGCGCTGCCGCGCCCGAGGTTCGGGCTCGGCGTCGGGCTCGGCATCCTCGGCGCCGGGATCTTCGCCGCCTCCCTGCGCCGGATATCGGACTGGTTCGAGGGCGCGGGTTACGAGCTGGCCAACAGCACCCTCCAACTGCTGATCTACGCCGCGATCCTGGTCATCATCGGGCTGCTCGGCAGCGGCCGCGATCCCCGGCGGCCCGCGGCGACGCTGCCCTGGGCCATGGTGGCCGCGGTCAGCCTGGCCATCATCCGCGAGGGCTCGGAGATCCTGCTCTACTTCGGCAGCTTCATGCAGCAGATCGGCGCCACCACCGACGCCCTGACCGGGGCTGCGCTGGGTCTCGGCGTGGGATTCAGCGCCGGCGCGCTGTTCTACTATCTGCTGGTCGCGCTGCCACCGGCCGGAATACTGCCGGTCGCGGCCGGACTGCTGGCGCTGATCGGGGCCGGCATGTGCGCACAGGCGGCCAGGCTGCTGGTCCAGGTCGACTGGCTGCCGGCCCAGCCGCCGCTGTGGGACACCTCCACCTGGCTGCCCGAACAGTCTCCGCTCGGCCAGCTCCTCTATGCGCTGCTCGGCTATGAGGCGACGCCCAGCCCGCTCCAGGCGGCCCTGTATCTGGCCTGCATCGCCCTCGCCGCCGGGGTTGCACTCGGCGCCCGCTTCCCGGTCCGCCGGGAGGGCCCCGTGCATGATTGACTGCGCCCGCCGGACACCGGGATTGGCGGGCCTTGCCGGCGCCGTCCTGCCGGGCCTGGCGGCAGCCGGGGCGCGGGCCGGTGGCGGACCACCGAAGCGGCCGCCGCCCATGCCGCGCGCCCGGCGCGGCCACCAGCGGGGCGAGACCGATCCGCTCACCCCGCTCTGCCGCCAACCTCGCGCCGTCCGGTGGATTTTGCTAGATTCCCGGCCGGCGCCGGTTTGCGGTGTCTCCCCACACACAAGAACACCGGATGAGCCAGATCGAATCCCGCATCAATTCCCGCGCGCCGGCGTTTCTCGCCAACGCCGAGCACTATCGACAACTGCTCGACACCCTGCGCGCGCGGCTGCGGGAGGCGGCCACCGGCATCCGCGAGGCCCATATCGCCCGCCACCGCAGCCGCGGCAAGCTGCTGGCGCGGGAGCGCATCGACCGGCTGATCGACCCCCACACGCCCTTCCTGGAACTCTCGCCGCTGGCCGCCTGGGGGCTGTACGGCAACGAGGTGCCGGGCGCGGGCATCGTCACCGGCATCGGCCAAGTGTGCGGCGTGCCCTGCATGATCATCGCCAACGACGCCACGGTGAAGGGCGGCTCCTTCTTCCACGAGACGGTGCGCAAGCACGTGCGCGCCCAGGAGATCGCCGAACAGCACCGGTTGCCCTGCATCTACCTGGTGGACTGCGGCGGCGCCTATCTGCCGGAGCAGGACCGGGTGTTTCCCGACAAGGACCACTTCGGCAACACCTTCTACCGTCAGTGCCGCATGTCCCAGCAGGGGCTGCCGCAGCTCGCCGCGGTGTTCGGCGGCTGCACCGCCGGGGGCGCCTACATCCCGGCGCTGGCCGACGAGCTGGTGATGGTGCGCGGCAACGCCCGCATCCACCTGGGCGGACCCTCGATCGTCAAGGTGGCCATCGACGAGACCGTCGACGGCGAGACCCTGGGCGGCGCCGAGATGCACAGCCGGGTCTCGGGGGTGAACGATTATCTGGTCGACGATGAGCCCGCGGCCCTGCACCGGCTGCGGGAGATCGTCGCCAAGCTGAACTGGCCGCGCCAGTGCCACACCGAGGTCCGCCCGGTGCGGCCGCCGGCCTATGATCCGGAGGAGATCGCCGGGGTGGTCAGCGCCGACCCCAGGATCCCCTACGACGTGCGCGAGATCATCGCCCGGCTGGTGGACGGCAGCGACTTCCAGGAGTTCAAGCCGCTCTACGGCGACACCCTGGTGTGCGGCGCCGCCCACCTGCACGGCTATCCGGTCGGCATCCTGGGCAACAACGGCGCGCTGTTTTCCGAATCCGCGCTCAAGGGTGCGCACTTCATCGAGCTGTGCAATCAGCGCAATACGCCCCTGCTGTTTCTGCACAATATCACCGGCTACATGGTCGGCACCGAGGCCGAGCGCGGCGGCATCGCCAAACACAGCGCCAAGATGGTCTACGCCCAGGCGACCTCCCGGGTGCCCAAGTTCTCGGTGATCGTCGGCGGCTCCTACGGCGCCGGCAACTACGGCATGGCCGGGCGCGGCTTCGCGCCGCACTTCCTGTTCGCCTGGCCCACCGCGCGCTGCGCCACCATGAGCGCCGACATCGCCAGCAACGTGATGCAGGAGCTGCGCCGCACCAGCATCCGCGAGGACGATGCGCGACTCGCCGAGGATCTGCGCCGCATCGACGCCGAGGTGCGCGCCCAGTACGGTGAACAGTCCGATCCCTACTACGCCACCGCCCGCCTGTGGGACGACGGCATCATCGAACCGGCCCAGACCCGCGACGTGCTGGGCCTGTGCCTGGCGCTGGCCGCGAGGCTGCCGCCCACCACCGGCCCGGCGCCGGTGTACCGCATGTGAGGGCCCCACCCCGGTGTTCGAATCGGTACTGATCGCCAACCGCGGCGAGATCGCGGTCCGCATCATCCGCACCTGCCGGCGGCTGGGAATCCGCGCCATCGCGGTTCATTCCGAGGCCGACCGCGATGCCCGCCACGTGCATCTGGCCGACGCCGCCTATGCCATCGGCCCGGCGGACAGCGCCCGCTCCTATCTCGACGCCGGGGCCATAGTCGCCGCCGCGCAGCGCGCCGGCGCCGCGGCCATCCATCCCGGCTACGGCTTTCTCGCCGAGAGCGAGACCCTGATCGCCGCCTGCGAAGACGCCGGCATCGCCTTCGTCGGCCCGCACCGCGAAGCCATCCGCGCCATGGGCTCGAAGATCGAATCCAAGGCCATCGCGGAGCGCGCCGGAGTGCCGGTGGTGCCGGGCTACCACGGCGAACAGGGCGACGCGGCGCTGCTGGGCGCCGCCGGGCGCATCGGTTTTCCGCTGCTGATCAAGGCCAGCGCCGGCGGCGGCGGGCGCGGCATGCGCAGCGTGGCCGGGGCCGAAGAATTTCCCGCTGCGCTGGCCCAGGCGCGGGCGGAGGCCCTGGCCGGCTTCGGCGACGATCGGGTGCTGCTCGAAAAACTGGTCGCCGCGCCGCGCCATCTGGAAGTCCAGCTCGCCGGCGACCGCCACGGCAACCTGGTCCACCTGTTCGAGCGCGAGTGTTCGATCCAGCGCAACCACCAGAAGATCGTCGAGGAGGCGCCGGCCGCGTTTCTCAGCGCAGCGCAGCGCGCCGCCCTCTACCGGCACGCGCTGGCCCTGGGCCGGGCGATCGGCTACGACTCCCTGGGCACGGTGGAATTCCTGCTCGATCACCACAGCGGCGAGCTCTACTTCCTGGAGATGAACACCAGGCTCCAGGTCGAGCACCCGGTCACCGAATATGTCACCGGCCTGGATCTGGTGGAGTGGCAACTGCGCAGCGCCGCCGGCGAGCCCCTGCCCCGCGCCCAGGAGCAGATCGCCTGCACCGGCTGGGCCATGGAGGCGCGCCTCAACGCCGAGGATCCGGCGCAGGGCTATCGCCCCGCCACCGGCCGCATCGAGCGCTACCGGGAACCCGCGGGCGCGGGCGTGCGCATCGACAGCGGCGTGGGCGAAGGCGCCTCGATCGGACCCCATTACGATTCCCTGCTCGCCAAGGTGATCGCCGGCGGCGACGACCGGGAACAGGCGCGGCGCCGGCTGTTGGCGGCGCTGGAGGACTTCGTCCTGCTCGGCCCGACCACCAATCTGGGCCTGCTGCGGGACCTGTTGCGCCATCCGGCCTTTGCGGCGCAACCCCTGACCACGGGTTTTCTGGATCGGCATTTCCCCGGCGGCTGGCAGCCGCCGGCGGCGGATGCGGAGGTGTTGCTGCGCGCCGCCCTGGCGCTGGCCGCGCAGGCCGAAACCGAGGCCGTGGCAGAGGAATCCTCGCCCTGGCAACGCCTGGGCGCCTTCCGGGTGCTGGAGCGCGCCGGGCTGGCCGGCGCGACCTGGTATCGGCTCGCCGGACCCGACGGCGTCGCCCGCGAGGTGTGTGTCACCGGCCGCGCCGGCGAGTACCAGGCGCGCTGCGGGGACCAGTGCCTGACGGCGCGCATCCGGTGCCTGGCCGCGGACGAACTGGCGCTGGCCAGCGACGGCCGCACCGAGCGCATCCGCTGGCAGCGCTGCGGCGACCGGCTGGCGCTGCACTGGTCCGGGGCGACCCGGGAGCTGCGCCTGCTCGCCGCCGGCGCGGTACCGGCCGCCGCCGGCGCCGGCGAACGGCACATCACCGCCAGCCTGCCCGGCCGGGTCGCGGAGATTCATTGTGCCCCTGGCGATAGCGTGACCGCCGGCCAGACGCTCATCGTGCTCGACTCGATGAAACTGCTGCACTCCCTCGCCGCGAGCGCGGACGGCCGGGTGCGGGAGCTGTTCTGCGCGGTCGGCGACAGCGTCGAGGGCGGCGTCCTGCTGGTCGAACTGGAACCCCTGCCGGCCCCCGGCATACCATCTGCCGACCACTGACCATCAACCACCGACGAGGCTCCGCGTGACCCGCCATCAACCCTATTTTTCCGAAGAACAGCACATGCTGCGCGAGCAGCTCCGCCGCTTCGTGGAGCAGGAAGTCGTACCCCACGCCGAGGCCTGGGAGGCCCAGGGTTGCGTGCCCCGCGAGGTGCTGCGCCGCATGGGTGAGCTGGGTTTTCTCGGCATCCGCTACCCGGAGGAGTACGGCGGCAGCGCCATGAACACCCTGGGCAGCGTGATCCTCGCCGAGGAGCTGGGCCGCTCCACTTTCGGCGGCTTCGCGGTCACCGTGACCGTGCACACCGACATGGCCTCGCCGCACCTGGCCAACTTCGGCAGCAAGGCGCAGAAGGACAGATACTTCGCCGACCTGATCGCCGGGCGCAGGATCTGCGCGGTGGCGGTGACCGAACCCGACGCCGGCTCGGATGTCGCCGGCATCCGCACCACCGCAGTGGCCGACGGCGACCACTATGTGCTCAACGGCACCAAGATGTTCATCACCAACGGCGTCAAGGGCGATATCTACTTCGTCGCCGCCAAGACCGACACCAGCGTCAAGGGCTCGCGCGGCATCACCATGTTCATCGTCGAGAAAGGCACCCCCGGCTTCAGCGTCGGCCGCGCCCTCGACAAGCAGGGCTGGCGCTGTTCCGACACCGCCGAGCTGGTGTTCGAAAACTGCCGGGTACCGCGCGAGAACATCCTGGGCGAGCTGAACAGGGGCTTCTACTCGATCATGCGCAACTTCCAGAACGAGCGCACCGTGCTCGCCGCGCAGTCCATGGGTGAGGCCGCCAAGGCGCTGGAGCTCACCCTGCGATACGTGCAGGAGCGCAAGGCGTTCGGCGCCACCCTGTGGGACAAGCAGGCGATCCGCCAGCGCCTCGCCATGCTCCAGGCCAAGGTCGAGGCCGGCCGCCAGCTCACCTACCACGCCGCCTGGCTCGACGCCCAGGGCGTCGATGCGGTCAAGGAGGTATCCATGGCCAAGGCCTTTTGCTGCGAGCTGGTCAACGAGGTGATGTATACCTGCCTCCAGTTCCACGGCGGCTTCGGCTACATCCGCGAAAGCGCCATCGAGCGCATGAGCCGCGACGCCCGGGTACAGTCGATCGGCGGCGGCGCCACCGAGGTGATGCTGGAGGAGATCGCCAAGCGCTCGGTGCTGGCGGGCTGAATCCGCACCGCGCCCTGTTCGCCGCGCCACCCGCAAAACCCACCCCGGTGCCCCGGAGCAAGGCGGGAGTACCCCATGAGCCGCTTGCCGGGACTGTCCGCGCTGCTCGCCCTGATCGCGGCGCTCGGCTGCGGCCCGTGCCGTGCCGCCGCGGTGGCCATCACCCACGGCGTCGCCAGCGGCGAGCTGCGCCCGACCTCGGTGCTGATCTGGGCCCGGGCCGCGGACGCCGCGCTGCTCCAGGTGCAGGTGCTCGGCCCCGGCGGCGGCCGCCACCGGGGGTCCGCACCCGCAGAGGCGGCGCGGGATTACACCGCCAGGGTGCAGATCCGGGGCCTGCACCCCGCCACCGCCTACCGCTATCGGGTGTGGGCGGACTCCGAGATCCTCGACGCACCGCCGGCGGCGGCAAGGAAAGGCAGCTTTCGCACGCCGCCCCTGCCCTCCCGGCCGGCGCCGGTGCATTTTGCCTGGGGCGGCGATCTGGGCGGCCAGAACATCTGCCGGGACGCCGAACTGGGCTATCCGATATTTCGGGCCATTCGCGAACGCAAGCCGGATTTTTTCCTCGCCCTGGGCGACATGATCTACGCCGACCACCCCTGTCGCGCCGAGGGGGCGCTGGGCAATACCCAGGTCGCCAGCGGGCAGGCGCCGGCCCGCCGGCGCAGCGACTACTGGGCATACTGGAAATATCAGCGCGCCGACGAGGGCCTGCAGCAGCTGCTGGCGGAAACCCCCTACCTCGCCACCTGGGATGATCATGAGGTCCGCAACAACTTCGGCCCGCTGCACGACCTGGCGCCGGACAGCGCGACCCGGCTGCTGCCGGCGGGGCTGCGCGCCTTTCTGGATTACCACTCGATCGCGGAATCCGCCCGCACCCCGGCGCGCATCTACCGCAGCCTGCGCCGGGGGGCGCACCTGGAGCTCTTCGTGCTCGACACCTGCCAGTACCGCGACGCCAACAGCGCACCGGACCACCGAGCCAGGCCCAAGACCCTGCTCGGCCGCGAGCAGCTGACCTGGCTCAAGACCCGGGTCGCGGCTTCGGATGCCACCTGGAAGCTGATCGCCTCCAGTGTGCCGCTGACCGTGCCCACGGGCTCCGCGGAGGAGGGCCGCGACGGCTGGGCGAACGGCGGCGCCGACAGCGGCTTCGAGGCCGAACTGATCGACCTGCTGGCCGGGCTGCGGGCGGCCGGGGTGCGCAATCTGCTGGTGCTCTCCGGCGACGTGCACTTTGCGACCGTGCTGCGCCTCACACCCTTTGCCGATACCCCGGACTTCCGGCTCCACGAATACGTCAGCGGCCCATTGCACGCCGGCGCATACCCCAGAGACCTGCTCGATTACAGCCTGCGCCCGCAGCGCCTGTTTCTGCACGACCCCGGCGCCGGGGAACCCCCGGCCGATCTCGCCGCCGCGCAACGCTGGTTCAACTTCGGCGAACTGAGCATCGCCGCCGACGGCACCCTGTGCAGCCGCCTGCGCGACGCGACCGGCGGACTCCTCTACGAACAGGTCCACCGGCCGCACTGAGCGCCGCTAAATCCTTCGCGCGCCCGGCGCGGCCAGGACCGGCCGGGTGCGAATCCAGGGCGCCAGGGCCGGATCCGCCGGGGCGGGTCCGGGCAGGTACCGGGCCGGCGACGGCAGCAATGCACGGGACGCGCATTGCTGCGCAGACGCCGAGGCCGCTCAGGCGCGCAACC
This sequence comes from Pseudomonadota bacterium, assembly GCA_049325095.1. Classification (GTDB taxonomy): domain Bacteria; phylum Pseudomonadota; class Gammaproteobacteria; order Pseudomonadales; family Porticoccaceae; genus JAGPUQ01. The sequence continues at coordinate 3,953 of JBMOPO010000061.1, read as the reverse complement.
CCTCCGCCTCGAGTGCCTTGCGCACCGCGGGACGCGCCGTGACCCGGCCCAGATAGGCTGCCAGGTTGGGCCAGGGACTCAGATCCATCTTCAGGAACCGGGTCCAGCCCAGAATGGTGGCCAGGTAGCAGTCGGCCACCGAGAACTGGTCGCCGAACAGAAAGGTGCGATCGGCGAGCCGCGCATCGAGATGGCCGAGCCGTCCCTTGAGGTTGTCCAGCACCAGTTGTTTGGCGGCATCGGGAAACGCCGGATTGAACAGTAGGCCAAAGCCCTTGTGCAGTTCGGTGGCAATGAAGTTCAGGGTTTCCTGGAGCCGATAGCGCTCCGGCGACCCCTCCGGCGGCGCCAGACCGAGCTCCGGGCTCTGGTCCGCAATCCACTGCAACAGCACCGCGCATTCGGTCATGGTCTCGCCGTCGTCGCGCCTCAGGCAGGGCACATAGCCCAGGGGGTTGATGCGCGTGAAATCCTCGCCGGTCGCGGTTTTCTTGCTCGACAGGTCCACCTGTTCGAGCTCGAATTCGAGCCCGGCTTCACGCAAGGCCATATGGGGAGCGAGCGAACAGGCGCCCGGTGCGTAATAGAGTTTCATCGGTTGTACTCCTGGTGTGTTTGACGAATGGCTCGGCGTACGCCGGAGCCCGGAGGGCCCGGCGGGAGACGCCAAGCGTAACGCGATCGCCAAGCGCCGGGGCCGCGGCCGCCGGGGTCAGCCGGCCCGGGGTGCGACCCACGGCCCGTTCCCGGTCGCAACCGGCGGGGGCCCAGGGCGATATCATGGCCGCCGGTTCCGCACCGCCAGGGCTGCGGAATGCACCCGTCCACTCCGGATATACCGCCGTGAAAAAGATCGTCAAGCGCTACCATCCGCCGGGCACCCCGCCCGGCACCCTGCTGCCCGCCGTCGAGGGCGTGGCGCCCGCCGCCGTGCGGCTGCTCGAATACGATGCCCAGGGCTGCCGCGAGCTGCGGGACCGCTCCCTGGAACACTGCCGGGAACGGGCCGGCAAGGGGGCGGTGACCTGGGTGCACCTGCAGGGCGCGCCCTCCCCCGCCCAACTCCGGCTGCTCGGCGAGTGCTTCGACCTCCATCCGCTCGCCCTGGAGGACGTGCAGAACACCGGCCAGCGGCCCAAGTTCGATCCGCAGCCGGAACACTGCTTCCTGATCGCGGCGCTGCCGCACCTCGACGGCGGCGAGGTTCACATCGACCAGATCAGCATCTTTCTCGGCCGCGGGTTCCTGGTGACGCTGGCCAACGGCGCCGAGGATCCGTTCGAGCCGATCCGCAGGCGGTTGCAGGCCGAGACCAGCCTGATCCGCGGCTACCCGGTGAGCTATCTGCTCTACGCGGTGCTGGATCTGGTGATCGACGCCGGGTTTCCGGTGCTGGAGCGGCTGGGCGAGCACATCGAGCGGCTGGAGGAGGCGGTCCTCGATCAGCCCGACCGCGGCGTGGTCACCGCGATCCACCATCTGCGCCGCAACCTGCTGGTGTTGCGGCGCATGCTGTGGCCGCAGCGGGAGCTGGTCGGCGCCCTGCTGCGCGAGGAGCACGAGCTGATCGACCGCCACACCGAAACCTATCTGCGCGACTGTCAGGACCACGCCGTCCAGGTGATGGACCTCCTGGAAAACTATCGCGAGATGGTCACCAGCCTGATGGACATCTATCTGTCCAGCCTCAGCTACCGGATGAACGATGTCATGCGCATCCTGACCGTGATCGCCACCATCTTCATGCCGCTCACCTTCATCGCCGGCGTCTACGGCATGAACTTCGGCAACGGCAACCCGGCGGCCAGCCCCTTCGCCATGCCCGAGCTGAACTGGTATCTGGGCTACCCCCTGGTGCTGCTGGTGATGGCCGCGACCGCCGGCGCCATGGTGGTGTATTTCCGGCGCAAGGGCTGGTTCTAGCGGGCCGGCCCGGCCTTCAGTGCAGCTTCTCCCGCGGGCCCGTGCTGCGCCCGAGCAGATCCTTGAGCACGAACAGCAGCATCCGCGGCCAGCCGTGCAGGGTCGCCTGATGCTGCCGGTACAGCGCCAGGTACATGCGCCGCGCCAGCCAACCCTCCAGATCCACCCGCCCGGTAAGGTTGCCCATGAGCTGGCCCACCGACCCCTCCCGGGAGAGCGACACCAGCGAACCCCGGTCCCGGTAGACGAAGGGCGCCACCGGCCGCCCGGCGATCATCCGCGGCAGGGCCCGGGCCAGCCACTGGGCCTGCTGGTGGGCGGCCTGGGCGCGCGGCGGCACCGCCGTCTCCCGGCCCCCGGTGGTTGCCAGCACACAGTGAGCGCAATCTCCCAGGGCGAATATCCGCGGATCCCGGGTGGTGCGCAGGCGGTCATCCACGGCCAAGGCATTGCCCCAGCCGTTTTCCAGACCATCGAGATTGCGCAGCAGATCCGGGGCCCGGATGCCCGCCGACCAGACCTTCAGTCGCGCCGGCACCCAGCGGCCGGCGGCGGTGCGGATCCCCCCGGCGGCGACCTCCTCCACCTTTTCACCGGTAAGCACCTCGATGCCGAGGTCTTGCAGCCGCCGCAGCGCGCGCTGGGCGATCCGCTCGGGCAGTGCCGGCAGAATCCGTTCGGCCGCCTCCAGCAGGGCAATGTGGACCCGCGCGGGGGCGATCTCGTCGAGCCCGTAGCGCGCCATGGCCCGGGTGGCGAAATGCAGTTCCGCGGCCAGCTCGACCCCGGTGGCGCCGGCGCCGACGATGGCGATCTCGAGCCCGGCGCCCGCCTCGCCCAGCGCCTTGGCCTGGTAGTAACAGTTGAGCAGGGCGCGGTGCAGGCGCTCGGCCTGGGCCCGGGTGTCCAGATAGATGCAATGCCGGCCGGCGCCGGGCGTGCCGAAATCATTGGCCCGGCTGCCCACCGCCAGCACCAGCCAGTCGTAGTGAATCCGCCGCGGCGCGACCAGGGTTTCGCCGGTCTCGTCGTGCATTTCATCGAGCAGAATGGTCTGCGCGGCGCGATCCAGGCCGATCATCCGCCCCGGCTGAAAGGCGAAGCCGTTGCGCTGCGCCTGGGCGAAATAGTTGAGCTCATCCTCGTAGGGATTCAGCGAGCCCGCGGCCACCTCATGGAGCAGCGGCTTCCAGATATGGGTGAGCTGGGCATCCACCAGCGTGATCGCGGCGCGCCGCCGCCGGCCCAGGCTGCGGCCCAGGCGGGTGGCCAGTACCAGGCCGCCCGCGCCGCCGCCGACGATCAGGATGTGCGGAAGCGGCGACCTCGCCACAGCCGGCTGCTCCGGCACGCCTGGCGCCGCCGCGGTCTGCCTCCGCCGTGGCGGAGGCGTCAGACCACGACCTCGAAGCACTCCAGCCGCGGCGGCCCCAGATAGAGTTCGCGACTGGCGCCCCCGGCATTGGCGTGGGCCTTGCGGAAGGCCTCCGAACGGGTCCAGGCCTCGAACGCCTCCCGCGACTCCCACACCGAATGCGAGGCGAACAGGGTGTGGTCGGCCTCGCCGGGCCCGCGCAGCAGATGGAACTCGCGAAACCCGGGCACCCCGGCGAGATGGCTCTCGCGGCTGCGCCACAGTTCCTCGAACTCGGCCTCGCGCCCGGGCGCGATGCGAAAGCGGTTCATGGCGATGAACATGGCGAACTCCCGGCAACTCGGAGGGACTCCATTATAGAAGTGGCGGCGCGGGAAAGTGTCGTCCAAGGCACCCCTTGAATCCGGTGCCAGTGATGAATCGCAATGAGACCGGCGTCACAAAAGAGTGGACGGTGGACAAGGGGCCAACTAACATTCGCCGGTCGGAAGGCGGTATCTCGCCGGGCTGGTTGCGCTACCCCCATTTAGAGGCTCTGTTGAATTTCAAGTGGGTTGCTGGGCATGAGGGTTGACGGCGCCGAAGTCGAGTTTGCCGGCGATCAGGAAGATGACGGTGCGGATGGTGTCGAAGCGCGTGAAGCCGCGAGCGCGGC
>JBMOPO010000060.1:0-2061 GCA_049325095.1 Pseudomonadota bacterium | reverse complement strand
ACGTTCCAACTGCACCTCAAGGAGTGCGAGTTCCGCTTCAACCATCGCCACGGGGACCTCTACCGAGCCATCCTTACGCTGCTACGCTCCAACCCCCTTTAGGGCTCGTTTGCTTCCTAAGACCCTTTTCTTTGCGCCGCTCCGCAGCAGCGGCTTCAGCCGCGACCCTGCGCCGCCGCCCGCGTCCCCTGTCGTGGCTTGCCCCTCTCCCCCGCTTGCGGGGGGGCTCCCTTGAGGTCTGCCCTGAACCTTCTCCCCCGCTTGGGGGGAGGGCTGGGGTAAGGGGGCGCGCCGAAGGCGCGCGGGGTCCGTTGCCTGCCGCCCCCATCACCGGACCTGCGCCGTTCGACAGGCTCAGGGCGAGCGGTCACAGGGCTCCGCCCACGCCCCCTCTCCCCCGCTTGCGGGGGAGAGGGTTGGGGTGAGGGGGCGCGCCGAAGGCGCGCTCAGGACGAGCGGGTTACAGGAGGCCCGGAAGGGTGTGGGCGCGCCCCAGGGGCGCGGGCCGAAGCCGCTCCGTACGGCGACTACGGCAGCCCCAACCATCCGCCGATCACCGCCCGCGCCTCGTCCACCCCCTGGCGGCTCTCCGCCGAGAACGTCTGCGCGCCCACCGCATCGCCGAACGCGCCGGCCAGCTCGCGCCGCACCGCCGCCAGCGTCTGCGCCTGCTGCCCGCGCCCGAGCTTGTCGGCCTTGGTCAGCAGCGCATGCGCCGGCAGGCCGCGCGCCACCGCGTAGCCCAGCATCTGCCGGTCGTAATCCTTCAGCGGGTGGCGGATGTCCATCACCACCACCAGCCCGCGCAGCGCCTGGCGGGTGCGGAAATAGCGGTCGATGAAGCCCTGCCAGTGCTGCTGCAGCGCCTCCGGCACCTTCGCGTAGCCGTAGCCGGGCAGATCGACCAGACAACGCTGCGGCTGCACCTCGAAGAACACCAGTTGCTGGGTGCGGCCGGGCGTCTTGGACACGCGCGCCAGCGCGTTCTGGTCGCACAGGGCGTTCAGCGCGCTCGACTTGCCGGCGTTGGAGCGGCCGGCGAAGGCCACCTCGAAGCCGCCGTCCGGCGGAAGCTGCTGCGGGTTGTGCGCGGAAAGCAGATAACGCGCGCTGCGGAAGGGATGGTTCATCGGCGCAAGGATCGCACGCCGCGACGGCGGGCGCGCCGTCCGGCGCGTTCGCGTTGACCCTGCCCCGCCCGGGGCCGGATAATTCCGCGGTTCCGGCAGGCCGACCGCGGCCCGCCTTCCGTCTTCCCCGGAGCCCAGCTGCATGAGCCAAGCCCGCGTCCTCGGCCTGATCGGCGTCGCCGCCGTCGCGGCCCTCGCCGTCGCCTACGCCCAGACCACCGTGTCCCCGGCCCCCGACAACGCGCCGGTGGAAGCCGCCCCGCTGGACGGCGCGGCGCAGGCGACCTGGGGCGATCCGAAGGCCGGCCAGCAGAAGGCCGCCGCCTGCGCCGCCTGCCACGGCGTCGACGGCAACCCGAGCGTGGCGCAGTATCCGCGCATCGCCGGCATGCCGGAGCGCTACATCGCGCACCAACTGGCCCTGTTCAAGAGCGGCGAGCGCAGCAGCGGGATGGCGGCGGTGATGAAGCCGTTCGCCGATCCGCTCTCGCCGCAGGACATGCGCGACCTGGGCGCGTATTTCGCGCAGCAGACGCCCGGCGCCGGCATCGCCGACGACACGCCGATCCAGCAGGGCCCCTATGCCGGCATGAAGTTCTACGAAGTCGGCCAGCGCCTGTACGTGGGCGGCGATCGCGCGCGCGGCATTCCGGCCTGCATGGCCTGCCACGCGCCGGACGGCGCCGGCAACCCGGGCCCGGCCTACCCGTCGCTGGCCGGCCAGCAGGCCGAGTACGTGCAGCGCCGCCTCGAGGAGTACCGCGCCGGCCAGCACAACCTGCGCGACCCCGCCCTGTTCAACATCATGGCCAGCGTGGCGAAGAACCTCACCGACGAGGAGATCCGCGCGCTGTCCAGCTACGTGCAGGGCCTGCACGACCGCAGCCTGGACCTGGCGGCCGCCGACGCCGGCGCCGCGCCGGCCCCGGCC
>JBMOPO010000059.1:0-29182 GCA_049325095.1 Pseudomonadota bacterium | reverse complement strand
ACTGATGCCGTGTTCCCGGCACAGGTCCGGCACCGGGGTCCCGGTCTCCGCCTGCTTGAGAATGGCCAGAATCTGGCCGTCACTGAATCGGGACTTCTTCACGTAGAACTTCCTCGGGTCGTATGGGAGAAAATTCTACTTCCGGGAACGGTGGTTTTTAGGGGGGATTACCGCCGCCTAGGCCCAACGTCTCTACTTCTGGCGACGGTGGAAAAAGGGGGGATTACCACAGCACCACCGACTCGGCGTCGGGATCGCCCGACACCACCCCGAGGCTGAACAGCCCGCCGTTGTGGTGGAGGGAATCACCGCGGGCGCTGCGCAGGAAGGCCGGCGCGATGCCCAGCCCCAGGGCGCCCAGGCCGACGCCGCGGAGAAATCGGCGGCGGCTGACGCCGGCCCGGCCCTGGTCCGGCGGTTTCCGGCCCGACGCGGATTCGACGGCGGGGCCTGTGATGACGCGCTGCGGGCCTTTCCGGTCCATGCTGGCTGCTCCTCGAGAATGATCGTCGTCGGGGATCGACGAGGTGCAGGCTAGCCGGAGCAGATGACCGGAATTTGTCCGCCGCGCCAACGTGAATCCCCGCCATCACCGCGCAACCTCGCCGCCCGCTCCCTGGGTTTTCCGGCCCCTGCCCCGCTGCGCCGGGGCATGAACGGGAAATGGCGCCGCCCGCCATCCTCCGTTGCACGCCCTGAATCACCGGCAACGCAGCGAAAAAGCGCCGCCCAGCAATGCCGGGCGGCATCCCGCTCCCGGGCGGATGATTGCGGCTACACTGGCCGCGCCTCACCCGCACGGAATCCTCATGCCCAGCAGTCTGCGCCGATTCGGTCCGGCAGTTCTGATCGCGGTGGCGCTGGTCGTCGCCTGGCAGCTTTGGCAGCGCATGGCCGACGACGACGGCTTCCCCGGGATCGCCAGCGGCAACGGCCGCATCGAGGCCACCGAGATCGATGTCGCCACCAAGGCGCCGGGCCGGGTGGCGGAAATCCTGGTCGACGAAGGCGACTTCGTGAGCGCGGGCCAGGTGCTGGCGCGCATGGACACCGAGGCGCTGCAGGCGCAGTTGCGCGAGGCCCGGGCCGGGTTGGCGCGGGCCCGCATCGGGGTGGAGACCGCGCACAGCCTGATCGCCCAGCGCGAGGCCGAGCTGGCCGCGGCGGGTGCCGTGGTCGCCCAGCGCGAGGCGGAGCGCCGCGCCGCCCAGGCCCGTTTCACGCGCACCGAAAACCTCGCCGCCCGGGACGCCATCTCGCAGCAGACCCTGGACGACGATCGCGCCCGCCTGGAAGGCGCGCGCGCCGCGGTGGCCGCGGCCGAAGCGCAGCGGGCTGCCGCGGCGGCGGCCTTGAGCAATGCGCGGGCCCAGGTGGTGTCCGCCGAGGCCGAGGTCGAGGCGGTCAGCGCCACCATCGAGCGGATCGCCACCGAGATCGCCGACGGCGAGCTCGAGTCGCCGCGCGACGGGCGCGTGCAGTACCTGGTCGCCCAGCCCGGCGAGGTGCTGGCGGCGGGCGGCGTGGCCCTCAACCTGGTCGATCTCACCGACGTCTACATGACCTTCTTCCTGCCCACCGAGCAGGCCGGCCGGGTGGCGCTGGGCGCCGAGGTGCGCCTGGTGCTCGACGCCCTGCCCCAGCACGTGATGCCGGCCCGGGCCAGCTTCGTGGCCGACGTCGCCCAGTTCACGCCCAAGACCGTGGAGACCGCCGAGGAGCGCCAGAAGCTGATGTTCCGCATCAAGGCGCAGATCGACCCGGAGCTGCTCAAGAAGCACCTGCGCCAGGTCAAGACCGGGGTGCCGGGCATGGCCTATGTGCGGCTCGATCCCGAGATTCCCTGGCCCGAGGCGCTGGCGGTCACCCTGCAACCATGAACATCGCACCGGTGGCCCGGCTGCACGACGTCGGCCTGAGCTACGGCAAGGTGTGCGCCCTGGACGCGATCGGGCTCGATATCCCGGCGGGCTGCATGGCCGGGCTGATCGGCCCGGATGGGGTGGGCAAATCCAGCCTGCTGGCGCTGGTCGCCGGCGCCCGCGCGATCCAGACGGGACGGGTCGAGGTGCTGGGCGGCGACCTGGCCGATGCCCGTCACCGCCGCGCCACCTGTCCGCGCATCGCCTACCTGCCCCAGGGGCTGGGCCGCAATCTCTATCCCACGCTGTCGATCCGGGAAAACCTCGACTTCTTCGGCCGCCTGTTCGGCCACGGCGGCGGCGAGCGCAAGCGGCGCATCGCGCTGCTGACCCACGCCACCGGTCTGGAGCCCTTCCTCGACCGCCCGGCCGGCAAGCTCTCGGGCGGCATGAAGCAGAAGCTCGGCCTGTGCTGCGCGCTGATCCACGACCCCGACCTGCTGATCCTCGACGAGCCCACCACCGGCGTGGATCCGCTGTCCCGGCGCCAGTTCTGGGAGTTGATCGCCGGCATCCGCCGGACCCGCCCCGAACTGAGCGTGCTGGTAGCCACCGCCTATATGGAGGAGGCGGCGGGCTTCGACTGGCTGGCGGCGCTGGACGCCGGGCGGGTGCTGGCCGCCGGCAGCCCGCGGCACCTCCTGGAACGCACCGGCGCGGCAACCCTGGAAGAGGCCTTCATCCGCCTGCTGCCGGAGGAGAAGCGCCGCGACCACCGGGCGGTGGAGATTCCGCCGCGGCCCGGGAGCGATGGCGACATCGCCATCGAGGCCCGGGACCTGAGCATGCGTTTCGGCGACTTCACCGCGGTGGACCGCGTCAATCTGCGCATTCCCCGCGGCGAGATCTTCGGCTTCCTGGGCTCCAACGGCTGCGGCAAGACCACCACCATGAAGATGCTGACCGGCCTGCTGCCGCCTTCCGAGGGCCGCGCCTGGCTGTTCGGCCAGGCGCTGGACCCGCGCGATCTGGCGACCCGCCGCCGGGTCGGCTACATGTCGCAGTTCTTCTCGCTGTACACCGAACTGACGGTGCGGCAGAACCTGGAGTTGCACGCGCGGCTGTTCCGGGTGCCGGCCGGCGAAATCCCGGGGCGCGTCGACGACATGCTGGCACGCTTCGATCTGGCGGCGGTGGCGGACAGTCTGCCGGACCGGCTGCCCCTCGGGCTGCGCCAGCGCCTGTCGCTGGCGGTCGCCATGATCCACCGGCCCGAGATGCTGATCCTCGACGAGCCCACCTCGGGCGTCGATCCGGTGGCGCGCGACACCTTCTGGCGTCTGCTGGTCGAGCTGTCGCGCCGCGACGGGGTGACCATCTTCATCTCCACCCACTTCATGAACGAGGCCGAGCGCTGCGACCGCATCTCGCTGATGCACGCCGGCCGGGTGCTGGTCACCGGCGCGCCGGCGGCGCTGGTCGAGGCGCTTGGGGTGGAAAATCTGGAGGCGGCCTTCATCCATCACCTGGAACAGGCCGCGGCCGAAGCGCGCGGCGCTGCCCCGCCGGCGGAGGCGGCGCCCCTCGCCGGCGAGGCGCCGGCCCGCCGCGCCGAGCCGCGTGGCTGGCGGCGCTGGTTCGACCCCCAGCGCATGGCGAGCCACGCCCGGCGCGAGGGCCTGGAGCTGCGCCGCGATCCCATCCGCCTGACCCTGGCGCTGGTGGGCAGCGCCCTGCTGATGCTGGTGATGGGCTATGGCATCAGCCTGGACGTGGAGGACCTGACCTTCGCAGTGCTGGACCGCGACCAGACCACGGTCAGCCGCGATTACGCACTCAATATCGCCGGCTCACGGTACTTCGTCGAGCGGGCCCCGATCGCCGACTACGCCGGACTCGACCGGCGCATGCGCTCGGGGGAGCTCGGCCTGGCGATCGAGATCCCGCCCGACTTCGCCCGCGACCTGGCCCGCGGCCGGCCGGTGGCGATCGGCGCCTGGATCGACGGCGCCATGCCCCAGCGCGCGGAGACGATCCGCGGCTATGTGCAGGGCATGCACGCCCACTGGCTGGCCACCAAGGCACGGGAGGCCGGCCACGGCGATGCGCTGGCCGGGCTCGTCGAGCTGGAGACCCGCTTCCGCTACAACCCCGACCTGGAGAGCCTGGTGGCCATGGTGCCGGCGGTGATCCCGCTGCTGCTGATGCTGATCCCGGCCATGCTCGCGGCGCTCAGCGTGGTGCGCGAGAAGGAGCTGGGCTCGATCACCAACTTCTATGTCACCCCCACCACCAGGCTCGAATTCCTGCTCGGCAAGCAACTGCCCTACCTGGCGCTGTCGTTTCTGAGCTTTCTGCTGCTCACGCTGCTCGCGGTGACGGTCTTCGGGGTGCCCCTGAAGGGCAGCTTTCTGACCCTGGCGGCGGGTGCACTGCTCTATGTCGGCGCCGCCACCGCCGTGGGCCTGCTCATCTCCACCTTCATGCGCAGCCAGATCGCGGCGATCTTCGGCACCGCGGTGCTCAGCATTCTGCCGGCGGTGAACTTCTCCGGGATGATCGACCCGGTGTCGTCGCTGGAAGGGGCGGGCCGGCTGATCGGCCAGATCTATCCGACCACCCATTTCCTGACCATCGCCCGCGGCACCTTCTCCAAGGCGCTGGATTTCTCCGATCTGCACGCCGCCTTCCTGCCCCTGGCGCTGGCGGGCCCCCTGCTGCTCGGCCTCACCGCCGTGCTGCTGCGCAAGCAGGAGACCTGAGGTCGTGCGCGCGGCCAATATCCTGCATCTCGGCATCAAGGAGCTGCGCAGTCTCCTCCGCGACCCCATCATGCTGGTGCTGATCGTCTACGCCTTCACCCTGTCGATCTACACGCGGGCGACGGCCATGCCGGAGACGCTCAACAAGGCGCCGATCGCAGTGGTGAACGAGGACCGCTCGCCGCTGTCCTGGCGCATCGTCGGCGCCTTCTATCCGCCCTATTTCCTGCCACCGGAACTGATCACCCCGGCCGAGATGGACGCGCGCATGGACGCCGGTCTCGACACCTTCGCCCTCGATATCCCGCCCGACTTCCAGCGCGACCTGCTCGCCGGGCGGCGGCCGACCATCCAGCTCAACGTCGATGCCACGCGCATGAGCCAGGCGTTCGCCGGCAGCGGCTATATCCGGACCATCGTCGGCGACGAGGTGCGCGCCTTTGTGCAGCGCTACCGGGAGGTTCCGGAGCTGCCGGTCGAGCTGGCGCTGCGGGCGCGCTTCAATCCGCAGCTCGACAAGTCCTGGTTCGGCGCCGTGATGTCGGTCATCGACCACGTCACCATGCTCTCCATCGTGCTCACCGGCGCGGCCCTGATCCGCGAGCGCGAGCACGGCACGGTGGAGCATCTGCTGGTGATGCCGGTGACGCCCTTCGAGATCATGACCGGCAAGGTGTGGTCGATGGCGCTGGTGGTGCTCGTTGCCACTGCAGTCGCCCTGACGGTGGTGGTGCAGGGCTGGCTCGCGGTGCCCATCGAGGGGTCGCTCGCGCTGTTCCTGGCCGGCACCGCGCTGCACCTGTACGCCACCACGTCGATGGGGATCCTGCTCGGCACCCTGGCCCGCTCGATGCCGCAATTCGGCCTGCTGCTCATGCTGGTGCTGCTGCCGCTGCAGATGCTGTCCGGCGCCACCACACCGCGCGAGAGCATGCCGGAGGCCGTCCAATACCTCATGCTCGCCGCGCCCAACACCCACTTCGTGATGCTCGCCCAGGGAATCCTCTACCGCGGCGCCGGATTCGGCATCGTCTGGCCGCAGTTCCTCGCCATCGCCGCCATCGGCTCGGTGCTGTTCGCCGTGGCGCTGGCGCGCTTCCGGCGCGCCATCGCCAGCATGGCCTGACGCTGGAAAAATCCGCCGCCGCTCAGTGCCCCGCGGCGGGGTGCCGCAGCCGCGCCATCCCGGCCTGCATGACCTTGTCGGTCCAGGCGATGCCCAGCGCGGAGACGATGAAGGCGAGGTGGATGATGGTCTGCCACATCACCCCGGCCTCGGTGGTGGTGGTGCAGCGGGCGCCGGGCGCGGCACCGGCGCACACCGGCAGGGCGCCCAGGGACCCGGCCTCGATGAAGGTCTTGAGCAGGTGGATCGAGGAGATGCCGATGATGGCCATCGCCAGCTTCACCTTGAGCACCGAGGCGTTGACGTGCGACAGCCACTCCGGCTGGTCCGGATGGCCCTCCAGGCGCAGCCGGGAGACGAAGGTCTCGTAGCCGCCGACGATCACCATCACCAGCAGGTTGGAGATCATCACCACGTCGATCAGCGCCAGCACGATCAGCATCACCTGCTGCTCGTTGAGGTCCATGGCGCCGTGGATCAGGTGCCAGAGCTCCTTCACGAACAGGATCACATAGACGCCCTGGGCGGCGATCAGGCCCAGGTACAGCGGCAACTGGAGCCAGCGCGAGGAGAAGATCAGCGACGGCAGGGGCCCCAGGCGAAGGTTGGGTTCGGTGGACATGGGAGCGCTACTCTGGCTTACGGCGGGAACGCGCGGCGAATGCTAGAGCAGCCCCCGGGCGCTGTAAACGGACCGCGCCACGCGACCGCGGCGCCACGCGCGGCGCATGACAACCCCGGGGGTTTTTCCCACAATGCGCGCGAACCCGTCCGGACACCGCGATGACCCAGCCGCTCCTGTCCCTGTGCGCCGTCGGCAAATCCTACGAGCGGCGCGCGGTGCTGGAAAACCTCAGCCTGGAGGTGTTCGACGGCGAGTTCCTCACCCTGCTCGGCCCCTCGGGCTGCGGCAAGACCACCCTGCTGCGCCTGATCGCGGGCTTCGAGCGCCCGGATACCGGCAGCATCCACCTGGCCGGCGCCGATCTCGCCGGGGTGCCCCCGGAACGCCGGCCGCTCAACACGGTGTTCCAGCAGTACGCGCTGTTTCCCCACCTGGACGTGTTCGGCAATGTCGCCTACGGGCTGCGCCGCGAGCGCCGGCCGCGGGCGGAGATCGCGGCGCGGGTCGAGGCAGCGCTGGCCATGGTGCAGCTCGACGGCCTGGCGCGACGCAGGCCCCAGCAGCTCTCCGGCGGCCAGCAGCAGCGCGTGGCCATCGCCCGGGCGCTGGTCAAGCGGCCGAAGCTGCTGCTGCTCGACGAGCCCCTGTCGGCGCTGGATGCCGGGCTGCGGCGGCAGATGCAGCTCGAGCTCAAGCGCCTGCAGCGGGAGTTGGGCATCAGTTTCGTGCTGGTCACCCACGACCAGGAGGAGGCGCTGTCGATGTCCGACCGGGTGGCGGTACTGCGCGCCGGCGTCTTGCAGCAGCTCGGCACGCCGCGCGAGATCTACGAACGCCCCGCCAACCTGTTCACCGCGCGCTTCGTCGGCGAGGCCAACCTGTTCCCGGCGCAGGTGCTGGAACTGCGCCCCGATGCAGTGGTGGTCGATGTCCTGGGCGTGCGGCGCAGCCTGCCGGCGCCGGCCTTCGCGCCCCGGGTGGGCCAGCGGGTGTCGCTGCTGCTGCGCCCGGAGGACATCCGGGTGCTGCCGCCGGCCGCCGACCACGGGCTGCCCGGCACCGTGGTCGAGCGCAACTACAAGGGCAGCACCCTGGATTCGCTGATCCGCCTCGCCGGCGGCCAGCAGGTGCTGGCCAGCGAGTTCTTCGACGAGGACGATCCCGCCTTCGACTACCGCCTGGGCGAGGCGGTCAGGGTGAGCTGGGTGGACGGCTGGGAATGGATGCTGCCGGCCGATGACTGAACCCCGGCAGCGGGCGCCCAGCCCATGGCGCTGACCGCATTGCGCCACCCGCTGCGCGGCGCGGTGCTGGGCCTGTCCTGGGCCTGGCTGCTCGCGCTGGTGGTCGCGCCGAACCTGCTGGTGCTGGGCGCGAGCCTCGCGACCCGGGATCCGCTGCATTTTCTCCAGTTGCCGCTGACCGCGGACAACTATCTGCGCCTGCTCGACCCCCGCTATGGGCAGATCTTCGCCCACTCCCTGGGGATGGCGGCGGCGACCACCCTGATCTGCCTGCTGATCGGCTATCCGTTCGCCTGGGCGCTGAGCCGCGCCGGCGCGCGCTGGCGGCCCCTGCTGATCTTCCTGCTGGTGGTGCCCTTCTGGACCAATTCGCTGGTGCGCACCCATGCGCTCAAGCAACTGCTGGCCGCCAACGGCGCGATCAACAGCCTGCTGCTGGATCTGGGCCTGAGCGCCGCGCCGCTGAATCTGCTCTACACCCAGGGGGCGGTGATCCTGGGGCTCGTGTACCTGCTGCTGCCGTTCATGATCCTCCCGCTCTACGCGGTGTTCGAGGACCTGCGCCCGGAGCTCCTGCTGGCCTCGCGCGACCTCGGCGCCGGCCGCCTGGCGACCCTGGTGCAGGTGGTGATCCCCCTCACCCTGCCCGGGATCATCGCCGGCACCCTGCTGGTGGCGCTGCCGGCGCTGGGCATGTTCTATGTCGCCGACGTGCTCGGCGGGGCGCGCAACCTGCTGGTGGGCAACGTCATCAAGAATCAGTTTCTCGACGCCCGCGACTGGCCGTTCGGCGCCGCCGCCAGCATCCTGCTCACGCTCGCCATGGCGCTGCTGCTGGTCGCCCACCACTTGGCGCGACGGCGGCTGGCGGGGGCGGGCTCGTGAGCGGCCGGCTGCCGCGCCTGTGGCTGGCGCTGGTCTACCTCCTGCTCTATGTGCCCATCGGGGTGCTGCTGCTGTATTCCTTCAACGACGCCCGCACGCCCTACCGCTGGGGCGGCTGGAGCCTGCGCTGGTACCGGGCGCTGTTCGCCGACGCCGCCATGATGCAGGCGCTGTGGAATTCCCTGGGGCTGGCCTGCACCGCGGCCAGCCTGGCGACCGCCATCGGCGCCCTCACCGCCTTCGCCCTGCACCGCTACCGGTTCCGCGGCCAGGGGCTGATGCGCGGCCTGCTGTTCGTGGCCATGATGAGCCCGGAGATCGTGCTGGCCATCTCGCTGCTGGCACTGTTCCTGCTGGTGGGTGTGCAGCTCGGCTTCGTGTCGCTGCTGATCGGGCATCTCACCTTCTGCCTGCCGTTCGTGGTGATCACGGTGCTGGCGCGACTGGCCGGCTTCGATGCCCAGTTGCTGGAGGCGGCCCGGGATCTGGGCGCCGGTGAATTTGCCGCGCTGCGCACGGTGCTGCTGCCGGCGATCCTGCCGGCGCTGCTGGCGGGCTGGCTGCTCGGCTTCACCCTGTCGCTCGACGACGTGGTGGTCAGTACCTTCGTGGGCGGCCCGAGCTACGAGGTGCTGCCGCTGCGCATCTATTCGATGGTGCGCATCGGCCTGAAACCGGAGGTGAACGCGCTGGGCACCCTGCTGCTGGCACTGTCGCTGGGGGCGCTGGGACTGTCACAACTGCTGCTTTGGAGGGGAACCCGATGAAACAACTGCTGCTCGCCAGCCTGCTGGCACTGGCCATTACCGGCTGTGGAAAACGAGAGACCGATCAGGTGCTTCAGTTCTACAACTGGTCGGAGTACATGCCCCAGGAGGTGCTCGACCGGTTCGAGGAGGAGACCGGCATCCAGGTCATCTACACCACCTACGACAGCAACGAGGCGCTCTACGCGCGGCTCAAGCTGCTCGATGACAGCAGCCAGTACGATCTGGCGGTGCCCTCCACCTACTACGTGAGCAAGATGGGCCGCGAAGGGCTGCTCGCGCCCATCGACCACGGCAAGTTGCACGGCCTCGACCGGCTCGATCCGCAACTGCGCGGCCAGGCGTTCGATCCGGGCAACACCTTCAGCATCCCCTACCTGTGGGGCACCACCGGGATCGGGGTGAATTCGGCGGCGGTGGACCCCGCCACCGTCACCGGCTGGGCCGACCTGTGGCGGCCGGAATTCCGCGGGCGGGTGATGCTGACCAACGACCCGCGCGAAGTCTTCCACGTCGGCCTGCGGGTGCTGGGCCACTCCGCCAACACCAGGGACCGGGGCGAGATCGAGGCCGCCTACCACAAGCTGGTCGAGCTCATGCCCAGCGTCCGCACCTTCAATTCCGATGCCCCGCGGATGCCCTACCTGGAGGGCGAAACCGACATCGGCATGATCTGGAACGGCGAGGCGGTGACCGGCCGCGAGGACCTGCCCGCGCTGACCTACGTCTATCCCGCGGAGGGCGCCGCCATCTGGATGGACAGCTTCGTGATTCCCCGCAACGCCCGCAACCCGGAGGCCGCGCACCGCTTCATCGACTTCGTGCTGCGCCCGGAAATCGCGGCCCGGATCAGCGCCGCGATCGGCTACGCCACCCCCAACCTGGAGGCGCGCAAGCTGCTCGACCCCGAGGTCGCCGGCAACCGCACCATCTATCCCCAACCCGAGGATCTGCGCAACGCCGAATTTCAGGAGGACGTCGGCGACCAGGCGTTGCTGATCTATCAGGAGTACTGGGAGAAGCTCAAGGCCGGGCACTGAGCGCCGATGCATCCCGGCGCCGCGCCCGGCATCGCGCGGCGCGGCGGTGTGCGCGATCATCCGAGGTTTCAGGGCACTGCGGGTGGCGCAATCCGGCGCAGCGCGATGCCTTCGCGCGCGACGAAATTCGCTCAGCTCTCGCGCTGCGCCTCGGGCCGGCGCACCACCCGGCCCTGGGCTTCGAGGTCGCGGGCGATGCGCCGCGCCGCGGCGGCCGCCGCCTCGCGCGACGCCCAGGGGCCGGCGAGCACCTGGACCGTGCCGTCGCGGGCCAGCCGCCGGGCCGGAATCGGCGGGCCCTGATAGCCGAGCATGGCCACCAGGCGCTGGGCGGCGCGCGCGTGAGCGAAGGTCCCGAGGTCCACGAACCACTCGCCCTCGCCGGGAGCCGGCGGGGCCGGCAAGGGCCGGGGCGGCGCCTCCGGCAGGGCGGCGAGCAGCGCGGCGCGGTCCGCACCGCCGGCCCCGATCGGCAGCGGATAGCCGCGCCGCTCCCGCACCAGCTCGCGCACCAGCTCCCAGTCCACCCGCGGCGCGGCACCCGCTACGCGACCGCGCAGGGTGCGCTCGATGGCATCGCGCGCCAGCGCCCCGGCGCCGCCCCTGCTGGCCGCGACATGGGCTTCCAGGACCAGACCATCGGGGCCGAACCCAGCCAGATAGGGCTGGTCCACCACCCGCACCGGGGTGCCTTCCGGCACCGCCTCGAACAGCGGCGCGATGTCCTCCGGGTAGAGCTGGATGCAGCCGTGACTCACCCGCATGCCGATGCCGGCGGGCTTGTTGGTGCCGTGGATCAGGATGCTCGGCCAGCCCAGGCGCAGCGCGTGCGAGCCCAGCGGGTTGTCGGGCCCGGGCGGCACCACCGCCGGCAGCGGCTCGCCCCGGGCGGCGTGCTCGCGGCGGATCGAGGCCGGTACGGTCCAGGCCGGCGCCGCGCGCTTCTCCGCGATCCGGGTGGTGCCCAGCGGAGTCGACCAGCCCTCCCGGCCGATGCCGATCGGATGGGTGATCACCTCCACCGGCGCGCCGCCCTCCGCCGGCGGATAGTGGAACAGCCGCCGCGCCGCGAGGTTGATGACGATGCCCTCGCGCGGCGCATCCGGCAGCACATGGGCGAGCGGCAGCAGCACCCGCTCGCCGGGCACCGGGGTCCAGGGATCCACCCCCGGGTTGGCGGCGAGGATATCCTCGTAGCCCAGATCGTAGGCCCGCGCGATGTCGAGCAGGGTCTCCCCGCCGCGGACGCGGGTGTACTGCAACCGCCCCACCACCTGGGTGTCGGCGGCCAATCGAAAGCGGTTGACGGCGGGGGCCGCAACCGGTGTCCCGGAGCCCCGGCTTCGCGCGGCGCGCAGGTCCGCGAACTGCGCGTCCTCGGGCACCGGGGTGACCAGGCAGCCCGACAGCACCAGCGCGCCCAGCACCGCTGCCAGCCGGTGCCAGGCCAGGGTACAAATCCCCACGGAGAGCCTCATCCGGCCATTGTAGCCATGACCGCCGCGGTGTTCAGCGCGCCGGGGGGAGCGGCCGTCGGGGTCCACCGGCTGCTGGTCTACCCGATCGACAGGTCCATTTGCGATTTGGCTATACAAACGATAATTTTTTAAAATATTTCATTTTATTGCAGAATATGTGCGAATATCATCATTATTTTACGATCAATTGAGATAATTATGCTGATCCAGTTTCGCGTCACCAACTTCCGCTCCCTGCGCGACGAACAGGTGCTCAGCATGGTCGCGTCCAGGGATAAGACGCTGCGCGACACGCATACGCTGGCCACGGGCATCAACGCGGCGCCCGCACTGCTCCGCAGCGCCGCGATCTACGGCCCCAACGCCGGCGGCAAGTCCAACCTCATCAAGGCCCTGCAGTACATGCGGGGCGTCGTGGTGGAGTCGGCGACCGCCATTCAGCCCGGCCAGATCTTCAGCGTGCAGCCGTTCCGCCTCGATGCCGAGTCCAGCGGCAAGCCGACCGAGTTCGAGGCGACGTTCGTGGTCGATGGAATCCGGCATCAATACGGATTCGCCATGACGGCCGAGCGCATCGTCAGCGAACACCTGTTGGTCTACAGGGCGTTCAAGCCGCAGCACTGGTTCAAGCGGCACTTCGACGAGGAGAGCGGTCGCGACCGCTACGATTTCGGCCCGGGTCTGAAGGGGCAGAAGGCTGTGTGGGAGTCCGCCACGCGGCCCAACGCCCTGTTCCTGTCGATGGCGGTGCAGCTCAACAGCGAACAACTGAAGCCGGTCTTCGACTGGTTCGCGGGACGGCTGGTGATCTTCAACGAACACACGCCACTGAATCCCGACATCACTATCCAGATGCTCCGGGACGCGGCCGGCAAACAGTCGATCTGCAACTTTCTCGGCACGGCGGATATCAGCATTGCCGACATCGATGTCGTGACCCGCAAGGTGCCCAAGAAGGCTGTGCACTTCGACCTCATCGCCGACACAGCCGAGGTGCGCGCCGAGGAAGTGGAGCAGAGCGAGCTGCGCTTCCATCACGCGACGGCGAACGGCAAGGCGGTGTTCGGTCTGGGCGAGGAGTCCAGCGGCACGCGCAATCTGCTGTTCCTCGCCGGCCCGGTGCTGGACATCGTCCACCAGGGCCTGACGCTGGTGATCGACGAGCTCGACACCAGCCTGCACACCCTGCTGGTGCGGCGTCTGGTGCAGCTGTTCCACAACCCTGATCTCAACAGGAACGGCGCGCAACTGATTTTCACCACGCACGACACCGCGCTGCTCGACGCACCGGGCCTGTTCCGCCGCGACCAGGTCTGGTTCGTGGAGAAGGAGCGCGATCAGGCCTCGCGCCTGTACGGGTTGTCCGACTTCAGCCCACGCAAGAACGAGGCGCTGGAGCGCGGCTATCTGATGGGCCGTTACGGCGGATTGCCGCTGCTCAGCGACCTGGAAATCCGGCGCTGATGGGCCGGGACAAGTCGCCCCGGGAACGCCAGCGTCGCCAACTGGAGCGAAAGCTGGGCCGACGGGCGGGCTACGACCGCATCCTGATCGTCTCGGAAGGGTCGAAAACCGAACCCAACTACTTCAAGGAGATTCGCGCCGAATACCGGCTGCACTCCACGAATATCGAGGTGCAGCCGGGCGCGCTCGGTACGGAGCCGCTCCAGGTCGTGAACTACGCGCGCGAGCTGTTCGAAAAGGGGGACCGTCGCAAGGACATCCGGCCCCGGGCGTTCGAGCAGGTCTACGCGGTGTTCGATCGCGACGACCACCGCACCTACCACAAGGCGCTGGACCGGGCGCGCGCCCTCGATGGACGGCTGCGCAACGACCTCAAACAGCCGGCAAAATTCGCTGCGATTCCGTCGCGGCCCAGCTTCGAGTTCTGGTTGCTGCTGCACTTCGAGGATGTGCGGCACCTGCTCCACCGCGACGAGGTGATGCGCCGCCTGAAACTGCACCTGCCGGATTACGCGAAGGGTTACGGCAAGGCGTTCGCGCAAACCAGGTCGGAGCTCCAGGCGGCGATCGGCCGCGCGCGGGCCCTGGGGCGGCGTGCCGATCCGGCCGACGACCGCGAGCCCTACACCGGAGTCGTCGAACTGGTCGAACTGTTGCTGAACCTCGGCAACTGACCCCTCGCCGCGCGTCAGGACGAACGCAGGCCGAGCCGGTTCAGCGGAATCTTCAAGTAGGACACCCCGTTGTCCTCGGGCGGCGGCAGTTCCCCGGCGCGGATGTTGACCTGCAGCGCGGGCAGGATCAGCACCGGCGCGGGCAGGGAGGCGTCCTTCTCCTTGCGGAAGGCGACGTATTCCGCCTTGGTGGTGCGCGCATTGATCTGTACATTGCTGCGCTTCTGCTCACCGACCCTGGTCTCGAACGCCAGCGGCCGGTCGCCGGGGCGGTAGTCGTGGCACATGAACAGCCGGGTGTCCTCGGGCATGGCGTAGATGCGCTGGATGGAATCGTAGAGCTGCTCCGCGGAGCCGCCGGGGAAATCGCAGCGCGCCGAGCCGTAGTCGGGCATGAACAGGGTGTCGCCGACGAACAGCGCATCGCCGATCTTCCAGGACATGTGCGCCGGGGTGTGGCCGGGGGTGTGCAGGGCCTCCACGCTGAGCGCGCCGAACGCCAGGCAGTCGCCCTCGTCGACCAGCACGTCGAACTGGCGGGCGTCCACCGGAAAGTCGGGCCCCAGGTTGTAGAGGTCGCGAAACACCCGCTGGATCTCGCCCATGCGCGCGCCGGTCACGGTGCGGGCGCCGTAGTGCTCCTTGAAGAAGGGCATCCCGGTGAGGTGGTCGGCGTGGGCGTGGGTGTCGATCACGTAGTGGACGCGCAAACCCTCTGCATCGATGTAGGCGGCGATCTGCTCGGCCGAGGCCCAACTGGTGCGGCCGTTCTTGGGGTCGTAGTCGCGCACCGGGTCGATCACCACGGCGTCGCCGCCGGCGTGCACCACATAGGACAGGGTCGAGGTCTGCTGTTCGAAAAAGTGTTGAATCTTCATGGCGCATCGGTCTCCGATAGGTGTGCGGAAATCCCGCCGCGGCGTGGACCGCGCCCGGGGGATCATCCCGCGGATGCAGGGCCCCGGCAATGCGATCGGTCAAGGCCGCGCTGCCCCCGCTCGCCCACCGAGGCGGCTCGCGCCGCCATGGGACCCCGGCAGGCCGGGTTTCAGGCCAAGTCGAAGCGATCGGCGTTCATCACCTTGGTCCAGGCGGCCACGAAGTCCCTGACGAACTTCTCGCCGTTGTCGTCCTGGGCGTAGACCTCGGCGTAGGCGCGCAGCACCGAGTTCGAGCCGAACACCAGGTCGGCGCGGGTCGCGGTCCACTTGCGCGCCCCGCTGCCCCGCTCGACCAGGTCATAGCTGTTGCGGCCGGTGGGCTGCCAGGCGTAGGCCATGTCGGTCAGGTTGACGAAGAAATCGTTGCTGAGCACCCCGACGCGGTCGGTGAACAGGCCGTGCGACGCACCGCCGTGGTTGGCGCCCAGCACCCGCAGGCCGCCGATCAGCACGGTCATTTCCGGCGCGGTGAGGCCGAGCAGTTGTGCGCGGTCGAGCAGCAGCTCCTCGGGCTGCCCGACGCAGTCTTGCTTGAGCCAGTTGCGAAAGCCGTCGGCGAGCGGCTCCAGCGGCGCGAACGACTCGGCGTCGGTCTGCTCCTGGCTGGCATCGCCGCGGCCGGGCGCGAAGGGCACCTCGATGGCGACGCCGGCGGCGCGGGCGGCCTCTTCGATGGCGACATTGCCGCCCAGCACGATGACGTCGGCGAGGCTCGCGCCGGTGTCGGCGGCGATCTTTTCATACACCCCGAGCACCCTGGTCAGGCGCGCCGGCTCGTTGCCCTCCCAGTCCTTCTGCGGCGCCAGGCGGATGCGCGCGCCGTTGGCGCCGCCGCGGAAGTCCGAGCCGCGGAAGGTGCGCGCGCTGTCCCAGGCGGTGGCCACCCGCTCGGCGATGCCCAGACCACTCCCGGCGATCTGCGCCTTGACGGCCTGGATGTCGTAGTCCTTGCGGCCGGCCGGCACCGGGTCCTGCCAGATCAGCTCCTCGGCCGGCACCTCGGGGCCGAAGTAGCGCGCCCTGGGCCCCATGTCGCGGTGGGTGAGCTTGAACCAGGCGCGGGCGAAGACCTCGCTGAAGTAGGCCGGATCCTGGTGGAAGCGCTCGGAAATCCTGCGGTATTCCGGGTCCATCTTCATCGCCATATCGGCGTCGGTCATGATCGGCTTGCGGCGGATGGACGGGTCTTCCACGTCCACCGGCATGTCCTCTTCCCGGATGTTGGCCGGCTCCCATTGCCAGGCGCCGGCCGGGCTCTTTTTCAGCTCCCAGTCATAGCCGAGCAGCAGCTTGAAGTAGCCGTTGTCCCAGCGCGTCGGGTGGGTGGTCCAGGCGCCTTCCAGGCCACTGGTGACAGTGTCGCGGCCGATGCCGCGGCTCTTGTGGTTGATCCAGCCCAGGCCCTGCTCCTCGATCCCGGCGCCCTCCGGCGCCGGGCCCAGGTTGGCGGCGTCGCCGTTGCCGTGGCACTTGCCCACGGTGTGGCCGCCGGCGGTCAGCGCCACCGTCTCCTCGTCGTTCATCGCCATGCGGGCGAAGGTGACGCGCACGGCCTGCGCGGTTTTGAGCGGATCGGGCTTGCCGTCCACGCCCTCGGGGTTGACGTAGATGAGGCCCATCTGCACCGCAGCCAGGGGATTGTCGAGCGACGCCTCGTCGCCCGCGTCCGCGTAGCGGTCCTTGCCCAGCCATTCCTTCTCAGAGCCCCAGTTGACGTCTTTTTCCGGGTGCCAGATGTCCTCGCGGCCGAAGCCGAAGCCGAAGGTCTTCAGGCCCATGGACTCATAGGCCACGTTGCCGGCAAGGATGATGAGATCCGCCCAGCTGATCTGGTTGCCGTACTTTTTCTTGATCGGCCACAGCAGCCGGCGCGCCTTGTCGAGGTTGGCGTTGTCCGGCCAGGAATTGAGCGGCGCGAAGCGCTGGTTGCCGGTGCCGGCGCCGCCGCGGCCGTCGGCGATGCGGTAGGAGCCCGCGGCGTGCCAGGCCATTCGGATCATCAGCCCGCCGTAGTGGCCCCAGTCGGCCGGCCACCAGTCCTGGCTGGTGGTCATCAGCGCGGTCAGATCGCGCTTCAGGGCGGCGACGTCGAGCTTTTTCAACGCCGCGCGGTAATCGAAATCCTCGCCCAGCGGATCGGTCTTGCGGTCGTGTTGGTGCAGGATGTCGAGGTTCAGGGCATTGGGCCACCAGACCGCGGGCGACTGGCCCGCGCTGGTGGCGCCGCCGTGCATGACCGGGCAGCGCCCGGTGGAAGTGCCGGATGTCGTGTTCATGTCCATCTCCTCTCAGGCTTCTCTTGCGTTGGTTGCAACAATCCTGGTTCCGGGGTCCCGCCGTCTGAGCTGATTGCCGGCAAATCCCGGCCGTCGCTGAGTCCCGGTTACCCTGGAGGCCAAGCTACCCCATCCGGAAACATGGATAAAACTGTATTTTTCTATCGAAAGAATAGACATTGCCTATGACACCGGTCTTTACCGGGCCCAGGTGGAAACATGAACCTCCAGGAACTCAGATACCTGCTCGCGCTGGCCGAGACGCGCCATTTCGGCCGCGCCGCGGACCGCTGTTGCGTCAGCCAACCCACCCTCAGCGCCCAGGTCCGCAAGCTCGAAGAGGAACTGGGCGTCGCCCTGTTCGAGCGCGGCAGGCACCTGGACCTGACCCCGGTGGGCAGGCGGATCCTCGCCCGCGCCCGCGCCGCGCTGGAGGAGGTGGAGGCCATCCGCGAGCTGGCCCGGGCCGAGCGCGATCCCCTCGCCGGCCCCCTGCGCCTGGGCGTGATCCCCACCCTCAGCCCCTATCTGATCCCCCTGCTGCTCACCCCGCTGCGCGCTGCCGCCCCGCAACTGCGCCTAGTGCCCAGCGAAGAGATCACCGAGACCCTGGTGAGGCGCCTGCGGGGCGGCGAACTCGACGCCCTGCTGCTGGCCACGGAAACCGTCGCACCCGGGCTGACCGCCTGGCCCCTGTTCGAGGAACCCTTCTGGCTTGCGTTTCCCCGCGATCACCGCCTCTACCGGCGCGACGAGATCCGCCGCCGCGATCTCGATGAGGTCGAATTGCTGTTGCTGGCCGACGACCATTGCCTGGCGCGCCAGGTGATGGCGGTGTGCGGGATCGACGACCGCCGCGAAACCGCCATGGCGGACCTGCGCGCGACCAGTCTGGAAACCCTGCTCCACCTGGTGGGCGCGGGGCTGGGCGCAACCCTGGTGCCGGCCCTGGCGCTGCGCGGCGCCTGGACCACGGATACCGGGGTGGTGACCCGCCCCATCCAGATCGTCAACGCCCGGCGCCGCATCGATCTGGTGTTCCGCAGCGGCTTTCCGCGCCGCGTTGCATTGCAGGTGCTGGTGCAGGTCATCCAGGCCAAGCTGCCCAACACGGTGCGGATCCTGCCGGCGCCGGATCCCGCCGGGTGACAGGCGCCGCCGCCGCGCGCTACTCCCGGGTGGCGTCCCCCGGCCCGCCGGCCGGCCGCGGGGTGCGGCCGCGCTCGCCGGCGATGGCCTCCACCAAGGCGGCGACGGCGGGATCGTCCGCCCAGCGCTCCAGATCCAGCGACAGGCGGTGGCTCCAGTTCGGATAGCTGTCGGTGGTGCCCGGCAGGTTCACCTGGCGGGTCTCGCCGAGCAGGTCCTCGGCCTGGACCACGAACAACTGCGCCGGCGAGCGGGCGAGAAAGCGGTGCAGGGCCCGGTTGAGCGCGGGGCCAAACGGCGCCTCCCCGTCCACCGCCTGGCCCTCGGGCAGCAGCCCCTCGCGGTCGAGGGCGCGCAGCAGCGCCTCCCGGTCGCGGGCGCGGGCCTGCAGTTGGGCGTCGCGGGTTTCGGGGTCGGCGATCAAGCCGAGTTCGAAACGCAAGCGGATGTCGCTTCCGGCCCAGAACCCGGCCAGCGGCGGCAGGTCGTGGGTGCCCATGGCGACCAGGGCCTGGCCGGGGTATTCGTGCGGCGCGAGATAGCGGTCCCCGTGCCGGGCGAAATAGAGCAGCCGGCAGCTGAGCACGGCGGCCGCGTGGAGGGCGCTGCGCACGGCGTCGGGGACCGTGCCCAGATCCTCGCCGATCACCAGGCAGCGGTTGCGGTGACTTTCCAGGGCCAGCACGCCGAGCAGATCCCGCAGCGGATAGCCGACGTACAGGCCGGCGCCGGGGTCGGCCCCGGGCGGCACCCAGTAGAGCCGCAGCAGGCCCATGACATGGTCGATGCGCAATGCCCCGGCATGGCGCATCAGGTCGCGCAACAGCGCGGCGAAGGGCGCGTAGGCCCGGCGCCGGAGTGCGCCGGGCGAAACCGGCGGCAGTCCCCAGTCCTGCCCGCGCAGATTGAAATCGTCCGGCGGCGCGCCGATGCGCGCGCCGAGGGCGAACAGCCGCCGGTCGCGCCAGGTATCGGCGCCGCCGGAATCGACGCCGACCGCCAGGTCCTGGTAGAGCCCCAGGCGCAGGCCGAGGCCGGCGGCATGGGCCAGCGCGGCTTCGAGCTGCTCGGCGAGCTGCCATTGCAGATACAGGTGGAACTCGACCTGGGCGGCCTCGCGGCGCGCGAACTCGGCCACCGCCGGCGCCTCCGGATCCCGGTACTGCGGGGGCCAGGTGGGCCAGCCCGAAAGGTCCGGATCCCGGGCGCGCAGGTGCGCGCGGAGCGCCTCGTACTGGGCGTGCCGCCGCAGCGGCGCGCCGCGGTCAGCCAGGAAGCGCCGGAATGCGCGCGCCCGCGCGCCGTCCCCGCCCAGGTGCCGCTCGCGGAATCCCTGGTAGAGCGCGCGCAGCGCGCCCAGCTTGCACTCGGCCACCGCCGGGTAGTCGATCCGCTCGGCGCTGCGCAGCGCCCGCAGCCGGCCCTGGAAAACTTCGCCGGCGAAGTGCTGCCGCAGCGCCGGATGTTCGGCCCAGTCGGGGATCGCCTCCACGTCGAGATAGAGCGGGTTGTAGAAGTGCCGGCTCGACGGGCTGTAGGGACTGCAGTGCCGCGGGTCGTCCGGATAGAGCGCGTGCAGGGGGTTGACGCCGACGAAGTCGGCGCCGAAGCGCGCGGCCAGCTCCAGCAGGGCGCGCAGATCGGTGAGATCGCCGATACCCCAGTTGCGCGCTGAGCGCACACTGTAGAGCTGCACGCCGAGACCCCAGCAGCGCGCGCCGGGGGCGAGCGACCAGGCCGGCCGGTAACAGTGCGCGGGCGCGCCGATGAGGGTGCAGGCCGCGGCCTGCGGCGCCGCCAGCACCAGGCGGTGATAGCCGGGCGGAAGGGGGATGTCCAGGATCCAGCGGCGCCGCACGTAGGTCTGTCCGTCACCCTGGAACTCGCCCTCCAACGCCAGGTCCTGCGGCTCCAGGCGGCCGCGCTGCCGGCCGCCGTCCTCGAGCTCCAGGCGCCACTCGAAAGCGCCCGCGGCGGCCGGCAGGCACAGCGCGAGCTCGGGCCGTTCGCCGGCGATCAGCACCTGGACCGGGGGCAGGATTTCGCGCAGCGCGTCGCGCTCCAGGCGGGCGAGCGCCGCGCCGGGGTCGGCATCCGCGTGCTCCAGCACGCCCATCGCCGCCAGGGCGCTGCGCTGCGCCGCGGCGCTCACCGGGCGCCGCGTACCCCAGATGTCGTAGTAATGATCGTCGATGCCGAATCGCCGGCAGAGTTCGGCCAGCGCATCCCCGTTCATGGGGTGGGCGGGCCCGGCAACGGCCCGGGCGGCGGCCCGCCGCCACCGCCCTGCGGCGGGGTGCGGCTAGGACTCATGGCCCCGGCGCGGCTGGCGCAGCACCGCCAGGCTGCGCGCAGCGAGCGGATAGCCGGCCTGGCTCACCGCTTGGGTCTGCGCCTCCGGGCGCTCGGTATCCAGCACCAACTGCCAGCAGGCAGGGCGGTGATACTGCGGCAGGGCGAACTCCAGCGGCTGGTCGCCGGCATTGAAAAGCACCAGAAAATCATCGTCCCGCAGGCGCCGGCCGCGGGTGTCGAGGTCGTCGATGGCGTCGCCGGCCAGATACATCCCCAGCGCGCGCGCGGACGGCTGGCGCCACTGTTCCTCGCTCATTTCGCCGCCCTGCGGATGCAGCCAGTGGATGTCCTTGCCGCCACTGTCGTGGACCGGTGTGCCGTGAAAGAAATGCCGGCGCCGGAAGGTCGGGTGCTCGCGCCGCAGCCGGATCAGGCGGCGCGTCCACTCCAGCAGCGCGCGCTGTTCGTCGTCGAGGTCCCAGTGCACCCAACTGACTTCGTTGTCCTGGCAGTAGGCGTTGTTGTTGCCGCGCTGGGTGCGGCCCAGCTCGTCGCCGGCCAGCAGCATGGGCACGCCCTGGGAGAGCAGCAGCGTGGCGAGGAAATTGCGTTGCTGGCGGGCGCGCAGGGCGCGGATGCCGGGCTCCCGGGTCGGCCCCTCGACGCCGCAATTCCAACTGCGGTTGTGGCTCTCGCCATCGCGGTTGTCCTCGCCGTTGGCCTGGTTGTGGCGGTGGTCGTAGCTCACCAGGTCGCGCAGGGTGAAGCCGTCGTGGGCGGTGACGAAGTTGATGCTGGCGCAGGGCTGCCGGCCGCTGGCGCCGTACAGATCGCTGGAGCCGGTGAGCCGGGAGGCGAGCTCGCCGATCAGGCCGTCCGCGCCGCGCCAGTAATCGCGCACCGCGTCGCGATACTTGCCGTTCCACTCCGCCCAGCCGACCGGGAAATTGCCGACCTGATAGCCGCCGGCGCCGACATCCCAGGGCTCGGCGATCAGCTTCACCCGGGAGAGGACCGGATCCTGCAGCACCGCGTGCAGGAAGGCGCTGTGCGGATTCACCCCCTGGTGATCGCGCGCCAGGGCCGCGGCGAGATCGAAGCGGAAGCCGTCGACATGCATTTCCAGCACCCAGTAGCGCAGGCTGTCCATGACCAGTTGCAGGACGCGCGGATGCAGCAGGTTGAGGGTGTTGCCGCAGCCGGTGAAATCCAGGTAGCGGTGCGGATCCCGGGGATCGAGGCGGTAGTAGGCGGCATTGTCGATACCGCGAAAGCACAGCGTCGGACCCGCCGGGCCGCCTTCCGCGGTGTGGTTGTAGACCACGTCGAGGATCACCTCGAGGCCCGCCCGGTGCAGGTTCCTGACCATGGTCTTGAACTCGCCGACCGGATCGCCGGTGGCCGCGTAGCGCCGCTCCGGGGTGAAGAAGCCGATCGGGTTGTAGCCCCAGTAATTGCGCAGCCCGCGCCGGACCAGGGCGTGCTCGTCGATGAAGGCCTGGACCGGCAGCAGCTCGACGGCGGTGACACCCAGGCGGCGCAGATGGTCGATCACCGGCGCCGAGCCCAGGGCGGCGTAGGTGCCGCGGTTCGCTACCGGCACCTCCGGATGCTGCCTGGTGAAGCCGCGCACGTGCAGTTCGTAGATCACGGTCTCGTGCCAGGGGATGCGCGGCGGGCGATCCTCGCCCCAGTCGAAAGCGGGATCGATCACCTGACAGCGCGGCATCGCGGGCGCGCTGTCCCGGGTGTCGGGGAACAGGTCGGCCGGTTCCACGTCGAGCCGGTGATCGTACAGCGCATCGCTCCACTGCACGCCGCCGACCAGCGCCCGGGCATAGGGATCGAGCAGCAGCTTGTGCGGATTGAAACGCAGGCCGCGGCGCGGCTCATGGGGCCCGTGGACCCGGTAGCCGTAGCGCAGCCCCGGCCCGGCGCCGGGCAGATAGCCGTGCCATACCAGATCGGTCCGCTCGGGGAGTTCAAGGCGTTCCAGCTCGCGCTCCCCGCCGGCGTCGAACAGACACAGCTCAACCCGCTCGGCGTGTTCCGAGAACAGCGCGAAATTGACCCCGCTGCCGTCCCAGGTGGCGCCGAGCGGCTGGGGCGCGCCCGGCCACAGGCGCGGCGCCGCGGTCACGGGGCCGCCCCGCTGCCGGGCCGGATCTCAGCCGCCCGCGGCATGTCCCGGTTCCGGCTGCGAGGCCCAGCGGGGATCGGGCGCGCAGACGCCCGCCCCGGCCAGGGCCTCGGCCAGTGGCGGCCAGGCGTTGCGCAGCAACTGCGGCTGCGCCGCGGCGGTGGGATGGATGCCGTCGGCCTGGAAATGCGCCACACCCGGGCTCAACCCGGCCAAGAAAAAGGGCGCGAACGGCACCTTCTGCCGCCGCGCGAGTTCGGCGAAGGCGCGTTCGAAACGGCGCTGGTACAGGGGCCCGTAGTTGGGCGGGATCCGCATGCCGAGCAGCACCGGCTCGGCCCCGGCGGCGCGGCTCAGGCGCACCATCTGCGCCAGGTTCTCCGCCATCGAATTGGGCGGCAGCGCGCGCAGCCCGTCGTTGCCGCCCAGCTCGATGACCACCACCCGCGGCTGCCGGCGGTCGAGCAGTTCCGGCAGGCGCTGCAGGCCGCCGGCGCTGGTCTCCCCGCTGACCGAGGCGTTGTGCACCCGGACGCCGGGACACTGGGTCGCCAGCGCGTCCTCCAGCAGCGCGACCCAGCCCGCGTCCCGGTCGATGCCGTAGGCGGCGCTGAGACTGTCGCCCAGGATCAGAACCTCGCCCGCCCGCGCCGCCCCGGCGGCCGCCAGCAGCGGCCAACACAGCAACGCCACCCGCCACAGCGGGCGAAACGGGCTCAGGGCGTACCTGCCGGATGACATCGGGGGCAACCGCACGGCGACGACGGCGCCATTGTATGCGCTCGGCGGCAGTTGTGGCGGGCGGGATACCGCGCCCGGGCGACGGCCGGCGCGGCGCGGCCACCGGCGGAGCAGCGCTCCGCGGGAGCGCCGCTTGCCTGCCCGGATGGTCGCGTGGATACTCGGGGCATCCCGCCGCCGCAGTACCGCCATGTCCGAGCCCGCCAGCGCCGCTCCCCTGCTCGAAGCCCGCGGCCTGGGCAAGCGCGTCGCCGGGCCGGACGGCGAACTGACCCTGTTGCAGGGCATCGACCTGCGGGTCGATACCGGCGCCACCCTGGCCATCGCCGGACCCTCGGGCAGCGGCAAGTCCACCCTGCTCGGCCTGCTCGCCGGTCTCGACACCCCGAGCAGCGGCTTGGTGCGCCTGGCCGGCGCGGACTTCAGCACCCTCGACGAGGACGCCCGCGCCCGGCGCCGCGGCGAGCTGTGCGCCTTCGTGTTCCAGGACTTCCACCTGATCGGCGATCTCACCGCGCTGGAAAACGTGCTCCTGCCGCTGGAACTGCGGCGCGTGGCGCGGCCGGAGCGGATCGCCCGCGACTGGCTGGACCGGGTCGGCCTCGGCCACCGCCTGCACCATTTCCCGGCCACCCTCTCCGGCGGCGAGCAGCAGCGGGTGGCGCTGGCCCGCGCCTTCGCGGTCCGGCCCCTGCTGCTGTTCGCCGACGAACCCACCGGCAGCCTCGACCGCGCCAACAGCGCCCGCATCCAGAGCCTGCTGTTCGACCTCCACCGCGAGGCCGGGGCCACCCTGGTGCTGGTGACCCACGACGCCGCCCTGGCGGCGCGCTGCCAGCGCCACCTGCGGCTGGAGCACGGCGGGATCCGCGAACTGCCGCCGGTGCGCCTGGTAAAACCCTGATGCGCCGCCTGCTGCGCCCCTGGCGCGATCCCGCCTTCCGGCTGCTCGCCGCGGCGCTCGCCATCGCCGGCTTCGCGCTGGGCGCCATGGTCCTGTTCCGCGCCGAGCTGGAAGCCCGCTTCGCGGTGCGCACCGCCGAGGCGCTGGGCGGGGACCTGGTCCTCTCCGGCACCCATCCGCCGACGGCCCGGCAGCGGGCGCTGGCCGGCACCGCCCGGGTCGCCGAGGTGATCGAATTCTCCACCGCGCTGGTGCGGGGCGAGGCCCTGCTGCTGGCCAGCGCGCGGGCGGTGGACGACGCCTGGCCGCTGTACGGCGCGATCGAGGCCGCCGCCGACCGCTTCGCGGCCCCGCGGCCGCTGCCGGGCGCCCCGCGGCGGGGCGAGATCTGGGTGGAACCCCGGGTCCTGGATCACCTCGGCCTGCGGGTCGGCGACCGCCTGGCGGTGGGCGCCCGCGACTTCACCATCGCGGCCGTCATCCACAGCCTGCCCGACACCGGGGCCGGCTTCCACGGCATGAGTCCGCGGGTGCTGTTCCATGCCGCCGACCTCGAGGCCACCGGCGTGCTGGCGCCGGGCTCGCGCGCCGACTACCGGCTGCTGATCGGCCGCACCCCGGACCGCGACCTCGCCGACCTCGCCGCCGCCCTGCGCTCCTCCCTGCGCCCCGACCAGCGCCTGGAGGACCTCGCCGGCGCCGCCGCGCGCAGCCTGGGACCGCTGCGCCAGCTCACCCTCTGGGCCAAGCTCGGCGTGTTGCTGATCGCCCTGCTGTGCGGGGCCGCCATCCACCTCGCCACCGGCCAGCGCGTCGCCCGCCGCGCCCGGCTGGCCGGACTGCTGCGCACCTTCGGCGCCAGCCGCCGCCAGGTGGTCGCCCGCCTGCTGGGCAATGAACTGGTGGCGGCGGCACCGGCCGCCGCCCTGGGCGCGGGGCTCGGCGTCGCCCTGGTGGCCCTGGTCCGGCACCTGCTCGGCTGGACGCAGCCCTGGGCCACGGCGTCGGCCGACGCCCTGGCCGTGGCGCTGGGGCCGCTGCTGCTGTGGGCCGGCTTCGCCCTGCCGCGGCTGGTCGCCTTGGTGCAGGTGCCGGCGCTGGCGGTGCTGCGCCAGTCGCCGCGCCCGCAATGGCTGGCGGGCGGCATCGAACTCGCCGCGGCCCTGACGGTCCCGGTGCTGCTCGCCGCCCTGCTCACCGGCTCGCTGGCGGAGCTCGGCACCCTGCTGCTGTGGCTGGCGGCGCTCGGCACCCTGGCGCCCCTGCTGCTGTGGCCGCTGCTCAGGGCCCTGGAGCGCCGGCTGGGGCGGCGGCCCGCGCTGGCCCTGCCGCTGCTCGCCGCCCTCGCCCTGGCGATGGCGACCCTCGCCCTGTCCGGCTTGGTGGGCACCCGGCTGCTGGCCGACTGGCGGGCCAAGCTGCCGGCGCGCGCACCCAACCATTTCGTGCTCAACCTGTTCGCCGAGGACCTCGACCCCTATCGCGCCTGGCTGGCCGCCCAGGGCGGCAGCGGCGCGCCGCTCTACCCGGTGGTGCGCGGCCGCCTGGTGGGCATCGACGGGGAACCGGTCCGCGCGGCGGTCACCAAGGAAGGCGGCGAAGAGATCCGGGCGCTGAACCGGGATCTGTCGCTCACCGAGGCCACCGGGCTGCCGGCCAGCAACCGCATCCTGGCCGGCCGCTGGCCCACCCCCGCAGGCGGCGTCTCGGTGGAGCGGGAACTCGCCGAACGGCTCGGCCTGGCGCTCGGCGACCGGCTCGAATTCGTCACCAGCCGGGGCACCCTGGAGGCCCGGGTGGCGAGCATCCGCGCGGTGGACTGGGAGAGTTTCGAGCCGAACTTCTACTTCATGTTCGCGCCGGGCGCCCTCGCCGGCCAGGATGTCACCTGGCTGACCGGCTTCTGGCTGCCGCCCGGCGACGGCGCCCGCATCGCCGCGCTGCTGCGCGAGCTGCCCCATCTGACGGTGCTGGATCTGGATGCGCTGCTGGCCCGGGCCCGAGACATCGCCGCCCAGGCCAGTCGGGCCACCGTGCTGCTCGCCGCGCTGCTGATGCTCGCCGCGCTGCTGGTGCTGGCCGCCGCGATCCGCGGCGGCGAAACCGAGCGCGGCCGCGACAACGCCCTGCTGCGCACCCTGGGCGGCGACCGCGCCCTGCTGCACCGCATCGCCTGGCTGGAATTCGCCGCCCTGGGCGGCGGCGCGGCGCTCGGCGCCACCGGCATCCTGCTCGCCACCCTCTACCCGCTCAGTCAGCGCCTCGAGCTCGCCCTGCCGCTCGGCTCCGCCTGGCTGGCGCTGCCCGCGGCCCTGGCCGCGCTGGTCGCCGCCGCCGGGGTCGCCGCCAGCCGCCGGGCGCTGCGCCAACCGACGCTGCTGCTGTTGCGCAGCGGGTGAAGGCAAGCACCGGCAACGCCTTCTGGGGCTGCAGCGGATTTCCGCACTGTCGCGGCATCCGGCCGCTGGGCTGAGCCGGCGCGGCGGAACTCGCCACCGCGGCGCCGCTGCGCGATCATGGCCTCCCCGCTAATCGAACCGCCGCCGGAGGCGCCACGCCCATGCTCGCCGACCCGCAACGCTTCGCCGCCGCCATCGCGCGCTTCGACGCCGCCAACGGACAGGATCCGCACCGGGAACAGGGCCAGCCCGCCGAGCTGGTCTACGCCCGGCGCATGACCGAAATGCTCGAGCGCTTCGCCCCGGACGCCCCCGAGCCGGTGCGGCTCGCGGTGCGCGCCCAGCACATCGAGCGCTGGAAGACGCCGCGCTCCTCCTACCCCGCGGGGCGGGCCGGCTACCTGGCCTGGCGGGCGGATCTGTACGAGATCCACGCCCGCAGGGCGGCGCACATCCTGGCCGAAGTCGGTTACGGGGAAGCCGTCATCCAGCGCGTCGCCGACGCCATCGCCAAGCGCAACCTCAAATCCAACCCCGATGCGCAGGCCGTCGAGGACGTCGCCGCGCTGGTGTTTCTGGAGCACTATCTGGCGGACTTCGCCGCCCGGCACCCGGACTACGACGAGGACAAATGGACCGGCATCCTGCGCAAGACCTGGCGCAAGATGTCGCCGGCGGCGCGGGAGTTCGCCCTCGGCGGTGCTCTGCAGCTGCCGGAGGCGCTGGCGCCCCTGGTCCTCAAGGCCGTCTCCTGAACGCCGGCTAACGGCCGGGCAGGATCTCGCACTGGAGCGGCAGCGCCGTCAGGCCGCGAAAACTCAGGCTGTCGAGCCATGGGGGTTCGCCGACCACCCGGGGCTGGCGGATGCGCGCGGCGCAGATGGGCAGCGCGATGCGGCCTTCGAGGCGCGCCAGGGGTGCGCCGATGCAGAAATGGATGCCATGGCCGAAGGCGAACTGGCCGAGCGGCGTGCCGCCCTGGGGTGGGCGGCGGATATCGAAGCGCTGCGGATCGGGAAACACCTCCGGATCGCGGTTCGCCGCGTTGATCATCGCGAACACGCGCTGGCCCCTGGCGATGCGCCGGCCGGCGAATTCGACATCCTCGGCCGCGACCCGGGTGACCGCGGCATTGGGTCCGTCGTAGCGGAGGATTTCCTCGACCGCGGACTCGGCCAGTTCCGGATGCCGGCGCAGATCCTCGAGCTGGTCGGGGTGGCGCGCCAGACAGTACATGCCGGTGCCGAGCAGATTGCCGGTGGTCTCGTGGCCGGC
This sequence comes from Pseudomonadota bacterium, assembly GCA_049325095.1. GTDB lineage: Bacteria > Pseudomonadota > Gammaproteobacteria > Pseudomonadales > Porticoccaceae > JAGPUQ01. Next base: position 1,135 of record JBMOPO010000059.1, on the reverse strand, counting down.
GAACAGCAGCAGCACGCAGGTGGCGATCAGCTCCTGTTCGTTCAGCACTTCGCCCGCGTCCTCGGCGCGGATCAGATCGCTGATCATGTCGGCGCGCGGCCGACGGCGGCGGTCCGCCACCAGTTCCCGAAAGGCGCCGGTAAGATTCGCCATCGCCGCCTCGGCGCGTTCGTACTTGTCCGGCGTGACGCGGGAACTGCCGATGAACAGCCCGAGGTCGTCCGACCACAGTTTGAAGGCTTCGATCTCGCTGCGCTCCGCGCCCAGCATTTCCATGATCACCGCCGCCGGAATCCGGTAGGCGATATCGCGGATGAAATCGATTTCGGTGCGCCCCACCACGGCATCGATGGTCTCGTGGACGATCTCGGCGATGCGCGGCGCCATGGCGTTCACCGCGCGCGAGGTGAAGCCCCGGTTCAGCAGACGGCGCAGGCGGGTGTGATCGGGCGGATCGAGAAACACCGTCCACAGACTCACCGAGGCTTCGAGATCGTGCAGCCTTGCCCGCTGCTCCTGGGGCAGCGCATTGAAGAAGGGCGTCATCCGCGCGGCCGAAAACCGCTTGTCGAGCAGGATCGCCTTGCAGTCCTCGTGGCGCGTCACCACCCAGCCGCGCAGCGGCGCGCTCCAGTGCACGGGCGCCTCGCGCTGCAGGCGCGCAAACAGCGGGAAGGGGTTGTCGATCACCGCCCGCGTGCTGGGGTCGTAGCAGAGGTCGCCGGCAGTCATGGCAGGACTCGCTGAAGTGCGTCACAGGCCGGGCACAGCGCCGCGGACCCTCCGCCGGATTCTAGCCCGGATAGCGGGAGAGGCGCTCCGCCGTCACCGCGCGCCCCGCCGTCGCGGGGCCGGTTGCGGGCGCCGGACCTGCCCAGCGCCGGACGCACGGCGGCCCACCTGGGTTCAGACCAGGATCAGCCACGGCAGCAGCCGGTCCGCCAGCCCGGCGAGAAAACGAAACACCGGCACCCCCGCCACCGACAGCAGGATCAGTACCAGAAAAACCGGCTCTGTTGAATTTCAAGTGGGTTGCTGGGCATGAGGGTTGACGGCGCCGAAGTCGAGTTTGCCGGCGATCAGGAAGATGACGGTGCGGATGGTGTCGAAGCGCGTGAAGCCGCGAGCGCGGCGC
>JBMOPO010000058.1:0-31445 GCA_049325095.1 Pseudomonadota bacterium | reverse complement strand
CGTCACCTTGCCCTTGCGATCCCACGCCGCCGATGCAAACGTCGTCTGCTTCATCAGTCCCCAATACCTCGACAACCTGGCGAGAAGTATCAATCATCCGCACGTGCTTGTGCAGAGGTTCCCTAGGATGCTGCGGCGGAGGTGCGGGCCGGGATGTGACGGCGCGCCGCTTCGTAGCCCGCCGCGATCCATTCCGGGGCCCGGTGGAACTCGTGCATGGCGCACAGGTTGCGCGGCAGTTCGACCAGGATGTCCGGCGGATAGGCCGCCATCTTCTGGCGGGCGATGGCGCTCTGCATGGCGTCGAAGGCCTGGTTGGCAACGCCGAGCATGTGCCAGCTCACCGCCACCGCCTCATTGCCGCGCCGGCGCAGGTAACCGGTGAGACGGCGCAGGCCGCGATCCGCAGCCGGCTCGGCCTGCGCGGTCGCCTGCGGCGCGGGGGCGGCGCGGCCCAGCTCGCCGCTGACGTGTACCGCGATGGTGAGATCGGTGGCGTCGCCCAGGGTGGGAGCTATGGGTACCGGGTTGAGGATGCCGCCGTCCACCAGCAGGCCGCTGCGGTGGGCGACTGGGGGAAACACCATGGGGATGGCGAAGGAAGCGCGCAGCGCGTCGAGCAGCGGCCCCTGGGTCAGCCAGACTTCGCGCCCGTTTTCGAGATTGGCCGCCACCGCGGTGAACCGGATGGGCAGGTCCTCGATGCGGAGGTCGCCGGTCAGTTCGCTCAGGATCCGGCCCAGGCGCTCGCCGGCGATCAGGCCGCCGGTGCGCTGAAACGACAGATCGATGAGCCCCAGCAGGTCGCGCGGCGATTGGGCCAGCAGCCAGTCGCTGTAGGCATTCAGCCTGCCCGCGGCGTGCAGGCCGCCGACCAGGGCGCCCATCGAGCAGCCGGCGATCGCCTGGATGTCGTAGCCGTTCTCCTCCAGCCAGCGGATCACGCCGATGTGCGCGAGCCCGCGGGCGCCGCCGCTGCCGAGCACCAGGGAGACGCTGGGCGCGGCCACGGGGCTCAGGCGGGGAACCGGGCTTTCAGTCGGCGCGGCACCAGTTTCCGCTGCAGCCGCGCGTAGGCGGGCAGGCCGTCCTTCCCGTAGGGCGGGTAGTCCTCGCCCGCGATCAGCGGCGCCAGCTGGGCGCGCGCCGCCGACGTGATGCCGAACCCGTCGCGGGTGATGAAGTTGCGCGGCAGCTGGCGCTCGACATTGGCGACCTTTTCCAGCGGCGCCTCGCCCAGGCCCCACTGGTAACCGGGGCCGCGCCCGCGCTCGATGGTGACCATGACCCCGCTCTTGCCGGCCAGCGCGTACTCGACACCGGCGCGGCCCACCGCGTAGGCCTGCTCGATGTCGGTGGCCGAGGCGATGTGGCGGGCGGCGCGCTGCAGGTAATCGGCCAGCGCCCAGTGGTACTTGTAGCCCAGGGTGTCGCGGACCATGGTGGCCAGCGCCGGCGCCACGCCGCCCAGCTGCTTGTGGCCGAAGGCGTCGGTGCTGCCGGCGTCGGCCAGAAAGGTGCCGTCGGCGAGCCGGGTGCCCTCGGAGGCCACCACCACGCAGTAGCCGTGGCGCTTGACCGCGCGCTCCACCCGGGCGAGAAACCGGGCTGGATCGAAGGCGATCTCCGGAAACAGGATGATGTGCGGCGGGTCGCCGTCGCGCTCCGCCGCGAGACCGGCGGCGGCGGCGATCCAGCCGGCGTGGCGGCCCATCACCTCGAGGATGAACACCTTGGTCGAGGTCTCGCACATGGAGGCGACATCCAGCCCGGCCTCGCGGGTCGATACCGCGACGTACTTGGCCACCGAGCCGAAGCCCGGGCAGCAGTCGGTGCAGGGCAGGTCGTTGTCCACCGTCTTGGGCAGATGGATCGCCTGCAGCGGGTAGCCGTGGCGGGCCGCGAGCTGTGCCACCTTGAGGCAGGTGTCGGCGGAGTCGCCGCCGCCGTTGTAGAGGAAATAGCCGATGTCGTGGGCTTCGAACACCGCCAGCAGGCGCTCGTATTCGCTGCCGTCGACCTCGGGATCCTTGAGTTTGTAGCGGCAGGAGCCGAAGGCGCCGGCCGGCGTGTGGCGCAGCGCGGCGATGGTCCTGGCGGATTCCGCGCCGGTGTCGATCAGCTCCTCGCGCAGTGCGCCGAGGATGCCGTTGCGGCCCGCGAACACCCGGCCGATCCGGCGCCGGTTGGCGCGCGCGGTCTGGATGACGCCGCAGGCGGTGGCGTTGATGGCCGCGGTGACGCCGCCGGACTGGGCGTAAAACAGATTGCGTCTGGCCATGGCGACCCTCGTGCTGCGGCGCTGCGAAAGCCCGCGGATGATACTCCAACCGCATCCATCCCGGCATGACAGCGCCGGAGCGCGCGGCGATAATCCTTTGCACGCCGAACCGCGCTGCGCACCGCCCCGCGAACGGCCTTCCCCGACAGCGGAGCTCCATGCACATCCACATCCTCGGCATCTGCGGCACTTTCATGGGCGGCCTGGCGCGGCTGGCCGCCGCCGCCGGTCATCGCGTCACCGGCAGCGACGCCGACGTCTATCCGCCGATGAGCGATCAGCTGGCGGCCGCCGGGATTCCCGTCATAGCCGGTTACGATCCGGCGCAACTGGACCCGGCGCCCGATCTGGTGGTGATCGGCAACGCGCTCTCGCGCGGCAATCCCTGTGTCGAGGCGGTGCTCGACCGCGGCCTGGCCTATACCTCCGGGCCGCAATGGCTGGGCGAGCACCTGCTGCCCGGACGCACAGTGCTGGCGGTGGCCGGCACCCACGGCAAGACCACCACCGCGAGCCTGCTGGCCTGGACCCTGGATTGCGCCGGGCTCGACCCCGGATTCCTGATCGGCGGCGTGCCGGCCGACTTCGGCGTCTCCGCCCGCCTGGGCGGCGGCCGCTGCTTCGTGGTCGAGGCCGACGAATACGACACCGCCTTTTTCGACAAGCGCTCCAAGTTCGTCCACTACCGGCCGCGGATCCTGGTGCTCAACAACCTCGAATACGACCACGCCGACATCTTCCCGGATCTGGCCGCCATCCAGACCCAGTTCCACCACCTGGTGCGCACCGTCCCCCGCGGTGGCAGGATTTTGCGCCCGGTTCCGGATCCGGCGCTGGACGCGGTGCTGGCCCGCGGTTGCTGGACCCCGGTGGACACCTTCGGCGCCGGCGGGCGCTGGCGGGCGCAACTGCGGGAGGCCGCCGGCAGCCGCTTCGCCGTACTGTGTGATGGCGCGGCGGTGGCCGAGGTGAGCTGGGAGTTGAGCGGCGAGCACAATGTCGCCAACGCCCTGGCAGCCATCGCAGCGGCGGCCGGGGTGGACGTCGGGCCGGAGGCGGCGGCCGCGGCCCTGGGCCGGTTCCGGGGCGTCAAGCGGCGCCTGGAGACCCTCGCCGCCGTCGGCGGCCTGCGGGTCTACGACGACTTCGCCCATCATCCCACCGCCATCGCCACCACCCTCGCCGGCCTGCGCCGCAAGGTCGGCGGTGAAACCATCGTCGCCATCCTCGAGCCCAGATCCAACACCATGAAACTCGGCGTCCACCGCGACCGGCTCGCCGCGGCGGTCGCCGACGCCGATCAGTCGTTCTGGTTCCAGCCGCCGGACCTGGGCTGGTCGCTGGAGGAAGCCCTGGCGGCGGCCGCCAACGCGCGGGTGGTGACCGATCTCGACCGGCTCCTGGAGCTGGCCGCTGGGGTGGCGCCGCCGGCCCATCTGGTGGTGATGAGCAACGGTGGCTTTCAGGGTTTTCAGCGCCGGCTGGTGGAGCACCTCGCCCGGCGGGTTCCCCCGGCGTGATCCGCACCGGCGAACTGGCCGCGCTGGCGGCCCTGGTGCTGGGGGTGATGGCCTGGTCCTGGCACCAGCCCGCCGACCGCCTGACCTGGTGGCTGGAGGCGTTTCCGGTGCTGATCGCGCTGCCGCTGCTGGCGGCCACCCGGGCGCGCTTTCCGCTCAGCCGCCTCGCCTACTGGCTGATCGCCGCCCACAGCATCGTGCTGCTGGTGGGCGCCCACTACACCTATGCGCGCGTGCCCCTGGGCTTCTGGATGGCGGAGGCGTTCGGCTTCGCGCGCAATCACTACGACCGCATCGGCCATCTGGCGCAGGGCTTCATCCCCGCCATCCTGGCCCGCGAGATCCTGCTGCGGCGGCGGGTGCTGGCGCCCGGCGGCTGGCTGTTCTTCCTGGTCTGCTGCTTCGTGCTGGCGCTGGCGGCCAGCTACGAATTGCTCGAATGGTGGACCGCGGTGATCGCCGAGGAAGGCGCCATCGCCTTTCTCGGCACCCAGGGCGATCCCTGGGACACCCAGTGGGACCTGTTCCTGGCGCTGCTCGGCGGCACGGCCGCGCTGGCCCTGCTGGGCCGGATCCACGACCGCCAACTGGCCGGCCTGGCGGCGCCGCCGGACCGGGGGCGCTGATGGCCAGCGTACTCCTGGTCGGCTGCGGCGATCTCGGCGCCGGTTTGGCGGCGCGGCTGGTGGCCGCCGGACATCGGGTCCGCGCGCTCAAGCGCAGTCCGCCGCGCCGGCCGCTGCCGGGCGTGGACTATGGTTGCGCCGATCTGACCCGGGGCGTCCCCGAGTTCGGCGCGGCGCGCTTCGATCAGGTGTTCGTGATCCTGGCGCCGGGGTCCGGCGACCCGCAAGCCTATGGCGCGCTCTACGGTAGCGGCGTGGCGCGGCTCGCGGACGCGCTCCAGGGCCGGGTCGGGCACTGGTTCTTCGTCTCCTCCACCAGCGTCTATGGGCAGCATGCGGGCGAGTGGGTCGACGAGGATTCCGCCACCCGGCCCGCGGCGGCCGGCGCCCGCCATCTGCTCGCCGCCGAAGCGCGCCTGGCGGCGACCGGCGCGCCGGCCACCGCGATCCGCTTTTCGGGGATCTACGGCCCGGGCCGGGAGCGCTTCCTCGACCAGATCACAAGGGGTGAGCCGGTGCAGTACGATCCTCCCCGCTACGGCAACCGCATCCACCGCGAGGACTGCATCGGGGTGCTCGAGTTTCTCCACCAGCGGGCGCTGGCGGGTGCTTCGCTCGCACCGAGATACCTCGCCAGCGACTGCTGCCCGGCGCCCCTCGGCGCCGTGGCCAGGGGGCTGGCGGCGGCGCTCGGCGTCCCCGCGCCGCCGGGCAAGGCGGGTGCCGGGCGCAACAAGCGCTGCCGCAACGACCGCCTCTGCGCCCTGGGTTACCGGTTCCGGTTCCCCGACTGGCGCGCGGGTTACCTGCCGCTGATCGCCGCCCGGCGCGCCCCCGAGGCCATCGCGCCGGGAGATACGACGTGACCCACCCGAGCGCGGACCGGATCCCCATCGGCGTCAGCAGCTGCCTGCTCGGCGAGCCGGTGCGCCACGACGGCGGCCACAAGCGCAACGACTACATCCTGGAGACCCTGGGCCGCTATTTCGACCTCCAGCCGTTCTGCCCCGAGGTGGCCGCCGGCCTGGGCGTGCCGCGCCCGCCGGTGCGGCTGGTGCAGACCGCCGCCGGGGTCCGCGCCCGCGGCGTGCACGACCCGGAGCTCGACGTCACCGAGCGCCTGCGCGATGCCGCCGCGGCGCGCCGCGGCTGGCATGCCGGCCTGTGCGGTTACCTGCTCAAGAAGGATTCACCCAGTTGCGGCATGGCAGGGGTGCGGCGCTATGCCGAGGGCCGCGACCAGCCCACGGGCGACGGCGTCGGCCTCTACGCCGAGCGGCTGATGGCCGATTTCCCGCTGTTGCCGGTAGAGGAGGAGGAGCGGCTCATGGACCCCGGGCTGCGCGAGAGCTTCGTGCGCCGCGTCCATGTGCTGTGGCGCTGGCGGCAGGCGACCGCGGGCGGGCTGAGTGCGCGGGTGCTCACCGGGTTTCACGCCCGCTACAAGCTGATCCTGATGAGCCACGACCAGGACCGGGCCCGCGAACTGGGCCGGCTGGCGGCCGCCGGGGGCGATCTGGCGGCCAGCGCCGCGGCCTACATCCGGTGCGTCATGGAGACCCTGAAAAAGCCCGCCACCCGGGGCAACCACGCCAATGTGCTGCAACACATCCAGGGCCATCTCAAGCGCGAGCTCGACGCCGACGACCGGGCCGAGCTGGTCGAGGTGATCGAGGCCTACCGGCTGGGCAGGGTGCCCCTGATCGTGCCCATCACCCTGCTCAGGCACCACTTCCGCCGCGCGCCCGATCCCTTCATCGCCAACTCCTGGTATCTGGATCCCTACCCGGGGGAGCTGGCGCTGACGAGCTTCTGAGTTATCCGCTCAGCGACGGTGCTGGAAAAAATCACGGGCGCTCAGAAATCCCGCCCCATGCGGTAGAACTCGTCGTTGGGGCGGATGCCGATCAGGTTCGCCAGGCGGTTGGAGAGGCAGAAGAAGGCGGCGATGGCGCCGATGTCCCAGATATCCTCGTCGTCGAAGCCGTGCTCGCGCAGGCGGGCGTAGTCGGCTTCCTCGATGGTCCCGGACTGGTGGCTGACCTTCATGGCGAAGTCGAGCATGGCGCGCTGGCGCGGCGTGATGTCGGCCTTGCGGTAGTTGATGGCGAGCTGGTCGGCGAGCAGCGATTGTTTGGCCAGGATGCGCAGGATGGCGCCGTGGGCGATGACGCAGTAGTGGCACTCGTTGCCGCCGCTCACGGTGACCACGATCATCTCCTTCTCGGCCCGGGTCAGGTCGCTCTCGTGTTTCATGATGGCGTCGTGCAGGGCGAAGAAGCCGCGCCACTCCGCGGGCCGGTGGGCGAGCGCCAGAAACACATTGGGGATGAACCCGGTCTTCTCCTGCACGGCGAGGATCTGCTCGCGGAGGTCGTCGGGCAGGGTGCTGAGATCCGGGATCGGAAAGCGGCTGATCGGATAAGTGATCGACAATTGAACCTCCTGTATCGCTGAAACCCTGACCGGCGTCATGAAAATGATCATTTTTGGTGCGGGCACAGCCATTGCGGTGCGTTGTTTGTTACAATTTCGCGACAAGCCGTAAGAAAGGGAGTGTACTCATGAGTATCAAGCATAAACCGTTTTCGTCATTGGTTGGCATCGCCCTGCTCCCCGTGGCGTTCTGCACCGCTGCGGTGCAGGCGGCCGAAAACCTCAACTACAGCTACCTGGAGGCCGAGTATGTGTTCGGCGATGAGGTGGATGCCGATGTCCCCGGGGTGCAGGACCTGGATGTCGACGGCGTCCGTTTCAAAGGGTCCGCGGCGCTGACCGACTATCTCTTCGTGTGGGGCTCCCACGCGGGGCTCGACCTCGAGCTGCCGGGCACCGGAGAGTCCAGTCTCGACATCCAGTCGCTGGGGGTCGGGGTCAATTACGCCCTGCTGTCCGGCCCCAATCAGCTCGATGCCTGGGGCGGCGTGTCCTACGAGCGGATCGATCCGGCTGGCAGCCAGGCGGATGGCTATGGGCTCTCCGCTGGCCTGCGCTGGAAGGCGCTGGACCAGCTGGAACTCAATGGTACTGCGAGCTACCGCGAATATGACGACTTCGACGGCTTCCTCGCCACGGCTGGGCAGGATGCCGATGGTTGGATATACGGCGTGGGCGCGGTGTACAACGTCACCCCGCGTGTGGGACTGGTCGCCAATTGGGAGCACTGGGAGCTTGATGTCGGCCCTTCCGATCCCGAGGTCGATCTGTTCAGCGTCGGCGGTCGCTGGAACTTCTGAAGGCGATCTGGGTGGCGCGGCAGCCCCGCGTCCGGCCCAGCGCTCCTCCGACCCCAGGCCCGCGGGATCTGCCGCGGGCTTTTTTTGCGCCCGCGGTCGGGAGGTTGCAGCCTGTGCCCGAACCGAAAGGGGTTCAGAACAGTCGGCCGCGGGCCGACAGTCCGCCGTCGATGGTGATCAGGGTGCCGCTGATGTAGGCGGCGCGGTCGGAGACCAGAAAGGCGGCCAGGTCCGCCACCTCGGCCGGCTCGGCGGGGCGGCCGAACGGCAGGTCGGCGGTCAGGTCGCGCCAGCGCTCGGCCGGCAGTCCCCGGGCGAGCGCATTGCGTTCCATGAGGCGCACCAGCCGGCCGGTGGCGGTGGGGCCGGGGTGGATGCCCAACACCCGGATGCCGTCGGCGGGGCTGATGCCGCCCAGCGCCCGGGTGAAGGCGGTCAGTGCGGCATTGCCCGCAGTACCGGCGATATAGCGGCCCTCGGTGACTTCGCCGCCGGCGATGCCGATCAGGTTGAGGATGACGCCGCGCCCGCGCCCGGCCATGGCGGGATAGAGCGCGCGGCACAGGTCGATGTAACCGAACACCTTCAGCTCCCAGGCCTGCCGCCAGGCGGCTGCGCCGATGTCCTGCAGGCCGCCGCCCGGGATGGCGCCGGCATTGTTGACCAGGATGTCCACGGCGCCGCAGGCCGCCGCCAGGGCGGCGACGTTGGCGGTGATGGCGAGATCCAGCGGGTGGCAGTGTACTGTCACCGGATAGCGGGCGGTCAGTTCGGCGCGGGCCTGTTCCAGATCGTCCGCCGAGCGGGCCGCCAGGTGCAGGTGGCAGCCCGCGGCGGCGAGGCGCTCGGCGATGGCGCGGCCGATGCCTTGTGAGGCGCCGGTGATCAGCGCGGTGCGGCCGGTCAGTTCGAGTTGCATGGGTGCCTCCGGACCGGATTGTGGCGGTGTGCGGTGGCCGCCGCAAGCGCACTTGCGAGCGCGGGCCGCCGGCTCCCGAGCTCCGCCGCGGAGCGCCGGCCCCGGGCCTTCAGCCGTAGGTGCAGAAGTAGGCGGTGGCGGCGGCGATCTTGGCCTTGAAGGTCCGACCGGCGGGGACTTCGAACGTCTCGCCGGCATTGTAGGTGTGCCACTCGTCGCTGCCGACCAACTGGATGCGCATGGCGCCGCTGATCACGGTCATGGTTTCGTGGCGGCTGGCGCTGAATTCGTATTCCCCGGCCTCCATCACCCCGATGGTCGCCGGCAGGGTGCGGGTCTGGAACCCGATCGACTTGACCTTGCCCGCAAAGTATTCGTTGACTTCCAACATGGACTGCTCCTGTACTGCGATCTGGTGGTTCTTCCCTGATGCCCGATCCCCGGATTCGCGGAGGCCTTCCTCAGTGGTGGTGGCCGCCCGCGCCGTGGACGTGGCCGTGGGCGAGCTCTTCCGCGGTCGCGTCGCGCACCGCCAGGACCTCGATGTCGAACACCAGGGTCTTGCCCGCCAGCGGGTGGTTGAAGTCGAGATCGGCGTTGAACTTGCCGGCCTTCACCACGGTCGCCCGGCGCAGGCCGCCGCCGGTGCGGATGCCGACCACCTGTCCGGGAGCCAGCCCGCCCTCAAACACCAGGTGTTTGATGGGCACCCGGGTGGTCGCCCCCTCGCGGCGCGGCCCGTACGCCTGTTCCGGGGCCAGGGTCACCGACAGGACATCTCCCGCAACGTGCCCGGCGAGTTGCTCCTCCAGCGCGGGCAGCAGGTTGCGGTGGCCGTGGAGATAGGCTTGCGGGGCGCGTTCCCGGCTGGTTTCGATGCGGGCCCCACCGGCCTCGCTCAGGCTGTAGTGGAAGGTGACGGCTTTGTCGCGTTCGATGTGCATGGAGGCGGGTCGTGCGGCCGTGCGGCTCCGCGGAGCGGGCCGCGCATTGTAGTACGGGGAGGCCGGGCGCGGAATCGTCCCGGGCCCGATGATCCGACCCCCGGGTTCCGGGGCCGCGGAATCGGTCTTTGTGAAGCAATGCGCGTCCGGTGCATGGCTTGTGTCTCAAGTCCGATACAGGCCCGGACTGGCTCGCGCGAATCCAGCCCTTGCGCGCCGGATTCGCGCCTGGCCGGGCGGAGCGCCCGAAAGCAGTGCTCAGCGGCGGTCGCCGCCGAACAGGCGCTGGATGCTGGAGAAGTCGAGGCCCGAATGGTCCGCCCCGCCCCAGTGCGCGTACAGGTCGTAGAGATTGCGGGCGAGTGCGCCCATGGGCGTGCTGGAGTGGCTGGCGAGCGCCGCGGCCATGGCGAGGCCGAGGTCCTTCTGCATCAGCCGCACCATGAAGCCGCCCTGGTAGTCCCGGCTGGCGGGGACCTTGTCCATGACGCCCGGCCAGGGGTTGTACTTTTCCAGCGACCAGTTGCAGCCCGAGCTCTTGAGCATGATCTCGGACAGGGTCTTGGGATCCAGGCCGTTGTCGACGCCCAGTTGCAGGGCCTCGGCGGTGCCGATCATGTGCACCGCGAGCAGCATGTTGTTGCAGATCTTGGCGATCTGGCCGGCGCCGCTGGCGCCGGCGTGGAAGATGTTGGCTCCCATGCAGGCCAGCACCGGCCGGGCCTTTTCCACGGCCGCGGCCTCGCCGCCGCAGATGAAGGACAGGGTGGCGGCCTGGGCGCCGGCGACACCGCCGGAGACCGGGGCGTCCACCACCGCGATGCCGCGTCCGGCGCCGGCCGCCGCGAGCCGCCGCGAACTGCCCGCGGCGATGGTCGAGCAGTCGATCACCAGGGTCTCCGGGGCGATGTGCTGCAACAGTTGTGTCTCGTCGAGGAACAGCGCCTCCACCGCCTCGCCGCTGGGCAGCATGGAGATCACGAACTCCGCGCCCGAGACCGCCGTCGCCGGGTCGCGCGCGGCGCTGCAACCGGCGGCCTCCGCCGCGGCCACCGAGGCCGCCACCGGATCGCAGGCGCGCACCGCATAGCCCGCCTTGACCAGATTGGCGGCCATGGGCCCGCCCATGTTGCCCAGTCCGAAAAATGCCACTGTCCCGGCCATAAGGTATTCCCCCTCAGAGATCCGCCAGCGGATGGGGCGCATCGCCCCAGGGCGGAGTCAGATATTGTCGTTGCAGCTCCGGCGTCAGTTCGGCCAGGGTGGCCGGCTCGAAGCGCGGCGCGTTGTCCCGGTCGATGATCTGCGCCCGCACCCCCTCGCGGAAATTGCCGTATTTCGCGCAATTGAGCGCGGCGATGAGTTCCAGCCGCAGGCAGTCGGCCAGCGTCAGGCCCCGGCCGCGCCGGTGGAGTTCGTGGGCGAGAAAAATGGATACCGGGCAGCCGCGCCGGTGGTTGGCGACCGCGCGCTGGGCCCAGGGATCGTCGCCGGCATGGGCGGTGATGGCCGCGGAGGCCTCGGCCAGACTCCCGGCGCCGGTGACGCGCGCCATCCAGTCGGCATGGCGCTCCAGTTGCCCGGCGGGCAGCAGGTCGCGGCGCTCCCGCTCGCACTCGCGCAGCATGGCGTCGATCTGCGCCCGGCGCGCCCCGGCGTCCTCGGCCCAGGACAGCGCCGCGAGGCGGTCGAGCACCAGGGCCTTGTCGCCGTGGGGCACGAACATGTCGGCGAGCCCGGCGTAGAGGGCGTCCGCGGCGTTGATCTGGGCGCCGGTCAGGCCGAGGAACAGGCCGCAGTCATCGCGGGTGCGATTGAGAAACCAGGTGCCGCCGACATCGGGAAACAGGCCGATGCCGATCTCGGGCATGGCCAGCCGGCTGTGCTCGGTGACCACCCGGAATGCCCCGCCCTGGTAGACGCCCATGCCGCCGCCCATCACGAAGCCGTTGCCCCAGGTGACGATGGGTAGCGGGCTGTGGTGCAGGCGGTGGTCGAGGCGGTATTCCCGCGAAAAGAAGTCCCGGGCATAGGGGTTTTCGCCGGCGCCGTGCTCGACCATGGAATCGTAGAGCCTGCGGATGTCGCCGCCGGCGGAAAACGCGCGGTCGCCGGCGCTGTCGATCAGCAGGGCGGCGATGCCGGGGTCGGCCTCCCAGCGGTCGAGCTGCGCGCTCAGCAGATCGACCATCTCCAGGCTCAGCGCATTGAGCGACTTTTCCGCATTCAGGGTCGCCACCGCGATGCGCCGGCCGTCGGCGCAGGGGCGCTCGGAGAAAATGACCGGCTGTTCTGACACCCGGGCCCCCTCAGGCGTTCTTCCACACGGGCTTGCGCTTCTCGACGAAGGCCGCGACGCCTTCCTTCTGATCGGCCATGCCCCACAGATTCATGAAGCCGTCACGCTCGAACTGAAAGCCGCTCTCCAGCGGGCGGTGGCGGGCCGACATGATGAGCTGCTTGCAGACCCGCACCGAGGGCGGGCTCTGGCCCTCCACCCTGGCGGCGAGCTCCAGCGCCTTTTCCAGGGCCTTGCCGGTGGGCACCACTTCCTGCACCAGGCCGATCTCCAGCGCCTGTTGCGCGCCGACCCGCTCGCCGAGCAGGATCATGCGCTTGGCCCAGCCCTCGCCCACCAGCCAGGGCAGATGCTGGGTGCCGAGCCCGCCGGGCAGCAGGCCCACCGAGCACTCGGGCAGCGCCAGTTGCGCCTGCGCCTCGGCGACGCGGATGTCGCAGGCCAGCGCGCACTCCAGGCCGCCGCCCATGGCGAAGCCGGTGATGGCGGCGATGGCGACCCCGCGGTAGTCGGCCAGTGCCCCGAAGGCGACGCCGAAGGCCTTGATGAATTCGTAGGCGGCGCCGGTATCCTCGTGGTGAAAGCGCTTGAGGTCGGCGCCGGCGCTGAAGAACTTCTCGCTCTCGCTGGCCAGGATCAGGGCGTAGTTGTCCGGGTCGGCCTCCAGCTCGGCGATCACCTCTCGCAGGCGGCGCAGGCTCTCCGGCGTCCAGGTGTTGGCCGGCGGGTTGTTCATGGTGAGGATCGCGGTATGGCCGCGTTGTTCCACCTTCAAAAGCTCGCTCATCGAATGATCTCCGTTGCCCCGGGTTCCAGGATGCGGCGCGCCACGATGACGCGCATGATCTCGTTGGTGCCTTCCAGAATCTGATGGACCCGCGCATCGCGCAGCAGGCGCTCCAGCGGGTACTCGCGCAGGTAGCCGTAGCCGCCGTGCAGTTGCAGCGCCTCGTTGCAGACCCGGAAACCGATGTCGGTGGCGAAGCGCTTGGCCATGGCGCAGTAGACCGTCTTGTCGGGATCGTCGCGATCGAGCTTGCTGGCCGCCAGGCGCACCAGCTGGCGCGCCGCGACCAGTTCGGTGGCCATGTCGGCGAGCTTGAACTGGAGGGCCTGGAACTCGGCGAGGGCGCGGCCGAACTGGCGGCGCTCGCGGACGTGGCGCTGGGCATGGTCGAGCGCCGCCTGGGCCGCGCCCAGCGAACAGGCGGCGATATTGATGCGCCCGCCGTCGAGGCCGCGCATGGCGATCCCAAAGCCCTCGCCCTCGGCCCCCAGCCGGCAGGCTGCGGGCACCCGCACCCCGTCGAAGGCGATGGTGCGGGTCGGCTGGCTGTTCCAGCCCAGCTTGATCTCGTTCTTGCCGTAGCTGATGCCGGGCGCGTCGGCCGGGATCGCGAACGCCGAGATGCCGCGGGCGCCGGAGTCGGGCGCCCCGGTGCGCGCCATCAGCACCAGTACATCGGTGGCGCCGGCACCGCTGATGAAGGCCTTGCCGCCCTCGATGCGGTAATCGTCGCCATCGCGTTCGGCGCGGGTGGTGAGCGAGGCGGCATCGCTGCCGGCGTTGGGTTCGGTGAGGCAGTAGGAGGCGAGCAGTTCGCCGCGGATCAGCCGGCGGCAGAACGTCTCCCGCAGCCATTCGCCGCCCCAGGTGCAGGCCATCCAGGTGGCCATGTTGTGGATCGAGATGAAGGCCGCGGTGGAGGTGCAGCCCATGGCCAGCTCTTCGAGGATCAGCCCGGCATCGAGCCGGGACAGCCCCAGCCCGCCCAGCGCCTCGGGGCAGTACAGGCCGCAGAACCCCAGCTCACCGGCCGCCGCGATGGTGGCGCGGGGAAAATGTTTCTCTTCGTCCCAGCGCGCCGCGTGGGGCGTCAGCTCGCCCGCGGCGAAGGCCCGGGCCGCGTCCTGAAAGGCGCGCTGTTCCTCGCTCGGCTCGAAATCCACGGCGGGCCCGGGGTCAGCGCAGGTTGATCGACATGTTGGGGCCGCCCGGGATGTCGCCCTCGAACCAGCGCGAGATGACCGTCTTGGTCTCGGTGTAGAAGCGCACCGCCTGCTTGCCGTAGGCGTGCAGGTCGCCGTGGAAGGAGCCGCGCCATCCGGTGAAGGAAAAAAACGGCAGCGGCACCGGGATGGGCACGTTGATGCCCACCTGGCCGACCTGGATCTCGTGCTGGAACTTGCGCGCCGCGGCCCCCGAGGCGGTGAAGATCGAGGTGCCGTTGCCGCGGAAATCCCGGTTGATCAGCGCGATGGCCTCGTCGAGGCTGGCGGCCTTGAGGATGCACAGCACCGGGCCGAACACCTCCTCGCAGTAGAAGGGCATCTCCGGGGTGAGGTCGGTGAAGATGGTGGGGCCCAGCCAGTTGCCGTCCGGATAGCCCTCGACCCGGCAGTCGGAGCCATCGAGCAGGCAGGTGGCGCCGCCGGCCTTGGCCTGGGCGATCATCTCCCGCACCCGGTCGCGGGCCGCCGGCGTGGTCAGCGGGCCGTAGGCGGCGCCGGCGTCGGTCCAGGCGCCGGGGCGGATGTTGCGCGCCGCATCGACGATCTCGGGAATCCACTCCGCCGCGGCGCCCACCAGGACCACGTTGGGAATCGCCATGCAGCGCTGGCCGGCGGCACCGAACGCCGAGCCGACGATGTTGTTGATCACCTGGGCGCGATTGGCGTCCGGCATCACCACCATGTGGTTGTTGGCGCCGGTCATGCACTGCATGCGCTTGAGGTGTTCGGTGCCCTTGCGGTAGATGTGCCTGCCCACCGCCACCGAGCCCACGAAGGAGCCGGCGCGGATGTCCGGGTGTTCGAGCAGGTAGTCGACCTGGGCGGCGCCGCCGTGCACCACCTGGAGCACGCCCGGCGGGGCGCCGGCCTCGAGGAACAGTTCGGCGAGCCGGGTCGGGGTCAGGGGGTCGCGCTCCGAGGGCTTGAGCACGAAGGTGTTGCCGCAGGCGATCGAGAGCGGAAACATCCACAGCGGGATCATCGCCGGAAAGTTGAAGGGCGTGATGCCCAGGCACACGCCGAGCGGCTGGTGCCAGGAGCTGGTGTCGATGCCCGAGGCGACGTTCTCCACCGTCTCGCCCATCAGCAGGCTGGCGATGTTGGCGGCGTGTTCGACCACCTCGATGCCGCGCCAGACGTCCCCCTTGGCGTCCTCGAAGGTCTTGCCCAGCTCCCGGCTGATGATCTCGGCCAGTTCGTCGTGATGCTGCTTGAGCAGGTGCTGGTAGTTCAGCATCAGCCGGGCGCGCTGCGGCACCGGGACTTCCTTCCAGGTCTGGAAGGCCCTGGCCGCGGCGGCCACCGCGCGCGCCAGTTCGGCCTCGGTGGCCTGGGGCACTTGGCTCAGCACCTCCTGGGTGGCCGGATCGATCACCGGCGTGCAGCGGTCGCTCTCGCTCTGCACCCAGTGGCCGTCGATCAGCAGGGGCACGCGTTTGGGAAAGGCCATGAGGCACCTCGAAGGATGGGGAGCGGGACCGCCGCGGCGCCCGGAGCCCGGCCGGCGGCCTGGCGACGGTGTCCGGGAATGTCTTGGGTCAGTGGGGGATTGTACCCAATGCCGGGCCCCGCTCAACCGCGCGGGACTTCCCGGCGCTGGCGCTCTACACTGGCCCCATGCAGATCGTCGATCGACTGCGGGCGCTGATCGCCTGCAATTCCGTCAGCAGCGTCAACCCCGAGCTCGACCACGGCAACCGCGGGGCGGTCGAACTGCTGGCGAACTGGGCGGAGGATCTGGGCTTTCGGGTCGAACTCCAGGCGCTCGCCGATCCGCGCAAGGCCAATCTGATCGCCGCCCTCGGGCAGGGACCGGGCGGCCTGGTGCTGGCCGGACACACCGACACCGTGCCCTGCGACCCCCGCCAGTGGCGCGGCGATCCCTTCATTCTCCAGGCCGACGACGACTGCTACCGCGGGCTCGGTGTGTGCGACATGAAGGGCTTCTTCGCCCTGGCGCTGGCCGCTGCGGAGCGCTTCGCCGGCCGCCGCCTGCGCGAGCCCCTGATCCTGCTCGCCACCGCCGACGAAGAGAGTTCCATGGCCGGCGCCCAGGCCCTGGTCGCCGCCGGGCGGCCGCGCGCCCGGCGCGCCCTGATCGGCGAGCCCACCGGCCTGCGGCCGGTCGCCGCCCACAAGGGCATCCTGGTCGAGCAGTTGCGCATCCGCGGCCGCTCGGGTCACTCCAGCGATCCCGGGCGCGGCGCCAATGCGCTGCACACCCTGCACCGGGCACTGGGGGTGCTGCGCGAGCTGGCCGGCGAACTCGCCGCGCGGGGCCGCAACCCCGGGTTCGCCGTCGATCACACCACCCTCAACCTGGGCTGCGCGCGGGCCGGCGACAACCCCAACCGGATCTGCGGGCACGCCGAGCTCGGCTTCGAGATCCGCCCCCTGCCCGGGGTGGACCTCGAGGCCCTGCGCGACGAACTGGAGGCGCGCCTGCTGCCCCTGGGTGCGGCAGACGGCACCTCGGTCGAGCTCGACCACCTGATCGTGCCGCCCTTCCAGGCGCCGGCAGATTCGCCCCTGGTGGCGCTGTGCGAGGAGCTCACCGGCTTTCGCCGCGAGGCGGTGGCGTTCGCCACCGAGGCCCCTTATCTGTGCCGGCTGGGCCTGGATGTCGCGGTGCTCGGCCCGGGCGACATCGACCAGGCGCATCAGCCCGACGAAGCCCTGCCCCGCGCCCGGGTGGCGCCCATGGTGGCGCTGCTCGAAGCCCTGATCGCGCGCAGTTGCCTCGCCGCCTGAGGCGCCGGCGGCCCGGTCCCGGGCGGTATAATCCCTGCGCCCGAGCCCGCCGGTCCTGCCTGTGTCCGATTACGTGAAGTTCTTCCGCGATACCGCGCCCTACAGCAACATGCACCGGGGCAGGACCTTCGTCGTGCTGCTGCGCGGCGAGGGCATCCTGCACCCCAATTTTCCGCACCTGATCGGCGACATCGCCCTGCTCGCCGCCCAGGGCATCCGGGTGGTGCTGGTACACGGCGCCCGGCCGCAGGTCGATCGCCAGCTCGAACTGCGCAACATCGCCTGCGGTTTCGAGGGCCAGGTGCGGATCACCGATGCCCAGGTGATGGCCTGCGTCCAGGAGGCGGTGGGCAGCATCCGCATCCAGATCGAGGCGGCGCTGTCGATGGGGGTGGTCAACTCGCCCATGCAGGGCGCCCGGGTGCGGGTGGTAGGCGGCAACTTCATCACCGCCAAGCCCCTGGGGGTGCGCAACGGCGTCGATTTCCACCACAGCGGGGAGGTGCGGCGGATGGACCAGGTCGGGATCCGCAACCACCTCGATGACGGCGCCATCGTGCTGCTGTCGCCGGTGGGTTACTCCCCCACCGGCGAAATCTTCAATCTCACCTGCGAAGACGTCGCCGTGCAGACGGCGATCAGCCTGCAGGCCGACAAGCTGATTCTGATCGGCCCCGACGACGGTGTCCGCGATGGCGAAGGGCGCCTGCAGAAGGTGATTTCCCTGCGCGACGTCCAGGGTTGGATCCAGGCGCTGGGCGACAACCCGATGCTGGCCGCCTCCCTGCGCGCCGCCCATCAGGTGTGTCTCAACGGCGTGCAGCGCAGCCACCTGATCAGTTTCGCCGAGGACGGCGCGCTGCTCGCCGAACTCTTCACCCGCGATGGCGCTGGCACCCTGATTCTCAAGGACGGCGCGGAAGTCATCCGCCAGGCCACCATCGACGACATCGGCGGCATCCTCGAGCTGATCCAGCCGCTGGAGGAGAGCGGCGTCTTGGTCAAGCGCTCGCGGGAACTGCTGGAGACCGAGATCTCGCGCTTCCACGTGGTCGTGCACCCGGAGGGCACCATCGTGAGCTGTGCCGCCCTGTACCCGTTCCCCGACCAGCGGGCTGCGGAACTGGCCTGTGTGGCGACCCATCCCGACTTTGCCAACCAGGGGCTGGGCAGCCGCCTGCTCGCCCATCTGGAGGCCAGGGCGCGCGCCGAGCATCGGATCGAGCGCCTGTTCGTGCTCACCACCCAGGCCGAGCACTGGTTTCGGGAGAAGGGGTTCGAGCCGATCGGCATCGAGGACCTGCCGGCCGAGAAGGCCGCGCTCTACAACTACCAGCGGCGCTCGAAGATCTTTCAGAAAAGGTTGTGACGGGGCGGCAGCGCCGCCCCGCGCTCGCCCCGGATCAGGCCTTCTTGTCGAAATAGCGGATCGACGGCGGCGCCGCCACCCAGGCGCCGAGCTGGTTGATCACCCCGGTTTCGGTGCGCCAGGCGAAATACTTTTCGTAGGCCTGGCGGGATTCCCACTGCTCGATGGCGACGATGTTGGTGGGATCGTCCTGATTCTGATGGGCGTAGACCTCGATGCAGCCCGGATAGCTGCGGGTTTCCGGCAGCAGGGCCGCCAGCCCCTGGAGGGTCTGGTCGACGCATTCGGGTTTGACTTTGAGTTCCAGCAGTACGGTGCAGGCCATGATCATTCTCCACTTGGTTATGGTTGGCTGGGCAATTCCCGTTGGCACGGGCGGAGGATACTAACAGCTTGGCGAACGGCACTGCGCGGCCGGCCGCCGCTTGCCGCACTGCGCATCAGGCGATGCGCGCCACGCCCCAGTAGTTGTAGCCGAACAGCCGCGGCGTGGACGGCAGGTACATCTGCTCCAGCCGTTCGACGGTGAAGCCGCTCTCCTCGATCAGTTGCGGGATCGGCCGGTTGAGATGGCAGCCGCCGGCGAACTTTTTCCACAGCGGGTTGATGCGCTCCTGCCACTTGCGCACCCCGGCGTCGGGCGCGCGGCCGTGCTCGGTGAAGATCAGCCGGCCGCCGGGTTTCAGCACCCGCCGCATCTGGCGCAGCGCGGCGTGCCAGTCGGGAATGGTGCACAGGGTGTAGGTCAGCAGCACGGTGTCGACGCTGTTGTCCTCCAGCGGGATCTCCTCTCCCGGCAGATCGATCAGCTTCACCTCCACGGGCGATTTCTCGAGGTTGGCGCGCGCCTTGTCGCGCATCGCCGCGGACGGCTCCAGGCCCCAGACGAACTCCACCCTGGCGGGGTCGTAATAGGGCAGGTTGAGCGCCGAGCCCATGCCCACCTCCAGCACCCGGCCCTCGCACAGCGGCACCACCTTGCGGCGCTGGTACAGGATCGGCTTGGTGGCGCAGGCGAAGTTGATGAAGGGCGCCAGAAAGACCTTTTCGTAGAGGCTCACGGTCGGGGAACTCCCGGGGTAATGATCAAGGGTTGCGGGCGAGCTTAGCCGATGCCGCGGGGGTTGGCGATCGGGCGCTCCGGCGGCCGCGGGTTCCCCGCCGCGCCGGCGCTGCTACACTCGGTGGCTCGTCTTCCCACCCCGCGCCGAGGAGGCTTGCCATGACTGCGCCACTTGCCGGAATCCGGGTCCTGGAACTCAACCGCGTCGCCCCCGGATCCTTCTGCACCATGATGCTCGGCGACATGGGGGCGGAGGTGCTCAAGATCGAGACTCCGCCGCGCGCCGGCGCCGGCAAGGACATGGGCGAGACCCGCGACGACCTCTGGGAGCGCTCCGAATTCGCCAACCGCAACAAGCGCAGCATGACGCTGAACCTCAAGGCGCCGCAGGCACAGCGGGTGCTGCACCGCCTGGCCGCCGACACCGACGTGGTAGTCGAGGGCTTCCGGCCCGGCGTGGCGGCGCGGTTGGGCGCCGACTACGCGACCCTGAGCGCGATCAACCCGCGGCTGGTGTACTGCTCGCTGTCGGGCTTCGGCCAGGACGGCCCCTACCGCGACCGCGCCGGTCACGATCTCAACTACCTGGCCATCGCCGGGGTGCTCGGCCAGCTCGGCGTCCCGGAGGCGCCGCCGCCCATTCCCCTCAACCTGGTGGCCGACTACGCCGGCGCCTCCCTGCACGGGGTGATCGGCATTCTGCTCGCGCTGCTCGCCCGCCAGACCAGCGGGTGCGGCCAGCAGGTCGATATCGCCTACCTCGACACCGCCTTTGCGCTGCTCACCGCGGTGCCCGGGATCCGCAACTACCTGGTCGGGGGCGCCGAACCCAGGCGCGGCGCGAGCGTCTTCGCCGGCGGCCATCCCTACTACGCGGTGTACCGCACCCGGGACGACCGCTGGCTGTCGGTGGGCTGCATGGAGCCCTGGCTGTGGGACAACTTCTGCAGGGCCGTGGGGCGGCCGGAGCTGGCCGAACAGCGGATGCAGGCCGCGGATTTCCAGCGCCCGCCCAGCGCCGCGCAGCGGGCCGCCAAGGCCGAGCTCGATGCCCTGATCCGCACCCGCACCCTGGCCGAATGGGAGGAGATCCTGGCCGACGCGGATGTCTGTATCGGGCGCGTCAACGAATTCGCCGAGGCGGTGGCCGATCCCCAGTTGCGGCACCGGCAGATGGTCCTGCCGCTCGGCGATCCGGACCAGCCGGAGGCGCTCCAGCCCGGCATCGCGATCAAGCTCGGCGCCACCCCGGGGGCGATCCGCAGCCGCCCGCCGCGACCGGGCGAACACACCGGCGCCGTGCTGGCCGAACTCGGCTACGCGGCAGCGGAAATCGCCGCGCTGCGGGCCGCCGGCGCGGTCTGACGCACCGCGCTGCCCGGGATGGGTGACTCTGGTATGCTCCCGGGCCCATTTTCCCGCCGTCGCGAACCGGGGTGACCATGCCCACTTACCGCTCCCATACCACCACCCGGGGCCGCAACATGGCCGGCGCCCGCTCGCTGTGGCGGGCCACCGGGATGCAGGACGCCGACTTCGACAAGCCCATCATCGCGGTCGCCAACTCCTTCACCCAGTTCGTCCCCGGCCACGTGCACCTCAAGGACCTGGGGCAGCTGGTGATCGGCGAGATCGACCGGGCCGGCGGCGTCGGCAAGGAGTTCAACACCATCGCGGTGGATGACGGCATCGCCATGGGCCACGACGGCATGCTCTATTCGCTGCCGTCGCGGGACGTCATCGCCGACTCCGTGGAGTACATGGTCAACGCCCACTGCGCCGACGCCCTGGTGTGCATCTCCAACTGCGACAAGATCACCCCCGGCATGCTGATGGCGGCACTGCGCCTCAACATCCCCACGGTGTTCGTCTCCGGCGGCCCCATGGAGGCCGGCAAGACCCGCCTCGCCGAACACAAGCTGGACCTGGTCGACGCCATGGTGATCGCGGTGGACGATAGCGCCAGCGACGAACAGGTCGCCGAGTACGAGCGCTCCGCCTGCCCCACCTGCGGCTCCTGCTCGGGGATGTTCACCGCCAACTCCATGAACTGTCTGACCGAGGCGCTGGGCCTCTCGCTGCCCGGCAACGGCTCGGTGCTGGCCACCCACGCCGACCGCGAGCGGCTGTTCCGCGAGGCCGGCCGGCTGGTGGTCGAACTCGCCCGCCGCCACTACGAGGACGACGACTACCGGGTGCTGCCGCGCTCCATCGCCAGTTTCGAGGCGTTCGAGAACGCCATGAGCCTGGACATCGCCATGGGCGGATCCACCAACACCATCCTCCATCTGCTCGCCGCGGCCCAGGAAGCCGAAGTGGACTTCACCCTGGCCGACATCGACCGCCTGTCGCGCAAGGTGCCCAACCTGTGCAAGGTCGCGCCCAGTACCCCCAAGTACCACATGGAGGACGTGCACCGCGCCGGCGGCGTCATGGGCATCCTGGGCGAGCTCGACCGCGCCGGCCTGCTGCACGCCGATGTCCCCACGGTGTACGCGCCCAGCCTGAAGGCGGCGCTGGATACCTGGGATGTGGCGCGTGCGCCGGCGGCGGAGGTCCGGCAGTTCTATCTGGCCGGCCCGGCCGGGGTGCCCTCCCAGATCGCCTTCAGTCAGAGCACCCGCTGGCCCAGCCTGGATCTGGATCGCGCCGGAGGTTGCATCCGGGCCGTCGAACACGCCTACAGCAGGGACGGCGGCCTGGCGGTGCTCTACGGCAACCTGGCGCCGGACGGCTGCGTGGTGAAGACCGCCGGCGTGGACGAATCCATTCTGGTCTTCGAGGGCCCCGCCCATGTGGTGGAGAGCCAGGAGGAGGCGGTGGATGACATCCTCCACGACCGCGTCAAACCGGGTGCCGTGGTGGTGGTGCGCTACGAGGGGCCGCGCGGCGGACCGGGCATGCAGGAGATGCTCTATCCCACCAGCTACCTGAAATCCCGGGGCCTGGGCAAGGTCTGCGCCCTGGTCACCGACGGCCGCTTCTCCGGGGGCACCTCGGGGCTGTCCATCGGCCATGTCTCGCCGGAGGCCGCCGCCGGCGGCGCCATCGGCCTGGTGGAGAACGGCGATCGCATCCGCATCGACATCCCGGGGCGGACCATCGAGCTGCTGGTCGGCGAGCACGAACTCGCCGCGCGCCGCACGCGCCGCGAGCGGCTGGGCTGGCAGCCGGCGCACAAGCGCCCGCGCAAGGTCTCGGCGGCGCTCAAGGCCTACGCCCTGCTCGCAACCAGTGCCGACCGCGGCGCGGTGCGCGATCTGGGGCGGCTCTAGACCCCGCCGCACACCACGCCCACGAGGATCTCCACGTCGCCCTGCGCGATGCCTTCGACGCCGCCGAGCGCCGGCTCCAGGACGTGCTGCGGCGGATGCGCGGCCAGGTCAGGCACCATGAGGTTCCCGACCCCGGGCACATCGGCGCGCTGGCCGCGGACGGTGCGAGCGGCCGCATGCTGACCGCCGCCGGCCGCGATCTCTCTCTACTTTCACCGCAACGCCCTGGTGGACGGAGACTTCGACCACCTGCGCCCGGGCGACGAGGTGCGGTTGTCGCCGAACTCGGGGAGCAGGGACCGCAGGCGAGCCGCGTGCACCGCGTCGGCAAGCATCATCCGGCCGGCTGATGCGCCCGCCCCGCGCCGCGGCCCGCCGCGGGGCGCCGTTCCAGGGTGACGAAGGCATAGGCCGGGCGCTCCCCGGCGGCGGGGTGCTCCTCGCGCGCGGTTTCCGTCCAGTCCCGCGGATCCAGCTCGGGGAAGAAGGCGTCGCCCGCCACCGCCAAGTCCAGCCGGGTCAGATAGATGCAATCGGCCCGTGCCAGGCACTGGGCGTAAATTTCCGCGCCGCCGATCACGAACACCCAGTCGCCGTCCAGGGCGCTGGCCGCGGCCAGTGCCGCCTCCGGCGAACGGGCCACCTGGATTCCGTCCGCGGCGAACTCCGGGTCCCGGCTCACCACGATGTTGGCGCGCCCGGGCAGTGGCCGGCCGAGGGACGCGAAGGTGCGGCGACCCATGACGATGGGATGGCCCCAGGTCAGCTCCCGGAAGCGGCGCAGGTCGGCGGGCAGGTGCCAAGGCAGGGTGTTGCCGGCGCCGATCACGCCGCCGGCGGCCACCGCGGCGATCAGCGCGACCCGCGGCGCCGGGCGCTCAGACCGCGATGGGGGCGGCGATGGCGGGGTGGGGGTCATAGCCTTCGAGCCGGAAGTCCTCGAAGCGGAACCCGAACAGGTCGCGCACCGCCGGGTTGAGGTGCATCCGGGGCCAGGGGCGCGGGGTGCGCGACAGCTGCAGATCCGCCTGCTCCAGGTGATTCAGGTACAGGTGGGCGTCGCCCAGGGTGTGGATGAACTCGCCCGGCTGCAGGTCCACCACCTGGGCCAGCATCAGGGTCAGCAACGCATAGCTGGCGATGTTGAAGGGCAGGCCGAGGAAGATGTCGGCGCTGCGCTGGTAGAGCTGGCAGGACAGCCGCCCTTCGGCCACATAAAACTGAAACAGCGCGTGGCAGGGCGCGAGCGCCATGCGCCCGGCGGCCACATTGTCCTGGGGCGAACGGCTTTCGTCGGGCAGGTCGGCCGGGTTCCAGGCGCTGACCAGCAGGCGCCGCGAGTCCGGCCGGGTGCGCAACTGTTCGATCAGCGCGGCGAGCTGGTCGATATGGCCGCCGCGGCCGTCGGGCCAGGAGCGCCACTGGGCGCCGTAGATGGGCCCCAGGTCGCCGCGCGCGGTGGCCCATTCGTCCCAGATGCCGACGCCGTTGCGCCGGAGATAGGCGATGTTGGTGTCGCCGGCGAGAAACCACAGCAGTTCGTGGATGATCGACTTGAGATGGACCTTCTTGGTGGTCACCAGCGGAAAGCCCGCCGCCAGATCGAAGCGCAGCTGGTGGCCGAAGATCGACAGGGTGCCGGTGCCGGTGCGGTCGCCCTTGCGGACCCCGGCGGTCCGCACCTTGCGCATCAGTTCGAGGTAGGGGTGCATGGGGCTCCCGCGATTCAGTCGGTGGCGACCGGCCGCCGGTCACGGTAGAAGGCCCAGGCGAGCAGCGCAACCCCGGCCGCGAACATGGGCAGGCTGAGCAACTGGCCGCGGGTGAGCCAGCCGAACAGATCGAAGCCGATGTGACGGTCCGGCTCGCGCGCGAACTCGGCGCTGAAGCGGAACACCGCATAGAGGGCGAGAAACAGCCCGCCCACGGCGCCGGCCGGCCGCGGCCGGCGCGAATACCAGAACAGCACGGCGAACAGCACCCCGCCCTCCAGTGCCGCCTGATAGAGCTGCGAGGGGTGGCGGGCGAGGCCTTCGGGATCGCGCGGAAAGACCATCGCCCAGGGCAGGTCGGTGGGCCGCCCCCAGAGCTCCTGGCCGATGAAGTTGCCGATCCGGCCCAGGCCCAGGCCGATCGGCACCAGGGGCACGGTGAAGTCGGCCACCGCCAGAAAGGGCCGCCCGATCTTGCGGGCGAAGCGCCACAGCGCCACCAGCACCCCGAGCAGGCCGCCGTGGAAGGCCATGCCGCCCTCCCAGATGCGGAAGATCCACATCGGATCGGCCAGCCAGGTGTCCAGGTTGTAGAACAGTCCGGAGCCCAGGCGGCCGCCGATCACCACGCCGAGCGCGCAGTGGACCACCAGATCCTCCACCTGTGTGCGCCCCACCGGGGCCCAGGGCTTGCGGCTGCGGCTCAGCGCCAGCAGCCAGGCGGCGCCGAACCCGAGCAGGTACATGAGCCCGTACCAGTGGATCTTCAGCGGCCCCAACTCGAGTGCGACCGGGTTCATGGCGGGGTAGGCGAGCATGGGGGGGTCCGACTCCGGGTCAGCAGGGGCAAAGACCGGGCCGCAACGCCCGGCGACGGCGGGCGTGGCCGGGCTGCGGGATGCCGATTGCAACCGGGCGCTGCTTCACCGGGGCTCAGTCGCGCAGGCTGATGATGGGCCAGCCGCGGCGGCGGGCGAGCTCGGCGAGCTCCGCATCCGGATCCACCGCCACCGGGTGTTCGACCACTTCCAGCAACGGCAGGTCGTTGATCGAATCGCTGTAGAAGTGGCTGCCGGCCAGCGTCAGGCCCTGTTGCCCGAGCCACAGCCGCACCCGGCTGACCTTGCCGGGGCCGAAGCTGGGTTCGCCGCGCACCGCACCGGTAAAGCGGCCGCCCACCAGCTCCGGCTCGGTGGCGATGATGTCCGCAATGCCCAGCCGGCGGCAGATCGGCTCCACCACGAAGCGGTTGGTGGCGGTCACGATCAGCGGGCGATGGCCGCGCTCGCGGTGCTCGCGGACCAGCCGTTCGGCGCGCGGCAGCCACAGGGGGTCGATCACCTCGGCCATGAACCGCTCCCGCAGCGCTTCCAGTTCCGCGGGTTCGGTGGCGGCCAGGGGCGCGAGCGCAAAGCGCAGGTAGGCGTGGATGTCCAGCCGGCCGCGGCGGTAATCCTCGTAGAACCTGGCGTTCGCGGTCTGATAGGTCTCGGCATCGACCTTGCCGATACGCACCAGAAACTCGCCCCAGGCATAGTCGCTGTCGCCGGCGATCAAGGTGTTGTCGAGATCGAACAGGGCGAGCTGCATGGATAGGGTCGCGGACGTGTCGGCAGCAGCGGGAATGCGGGCGGGCAGCTTAGACCGATTCGTGGCGAGCCTCAATTGCCGGAACGGGCAAGCCGGCGGCCGAGCTGCCGGGAGCGACGCCGGGATCCGCGCCGGTGATGGTATTTCCGACCCGCACAGCGTTGCGCCGGCTTGGTGGCAGCACGCCACCATGGCTGGATTATCCTGAAGGCTCGGCGGGTGGCCGGCTCTCGGCCGTTCGTGCGCGCCGCGTCCCTGCTACATTGCACAGAGTCCGCACAGGGAGTTGCCCGCCGATGAAGCGTCTCGCCAGTCTCTGGTTCCCGATGCTGTTGTTCACCCTGCCGGGCAGCGCGCCCGCGGCGGCCGGCGGCACGGCGCTTCCCGAACCCCTGGCGCCCTGGCGCGACTGGGTGCTGCGCGACCAGCCGGAACAGGGCTGCCCCGAACTCGCCCGCCAGCCCGGGCGCCGCCACTGCCTGTGGCCGGGCGTGCTGGAGATCAGCCTGGCACCCGGCGGGGCGACCTTTCACCAGCGCTGGGATAGCCTGGCCGACGGCCAGTGGCTGATGCTGCCGGGGGATGCCGGGCACTGGCCGCGCGCGGTGACGCTCGACGGCGCGCCCGCGCCGGTGCTCGAACGCGACGGTCGCCCGGCGCTGGCGGTGGGACCCGGCGCCCATGAAGTGGCGGGGCAGTTCGTCTGGGAACAGCCGCCCCAGTCCCTGGCCGTGGACCCGGGCACCGCGCTGGTGAACCTGCACCGTGACGGCGCGGAGCAGCGCGCGGAGCTGGATGCCGGCCACCGGCTGTGGCTGCGCGCCGGGCATGCCGCCGCCGGCGCCGCGGCGAACAGCCTCCGGATCGAGGTGTTCCGCCGTCTGGAGGACGCCGTGCCCCTGCGCCTGCATACCGAGTTGCGCCTCACGGTCACCGGCAGCGCCCGGGAAATTCTGGTGGGCCGGTTGCTGCCCGCGGAGTCCGCGACCATCGCCCTGGAATCGCCCCTGCCCGCGCGCATCGAAGCCGATGGCCGCCTGCGCGTGCAGATGCGGCCCGGCACCTGGCGCCTGCTGCTCGACAGCCGCTACACGACCGCACCGACGCGGTTTGTCGCCGAACCCCTGGACCCGCAATGGCCGGCGCAGGAGATCTGGACCTTTCGCGCCGATCCGAATTTGCGCGGGGTCCGGCTCGGCGGCGCGCCCGCAGTCGATCCCGCGCGCCTCGACCTGCCGCCGGATTTCGCCGGCCTGCCCACGCATCTGGTCACCTCGGATGCGCCCCTGACGCTGACCGAGGACTATCGCGGCGATGCCAATCCGGCGGCGGCCCGTCTGCACCTCGACCGCGCCCTGTGGCTCGATTTCGACGGCGGCGGCGCCACCGTGCGGGATCGTATCGGCGGCAGTCTCAGCCAGGGTTGGCGGTTGCAGGCGGCGCCGCCACTCGCGCTCGGCCGGGTCGCGGTCAACGGGGTGCCCGAGGTGGTGACCCGGGTTCCCGGCCGGCCCGGCGCGGGGGTGGAGGTGCGCACCACCGAACCTCAGGTCGAAACCGTCGGTCGCCTGGCCCGTTCCGCGGCGGGGGTGATCGGCTGGGAACACGACTTCGAGCAGGTGGGGATCGCGCTCAATCTGCCGCCCGGCTGGCAGCTCTGGCACGCGAGCGGACCGGACCAGGTGCAGACCTCCTGGCTGTCGCGCTGGAATCTCTGGGATCTGTTTCTGTGCCTGCTGATCGTCGGCGCCACGCTGCGCATCCTGGACTGGCGCTGGAGTCTGGTGGCCGCCGCCATGCTGGCGCTGACCTACCAGGAACCGGGGGCGCCGAACGTCGGCTGGGTCGCGCTGGTCGCGGCGATTCCCCTGCTGCGGGTGTTGCCGGCCGGGCGCGCCCGCACCTGGCTGCGCATCGGCGCCGCGTATGCACTGGTGCTGCTGGTGCTGGCGGCGCTGGGATTCGCGGTCCAGCAGGTGCGGGCCGGGCTCTACCCGCAGCTGGAACAGAGCGGCCCGATCAACCCGGGCTACGACGGTTACGGCGGGAGCCTGGCGGATGTCGCGGGCGGCGTCAGCGCCCCGATGATGGAATCGAGCGTCGCCAAAATGAGGATCGACGCGCCCGCGCCCCGGCCGCGCTATGAACCGGACGAGCAGACCCAGACCGGCCCCGGCGAACCCACCTGGCACTGGCATCAGGTAACGCTAGGCTGGAACGGGCCGGTGCGGTCCGCCGAAACCGTCGAGCTCTGGCTGTCGCCACCCTGGCTGACGCGCAGCCTGAAATTCCTGCAAGTCGCACTGGTGAGCCTGTTTCTCTACGCGCTGGGCGCGGCGCTGTGGCGCGCCGGCACGCCGGGTGGCGGTCGCCCGGCGCGCGGTCGCGGGCCGGCTGCGGGCATTGCCGCGGCACCACTGGCGGTAGTGCTGGCGGTAGTGCTGGCGACGCTGGTCGGCGGCGCGCCGAACACGGCGCGGGCCGAGGGCTTCCCGTCCCCCGAGCTTCTGGAACAGCTCAAGGCGGAGCTGCTGCGTCCGCCGGCCTGCGCGCCCGAGTGCGCGAGCCTGCTGGAGGCGCGTCTCGACGTCGATGCGAACGGCGTCTTCCTGCTGCGTCTGCGCGCGGGGGCGGCCGCACCGACGGCGCTGCCGCTGCCGCCACCGGCCGGCTGGCAGCCGGTCGCGCTGCTCCGCGATGGCGCGCCGACACCCCTTGCACGCATCGACGGCGCGCCCTGGGTAGCGGCGTCGGCGGGTGTGCGCGAGCTGATCCTGCGCGGCGAAGTACGCGGCGACAGCGCCGATTTCCGCTTCCCCCTGCCACCCCGCCTGGTAATCGTGAATGCGCCGGGCTGGCAGGTGGACGGCCTCGAGGGTACGCGGCTGCGCGGCGACACCCTGCAAGTGCAGCGCGCCGCCACCGAGACGCGCGCCCGCCTGCTGCCGGACCCCGCGCCGGCCTTTGTCAGCGTGGAGCGCCGCCTGGTGCTCGATCTCGACTGGCGTTTGACCACCACCGTCACGCGGATCGCGCCGCGCGCCGGCGCCATCAACCTGAGTGTACCGCTGCTGCCCGGTGAAACCGTGATCGGCGAGCAGCCACTCACGGCGGCCGGAGAAATGCCCGTCACCCTCAATCCCGGGCAGCAGCAAATGCAGTGGCGTTCGCAGTTGCCGCTGGTCGCCGAGCTTGCGCTGGCGGCACCGCCGACGGCCCACTGGGTCGAGGTGTGGCGGGTCGAGGCCTCGCCGCGCTGGCACATCGCCGGCGCCGGCCTGCCGGCGGTCAAGACGCCGGGCTCCGTCCATTCCGAGTGGCGACCCTGGCCCGGCGAGCGTCTGACCCTGAGCGCGGTGCGGCCGGAGCCGATCTCCGGCCCGGCGGTGACCATCGAGAGCGCGGCGCTGACCCAGCGCACCGGCGCGCGCGGCGCGGGCCTGACGCTCGCGCTCAAGCTGCGCAGCAGTCTGGGCGGGGACTACCGCCTGCGGCTGCCGGTCGCCGGCAAGCTGCAGCGCGTCGCCATCGACGGCGTCGAGCAGACCCGACCCGAGCAGGACGGCGAAGTGGTGATCCCGTTGCATCCCGGGCTCCAGACCGCCGCCATCGAGTGGCAGCTTGACCGCGGCGCCGAGACCTGGATAACCACGCCGCCGCTGGTGCTGCCGACACCGGCGACCAACATCGACCTGGTCCTGCAAGTGCCGGGCGATCGCTGGCCGCTGTGGCTGCGCGGCCCGGACATCGGTCCCGCCATGCTCTATTGGGGCGTGCTCTTGGTGGTGATTGGCGTGGCCATCGCCCTGGGCGTGCTGGTGCGGCGTTTGGGACTGTCCATCCCGGCGACCACCGGGCAATGGCTGCTGCTCGGCATCGGCATGAGCACCGTCAACAGCGCCGGCAGCGTGATCGTGGTGCTGTGGTTCTTTGCCCTGGAAGCGCGCCGCCGCTGGACGCCGCCCGGGCGCCCGGCGCTCCATAATCTGGTGCAGTTGGGACTGTTCGCGCTGACCCTGGCGGCCGCCGCCGGTCTGGCCTATACCATCCCCCAGAGCCTGCTCGCGGCACCGGACATGCAGGTGGTCGGCAACGGCTCCAGCCACCTCGACTACCGCTGGTATCAGGACCGCGCCGCCGGCGCCCTGCCCACCGGCGCGGTCCTGAGCCTGCCGCTGTGGAGCTACCGGCTGGCGATGCTCGCCTGGTCGCTGTGGCTGGTATTCGCCCTGCTGCGCTGGGTGCGCTGGGGCTGGGACTGTCTCGGCACCGGCGAACTGTGGCGGCGTGGGGAACCCAGGCGCAAGCAGCCCAGTGTGAGTGACCCGCCGGCGGGTGCCCCGTAGAATCCGGGATCGATTACCAGGGCGCGCGCCGGGCAACGACGGCGCGCCGCATCGACTTCAGCACTTCACATCATCGAAAAGGGGGAAATCGTTATGGGTAATCTGCTGGCAGGTAAGGTCGCCATCGTCACCGGCGGCGGTCGCGGGTTGGGGCGCTCCCATGCGCTCGCGCTCGCGGCCGAGGGGGCCAAGATCCTCGTCAATGATCTCGGCGGCAGCGTCGCCGGCGAAGGTGGCGATGTCTCCCCGGCGCAATCCGTGGTCGCGGAAATCCGTGCCCGGGGCGGCGAGGCGGCGGCCAATGGCGGCAACGTCACCAGCACGGCGGACGGCAAGGCCATGGTGGAGCAGGCGCTCGACACCTTCGGGCGGCTCGACATCCTGGTCAACAACGCCGGCAACATCCGCAACCAGTTGTTCGTGAAGATGAGCGAGGACGAGTGGGACAGCGTGATCGCGGTCCATCTGCGCGCGCTCTACACGGTCACCAAACCGGCGGCGGAGTGGTTCGTGAAGCAGCGCTCCGGGCGCATCGTCAACACCGCCTCCGAGGCCGGGCTGGGCGGCTACGCGGCCGCCAACTACGCCGCCGCCAAGGAGGGCATCGTGGGTTTCAGCCGCACCCTGGCCCTGGAGCTCGGGCCCTACGGGGTGACCTGCAACGCGATCCGCCCGCGCGCCGGGACCCGCATGGCGGGCGCCGTGGACATGAAGAAAGCCCTCGAACTGGCGCGCCAGGGCAAGCTGCCGCTGCCCGATTTCATGTTCGAGATCGAGGGCATGGCCGAAGGCTCCGAGACCTTCACCCCCGAGCTGGTATCGCCGCTGGTGGTATTCCTGTGCACCGAGGCCGCGGCTCACGTCAACGGCCGCGATTTCATCGTCGGCGGCGGCGAGATCAGCCTGGTCTCGCTGCCCGACAAGGCGCGCACGGTGTTCACCCGGGATCGCTGGGAGCAGGCGGAGCTGCAGGAGTTGCTGCCGCGGACCCTGGTGCGCGGGCTGCGCAATCCCGCCGCGCCCCGGCATTGATGCGGCGGTTCGGCTCCGGCCGGGCGGCGGCACCGGGCCGATTCCGGCCGTCCGCCGGGTCGCACCGCCTGGGTTACACTCCCGCTCGCCCGGTCCGGCCCCGCTCGCCCATGGATGCCATCGCAGTTCAGCTCGCGCTCTACCTCGGCATCGGTGCGGTGGCGGGTCTGGTGGCCGGCCTGTTCGGCCTGGGCGGCGGCGCGGTGGTGGTGCCGGTACTGATCCTGGCCTTCCATTGGCAGGGGCTGGCGCCCGAGGTGCTGACCCACCTGGCGATCGGCACCTCGCTCGCCACCATCGTGGTCACCTCGGCCAGCGCCATCCGCACCCATCAGCGGCGCGGTGCCGTGCGCTGGCCGCTGGTCGGCCGGCTGGTCCCGGGAGTGCTCGTCGGCACCGTGGCCGGGGGCCTGTTCGCGGCCCGGGTCGGAGGCGCCCTGCTGCAGTTCTGCTTCGGCGCGTTTCTGGT
>JBMOPO010000057.1:0-33472 GCA_049325095.1 Pseudomonadota bacterium | reverse complement strand
CCATGACGCCAGCGTACCGGCCGGCATCCGGCGTCAAGGGTTCGCTGCGCCGGGCTGCGCCCGCCCTTGACCCCGGCTGCCAGCCAAAACACCACCGAATCCACCCACTCGGAATTCAAGAGAGGCTCAATCTTTCTCGACTTCTTCACTCGACCACCTTAAGGTTCTAACATGGAGTATCTGGAAATCTTCCGCGTTTAAACACGGAACATTTCCGCATATCCCGCACCAGCCGCACCGGACCGGCGTGTACCGCATCGGTGCCCATGCTACCAAAATCCTGTTCGGAACAATCACCTGCACGCTCCGTTATTGGCCTTCCGTCCGCCTCGATGCGAGCCAGGTTCAGCGGTATTCCGGAACGCTTCCGTATAGTCCGCATGAACGCGTTGCCGTTTGACCCAGCGCCCCGGCAGGAACATGAGCGGCTCGACGGCCGGCGCGTACTTCGCAGGTCTGCAAGCCCACTTTTCATCCGCGGCGCGTAGTCGTTGAGCACCATGTCGGCCTTGCCGATGGCACGGGTGTTGTTCATCGCCACGACGCGGCCCTTGAGGCCGAGTCTTTCCGGGATGCCGGTGGCGGGCTCGGCCTGGGAGACGAATGCGGCACCGGCACCCCGAAGCCGAGCAGGAAGGCCGGCAGCAGAAAGGCGAGCAACATCGCCGAGGGGTTGACGAACAGCCGGTCGCCGTCGGTGAGAAAGCCCAGCTAACAACTGGGTGTGCATGCGGCGCGCTTCGAGATTGTCGGGGCGGGCGATGTCGTACCGGCCGCGGAGGATATCGGCACCCGCATCGACCAGGGCCGCGGCCAGCCAGGTGACCGCGCCGATCGCCGCCACGCCCAGCCCGTGGCGGATCAGCGCGGACGGCTGCGGATCGATCTCGGTCAGCGCCGGCATCAGCCACAACAGCGCGATCAGCGCCAGCAGGAGCCGGGCGGGCCGGCGGATCGCGGGCAGCAATTGCTGCGGGGTGTGCCAGCAATTGCGCTTGGCCAGCGCCAGCAGGGCCCGGAAGGCCAACGCCTGGAGCAACAGGCCGCCGGCCACGGCGGCGGCGACCTTGGCCGCCGCCATGAGCCAGGTCTCCCAGGCGATCACCGCAGCGCGCCCCCGGGCCGGGACTGCGGCGGCCGGGACATGCCGGGGGTCCGCGACCCGGCGGCCCCCGGGTCAGGCGGCCGCCGGCCGGCCCCGGGGTTCGACCAGATAGTCATTCAGGTCGACCTGCCTGGTCATCTCGAAGAAGTCGACATTGCGGTAGGGCGAGTTCACCACCACGCGGCCGCGGGAATTGCGGTAGTAGGTGCTCATGCCGGGGTGGGTCCAGACCATGTTCTCGTGGATGGCGTCGACCTTCCCGATGTAGCGGTCGTGGACCTCGCGGCGGCACTCCACCGCCCCCAGGTTCTCCCGCGCCATGGCCTCGATCATCTGCATCACATAGCGCACCTGCATCTCGGCGACGAAGATGAAGCTGCCGCCATGGCCCGGCTGCAGGTTGGGCCCGTAGAGAGTGAAGAAATTGGGGAAATCCGGCACCACGGTGCCCAGGTAGGCGCTGGCGTCCTCCTCGCCCCAGATCTCGCGCAGGTTCCACCCGGAGCGCCCCACCAGGTCGTAGGTGGACAGGAACCGCAGCACGTCGAAGCCGGTGGCGACCACCAGCACGTCGCCGGGATGGCGCTGGCCGTCGCGGGTGATGATGGCATCGCCCTCGATCCGTTCGATACCGGTGTCGACCAGCGTCACCTTGGGATTGCGCAGCATCCGGTACCAGCCGTTGTCCATCAGCAGGCGCTTGCCGAACGGCGGATAGCTGGGTACCACCTTGTCGAGCAGGTCGGTGCGATCGCCCAGCTCGCTCTTGATGTAGTCGGTGAAGTAGGCGCGGTGGGCGTCGTTGACCGCGTTCAGGGAGCGCTCCGGATGCTGCCAGTCCGGATCCTTGTGCAGCGAGTCATAGACCCGGTCGTTGTAGGTCCAGCCCAGCCGCATGCGGTACCAGTTGCGGTACAGGGGCACCTCGTTGAACAGGAAGCGCAGCGGCTCCGGCACCGGCTTGCGAAACTGCTCGAACGGGGAAGCCCAGTGCGGCGCGCGCTGGAAGATGGTCAGGGATGCCACCTGGTGCTGGATTTCCGGGCCGATCTGCATGGCGCTGGCGCCGTTGCCGATCATCAGTACCCGCTTGCCCGCCACGCTGCCGTCCTCCGGCCATTCCGCGGAGTGCCACATCCGCCCCGCGAAGGCCTCGAGCCCCGGGATGTCGGGGAAAGCCGGCGGGTTGAAGATGCCGGCGGCGCTGATCAGCACATTGGCGCGGCGCCTCTCCTCGCTGCCGTCGGCGTTGCGGATCCGCACCTCCCAGCACTGACGGTCGCTGTTGTAGACCGCCGCGATCACGTCGGTATTGAAGCGGATGTGCCGGCGCACCTCGAAGCGGTCGGCGACCTCCTCGAAATAGTCGTGCAGCTCGTCGCGCAGCACGAAATACTGCGACCAGTCGTAGGGCGCGAAGGAAAACGAATACAGGTGGTTGGGGGTATCCACACCGGCGCCGGGATAGCGGTTGTCCTGCCAGACGCCGCCCACGGTCGCGCGGCGCTCGAAGACCTCGAAGGGCACGCCGGCCGCCTTGAGATTGACCGCGGCGCACAGCCCCGAGGCCCCGGCGCCGATCACGATCACCCGAAACCCCTCCGGCACGGGAATCTTCCGGTCCCACAGCATCGCCCGCTGGCCCAGTTGGGCGGCGGTGAATGCGCCGTATTCCGCCGGCACCGGCTCGCCCATGGCGACGCCGAGCATTTCCACCAGTTCGGTTTCGCTCGGCTCCGGCAGGGCCAGCGGCCGGCCCTCCTGCCAGGCGAGGATGGCGTCCAGGGCCGCGGCGCGGATCTCCCCCTGGATCTCCTCGCTCAGGCCGCCGCTGTCGTTGTCGCTGACGCCGCGCCCGCGCCGGGGTCGATAGGGGTCCTGGAGCCAGCGCCGCTCGCCGGTCATCTGCACCAGCACCATCAGCAGGGTGGGGATATTGGCGATGGCCACGGCCTGGGCCATTCGGTCTCGGTCTGTCATGCGGTACTCCTCCGAAGAAAAACCTCCAACGCACCGGAGTCTCCCGGAATAACGGGCGGGCACGCTGTGCCGGGCGAGGACTGCGGTGTCGTCGCGCTGGCCCCGGGGCCGGCTGGCGATCGAGCCGGCCACCGCCCGGGAAACTCACCCGAAATTCACGCACGGGCTGAAGTCTAAGTCCAACCGGGGCCCAGGCCAAACCGCCGGCCGGTTGACGCCGGCGCACCGGATCTGGATAGTGACCGCCGCACCGGGACGGGCCGGAGACTGCCCGCCGCCGGCGACCCCCGCCCGGACGGAACACCGCATGCGCGACCGCACCACCGAGTCCCACCGCCCGGGCCGGCTCGGCCCGCTGATGCTGGGCGCGCTGGGCGTGGTGTTCGGCGACATCGGCACCAGCCCGCTCTACGCCCTCCGGGAATGCTTTCACCCCAGCCACGGCATCTCCCTCGCCCCGGCCAATGTGCTCGGCATCCTGTCGCTGATCTTCTGGTCGCTGACCATCGTGGTGTCGCTGAAATACATCGCCTTCATCATGCGCGCCGACAACCGCGGCGAAGGCGGCGTCATGGCGCTGCTGGCCCTGAACCTGCGGGGCGATCCGCACCGCTCGCGCCGGCGGGCGGCGCTGGTCGCCATCGGCCTGTTTGGCGCCGCGCTGTTTTTCGGCGATGGCATCATCACCCCGGCGATTTCGGTGGTCTCGGCGATCGAGGGTCTGAGCCTGGCGGCGCCGGTCTTCGATCCGTTCGTCCTGCCCATCGCCCTGGTGGTACTGTTCGGTCTGTTCGCCTTCCAGCGCCGCGGCACCGCAGCGGTGGGCGGCCTGTTCGGCCCGGTCATGGTGCTCTGGTTCGCGGTCCTGGGCGGCCTCGGCCTGGTCAAGATCCTCCACTACCCGGAAGTGCTGGCGGCGATCAATCCGCTGCATGCCGTCCGGTTCACGCTCGCCAACGGCTTTGCCGCCTTCGTCACCCTGGGCGCGGTGGTGCTCACCATCACCGGCGGCGAGGCCCTGTACGCCGACATGGGGCATTTCGGCCGCCGCCCCATCCGCCTGGCCTGGTTCGGCGTGGTGCTGCCCGGGCTGTTTCTGAACTATTGCGGCCAGGGCGCGCTGCTGCTGCACGACCCCGGCGCGGTGGAGAGCCCCTTTTTCCGCCTCGCGCCGCCGGAGCTGCTCTATCCGCTGATCGCCCTGGCGACCGCGGCCACGGTGATCGCCTCGCAGGCGGTGATCTCCGGGGTCTACTCCATCGCCCGCCAGGCGGTCCAGCTCGGTTACCTGCCGCGCATCCACATCCGGCATACCTCGGCGGAGGAAATCGGCCAGATCTATGTGCCCCAGCTCAACTGGCTGCTGTTCGCCGCCATCGCCCTGCTGGTGCTGGTCTTCAAGACTTCGAGCAATCTCGCCGCCGCCTACGGCATCGCGGTCACCCTCACCATGATCTGCGACATCCTGCTCGCCGGGGCGATCGCCTACCGCCTGTGGGGATGGCATCCGCTGCTGGTGGCGGCCGTCGTGTTGCCGCTGCTGCTGGTGGACTTCGCCTTTTTCAGCGCCACCTCGGTGAAGATCATCGCCGGCGGCTGGTTTCCGCTGCTGCTGGGGGCGGTCGTGTTCACCCTGATGGCCACCTGGAAACGGGGCCGGGAGCTCCTGTTTGCGCGCCTCGACCGCGAGACCCTGCCGCTGCGCCCGTTTCTCGATGCCCTCGCCGCGGACCCGGAGCTGAAGGTGGTCCCCGGCACCGCGGTGTTCATGACCAGCAGCCACCGCCACGTGCCCCACGCCCTGCTGCACAATCTCAAGCACAACAAGGTCATCCACGAGCGCGTGGTGCTGCTGACCCTGGTCACCCGGGACGTGCCCGAAGTGGACGCTGCCGAGCGGCTGCAGATCGAATCGGTCGCCCGGGGTTTTTACCTGATCACCGGCTACTACGGATTCAAGGAACAGCCCGATGTCCCGGCGCTGCTGGCGCAGTGCAGCGCGCTGGGGCTCGACTTCAACCTGAAGGACACCAGCTTCTTCCTGTCGCGCGAGACGGTCATCCCGAGCGTGGCGCCGGGCATGGCCAGGTGGCGCGAAAAGCTGTTCGCCACCCTCTCGCGCAATGCCGCCAGCGCCACCGAATTCTTCCAGATCCCCACCAACCGGGTAGTCGAACTGGGCACCCAGGTCGAGATCTGAAACCGGCGGCGCCGTGCGGGGCCGCCATCGGTGCTGCGCCGTCGACCGCCCGGCCATTGCGCAACCCGCGCAAGATGATCACCGGCAGCCGGTGTTCCCGGCGCGGATCGGAATTGCACTCGCGGCCGGGAAAGGCGCGCGGCAGGAATGGCCGCCGCAACAGGGCCTGCGGGTAGTGCAAGGAGCACCTCGCGGCCGTTTTTGACGCCCCTGATATGGCGCAGGCAGCTGTTCGGCAACCCGCTAGCGCCGCCGCTCTCCGGGCAGCGGCCGCCACACCAGGATCTCGCGGACGTGGCGCACCAGGTCGCGGGGGCGGGTGGCGCGCAGCGTGGCCCACAGCTCGTCCCATTTGAACCGGCCATGGTGCTCGCGCACCACACCGACCTGCTCCAGGTCGGCGAGGCCGGTCTGGCGGGCGTGCTCCACAAAATCCTGGTTCTTCCAGAAGAAGGCGCCGGGCATGGTGGTGGGAATCACCACCACGAAGAACAGCGAGCGGCCGATGGCGGCGGCGGCGAGCGCGGAGAGGCCGAGCAACAGCCAGGCACCGGCCAGCATCCAGCCGTCGAGGCCGGCGCGCGCCCCCGCAACCAAGGCCAGGGCGGCGGCGACATTGACGCCGAGCAGCGCGTTGCGGATCACCCAGGGCCGGTAGTAACGGGTGGTCTGCAGGAACCAGGACACCGAGCCCTCGCGGCCGACGCGGCGCATGGCCCGCGCGTGGCCCAGGTGGCCGGTGATCTCCACTGCCTGCCCCAGGGCAACCAGAGCGGCGAGCACGGTGCCGAGGCCGGCGGCCGGGGCGCCGACCAGCGCCAGGGCGGGCAGCGCCACCAGCCCGGCCAGCGCCGCGCCCAGGGCGAGCGCGTTGCCGGCGAAGGCGGTGGCGGTCTGCCAGTGGTCCCAGAACGGGCGCGCGGGGATGCGGTAGATGCGGTACATGAAATACAGCCCGGCGAGGCCGCTTGCCGCCGCGCCGGCGCCCGCCGCGTTTTGCAGCACGTCCGCCGGCGACCCCGCAAAGGGCGCCAGGATCGCGTAGCCGAGCAGCAGGCCGAAAAACCCGGAGATACCGGCGATTTCCCGGCTCACCGGCGACCAGCGCAGGTTGTTGAAACCGCGGTAGAAGCGGTGCGGCTTGCCCAGGTGCATGTTGAGTTTGAACAGGCCGAACATCAACAGGGCGAGCTGCGCGGCGAGCAGCGGCAGTTCCACCGGCGCGGCGGCGAGCGGCGCCAGGGCGCCTCCGGCCAGGCCACCGATCAGGGCCAGCAGGAAGGCGCCCAGCACCGCCTGGGCGCTGAGCGTGAACATCACATGGGCGCGCTCGTGGGAAGTGAGCAGCTTGCGCCAGTTCGACTCCCGCGCGGCGCCGCCCTTGACCGCGTCCACCTCGGGCCGAAAGCTGCCGCTGGCGTCGTCGCGGTGGTATTTCACCGGCAGGCCGTCGGGGCGGGTCATCTCCCGGTGGGTGGAGCGCAGTTGCTGGAAGCGGATGTTGGGCCGGGTGATGGAAGGATCGGGAAAGCCGGGGATCTCGGCCTTGGCCTCGAGGCGGTTGTCGGGGATGTTTTCGATCACCCCGAAGTCGAGCGCATTGCCCAGACAGGCGCTGACGCAGGCCGGTTTGAGGCCGACCTCCAGGCGATCCACACACAGGTTGCACTTGGTGACCTGGCCCTTGACCGGGTCGAGCTGGGGCGCGTTGTAGGGGCACACCCAGGTGCAGTAGCCGCAGCCGAAGCAGATGTCCGGATCCTGCAAGACCGCGCCGTACTCGGCGAACTTGGTGTAGGCGCGGGTCGGACAGCCCTTGAGGCACACCGGGTCCTCACAGTGGTTGCAGGCCATGGAGATGTTGATGCGCTGGTAGTCCGGATAGGTGCCGCCCTCCACGTAGCCCACCGAGCGGAAGGCGATGTGCGCGGGGTTGTCGTTCTTTTCGCTGCAGGCGGCCTCGCAGGCGTGGCAGCCGATGCAGTTGTCGGCGTTGAAATAGAAGCCGTGCTGCTTGTAGCGGTTGGGGTTGGCGCCGATTTCCGGGTTGCCGTTGATGTACAGGCTCTCGCCCCGCAGTTCGCTGTCTTCGGGCACCAGCTCGATGAAGCTGCCATAACGGGTGGTGGCCCGGGTCTGCGGGTCCCTGAGCCGCACATAGTCCGGCTCGTCGGCGCGGACTTCGAAAATCGGCGGATGGCACTCGATTCGGTTCACGGTCGGGTTCTCCCTCAGTAGGCTCGCGCTTCCAGACAGAGCCGGGCGGCGGCGGCCTGATCGGCGACCCGCTCGACCCGCACCGCGCTCTGCTTGAACGCCGGCTGCCGGGAATGCGGATCCAGCAAACCCAGGGTGAGCCGGTTCACGCAATCGAAGAAATGGAAGGGGATGAACACCATGTCGCGCGGCACCCGCTGGGTGAGCATGGCCATCACCAGGGCGTCGCCGCGCCGCGACACGCAGCGCACATACTCCTGGTGGCGGATGCCCAGCTCGGCGGCGGCGTCGGGGTTGATCTCCATGAAGGGGATGGGGCTGTACTTGTTGTTGTTGCCGACCTTGCCGGTGCGGGTGCGGGTGTGGAAGTGTTCCACCAGCCGCCCGGAATTGAGCCAGAACGGATACTGGGCGTCGGGCCGCTCGTTGTTATCGACGAACGGCAGCGGGATCAGCCTGGCGCGGCCGCCGGGGTGCTGGAAGCTGCGCGGCTCGGTGTACAGCCGCACGCCGCCCGGCGGCGGGGTTTCCCCCGCCGCTCGCTGGTCCTGGGTAAAGGGCCACTGGATGCCGCGGTGCCGTTCGATCAGGTCGTGGTCCATGCCGGACAGATCACACAGCCGGCCGCGCGAGAGCGCGCGCATTTCCTCGAACACTTCCGCGGGGCGCTCCGGAAAGCGCACCCGGCCCTCGGGGTCGAAGCGCCGGGCCAGCTCGTTGAAGATCTCCAGATCGGACTTGCAGCCGGCGCGGGGCTCAGTGACCCTGCGCACCAGATTCACCCGCCGCTCGGTGTTGGTGAAGGTGCCCTCCTTCTCCGCCCAGACCGCCGCCGGCAGATAGAGGTGGGCGTACTGGTTGGTCTCCATGTCCGCGTAGGCATCCTGCACCACCAGGAACTCCAGTTTCTCCAGCGTCTTGCGGATGCGCGCCGTGTTGGGCATGGAGGTCAGTGGGTTGGTGGCGACCAGCCACAGGCCCCGGATCTCGCCGGTCTCGATGGCGGGAAAGATATCGGTCTGGAACAGCCCGCGCTTCTTCGGGAAGAATTCCGGATCCACATTCCAGAACCGCGCGATTTCGGCGCGGTGGTCCGGGTTCTCCAGCACCCGGTAGCCGGGCAGGCCGGAGCAGGACGACCATTCCCGGGTGCCCATGGCGTTGCACTGGCCGGTGATCGACAGCGCGGTGCCGCCCGGCCTGCCGATGTTGCCGGTCAGCAGGGCGAGGTTGTTCATGCCCACCACGCCGTCGGAGCCGTGGGTACTCTGGTTGATGCCCATGGTCCAGATGTGCATCGCCGCCGGCGCTCTGGCGTACAGGCGCGCGACCAGGCGGATGCGGTCCTCGTCGATGCCGCACACCGCCGCCGCCGTGGTGGGATCCCACTTCTCCACCTCGGCGCGCAATGCGTCGATGCCGGTGGTGTTCTCGGCGATGTAGCGGGCGTCCTCCAGCCCCTCGGCGAGGATCACGTGCATCAGCGCGTTCTGCAGCACCACGTCGGTGCCCGGTCGCACCGGCAGGTGGATGTCGGCGAACTGGGCGAGCATGGTGACCCTGGGATCGACCACGATCAGCGGGAAGCGGCGCTTCTCCAGCGCTTCCTTGAGGCGCCAGTAGATGATCGGGTGCTGCTCCGGCAGGTTCGAGCCCCAGGCGATCAGGCAGTGGGTGTGCTCGAAATCCGCGTAGCACCCGGGCGGCCCGTCGGAGCCGAACGAGCGCTTGTAGCCGGACACCGCCGAGGCCATGCACAGGGTGGTGTTGCCATCGTAGTTGTTGGTGCCGATCAGGCCCCGGGTGAGTTTGCCGAGCGTGTAGAACTCCTCGGTGAGGATCTGCCCGGTGGACACCACGGCGAAGGCGTCGCGCCCGTGTTGCCCCTGGATGCGGCGGATCTCTGCGGCCATGTGGTCGAGGGCGGCGTCCCAGGTGACCGACGCGAAGGT
Source organism: Pseudomonadota bacterium (assembly GCA_049325095.1). Lineage (GTDB taxonomy): Bacteria > Pseudomonadota > Gammaproteobacteria > Pseudomonadales > Porticoccaceae > JAGPUQ01. The sequence continues at coordinate 24,018 of JBMOPO010000057.1, read as the reverse complement.
CTCGCCCAGGTGGCGGCGCAACAGGGGCGCGTCGCCGCGGCCCGGGGCCTCGAACAGCTCGTGCTCGAACATGCCCTTGAGGCACAGCTTGCCGCGATTGACGTCGGCGCCGCCGACTCCGCGCGAGGCCACCACCTGGCCCCGGGCGTTCTTGCCCACCTCGATGGCGCAGCCGGTCGAGCAGTAGCCGCAGGTGGTGTAGGTCCAGTCGGCGACCTCCTTGTCGGCGATGCGGATGGGATTCTTGGTGTGGCGACCGAACAGCATGGCTACCTCCGGCCTGCGACGTGCAGGGTGCCGCGGGTGACGAGCAGGGTGTCGCCGCCGACCCGCACCCGGGTCGAGCGGCCCTTGCGCTTGTCGAGTTCGATGTGCAGCAGGCTGCGCCTGGTGTCGTGGCGGCCGCGGTCGATGGCGAAGGTGTAGGTGCCCTCGCGGATCGCCTCGCTGTCGGCGAGATAGCCGGCGAAACAAGGGATCACGGCGCCGATCGGCGGGTCCTCCCGGGGACCGATCGCGGGCCCGAGCAGGCGGCCGTGAAAGTCCGCGTCCCTGGTGCTGGTGCGGCCGCTGAACAGGAAGATCTCCTGCGCCGCGAGCGCCGGTGCGCTGGAGCGGCTCCAGGCCTCGACGTCGAAGCGCGCACGCTCGACCGCCTCCTGATCGCGCAGCGGCACGATCAGGTAGGGCGTCCCGGTGCTGGCCAGGCGCACGCCGAAGGAGCGGCTGTCGAGGTCCCGCTCGGCCAGCGACAGCAGCGCCGCCAGCTCGGCCGCCGCGGGCGTGCAGCGATCCAGCACCGGTTGCACGCTGAGGCTGAACTGCACGAACCAGGCGTCGCCGCGCCGCGGCCCGAGGTTGACCTCGGTCTCTCCGCCGCGGTGCGCCAGCATCAGGCGCAGCGGCCGCTCCCCGACCGGGCCCACCAGTTCCGCGGCGAGCAGGGCGCGCCCGGCGGCCAGCAGCGGATGGCCGGCGACCTCCACCTCGGCACGCGGCGAGAAGGCGCGCGCGGTGAAGCGGTCGGCCCGCCCGGTGGCCCACAGGAACACCGTCTCGGACAGGTTCAGCTCCGCGGCGATGGCCGGCAGCAGGGCTTCGGGAATCGCTTCGGCGCGCGGAAACACCGCGATGGGCGCGCCCTGGAAAGGGCGGTCGGCAAACACGTCGAGGGTGCAGAAGTCGAACTCCATCACCCCGCGCCCTCCGCCACGGCGACCTCGACGCGGCCGCCGATCACCCGCACCGGGAACACCTCGACGGTCACGCTGTCGTCCTCGACACAGCGGCCGTCGCGCAGCCGGAAGTGCTGCTTGAATACCGGCGAGGCCACCGCCGGCTCGCCGCCGATCCGGCACAGGATGCCGCGGCCGAGCACATTGGCGCGGCTGAAGGGATCGAGGTTGGCGATGGCGTAGAGCTCGTCGCTGTCCTCGATGCGAAACAGTGCGATCTGCCGGGAGCTGCCGTCGCCCGGCTCCAGGCGCGCGGCGACCCCGGCGTCATAGGGGAGGTCGTCGAGCGCGCAGATGTCGATCCAGCGCAACGCCATCCCGGCCACGGCCGCCTGGATGCCGATCGCGGTCATGCCGATGCCTCCGCCAGTTCCTCTTCCCGGGCCGGGCGGATCTGGCCGCGCTCGCGCACGAACACCACCTGCTCGTCGGGCCGGTCGCTGTTGACGAAGGGCCGAAACAGCTTGCGCTTCTCCGGATCGGACACCGCGGTCTGCCACTCGCACTGGTAGCTGCCGATCACCGCCGCCATCTCCGCCTCCAACTGGGCGCCGATGCCCAGGGAATCCTCGATGATCACCGCGCGCAGGTAGTCGAGCCCGCCCTCCAGGTTCTCGAACCAGGTGGCGGTGCGCTGCAGGCGGTCGGCGGTGCGCACATAGAACATCAGGAAGCGGTCGATGTAGCGGATCAGGGTGTCGCGGTCGAGATCGGTGGCGAACAGGTCGGCGTGGCGCGGCTTCATGCCGCCGTTGCCGCACACATAGAGGTTCCAGCCGCGCTCGGTGGCGATCACGCCGACGTCCTTGCTCTGCGCCTCGGCGCACTCGCGGGTGCAGCCGGACACCGCGAACTTGAGCTTGTGCGGCGCGCGCAGGCCCTTGTAGCGGTGTTCGATCTCCAGCGCCAGGGCGACGCTGTCGTCGACCCCGTAGCGACACCAGGTGCTGCCGACGCAGGATTTCACCGTGCGCACCGCCTTGCCGTAGGCGTGCCCGGTCTCGAAACCGGCGGCGATCAGCTCCTCCCAGATCTGCGGCAACTGCTCGAGGCGGGCGCCGAACAGGTCGATGCGCTGGCCGCCGGTGATCTTGGTATAGAGGTCATGGCGCTTGGCGACCTCGCCCAGCGCGATCAGCTTGTCCGGGGTGATCTCGCCGCCGGCGATGCGCGGCACGATGGAATAGGTGCCGTTCTTCTGCAGGTTGCCGAGGAAGCGGTCATTGGTGTCCTGCAACCCGGCGTGGCGGGGCTCGAGCACGTGCTCGTTCCAGCAGGAGGCGAGGATCGAGGCCACCGCCGGCTTGCAGAGGTCGCAGCCGCCGGTGCCGCGGCCGTGGCGTGCCTGGAGTTCGTGAAAGCTCCTGATCCGGTTGACCCGCACCAGGTGATACAGCTCCTGGCGGGTGTGGGGAAAGTGCTCGCAGAGGTCGGTGCAGACCTCGAGGCCCAGCTTTTCGAGCTCGGCGTTGAGCACCTGGCCGACCAGCGCCGCGCAGCCGCCGCAGCCGGTGCCGGCCCTGGTGCAGGCCTTGAGCGCCGCCAGGGTGGTGGCGCCCCCGGCCACCGCCGCGCACAGCCGGCCCTTGCTGACATTGTGGCAGGAGCAGATCTGGGCACCGTCGGGCAGTGCCGCCACGCCGAGCCCGGGCAGGGCGGCGCCGTCGCGGCGCGGCAGGATGAGTGTGTCGGGATGCTCGGGCAGCGGCAGGTCGTTGAGCCGGTATTGCAGCAGGGTGCCGTAGTCGGCGGCATCGCCGACCAGCACCGCGCCCAGCAGTTTTTTGGCGTCGGCATCGACCACGATCTTTTTGTAGATGCCGTTGACGCCATCGAGGTAGGTGAACTCGCGCGCCCCCGGCGCCGTGCCCTGGGCATCGCCGATGCTGGCCACATCGACCCCCATCAGCTTGAGCTTGGTGCTCATGTCGGCACCGGTGAAGGTCTCCTCGCCGCCGGCGATGTGGTCGGCGGCCACCGCCGCCATCCGGTAGCCGGGCGCCACCAGCCCGAAGATGCGCCCGCCCCAGAGCGCGCACTCGCCGATCGCGTAAATGTCGGGATCCGAGGTCCGGCAGTGATCGTCGATGACGATGCCGCCGCGCTCACCGACCTCGAGGCCGCACTCGCGCGCCAACTGATCGCGCGGCCGGATGCCGGCCGAAAACAGCACCAGATCGGTTTCGATCTCGCTGCCGTCCGCAAACCGCATCCGGTGCCGGTGATGTCCGCCGTCCTCGATCGCCTGGGTGTTCCGGCCGGTGTGTACCTGTACGCCGAGCGCCTCGATCTTGGCGCGCAACAGCGCGCCGCCGCCGGCGTCCACCTGCACCGCCATCAGCCGCGGCGCGAATTCCACTACATGGGTCTTGAGTCCCAGATCCTTCAGCGCCTTGGCGGCCTCCAGGCCCAGCAGGCCGCCGCCGACCACGGCGCCGACCGCCGCGTCGCCCGCCGCCGCACGGATCGCCTCCAGATCCTCGATGGTGCGGTACACGAAGCAGTGCTGGCGGTCGTGGCCGGGGATCGGCGGCACGAAGGGATAGGAGCCGGTGGCCAGCACCAGCCGGTCGTAGGGCACCCGGACGCCGCTGCGCGCAGTCACGGTGCGCGCGGCGCGGTCGATGGCGACCACGGGATCGCCGACCAGCACCCGGATGCCGTGCCGCTCATAGAAGCCGGGTTCGACCAGTGACAGCGCCTCGGCGTCGCGGCCGCTGAAGAACTCGGTCAGGTGCACCCGGTCATAGGCGACCCTGGGCTCCTCGCAGAAGGCGGTGATGGCGAGCCGCCCGGCGGCGGGCCCGGTGGCCAGCGCCTCCAGCAGGCGGTGGCCGACCATGCCGTTGCCGATTACTACCAGCTTGATTCTGTCATTCATACCTCAAACCCCGTTCACCCTTGGCCCGCTGTTTCCGGTCTGCCGGGACCCGAGCCGTCGATGCATCGGCCCCCTTGCATAGTCATAAGGCAGTTTCCGTGCCATTTGAGAATGCACCGCGCCGGACCCGACCCAAAGCGGTGCGCTATCCCCTGGCGCTGGACCGAAGAGCTCTGTCCGGACCGGCCTGCCAAGGGTCCCGGTCGCTGTCGCCGCCCGCCGGCAGTGCACCGGAGCTCAGGATCCCGATCTTTGCGCGTCGCCGTGGTGCATCCACCCGACGGAATATCGGCTCCAACCTGGTGCGAACCCGGCCCGGAAACCGCCTCGACCCGGCTGAGAATGCCCGGCTGCACTCGGTTTTTGCGAAGGTCTCGCGCGCAATGAGTGCACCCTGCGCTGCACGTGCCGCAAAAAAGGTAGCGGGTCGCTGAAGCTGGCATGTGGGTTGCAGGGTACGAGTTGCAGTGGTTGCCGCACCCGAGCGTGGAGATTGGCGGTCCACCGCTACCTTGGTGCTGTACCGCGGAGTATTCATGTCGGAAAAACTCAATCTGCTGTCCTTCAAGGGCAACATGCGCATCCTGCACACCACCTGGATCGCGTTCTTCATTTCCTTTGCCGTCTGGTTCAACCACGCGCCCCTGATGGTGGTGATCCGCCAGGTGTTTCACCTCTCCGAACAGGAGGTGGGCGTACTGCTGATCCTCAATGTCGCCCTGACCATTCCGGCGCGCATCCTGGTGGGCATGCTGGTGGACCGCTATGGACCGCGGCTGATGTTTTCCGGCATCCTGATTTTTTCCGGCGGGCTGTGCCTTCTGTTTGCCGCCGCGCAGAACTTTCAGCAGCTCGCGCTGGCGCGCTTTCTGCTCGGCTTCGTCGGTGCCGGGTTCGTGGTCGGCATCCGCATGATCGGGGAATGGTTTCCGGCCCGGCAGACCGGCGCGGCCCAGGGCATCTACGGCGGCTGGGGCAACTTCGGATCGGCCGCCTCGGCGATGCTGCTGCCCGGTCTCGCGCTCTGGATCGGCGGCGACAACGGCTGGCGCTACGCCATCGCCAGCACCGGGCTGATCGCCATCCTGTACGGCATCTTTTATTTCTCTGCCGTCAGCAATACGCCCAAGGGCTCGACCTACTTCAAACCGAAAAAGATGGGCGCGATGGAAGTGACCAGCCGCGGCGATTTCGCGCTCTACCTGCTGATGAACGCACCGATCTACGGCGCCCTCGCCCTGCTCGCCTGGAAACTGTCGCCCGACAACATGCAGTGGTTCAGCGCGAGTGCGACCTACGCGATCTATGCCGCCGTCGCCGCGCTCTACGGCTACCAGGCGTTTCATGTCTATCTGGTCAACAAGGATATCTTCGTCAAGCCGGTACCCGAGATGTTCCGCTACCGCTTTCGCCAGGTGGCCATTCTGGACCTGGCCTACCTGGTCACCTTCGGCTCCGAACTCGCGCTGGTGTCCATGCTGCCGCTGTTCTACGTCGATACCTTCGGGCTGTCGGCCGTCCACGCCGGCCTGGTGGCGGGTGCCTATCCGGTGATGAACCTGATCGCGCGCCCGGGCGGCGGCATTCTGAGCGACCGCATCGGGCGCAAGCGCTCGCTGGTGATCCTGTTTGCCGGCATGGCGCTCTGCTTCGGCCTGCTCGGGCAGGTGGAGAAGACCTGGGCAGTGCCCCTGGTGGTTGTGGTGACGCTGCTGTGCGGTCTGTTCGCCAAGGCCGGCTCGGGCGCCGTGTTCGCCATGGTGCCGCTGATCCAGCGCCGCATGACCGGCCAGATCGCCGGCATGGCGGGCGCCTACGGCAATGTCGGCGGGCTGGTGTTTCTCACCGTGCTGTCTTTCGTGGCGCCGCAGGTGTTCTTTCTGGTGATCGCCGGCGCCGCCGCTCTGGTGCTGCTGCTGCTGATGCTGCTGCTGGCCGAACCCCGGGGCAACACCGCGGAAGTACTCGAAGACGGCACCGTGCAGCTGATCGAAGTAAGCTGACCATCCTTTGCGGCAGGCTACGAGGGCCGTCCGCGCGCCGACGCAGACCGCCCCCGTTACCTCTCGACCACCGCGGTCCACCCTATCCGGGAGCACCTCATACCCATGACTTCCGTACCCATCTGCAGCGTAGGTCAGTATTCCGATCGCGGCGTCAAGGAAGAGAACCAGGATAGCTACGGTGTGTTGCTGCCCGAAGACAGCCGTCTCGAGTACAAGGGCATCGCCATGGTGATCGCCGACGGCGTCAGCGGCTCGGAACGGGGCAAGCTGGCGAGCGAAACCTGTGTCAAAAGTCTGCTCGCCGATTACTACTGCACCGCCGATTCCTGGACCGTGAAAACCTCGGTCGAGAAAGTGCTGCTCGCCACCAACCGCTGGCTGTGCAGCCAGGCCAGCCAGAGTGCGGAGTTGCATCGCGGCCTTGCCAGCACCATGAGTGCGCTGGTGGTCAAGTCCACCACAGCGCACCTGTTCCACGTGGGGGACACGCGCATCTATCGCCTGCGCAACGGCCTGCTCGAACTGCTGACCGTCGACCACCGCCTGTGGGTATCGCAGGAGAAAAACTACCTGACTCGGGCGCTGGGTATCGATGCCCGCGTCGAGATCGACTACACGAAGTTTCCGGTCGAGCGCGGCGACATCTTCATCTTCACTACCGACGGCGTCCACGAGCACGTCACCGACCGCCTGATTCGCGAATGCGTGGAGGCGCACCCCGACAACCTGGACCGCGCCGCGCGCGAAATCGCCACCCGGGCCCTGCGCAACGGCAGCCCCGACAATGTCACCTGCCAGATCGTGCGCTTCGATGCGCTGCCCGCGGTCGCCGATGCCGATGTGTTTCGCCGCCTCACCGAGCTGCCCTTTCCGCCCGAGCTGACCGCGGGGATGAAGATCGACGGCTACCGCATCGTGCGAGAAATCCACGCCAGCAAGCGCACCCAGATCTACCTGGCCCTCGATGAAGCGAGCGGCCGCCAGGTGGCACTGAAAACCCCGTCGGCAAATTTCTCCGACGACCCGGTCTATCTCGATCTGTTCCGGCACGAGGAATGGGTCGGCAGCCGCCTGCAAAGCAATCATGTGCTGCGCATCGTCGGCCAGGAGCGGCCGCGGCAGTTTCTCTACTACGTCACCGAGCACGTCGATGGTCAGACCCTGCGCAGCTGGATGCACGACCATCCGGAACCCGATCTCGGCACGGTGCGCGAGATCATTGGCCAGTGCGCGCGCGGGCTCGCGGCCTTTCACCGCCTGGAAATGATTCACCAGGATCTGAAGCCGGAAAACATCATGATCGATACCGAAGGCACGGTGAAGATCATCGACTTCGGCTCCACCAAGATTGCCGGCATCGAAGAGATCGCCTCGCCCATCGAACGGCTGCGGCTGCTCGGCACCAAGAATTACACCGCGCCGGAATATCTCCAGGGCTATCCGTGCAGCGCCCGCTCCGACATCTTTTCGCTCGGCGTCATCGCCTACGAGATGATCACCGGCCGGCTGCCCTACGGCGACAAGTACGATGAGACCCGGCTCGGCCGCATGGAATACATCCCGGCCCGCCGCTGGGTGCCGGAACTCCCGGTCTGGGTGGATCGGGCGCTGGAAAAAGCGCTGTCCCGTTCGATGGAGCGACGTTACGCCGAGGTGTCCGAGTTCGTGTTCGATCTGTGCAACCCGAATGCGGAGTTTTTGAACGAGGCCCGGCGGCCATTGCTCGAACGCGATCCACTCGGCTTCTGGCGCGGCCTGGCCATCGCCAGCCTGCTGCTCAACCTGGCACTCGGGCTCTGGGTACTGCATCGCTAGCGCCGGAGCACGCGCGTCACGACTCATTGACGCACCGTCGTCAGCCCCGCGCACGCGGAAATCCAGCCCGGGCAGCCCCCTGGTCGGCGGATTTCCGGATAAGGCCGGATGCGCCTGCGCGGAGCAGGCGCGGTTCGGGTATGACGTCGACGCACTGGAATTTCGCACGGCCGCCACCGGACACCCTGCACGGCACTCAGTGCCGGTCGCACTCGGCGAGAAAGCTGATCAGGCTCTCGCGGTAGGCGTAGTAGTCCGGGTGCTCCAGCAGCGCCTTGCGGGTCCGCGGCCGCGGGATGTCGATGTCGATCACCTTGCCGACCCGCGCCCGCGGGCCATTGGTCATCATCACCACCCGGTCGGCGAGCAGGATGGCTTCGTCGACGTCGTGGGTGACCATCAGCGCGGTGAGCTTGGTGCGATCCCAGACCTCCATCAGCACCTCCTGCAGCTCCCAGCGGGTCAGGGAGTCGAGCATCCCGAACGGCTCGTCGAGCAGGAGCAGCTTGGGCGAGAGCGCAAAGGCGCGGGCGATGCCCACCCGCTGCTTCATGCCGTTGGAGAGCTCGCGGGCTTTCTTGTGCATGGCATCGGCGAGCCCGACCCGGGTCAGGTAGTACTCGACGATGTCGTCGCGCTCGCTCTGCTCGGCGTGGGGATAGACGCTCTCCACCCCCAGGGCGACGTTCTCGAAGGCGGTCAGCCAGGGGAACAGGCTGGGCGCCTGGAAAACCACCGCGCGGTCGGGGCCGGCGCCGTCGATCTCCTTGCCGTCGAGGATGATGCCGCCGGCGCTGATGTCATTGAGCCCCGCGCACATCGACAGCACGGTGGACTTGCCGCACCCGGAATGGCCGATCAGAGAGATGAACTCGCCCTGGCGGACCTTGAGGTTGAAGTCCTCGACCACCGCCACCGGACCCTTGGGCGTTGGGTAGACCTTGCTGAGCTGGGTCAACTCCAGGTAGCGGTCGCCGCCCGCGGGCTTGGGCTCGGCGGGCGGCGGCTTGAGGGCGGTGGTGTCGAGCTTCCAGTCGATGCTGGTGTTGGGCCGCACCGGCGGCAGCCTGACATTGCCGGCCTCGGTCGCGGCGGCGGTGCCGCCCACGTCCATCAGGTACTGGGTGATGGCGTTGCGCAGCCGCTTGAACTCGGGGTCGTGGTTGATCGCCGCGCGCGAACGCGGCCGCGGCAGCTCGACCCGGAACTCGGGGCCGAAGGTGGCGTCCGGCCCCGGCTTGAGGGGGATGATGCGATCCGCCATCAGCAGCCCCTCGTCGACGTCGTTGGTGATCAGGACCACCGTCTTGCGGTCCTGCTCCCAGATGCGCAGGATCTCGTCCTGCAGTTTGGCGCGGGTCAGGGCATCGAGTGCGCTCAGGGGTTCGTCGAGCAGCAGGATGTCCGGGCTCGCCGCCAGGGCGCGCGCCACCGCCACCCGCTGGCGCATGCCGCCGGAGAGCTCCGCCGGCCGCTTGTGCGCCGCCGGCCCCAGGCCCACCAGCTCGACATACCTGCGGACCTGGGCCTCGCGCTTTTCCCGCGGCCAGTCGCGGAACACCTGGTTCACCGCCAGCGCCACATTGCCCTGCACCGTGAGCCAGGGCATCAGCGAGTAGCTTTGGAACACCACCCCGCGATCCGGTCCGGCGCCGGCGATGGGCCTGCCGTGCTTGGTGATGGTGCCGGCGTCGGGCTCGATCAGCCCGGCGATGGCCGAGATCAGCGTGGTCTTGCCGCTGCCGGAGAAGCCGACGATGGCGACGAACTCGCCCTCCTGGATTTCCAGATTGATGTCGCGCAGCACGGGGGTGCGGGCCGCGCCCTCGCCATAGCCCTTGGCGACGCCTTGCAGTGCGAGCAATGCCATGGCCGCCCCCTAGCCCCGGGCTTCGCCGAAGGAGAACAGCTTCTGCAGGCTGAGCATCACCCGGTCGAGCAGAAAGCCGATCAGGCCGATGGTCAGCACCGCCACCATGATCCGGCCCAGGGAGCTGGAACTGCCGTTCTGGAACTCGTCCCAGACGAACTTGCCGAGCCCCGGGTTCTGGGCCAGCATCTCGGCGGCGATCAGCACCATCCAGCCGACCCCGAGCGAGAGCCGCAGCCCGGTGAAGATCAGCGGCAGCGCGGAGGGGATGACGATCTTGGTGATCTGGGTGCGCTTGCTGAGGCGCAACACCTTGCCGACATTGATCAGATCCTTGTCGATGGACGCGACCCCGACCGCGGTGTTGATCAGGGTCGGCCACAGCGAACACAGGGTCACGGTGATCGCCGAGACCAGGAAGGATTTCTCGAACCAGGCGCCGCTGCCGCCGGCATAGAGGGCGCTGACCACCAGGGTGACGATCGGCAGCCAGGCCAGCGGCGACACCGGCTTGAAGATCTGGATCAGCGGGTTGAGCGCGGTGTTGATCATCCGGCTCATGCCGCACAGGATGCCCACCGGCACCGCCACCAGGGTGGCGAACAGAAAGCCGGTGAACACCGTGTACAGACTGGTGAGGATCTGCCCGGGATAGGTGGGCCGGCCGGTGTAGGGGTGGAACCGCACCTCGGCGTTGGGATCCGCCGCCAGGCGCTCGGCGTTGCGCGCCTCCTGGCGGGCGATGAATTCCGCCTCCCGTTCCCGCTCGAGGCGGTGCTCCTCGAACAGGCCCTGGGCCTCCGCCCACACCTGGGCGGGACCAGGAATGGCGCCGAGGCTGGTTTCGATCTGCGCGGCGCCCCAGCCCCAGAGCAGCAGGAAGAGCACGAAGGACACCGCCGGCACGCCGATCATCAGCCACAGCTCGCGCAACTGTGCGCGCGGGCTTTCCCCCGCACAGAGGTTGACCAGGGGTACGAACCAGTTGAGCCCCAGCAACTCCAGCGCCTTGCGGATGCGCACATAGAGCGGCGCGCGCGGCTGCGGCGAAGGTCCGCGGAGCCCGGCCGGCGAAGCGGCGGCGGGCGGTGCCGGCGCGGCGCCGGCGGCCGGGGATTTCAGCGGAATGGGTGTGGCTGCGCTTCGGTTCATGGCAGGTCTCCTCCGGTTGCTGCTCCTGCTGCGGGGCGGACCGGCGCCGGGCCGGCCGCCGGCGCGCGCCCTGGGTACCTCATTTCAGGGCGTCCCCGGCCTTGAGGCCGATGGAAAACTTGGCGAGATAGGCATTGGGCTGGGTGCCGTCGTATTCGATGCCGTCGATGAACTCCGCAGTCGCCGGCCGGAAGCCCGTCTCGGTGGCGAAATCCGGAAAATCGGCGGCGGTGAATTTGCCTTCCGCGATCAGTTCCTGCGCCGCCTGCCGGTAGATGTCCGGCCGGTAGACCTTCTTCGCCACTTCCTGGTACCAGTCATCCGGCTTGGCCTCCGCGATCTGGCCCCAACGCCGCATCTGGGTCAGATACCAGATGGCGTCGCTGTAGTAGGGATAGGTGGCGTGGTAGCGGAAAAAGACGTTGAAATCCGGAATCGGCCGGAGATCGCCCTTCTCGTACTCGAAGGTGCCGGTCATGGAGTTGGCGATCACCTCGCGATCGGCGCCGACGTAGTTGGCCTGGGCCAGATAGCGGACCGCCTCCGGCCGGTTGGCATTGCCGTTGGTATCTAGCCAGTGGGCGGCGCGGATCAGCGCCTTGACCAGCCGCACCGTGGTGTTGGGGTAGCGCTCGGCAAATTGCGCGGTGATGCCGAACACCTTCTCGGGGTTGTTCTTCCAGATTTCGTAATCGGTGATCACCGGCACGCCGATGCCCTTGAACACCGCCTGCTGGTTCCAGGGCTCACCCACGCAGTAGCCATCGATGGTGCCGGCCTCCAGGGTTGCCGGCATCTGCGGCGGCGGGGTCACCGAGAGCAGTACGTCGGCCTGCACCTGCCCGGCGGTGTCGCCGCGGGCCGGCGCGTAGTAGCCGGGGTGGATGCCGCCCGCCGCCAGCCAGTAGCGCAGCTCGTAATTGTGGGTGGAGACGGGAAACACCATGCCCAGATTGAAGGGCTTGCCCTGGGCGCGGTAGGCATCGACCACGGGCTTCAGGGCGTCCGCCTTGATGGGATGGACCGGCTTGCCGTCCGCGCCGCGGGGAATGTGCCCCTTCATCTGCTCCCAGACGGCGTTGGAAACCGTGATGGCATTGCCGTTGAGGTCCATGCTGAAGGGTGTGATCACATGGGCCTGGGTGCCGAAGCCGATGGTGGACGCGAGCGGTTGTCCGGCCAACATGTGCGCGCCATCGAGCTGTCCGCCGATCACGCCGTCGAGCAGTACCTTCCAGTTCGCCTGGGCCTCCAGCGTCACGTACAGCCCCTCGTCCTCGAAATAACCCTTCTCGTAGGCGATGGCGAGCGGCGCCATGTCGGTGAGCTTGATGAAACCGAGCTTGAGACCTTCCTTTTCCGGCGGACCGACTTCGGCCATCGCCACCGCCGCGAGCATGGCCAGCACCCCGGTCAGGGAACGGATGAACTGGACTCGAACGACGGACGACCACGACTTCCGCATAACCTTGACTCCTTTTGCCAATGGCGCCTGGGGCGACCGGCGCAAAAAAAGCCCGCTCCGGAACACCGGAGCGGGCTGCGTTGCCCTGCTGACCTGGGGAACATCTGCCATGGGCCGGCTTCGGAAACTGTCGCGCCGGCGGGCACCAATAGCCTAGCAGTTGTCGTGCCAACCTTTGGCAGGTGCGGAAAAATCCTCCGCGAGGCTGCCCGCCATCCACCCACCGGCCAGCACAGGCCGAAGTTTCAGGGGGTTAGCTGGCGGCCGGCCGAGGGAGCCCGGGCGCAGCGGGGTGCCGGCCGGCGCGCCACCGGCCCGGTGCTTGCGCCGCGACGGTGCAGGCGCACCGGCAGAGCGCAGCGGCGGCGGGATTCAGCGCCCGGCCGGCCTCCGCATCACCAGGTCGGGACCCAGGCGGACCCCGGGTTCCAGCTCGTAGGGCGCGGCGTGCTCGCCCTCGGCCTTGCGATCCCGCGCCGGGCAGATCCAGCCCAGCACCGCCGCCGCCTCCCGGTACAGATCGGTCCGGTAGCAGTCGTCGGCCAGGGCGGCGACTTCCTCCGCCGGCAGACTTCTGCCCAGCAGCTCGAGGCCCTGGCGCACCAGGCACTCGGCCCCCGAGCGCCAGGGAAAGCCGGCCTGGTAGCGGTGAAACACCAAGAAATCCCGATTCTCGACCACCGGTCCGTTGCGCCGGTACTGATGGCGGCCGGTCAGGGCGGGCAGCAACTGGGTCGCCGGCAGGTCCAGATAGCGCGGCAGTGCCAGCAGCTCCGCGGCCGCTTCCCGGTGGGCGGGATCGGCCAGCCAGCGGGCGGCCTCCATGAGCGCCAGCCGCAGCCGCAGATGGGCGCCCGGATGCGCGCGATGCCAGGCGGCGGTCACCCCCAGCACCTTCTCCGGCGCGTTGTTCCAGACCGCGTAGCCGGACGCCGCGATCACCCCGACACCGGCCTGGACCGCGACGGAATTCCAGGGCTCGCCGACACAGAAGCCGTCGATGATGCCGCGCGCGAGGCTGTCGACCATCTGCTCGGGCGGCAACACCACGAGCCGCAAGCAGAGGTCGGGGTCCAGGCCGCCGGCGGCCAGCCACAGGCGCAGTTGCAGGGTATGGGTGGAAAAAGGATAGACGGTGGCCATGGTCAGCCGCTCGCCGCCGGCGGCGACCCGCCGGGCCAGGGCCTGCGCCACTGCCAGCGGATCCTCGGGCGCGCCGCCGGGTCCGCCCAGCCGCTCATGGAGCCCGGCGGCCAGGGTGATGGCGTTGCCGTTGAGGTTGAGCACCAGCCCGGTGAGCAGCGGGCAGCGCAGCCCGCCGACGCCGAGCGAGGTCATCAGCGGCATGGGGGCCAGCATCTGCCCGGCATCCAGGGCGCCGACCGTGACCCGGTCGCGAATGTTGGCCCAGGACACCTCGCGCACCAGTTCGACCTCGAGCCCGAAGCGCGCGAAGCAACCGCATTCCTGCGCCACGATCAGCGGCGCGGCATCGGCAAGGCGCATGAAGCCGACCTGGAGCACGGTCTTTTCGGCCGCCGGCAGCGGGGCGGCCAGCGGGTCGGCGGTATTCATCGCGGCACCACTCCCGGCCCCTTGTCGAGCAGGGCGATCACCCCGGTGGCCACTGCGGCGATGGTCTGGTTGCTGTTCATGGCCAGTTTCCTCATCTGGGCGTAGGCCTGGGCCTCGTCGACCTGCTGGTGGGCCATCAGCAGGCGCTTGGCGCGGTCGATCAGCTTGCGCTCTTCCAGTTCCTGGCGGGTTTCCTCGAAGTCGCGGCGCAGCGCCTGGTAGCGCTCGAACTGGGCGATGGCGACATCGATGGCGGTGCGCACCTTGGCCGGATCCACGCCCTCGGCCAGATAGGCGCTGACCCCGGCGTCGATGGCCTGCCGGATGAACCCCGGATCCTGCCCGCGGGCGAACATCACCACCGGCGTGGGCTGGTGCCGGTTGAGCACCGCCAGACTTTCGAGAATGTCGCGGTCCGGCGATTCCATGTCGATCATCACCACCTCCGGCCGCTGCTGCTCGATCTGAAACAGCAGCCCGGAGGCGGTGGGCAGCACCGACACCACCCGGCACCCGCAGCCCTCTAGGGCCGCCTCCACCATGGCGGCGCGCTGCGGGTGGTCGTCCACCAGCATCACCCGGATCGCCGGAGGGGAGCCTGGGTCCATGGGATCGATACCGCCGCTACACCGGTGGTGGCCATGCAAAAAACGGGGCACCCGAGGCGCCCCCAAGCATCGCCGAGGGAAACGGGTTCAGAAGGTGGCGGTCAGCATCAACCAGAGCTTGTCGGTATCGCGCGCCGAGGCCAGGTCGCCCTCGCGATAGCTGGCGTACTTGAGCATGGCGCTGAAGTTGGCGTTGATCGGATAGTTGGCCACCAGATCGATCTCGTCGCCGTAATCGTCGCTGCCGCGATCCGATTCGAAGTCGTGATAGAAGGCGGTGAAGGCGACACCATACAGGGTGATGCCCGCCTTGAGATAGCCGTCGCGGATGCCGTTGGGGGGAGTGACCAGAAACTTGTCGGCAAAGCCCTGGAACTTGTGCAGGGTGGCGAGCGGGGTCTGGAAGCTGACGCCGTCGTCGCTGCCCAGCACCTCGTAGCCGACGCCGAACACCAGCGGCATCGGCTGGGCGGCGCCGCCGACCATCCGCACCGGCGTCTTGGTGGCGTTGATCTCGCCGAAGTAATAGGGCGCGCTGTAGTTCAGGGCGCTGTCGCCGTAATCGTACTGCCGGGCCGCGGCGAGGTTGATGCCCAGGGTGACATCGGCCGGCAGCCTGGCGATACCCTTGTACTCCAGGCCCCAGGTGCGGCTCGACAGGTTGGGCAGCTCGTCGATGTCGAGCAGATAACCAAAGCCGGCCAGACTGTGGCCGCCGCCGAGATCGTAGCTGGCGTAGAGCGCATGGTTGTCGCCCTCGAGCTCGCCGAGCGCGGTGTCGCCCGGAAAGTCGCCCGGGCCGGTATCGGGATCGAACACCCGGTGGATGCTCCAGATATAGCCGTAATCGACCGCCAGCCCCGGCAACGGCGTCAGCTGCACGCGCGCCGAATCGAACGTCTGCTCGTTCTGCCGCCAGGCCACGCTGCCGAGAAACCGCTCGCCGCTGTGGTTGATGCGCTGGCGGCCGGCAGTGACCCGTGCGTTGCGGTTGATGATGTAGCCGAGCCAGGCCTGATTGACCTGGGTGTAGTCCGGATCGGCGATCACCGGGTACTGGGTCTTACCGTTGGCGGTATTGTTGAAAGTCTCGCCGCCCAGGTAGGAGACATTGTCCACCTCCACCAGCCCACTGAAGCCGCGTACCGTGCCGGACTTCATGGTGATCCGCGACAACAGCGTGGACGCGTCAGCGTCCTTGCCGAGTGGATCCTGATCGACGGTCTCGTAGCGGTAGCGAAACATCAGATCGATGTCGCCCTGATCGATGGCCTTGCCGACCTGGCTGGCGAAGCCGTCCGCCAGCGCAGCCGGGACGCCCGCGAACAGCGCCAGCGCCGCCGCCAGCGCCGGAATGCCGTATTGCCGGTTCAACATAGTGATCTCCTGTCATGAGCGCATCACCCGCAGGTGAAAGGAAGCCAGAAAAAAAGCCCACGTACCGGGAGGGGGGGTCCGGTACGTGGGCTGCGTTGCCCGACACAGTGATCCTGGTGTCGGGGTTTGCCTAACAACAATCGTGCCGCATTTTTCAACCCGTTGATTGCGCGAGTATTTTCTCAGGCATGGCACCGCGGCGCGGTCGCCCTAGAGCGCACCGCTGCGCCATCCGCGCCCGCCGCCGGCAATCGGCGCCTCAAACTGGTTCACGGCGCTCCCCGCCGGGCCCGTTCCAGGCGCTTCCCGTCATCGCCACGGCTTGCGCATCGCTGAACCCTTTGGAGATCACCTTGTCACTTTCAATACCCTCGATTCCAAAAAGGAGCATCGATCATTGGCACGATCAACCAGCATCGATGTGCAACATTGCGCGATCCATTCGATCTTCGACGGCGATCCGCGGCGTTTTTTCCCGCGGGAAACCGGCAGCAGAAACCCTGGGGTCCCGGCTCATCAAGCCGTCGATGGGCAATCGTTCGGCATTTCGCCGGCATTCCGATCCCGATCGCCGACCAATTTCAGACATTGCGGGCGATGCATTTCACCGAATTGGCGTTCATGACGAATGCGCACTGCCGACCGGGGAGAGCAATTTCATGCACGGAACATTGCCCGATGAATCCCTCGATCGACCACTGCCAGACCAGGAGCTAAGCCATGCACAACAACGCACTGGAAACCTCCATTCGCCGCCGCCGGCACGGCCTGCGCGCGACCCTGGGGCCCGCCGCCCTGGTCATGGCGCTGGCGGCGAGCCCGGCGTCCTTTGGCCAGACCCGGTTTGCCGAGACGGTCGGCGACAGCGCACTCACCGCTGAAATCAAGACCCGCCTGATGGCCGACGCAGACACCCGGGGAATCAACATCAATGTCGACAGCGACCAGGGCATGGTGACCCTGCGCGGCACCGTGCCTTCTGAAGCCGCCAAGCAAAAGGCCGCAGAGATAGCGCTGTCGGTCGCGGGCACCTCCTCGGTCGCCAACGCGCTGGTGGTGGGCGACTCGTCCTCGAACCCGCAGACGCTGACCGCCAGGACCAAGCAGGCCGGCGAAGCGGCGGGCGAAGCGATTTCGGACGGCTGGATCACCGCCCAGGTGAAAGCCCGACTGCTCGCCGATGAGGATACCGATGGCATGACCATCGAGGTTTCGACCGCCGACGGCGAGGTCACGCTCGCCGGTCTGGTCCCCTCCCGGGCGGTTCGCGATGAGGCCATCCTGATCGCCCACCGGGTGCAGGGCGTGCAGAGCGTCAACGCCACCGCGCTGCAGGTTCGACAAACACCCTAGCCGCCGGCCCCCGGCCGCAGAGGTCGCGCAGGCCGCCGGGCCCCGGACGTTCCCCGCGGGGCATCGCCCGGGATCCCGCCGCACTTCCCCGCCGGCATTCTCCCCGGGCCCACGCACGCGCACTTCCATGGGCCGTTCCGCCCTGTGCTAGATTGCCGGCCAGACCCACTGGAGCCGAGGAAAAGCGTCGTGCGCCAACCCGCAGATCTGACCGTCGCCGCCGTCCGCGAGCACTTCCGCGCCGGGGACAACGTCTTCGTCGCCGGCGGCTGCGGCCAGCCCGACGCGGTGCTCGAGATCATCGCCGCGGCGGAACTGGATGTGCCCCTGCGCGTGCTGGACTGCTCGGTGCCGGGCATGACCGAGCTGGACGTCGACCGCATCTCCGCGCAGGCCCGGCTCAACACCGGGTTCTTCATGAACGGCTACCGCAAACTGCACGAGGCCGGGCGCCTGGACTGGGTGCCGGCGTTCCACTCGGCCCGCTACCGGGCGCTGGAGGAGGAGTACGAGATCGGCATCGCGCTGATCAGGGTGGCGCCGCCGGGCGCGGACGGCCGCTGCAGCCTGGGGCTGCACGCCGACTATTCGCTGCGCATGCTGGAGCGGGCGCGGCTGGTGATCGCCGAGATCAACCCGGCCATGCCGGACATCGCCGACGCGCCCCGGCTGGCGCTGGCCGACATCGACTTCGCGGTGACCGGCGACCGCCCGCTGCGCGAATACGCGGTGGGCGGCAATCCCTCGGCCACCGAGGACCGCATCGCCGCCCATATCGCCGGGCTGATCGGGGACGGCGACTGCCTGCAACTGGGCATCGGCTCGCTGCCGGTGTCCATCCTGCGCCGGCTCGGCGACAAGCGCGACCTGGGCGTCCACACCGGGCTGCTGACCGAGGCCTTCGTGCCCCTGGTCGAGGCCGGGGTGGTGACCGGCCGGCGCAAGAACATCGACACCGGCCGGCTGGTCACCGGCATCGTCGCCGGCAGCCGGGAGTTCTACCGCTGGTGCGCGGGCTGTCCCGACCTCAGCCTGCGCCCGGTCAGCTACACCCACGACGCCGGGGTGCTGGCCTCCCTCGAGCGGCTGGTGGCGATCAACACCACGCTCGAGATCGACCTCTTCGGCCAGCTCAACAGCGAGACCCTCGACGGCCGCCAGATCGGCGGCGGCGGCGGCCTGGTCGACTTCCTGCGCGGCGCGCGCGCCTCCCGGGGCGGGCGCAGCATCATCGCCCTGGCCGCCACCGCCAAGGGCGGCAGCCTGTCCAAGATCAAGCCCCTGCTGCAGGGGCCGGTGACCGCGCTGCGCGCCGACGTCGATTACGTGGTCACCGAATACGGCGTCGCGCGGCTCTCCAACCGGTCGCTGGAGGCGCGCGCCGAGGCCCTGATCGGCATCGCCCACCCGGACTTTCGCGCCGGGCTGGCGGACGCCTGGCGGGAACTCCTGCGCCGTTGCTGAGCCGGCCGCCGTGCGCCTCCTGATCGCGCTGGCGCTGCTCGCCGCCGCAGCCGCGGCCGCCGGCTGGCACTGGCTGGGGCCGCTGCCGGTCGAGGCCGCGCACCCGCAGCGGGGGCCGGCCATCGAGGCGGTGTACGGCACCGGCATCGTCGAGCCCGAGGTCATGGTGGCGATCTCCCCCAAGATTTCCGGCCGCCTGGTCGAGCTGCTGGCCGACGAGGGCGACTCGGTCGAGCGCGGGGCGCTGCTCGCCCGCCTGGAGGCGGAGGATCTCGCCGCCACGGTGGCGGAGTGGGCGTCGCGGGTGCGGCTGGGCGAGGCCGAGCTGCGCCGGGTCGAAACCCTGCACCGCCGCAAGCTCGCCGCCGACGCCGACCTCGACCGCGCCCGCAACGAACTGGCCACCGCGGCCGCCGCGCTGCGCCGGGCCCGGGAGCAGCTCGCCGAGCTGAGCCTGCGGGCGCCGGCCGCGGGCCGCATCCTGCGCCGCGACGGCGAGATCGGCACCCTGCTGCGGCCCGGCGACAACCTGTTCTGGTTCAGTTGCTGCGGCGGGCTGCGCATCAGCGCCGAGATCGACGAGGAGGACATCCCCCGGGTGCGCCCCGGCCAGCAGGTGCTGATCGGCGCCGACGCCTTCCCCGACCAGGTGTTCGAGGGGCAGGTCACCGAGATCACGCCCAAGGGCGATCCGGTGGCGCGCAGCTTCCGGGTCCGCATCGGCCTGCCCGAGGACACCCCGCTGCGCACCGGCATGACCGCCGACTGCAACATCGTCGTCGAGCGCCGCGCAGACGCCCTGCTGATCCCCGCCGGCGCCGCGGCGGACGGCGGCCTGTGGCTGGTGCGGGCCGGCCGGCTGGTCCGGCAGGCGGTGACCCTCGGCGCCGGGGCGGGCATCGACGGGGGCCTGGTCGAGGTGCGCGCGGGACTGCTGCCCGAGGATCTGGTGGTGACCGAACCCGGCCCCGGCCTGCGCGCGGGCCGCCGGGTCCGGCTGCGCGGAGGACCGGCGCCCTGAATCCGCCGCTCGGCCTGCGCATCGCCTTCACCCAGCTCGCCGGACGCCCGCGCCAGGCGCTGATGTCGATGCTCGGCATCGTGCTCGGCGTGGCCTTCTTTCTCGCCATCAGCTCGCTGATGCGCGGCTCGGAGGCCGATTTCATCCAGCGCCTGATCGACTCGGCCCCGCACATCACAGTCAGCGACGAATACCGCCGGCCGCCGCGCCAGCCGGTGCAGCGCCGCTTCACCGCCGCCGCCGTCGCCCTGCACGGCCTGGAGCCCAAGACCGAGACCCGCGGCATCCGCGGCTTCAAGCAGAAACAGGAATTCATCGCCAGCCTGCCCGGAGTGCGGGTGGCGCCGGTGCTCACCGGTCAGGTGATCATCACCTCGGCCGGGCGCGAACGGGGGGTGACCATGAACGGCGTGGTGCCGGAACTCATGCGCGGGGTCAGCGACATCGACGACAAGATGGTGGTCGGCGACCTCGACGACCTGGCCGCCAACCCCAACGGCATCATCATCGGCCGGGCGCTGGCGGAACGCCTGTTTCTGCAGCCGGGCGACAACCTCACCCTGTCGGCGCCCACCGGGCTGGTGCGCACCCTGAAGATCGTCGGCCTGTTCGAAACCGGCACCAATTCCATCGACGAGGGCCACGCCTACGTCCTGCTCAAGCGCGCCCAGACGCTGCTCGGCCGCCACGACCGCGCCAACCGCCTGGTGATGCAGCTCGACGACCCCTACCGCGCCCCCCAGGTGGCGGCGCTGATCGAGGCCCGGGTCGGCTATCGCACCCAATCCTGGCAGGAGGCCTCGGAGAACATCCGCTCGGTGCTGCTGGTGCGCAACATCATCATGTACACCGTGGTCAGCGCCATCCTGGTGGTGGCCTCGTTCGGCATCTACAACGTCATCGCCACCGTGGTCCTCGAGAAGCGCCGCGACATCGCGATTCTCAAGTCGATGGGGTTTCGCGCCCGCGACCTGCGGCGCATCTTCCTCGCCCAGGGCCTGGTGATCGGCGGCCTCGGCAGCCTGGCCGGCAGCCTCGCCGGGCTGGGCCTGATGCGGGCGCTGGAGGGCATCGAGATCCGCCCGCCGGGGATGAGCGCGCCGATCCACCTGCCGGTCTACTGGGGGGCGGATCAACTGCTGATCGCGGCCGGCTTCGCCCTGCTCTCGGCGATCGCCGCCGCCTGGCTGCCGGCGCGCAAGGCCGGCGCCCTGCACCCGGTGGACATCCTGCGCGGGGGCATGGCGTGAGCGAAGTCATGACGGAAGTGCTGCGCGCCGAGGGCGTCACCCGCGAGCTGCCGGGGCCCCCGCCGGTGACCCTGGTGCGCGACATCGACCTGGCGATCCGGCGCGGCGAGTTCGTCAGCATCCAGGGGCCCTCGGGCTCCGGCAAGTCGTCGCTGCTCTACCTGCTCGGCCTGCTCGATGCCCCGAGCGCCGGCCGCATCTGGCTGGACGGCGTCGACACCTCGACCCTGGACGACGACCAGCTCGCCGCGGCGCGCCTGGCCAGACTCGGCTTCGTGTTCCAGTTCCACTTCCTGCTGGTGGAATTCTCGGTGCTGGACAACATACTGCTGCCCATGGACCGGCTGGGCCGGCTGCCGCCCCCGGCGCGGCGCGAGCGCGCAGAGGCATTGCTTGTCGAGCTCGGCCTGGGCGATTACCTGCACCGCACCCCCGACCGCCTCTCCGGCGGCCAGCGCCAGCGGGTCGCCATCGCCCGAGCGCTGGCCAACGAACCCCTGGTGATCCTCGCCGACGAGCCCACCGGCAACCTGGATTCG
Organism: Pseudomonadota bacterium; assembly: GCA_049325095.1. Taxonomy (GTDB): domain Bacteria; phylum Pseudomonadota; class Gammaproteobacteria; order Pseudomonadales; family Porticoccaceae; genus JAGPUQ01. The sequence continues at coordinate 2,407 of JBMOPO010000057.1, read as the reverse complement.
GCGGCCGGTGCCCAGGTCCGCGACCTGCTCAGCGCCCTCGCCCACGGCGGCGAGCGGGCCGTGGTCGCGGTCACCCACGACCCCGGATTCGCCCGCGCCGGCGACCGGGTGATCCACCTGGTCGACGGCCGCATCGTCGGCGATGGCTGAGGCGGGCGGGGTGGCGTGGCGCAAGACTTCCGTCAGATGGATTCCGGCGGCGTGAACAGCGCCGCCTCGAACGCGGCCCAGGCCGAGTCGCGCAGGGCGGCGGCTTCGGCACGCTTGCCCTCAGCTGTCACAACAGCGTCATTCAGTGCTTCTGCAAGAACCCCTTGCCGTTCAAGCGCTGGAAGCGGAACCTTGAGCGCTTTGATGTCCTTCCCACCGATTGCGAAGTTGCCGACTGCGGTTCGTGCGGCAGATTCGATCTGAATGCGTAGTGCAGGCAGCTGAAGCAGCCGCCACAAAAACTTTGGCTCAATCCTGTTCAAGTCTGGTCGTACCCGAATCACTTTGTCCGGAAAGATCGTGTCTTCGATGTCCGCCTCCACAAGCGCCGACATGCCAACGTATGCCAGCGTCCCGTTAGTGCGGCACATCAAGATGTCCCCCGCCCTGAGTGAAAACTGATCGCGCAGGGATGCCTTGTCAGTGATGAACTTGTGCTCGTTGAGATCCAGTCGCCCTTTGGTAACTGCGCTGATCTTCAGGATCCGTAGCTTGGTGGGCGTCTTCGAAGGCCCTGATGAGCAGCCGTGACGCACCTCTTGTAGTGCGTTGTCGAGCGGTTCCATTGAAGTCTCAGCAGATTCTGAATACCTACCTGTAACGCCCCGCAAGATTCCGTCGTGGCTCCACCGCTCCACGTCCTTGAATCGCGCCACGAACACCGGCCGGTCGGGCAGCGGCGGCGGCCGGGCCACGCCAAGCGCTGCCTCGAATGCCTTCCAGCCGGCGCACTCGATGGCCTCTGCTTCCCGCTCAAGCTGTGCCGCGCGGGCCAGTGCGTCGAGATAGGCGGCAACCAGGACGTCTTGCTCGGCCAGCGTGGGGACGGGGACCTCCAACGACAGGAAGCCCTCTGGCGTCACTCGCTTGCGTCCGCTGGTGCCCGATGCCTTGCGTTTCAGGTCGGCCTTGAAATGTTCGGCCCGCAACAGATAGTTCACATAGTCGGCGCGCAGCTTGTCCGCCTTGGGCGTGAAGACCGGATATTCGCTGGTCACGACGGCCTTCGGGATGCCGGCCGGGATCAGTCCGACCGCACCGTTACGCGCGTCGATCTTCGAGAACACCAGGTCGCCAGGGTAGGCGGCGAACATCGTGCCCTTGAACGCATGGACACGTTCGCGCGGCAGCACCTCACCGGAAAATTTGATCGTGATGGCCTGCCAATCGCCCAACGCCCCGCCAATCTGTACCGCCTCGCGGCGCTCGGTGAGCAGCGCATGCAGGGGCAGCATCGGATAGCTGCTGAGTCTCGCCGCCGCCGCACTGCTTTCGATCCAGCGTTCGATGTCCCTCCACCGCCGGATCAGGCAGCGGAGGGCACCGGAAAATTTGGCGTGGCCTCCGGCTGGGCGCCGCTGGCCAACCAGGCTTCGAACTCCCTATAGGCTTGCAGCAGCTCGGGCAGCTCGTTGGGCACGCCCTCGCCCGTTTCACCAGTGGAGGTGATGCCGACCGACTTGGGCGCGGCCACGAATACCGGGTAGTCGAACAGTTCGCGCACGCGCGCCCACAGCGCCGCGGTGTGGGCCGCGTCGATGGCCCTGTACTTCCCTTTCAGTTCCGCGAGCAGCGCGTCGGAACGTTTGCCCACGGCCGCCAGGGTCGCGCCGGCCTGCTTCTTGAGGTCCGCCGCAGCCTTCCTGTTCGCGTTGTCCGCCTCGCCGATCCAGACAGGCCTGCTCTGCACGGTGGGCTTGGCTTGCCGCGGGTAGGCAGGTGCCTCGCCGCGCTGCCAAGGCAGCAGCGTGCGTTTCACACCAAGGGCAGCCAGTTCGTTCAGCAGGCGCTGGGCGTCTGCATCTTCGCTGCTGACGATGCGCGGGGCGTACGCGGCGTGCGCGTCGTTGCGCTGCTGGTCGAACTGAACATCCAACTCGGCATGGGCCTGCGCCCAGGCAGCTTCCCACTGCACCGCCTCGGCATCCGTGAACTTGCGCAGGAAAACCAGGGACGCCTTGACTGTCGCGTTGCTGGAGCGAAAGGTTTCTTCCGGTAGGCTGACCACGGCCAGCAGCTTCGCGCGGCCTTCTGCCCAGCGGCGCAGCCAGGCCAGCGACGGATTGTTGATGTTAGCGCCAAAGTAAAAATGACCCCCCTAGCCGAAGTAAAACTGACCCCCTGACGGGTGGGTAAGCTGGGGTCCCTTTGGACGGGGCGCCATGCACAGCTTGGAGATGGTGGTGGAGATACGCGT
>JBMOPO010000056.1:0-2440 GCA_049325095.1 Pseudomonadota bacterium | reverse complement strand
CGCGACCTGCGTCTCGCCGGTGGCCAGACCGAGGTCGATGGAGTCGACCGCGAGCGTGCCCCCGAGCACGTTGGCCATGCGGTGCGCAGCGCCGGCCAGTGCCCCGTTGAGGATGGCGTAGCTGCCGGACAGTGGCGCGAAGCACACGGCCTTGTTGCCGTACCGCTGCCTGATTCCGGTGAGCTTGGTGGCGATCTCGTCGAGCGCCTCGTCCCAGGAGATCTCCTCCCAGAGGTTCTCTCCGCGCTTGCCGGCTCGACGCAGCGGGGTGGTGATCCGGTCGGTGCCGTACACACGCTGCGGGTGGCTGAGACCCCGCAGGCAGATCCGGTTGTACCGCGGGTCCGGCAGCGGAGCCGCGGTGGTCTCCACGAGCTTGCCGTCACGGACGTGCGCGTAGATCCGGCAGTTCATCCAGCAGTTTGGCGTGCAGGCGGTGGAGAAGACCTGCTCACCCTCGGCGGGCAGCAGCGGTAGAGGTGCTGTCAGTGTCATGGGAAGGACTCCAGTAGGTCGGTGCGATCGAGGGACGGCGGTTCAGCCGAGCGGGGTGACCTTGACGCCGGCGCAGAGCTGGGCGTAGCGGAACTGCAGGCTGCCCAGCACGCTGAGCGCGCCGCCGGTGGCCAGCAGCACGGCACCGGTGCTGGGAGCAGCGAGGGCGATGAGGGTGAGGATGACCGGGACGCCGTACCCGACCAGGACGCTGACCCAGAAGTGAGGCTCTTCTGCCGTTCCCGTGGGTTCTCAAGGAGGCCCATGACGGCGGCACGCCGTTCCCCCGCTACGTTTCCGGGGCTGCTGAAGGCTCTGGAGCGAGGGGTGGAACGGCGTGCGCACTGCCAGCGTATGGAAGCGTGTGCTCGGCGTCGAGCACACGGTCATCGAAAGTGTGGACTTCGATGATGAGGACGCTGAGGCGCTGGTGGCCCAAGTGCGGCCTGCGAAGCGGCAGCGTGGCCGGTGTGGGCTGTGCGGTCGGCGCTGTCCGGGCTATGACCGGGGGGAGGGGCGGCGACGGTGGCGGGCCCTGGATCTGGGCACGGTCAAGACGTTCCTGGAGGCCGACGCGCCGCGGGTGAACTGCCCCGAGCACGGCCCGACGGTGGCCGCGGTGCCGTGGGCGCGGCACGGCGCCCGCCAGACCAGGGCGTTCGAGGACACCGCGGCCTGGCTGGTCACGCACACCTCCAAGAGCGCGGTCGGTGAGCTGCTGCGGATCACCTGGCGCACGGTCGGGTCGATCATCACCCGGGTGGTGGCCGAGGGCCGCGCCGCGGTTGACCCCTTCGATGGGCTGCGCCGGATCGGCATCGACGAGATCAGCTACAAGAAGGGCCACCGGTACCTGACCGTGGTGGTCGACCACGACACCGGTCGGCTGGTGTGGGCCGCGCCGGGGCGGGACAAGGCCACCCTGGCGCGGTTCTTCGACGCCCTCGGCGCCCAGCGCTGCGCGCAGATCGAGCTGGTCAGCGCCGACGCCGCGGACTGGATCGCCGACGTGGTGCGCGCCCGCTGCGGCAACGCGACGCTGTGCCTGGATGCGTTCCACGTGGTGGCATGGGCCACCGAGGCCCTGGACGCGGTGCGCCGCAACGTGTGGAACGAGGCCCGCAAGGCCGGGGCCACCGGGCACGCCAAGCAGCTCAAGGACGCCCGGTTCGCGCTGTGGAAGAACCCCGAGCACCTCACCACGCGGCAACGAGCCAAGCTGGCCTGGTTGGCCACCCTGAACGGCCCGCTGTACCGGGCCTACCTGCTCAAGGAGCAGCTCCGAGAAGTGTTCCAGGTCAAAGGCCAAGCCGGGATCGAGCTGCTCGACCAGTGGGCCAACTGGGCCGCCCGCTGCCGGATCCCCGAGTTCGTCGAGCTCGGCCGCCGCGTCCGCAAGCACCGCGCCGGCATCCACGCCGCCTTGACCCACCAGCTGTCCAACGCGCTGGTGGAAAGCACCAACACCAAGCTACGCGTGCTGACCCGCGTCGCGTTCGGGTTCGCCTCCGCCGAAGCCCTCATCGCTCTGGCCCTCCTGGACCGCGGCGGCTACTGCCCACCACTGCCCGGCCGTCCCGCCTGAACCCCGCAGCCGGCAGGGCTTCCTCGACCGCTCCAGGCTGGCGCCGCCGCTGGTCGGCGTCCAGGTCGTTCGTCCTCGGCTACGCCGCAAGCGGCTCCGCCTGCGGGCGCTCCACCTGGACCCCTCCCACGCGGCGACACCCAACAGCGGCCGTCGAGGAAACCCGGAAAGAACGGTCACACCCAGATCCAGTCCAGTCGCTCATTCGGACCCACGGAAACGGCAGGAGAACCGGAAAATCGCGTTGGGACTGACTGCTGGCCCGATCCCCGCGCGCGTGGACGGTGACGTCAAGGCCGGCATCCTCGCCCTCGTCGACCATGCCACCGGCGACGGTGTTGGGCAGGGTGGCTGGTCGCT
>JBMOPO010000055.1:0-35210 GCA_049325095.1 Pseudomonadota bacterium | reverse complement strand
GTGACGCCGCTGCGTCCGCTGCCCCGCCGCGCGGGAGTGCGGGCCGAGGTGGCACTGGAACCGCCGCCCCGGCGGCCGGATCCCCAGTGCGCTCGACCGCTGGTCACTGGTCGTCCGCGCCGCCCCGCGGCCGGTGATCCGGCCACGCCCGAACTTTTCCGCCCCGGCCCACCTACAATAGCCCCGGTTTCAGCCGGGCAACGCGCAGCATGGATCATCGAAGAACGAGAAGGCCGGAGGCAGTGGATGCCGGGGGACAGCCGTGAAGGTCGCCGTGGTGCACGAATGGCTGACCCAGGTGGCCGGCTCGGAGCGGGTGCTGGAGCAGATCCTGCGGGTCTACCCCGAGGCCACCCTGTTCGCGGTGGTGGATGCGGTGCCGCCGGGCCGCCGCGACTTTCTGGACCGCTACCGGGTGCACACCACCTTCATCCAGAAGCTGCCGCGGGCGGGGCGCTTCTACCGCCACTACCTGCCGCTGATGCCCCTGGCGATCGAGCAACTGGACCTGTCGGCGTTCGATCTGGTCATCTCCAGCAGCCACGCGGTGGCCAAGGGGGTGCTGACCGGGCCGAATCAACTCCACATCAGCTACATCCATTCGCCGATGCGCTACGCCTGGGACCTGCAGCACCAGTGCCTGCGCGAGAGCGGTCTGGCGCGCGGCCCGCTGAGCTGGCTGGCGCGCTGGCAACTGCATCATCTGCGGATCTGGGATCAGCGCACCGCCCATGGCGTGGACCACATGATCGCCAATTCGGGGTTCATCGCCGGCCGCATCCGCAAGATCTACCGCCGCGAGGCGACGGTGATCTATCCGCCGGTGGACGTCGAGGCCTTCACGCCGGGCGCACCCGGGGAGCGCCGGGGGGACTTCTACCTGACCGCCTCCCGGGTCGTGCCCCACAAGCGCATCGATCTGATCGTCGATGCCTTCGCGCGGCTGCCGCAGCGGCGCCTGGTGGTGATCGGCGACGGCCCGGGGCTCCGGCGCCTGCGGCGCCGCGCGCCGGGCAATGTCACCCTGCTCGGCTACCAGCCACTCGATGCGCTGCGCGAGCACATGCGGCGCGCGCGGGCGTTCATCTTTGCGTCCGAGGAGGATTTCGGCATCGTCCCGGTCGAAGCCCAGGCCTGTGGTACGCCGGTGATCGCCTTCGGCCGCGGCGGGGCGCGGGAGACGGTCATCCCCCTGCGGCCGGTGGCCGGGGCGGCCTCGAGTCGCGCCCCCACGGGGGTGTTTTTCCCGGAGCAGAGCGTCGCATCGCTGCTCGAGGCGGTCGCCGAATTCGAGGCCAACGAGGGCCGCTTCGACAGCGCGGCGATCCGGGCCCATGCCGAGAGTTTTTCGGCGCCCCGGTTCCGGGCCGAGCTGCAGGCCCTGATCGACCGCTGCTGGCGGCGCTGGCAGGAGGCGCAGCCGGGCCCGGGCAATCCCGGCCGGGGCGGCTTTCTCGATGCCGGGGACTAGGCGGCGCCCGGTGGGGTGGCGCCCCCGCCGCGATATCGGCCCCGGGGCGCGCCTGCCACTGCCTTTGGGGGGCTCCCGCCGGTAGAATGCCGGCTTTGCGCCGACGGGCAGCGACTGGTGGGGCCGGGGAGCGTGGATTGGCGGTTCGGGAAGGCGGATGGCTCCACGGGTTAGCATCGTTACGCTCAACTGGCGGGGGGTGGAGGACACCCTCAGCTGTCTCGACTCCCTGCGCGAGCTCGCCTACCCGAACTTTTTCGTGGTGGTGGTCGACAACGGCTCCGGGGACGACTCGGTGGTGCGCATCGCCGACGGCTACCCGGACGTGGATCTGGTGGAGACCGGGGCCAACCTGGGTTTCGCCGGCGGCTGCAACGTCGGGATCCGCCGCGCCCTGGAGCTGGGCACCGACTACGTCTGGCTGCTCAACAGCGACACCTGGGTCGATCCCCGGGCGCTGGCCGCCCTGGTCGAGCGCGCCGAGCAGGATCCGCGCCTGGGCGCCGTGGGTTCGGTGATCTGCGATCAGCGGGAGCCGCAGCGGGTATTGGCCTGGGGCGGCGGCTGGGTCGATCTGCGCCTGGGCCGGCCCAGTCACGCCCTGGCGCCGGTGGCCTGCGACAAACTCGACTACCTGACCGGCGCGAGCCTGTTGCTGCGCCCCCGGGCGCTGGAGGAGGTGGGTTTGCTCGACGAGCGGTTCTTCCTCTACTGGGAGGAGACCGACCTGTGTTTCCGGTTGCGCGCCCGCGGCTGGAAGCTGGGAGTGGCGCCGGACAGCCGGGTCTGGCATCGCGGGCCGGGGGCCAGCCGGCGGCGCCTGCGCCAGAAGGACCGGCACTTCAATCATTCCGCGGTGCAGTTCCTGTTCCGCTACGCACCCCATCCCTGGATCGCGACCCTCACCGGTGGCGCCTTGCGGCTCGGTGTGCGGCTGGCGCGCGGGGAGTTCGGCCGCGCCCGCGCGGTGGTGCGGGGTCTGGCGTCGGGGCTGCGGTCGCGGCGCTCCTGATGGGGGCCGGTGCGCGGTGGACCCCGGCGGCGCCGGGCCGGTGGCGGGAGGCCGGGCATCCGGGAGGCCTTGGATGCGGGTGGCATTGCTGACGCCCCCCCAGCGCGGCTCCTGCGGCGTGTTCGATTACTGCCGGCGGCTGGGCGCCGCGCTGGCCGCTGCCGGGATCGAGGTCGGCTATGCCCGCGGCGAACGGCGCGGGCGGTTGTCGCTGCGGGCCCTGGCCGCGGACCTGCGGGCGTTGCGGCCGGAGGTATTGCACGTCCAGTATCCCATGACCCGCTACGGCGCCTCCCCGCTGCCGCTGCTGGCCGCCCTGTGGCCTAGGGTGCGCCGGGTGGTGACCCTGCACGAGTTTTCCCAGGCGCATCCGTTGCGGCGCGCGGCCTGCGCCGCCTTCAGCGGCGCCGATGCCCTGGTGTTCACCGCGGAGCCGGAGCGCGCGGCCTTCTGCCGCCGCTATCCCTGGGCCCGGGCCGGAGTGATCCCCATCGGCTCGAACATTCCCGCCGGTGACGGTTCGCGGCCGCGGCGGGCGGGGGAGGTCTGCTACTTCGGACAGTTGCGCCCGCGGCGGGGGCTGGAGGCGTTCCTGGCCCTGGCGCGGCTGGCGGCGGAGCAGGGCGCGGAGTGGAGCTTCCGGGTGCTGGGCGCAGTGCCGGCCGGCGGCGAGCCCTACGCGGCGCGCATCCGGGCGGCTGCGGGCGATCTGCCGCGGCTGCGCTGGGAGCCGGCGCTGGACGATGCGGAGGTGGCCGCGCGGCTGGCGGCGGCGGAATTCGCCTATCTGCCCTATCCCGACGGCGCCTCGGAGCGGCGCAGTACCCTGCTGGCGGCGCTGGGCAGCGGCGCCCTGGTGATCACCAGCCGGGGCCCGCAGACGCCGCCGGAGCTGGCGGCCGCGGTCCGGTTCGCGGCCGATCCGCGCGCGGCGCTGGTTCAGTTGCGGGAACTGGCGGCCGATCCACTGGCGCAGCAGGCGCAGCGCGCGGCGGCGGCCCGGTGGCTGCGGGGCCGGGATTGGGGCACCATCGCCGCGGCGCACGTGGCGCTCTACCGGCGGGTCTGTGACGGTGGCGCCGGAGGGGAGGCCGAGCATGGGGGATGAGGCGCAATCACGGCCGGCATCGCGCTGCGCGGTGCTGTTTGGCGGCACCGGCTTCATCGGCGGTTTTTTCGCCCGGTTTCTGGTCGACAACGGCCATTTCGCCAAGGTGTATCTGATCGATCGCACGCCGGTCACGGAGATCGCCAACCCCTGGCGGCGGGCGCAGTTGACCAACCATCCGGCGCTGTCGGTGGTGATCGCCGACGTACGCGAGCCGATCGACTGGATGCCCCCCGAGCCGGTGACCCTGGTGGCCAACTTCGCCGCCGTGCACCGCGAGCCCGGGCACCAACCCCGGGAGTATTACGACACCAACCTGCGCGGCGCCGAGCAGGTCTGCGCCTGGGCGGCCCGCGCCGGGTGCCGGCGGATGATCTTCACCAGCTCCATCTCTCTCTATGGGGCGGGGCCGGAAACCCGCGACGAATCCTCGCTGCCGGTACCGGCGACCCCCTACGGCGGGTCCAAGCTGGCCGCCGAATACATCCACCGCCTGTGGCAGGCGGCGCAGCCGTCCCGCCGGCTGGTGATCGCCCGCCCCGGGGTGGTGTTCGGCCCCGGCGAGGAGGGCAATGTGACGCGGCTGGTGCGGGCGGTGCTCGGCGGCTGGTTCTGCTATTTCGGCAATCGCGCGGTGCGCAAGGCGGGCATCTATGTGCGCGAGCTGTGCGACGCCCTGTGGTGGGCGCTGGAACGTCCCGCCCGGGCGGATGAACCGGTCGCACTGTTCAATGCCAGCCTGTCGCCGGTGCCGACGCTGGGCGATTATGTCGAGGCGATCCAGGTGGTGGCCGGCCGGCGCCGATGGGTTCCGGAGCTGCCCGGCGGGGCGGTGCTGGCCGCCGGGCGGCTCCTCGATCTGGCGGCGCGGCCGCTGGGGATCGAGCACCCCTTCAGTCCGGTGCGGCTCCGCAAGCTGATCGCCGCCAACGACATCGCCCCGGCGTGGCTGCTCGCCCAGGGCTATCCTTTTCGTTATACCCTGACCCGCGCGCTGGCCGATTGGCGGGCGCTGTGTCCCCAGGAGTGGGCGGATCCATGACCGGCGCGACGGCACGACGCCTCTTGGTTACCGGCGGCGCCGGCTTCATCGGCTCGGCGCTGGTGCGCTGGCTGCTGGCCGAGACCGGCGCCGAGGTGGCCAACCTCGACAAGCTGACCTATGCCGGCAACCCCGACTCCCTGGCCGAGGTGGCGGCGCTCCCGCGCTACCGGTTCTACCGGGCGGACATCTGCGATCGGGCGGCGCTGCGCGCCATCTTTGCCGAATTCCGGCCGGATGCGGTGCTGCATCTGGCCGCCGAAAGTCACGTCGACCGCTCCATCGACGATCCCGCGGGGTTCGTCGCCACCAATGTGCTGGGCACCTGCCAACTGCTGGAGGCGGCCCGGGAATACTGGAGCGGGCTGGATGCCCAGGCGCGCGCGGCGTTTCGCTTCCACCATGTGTCCACCGACGAGGTGTTCGGCGACCTGGCGCCCGGCGCGCCGCCGTTTTGCGAGGCCACGCCCTATGCGCCCAGTTCGCCCTATGCGGCGAGCAAGGCCGGCAGCGATCATCTGGTGCGCGCCTGGGGGCGCACCTACGGGCTGCCCGTAGTGCTCAGCAACTGCTCCAACAACTACGGGCCGCGCCAGTTTCCGGAGAAGCTGATCCCGCACCTGATCCTCAATGCGCTCGCCGGCCGGCCGCTGCCGATCTATGGCGATGGCGCCCAGGTGCGCGACTGGCTCTATGTCGAGGACCACGTCCGCGCGCTGCATCTGGTGTTGACCCGCGGGCAGGTCGGCGCCACCTACACCATCGGCGGAGGCGGCGAACTGACCAACCTGGAGGTGGTCGAAAAACTCTGCGCACTGCTCGGGGAACTGGTGCCGGACCGACCTGCCGGGGTGGCGGACTATCGCGACCTGATCCAATTCGTGCGCGACCGCCCCGGCCACGACCGCCGCTACGCCATCGATGCGGGGCGCATCCGCCGCGAACTGGGCTGGCGGCCGCGGGAGGATTTCACGAGCGGTCTGCGCAAGACCCTGGTCTGGTATCTGGAGCACCGCGACTGGTGGCAGCGGGTGCTGTCCGGCGCCTATCGCCTGGAGCGGCTGGGCGGCGGATCCGGGACCGGGGGGCGGGAGGCGTGAGCACTGGTGAATTTTTCCAGCGCTCACCCCGGCCAGGGATGGCCGGTCGCGGATCGAGCACGCAAGTGCTCGATCCGCGCGAGCAAGTCCGGGCGTGCACCGGACTTGCGACAGAAGAAATGCACAGGACGCGCATTTCTTCACAAACTTTGAGCACTGGTGAATTTTTCAAGCGGGAGCAAGTCCGGGCCTGTACCGGACTTGCGATAGAAGAAATGCACGGGACATGCATTGCTAAAGAAACTCCGGGCCGGACCGCGGCCGGTCGGGAACCGACAACTACCAGGGGCAATCGATGACGGCGTTCAAGGGTATCGTGCTGGCCGGCGGCAACGGCACCCGGCTGCATCCCATCACCCTCGGCGTGTCCAAGCAGATGCTGCCGATCTACGACAAGCCGATGATCTACTACCCGCTGTCGGTGCTGATGCTGGCCGGGATCCGCGACATCCTGGTGATCTCGACGCCCGCGGATCTGCCCGGTTTCCGGCGCATGCTGGGCGACGGCGGCCGCTTCGGAATTCGCGTGCAGTACGCCGCGCAGCCCCGGCCCGAGGGACTGGCCCAGGCGTTTCTGATCGGCGCCGAATTCATCGGCGGCGACAATGTCTGTCTGGTGCTCGGGGACAACATCTTCTACGGCCACCATTTCTCCGACACCCTGCGGCTGGCGGTGGCCCGCGAGCGCGGGGCCACCATCTTCGGTTACCACGTGACCAATCCGGAGCGCTTCGGAGTGGTCGAATTCGACGCCGAGCGCCGGGTGGTGAGCATCGAGGAGAAGCCCGCGCAACCCCGTTCCCAGTACGCGGTGCCGGGGCTGTATTTCTACGACAACGACGTGCTCTCCGTGGCCCGCGACATCCGTCCCTCGGCGCGCGGCGAGCTGGAAATCACCGATGTGAACCGCGCCTATCTGGCGCGCGGCGACCTCCACGTCGAACTGCTCGGCCGCGGCTTCGCCTGGCTGGATACCGGGACCCACGAGAGCCTGCTGGAGGCGGGCATGTTCGTGCAGGCCGTCGAGCACCGCCAGGGCCTCAAGATCGCCTGCCTGGAGGAGATCGGCTACCGCAACCGCTGGCTGAGCCGCGAGCAGTTGCAGGCCGAGGGCCAGGCGCTGGCGCACACCGGCTACGGCCAGTACCTGTTGCGCCTGGTGGAAGAGGAGCGCAACGGGTGGAGGTGATCGCCACCGAGCTGCCCGGGGTGCTGCTGATCCGCCCGCGGGTGTTCGGCGACGCGCGCGGGTTCTTTCTGGAGACCTTCAGCGCCGAGCGCTACCGGGCCGAGGCCGGCATCGACCTGCCCTTCGTGCAGGACAACCATTCCCGGTCCCGGCGCGGGGTGCTGCGCGGGCTCCATTTCCAGCGCACCCGGCCGCAGGGCAAGCTGGTCAGCGTGGTCCGCGGCCGGGTGTTCGACGTGGCGGTGGACATCGACCCGGCCTCCCCGACCTGCGGCCGCCACGTGGGCGTCGAACTGAGCGACGCCAATCATTGGCAGTTGTGGATTCCGCCGGGCTACGCCCACGGCTTCTGCGTGCTCAGCGACGCGGCCGACCTGACCTACAAGTGCACCGACTACTACCGGCCCGAGGACGAGGGCGGGCTGGCCTGGGACTGCCCGCGGCTGGCCATCCCCTGGCCGCTGGCCGAGCCCCTGGTGTCGGCCCGGGACCGCGCCCATCCGGACCTTGACGGCCTGCTTTCTCGCCGATGAGCGCGCCGCTCGGGGTGTTGATCACCGGTGCCGGCGGCCAGCTCGGCCAGGCGCTGTGCGCACTGGAAGCCCGGGCGCGGGACGCCGGACTGCGCTGGCTGCCGGCGCCGCGCGCGGCCCTCGACATCTGCGATGCCGCGGCCCTGGCGCGCCGGCTCGACGCCGAGCCGGTGGCCGCGATCATCAATGCCGCCGCCTACACCGCCGTGGATCGCGCCGAGGCCGAGCCGGAACTGGCCGGGCGGGTCAACGCGCTGGGCCCCCGGGTGCTGGCCGCGGCCTGTCGGGAGCGGGGCATCCGGCTGGTGCAGATCTCCACCGACTATGTGTTCGACGGCACCAAGGGCGCGCCTTATGTCGAGGGCGACACCCCCAATCCGCTGGGCGTGTACGGGCGCACCAAGCGCGCCGGCGAGCTGGCGGCCCTGGCGGCGCCGGACGCCATCGTGCTGCGCACCGGCTGGGTGTTCAGCGAGTTCGGCCACAATTTTTTCCGCACCATGCTGCGGCTGGGTGCCGAGCGCGAGGTGCTGGCAGTGGTCGACGATCAGTGGGGCGGGCCCACCCCGGCCCCGGCCATCGCCGCGGTGCTGGTGCGGCTGCTGGCCCGGCTGGCGGCCGGCGCCCCGCTGCCCGGCGGGATCTACCATTTCGGCGGCGCGCCGGCGGTGACCTGGTGCGGGTTCGCGCGCGCGATCTTCGCCGCCGCCCGGCAGTGCGGCCTGCTGGAGCGCATGCCCGAGGTACGGCCCATCACCACCGCCGAGTATCCCGCGGCGGCGCCGCGCCCGGCCGATGCGCGCCTCGACTGCGGCCGGCTGGAGTCCCTGTTGGGCCCGCTGGAAAACGACTGGAGGGCGGGCCTGGCCGCCGCGCTCGCCGCCCTGGGCGCAGAGCGGGCGGGGTAGGCGCGGTCGCCATCCCTTCGCCGGTGGCCCCTGGAGGAGCGCCGCGCGAGCCGCGCAGCGCCCGCTACCCCGCCATGGTGATTCCGCCGCTCACCGAGAGCGTCTGCCCGGTGACGTAGGCCGCCTCCTCGGCCGCGAAGAAGGCCACCGCGTTGGCGATGTCCTCGGGGGTGCCCATCCGCCCCAGCGGCACCGACTTCTGGATGCTGGCGATGCCTTTGGCGGCGATCGGGTTGGTCGCGGTGATCTCGCCGATCAGCGGCGTGTCGGTGATTCCCGGACAGACGCTGTTGGCGGTGATCCGGTGGCGGGCGAATTCGCGCGCCAGGGTCTTGGTGAAGGCGATCAGGCCGCCCTTGGCGCCGGAATAGATGGCCTCCAGCGCCGACCCGATGCGGCCGGCGTCCGAGGCGATGTTGACGATCCGGCCGCTGCCCAGGGTGATCATGCCGGGCAGTACCGCGCGGCAGACGCGCACCGGGCCGGCGTAGTTGATGGCGATGACCTTTTCCTGAAAGGCCTCGTCGGTATCGAGGAAGGGCATCAGGTTGTCCCAGCCGGCGTTGTTCACCAGGAGCCAGGGTGCGCCCACCTCCTGCTGGATTTCGGCGACCGCCGAACTCACCGAAGCGGGCCGGGTGACGTCCATGCCGATGCCGTAGCCGCCGATCTCCCGGGCCAGCGCCTGCGCCCCCTCGGCGTTGAGGTCGCTGACCACGACCCGGAATCCCCTGTCGGCCAGGACCCGGCAGATGGCGGCGCCGATGCCGCGGGCGCCGCCGGTGACCAGTGCTATTTTCGATGCCGCTGTCATGGCATGGGCTCTCCTTATGGGTTGCGAATCCAAGACCGGAATGGCCGGCGGGAGCGGCTGCGCCGGCAGCCCGCTAGCGAATGTCGATCTGGATGCGATCGCCCGCGACGACCACCGGGTAGGTGGTGAGGCATTTTTCCGCGCGCAGCACATTGAGCGCCTGAATGCCCGGCGGAAAGTTGGCCCAGCGAATCACCTCCCCGGTGGCAATGTCGAACTGGGCGCGATGGAAGGGGCATTGCAGGATGCCGCCTTCGAGCAGCTTGCCGTTTTTCAGCGGGGCGAACAGGTGGGGGCAATAGGCCTGGGTGGCGTAGAAGCCCGTCTCCAGGTGGAACAGCAGGATCTTGGTGTTTCCCGCCTGGACGACCTTGCGGCTTCCGACCGGCATTTCGTCGAGTTTGGCAACGGTTTCGAGCGCCACCTGGGGCCTCCGGAGTTGGGTGCGGTGGCGGCCAGTATCCCCTACCCCGCAATCCGCTCCAAGCGATGCGCCGGGAGCGGGCGGATCGCGCCGGCCGGTTCAGGCCGCCTCGATGCGGATCAAAGCGCCGAAGGCCTCGGCTCTGGGCACCTCCAGCACGCCGGGATCGTCCGCGGCGGGCGCCGCGCGCAGGCCGTGGCCGGCCAGGGCGGCCGCCGTGGCGCGGAGGTCCGGGGATTGCAACACCAGGGCGTACATGCCCTCGCGCTCCGTATCCAGGTGCCGGGCGATGGCGGCGGCGAAGGGGCGGGACGGATCCTGCACCGCGACCAGCTCGATGGTGCCCCCGGCCGGCGGTCGGCACAGGGCGACCGCCACGCCGCGCTCCGGGTCGGTGACGATCGGCTCGATCGGCAGGCCCAGCCCCCCGCCGTAGACCGCCGCGGCCCGCTCGATGTCGGCCACGGCCACGATCACCCGGACGATGCCGGACAGCGGCGGGGCGCGCCGGTCGGGTTCGCCGCGGTGGCGACCCTGGAACGAGTTCACCGGGTAGACCCGGATCAACACCCCGTGGGTGGAGGCGGGGTGGATGTCGCGGCCGAAGGCGCCGGGCATCAGCGGCATGATGCGCAGCCCGCGCCCGGCCAGCAGTTCGGCCTCCTCATCGGGCACCGGCGCTTCCAGCATCAGTGCGAACAGGCCCTCGCCGCGGCGGTCGATGAAGCCTTGCAGGCTCCGGCACAGCGGGGTGTCGGGATCGACCGGGCTCATCAGCTCGATGTTGCTGCCCCCCGGCGGAACGCACATGGCCAGGGCGGCGCCGTATTCCCTGCGGCTCTGCTCGGACAGATCTAGCACCGGCATGTGCAACCGGTCGCGGAACAGGCCGACCAGCGCGGCGAAGTTCTGCGCGGCGATGGCGATGCGCGGCATGCCGGTGATCATGACAGTTCTCCGGCCAGGAACTGCACCGTGGTGTCGTGGTCACCGACACCGAGGATGGCGCAATTGAGATCGGTGACGCCGATATCCCGGTAGCGCTGGATCTGCTTTCTGAGCGCCGCCTCGTCGCCGATCATGGCGATGTCCGCCGGGCCCGCGGCGCCCTCGCGGTCGAGCATGCCCCGGTAGGAGTTCAGTTTGCCGTACATGGCCATGCCCTTGTCGATGCGGGCCCGGGCGGCGTCGAGATCGGCGACGATGGCGGTGGGCACGCCGGCGATGATGCGCGGTGCCGGGCGCCCGGCGCGGGCCGCGGCGGCGCGGATTTTCGGGATCACATGCTGCTCCAGGGTCCTGGGCCCGGTCATCCAGGTGATGGTGCCGTCGGCATGGGTACCGGCCAGCTCCAGCATCCGTTCCCCCAGCGCCGCCACCACCAGCCCGGTAGTGGGCGCCTCGGACACCTGGATCCGGGCGTGGGCGCCGAACAGCTCGCCCTGGTAATCGACCTGTTCGCTGCGCAGTGCCGGCGCCAGGATCTCCAGGTATTCCTTCATGTGGCGCGCGGGATGGGCGTAGGACATCCCGAACATGCCCTCTATGATCGGCTGGTGGGACAGGCCGATGCCCAGGGTGAAGCGGCCGCCGGCGGCGGCATTGGTGGTCGCCGCCTGCTGGGCCATGGCCAGCGGATGGCGGGGGTAGGTGGGCACCACGGCGGTGCCCAGCTCGATGCGGCGGGTCGCCTGGCCGACCAGCGCCAGCGCGGTCAGGGCGTCGAGGCCGAACATGTGCGCCATCCAGAAGCTGGCGAAGCCCAACTGCTCCATCCGCTGCGCCCGGGCGATCAGTCCGGGGATGGTGGTCTCCGGCCCGGAGGCCGCTCCAGAGTTTATCCCGATTCTCATGACTTCCTCCCAATAGGCTGTTTTATCGATATTTTTCTCAGAATAGCTTCCGCTTAACCGAAATTGAGGTCGGCCACGAAGGGATTCATCCTGCGCTCCATGCCGAAGGTGGACATGGGCCCGTGGCCGGGGATGAAGCCGACGTCGTCGCCGAGCGGGAACAGCTTGTCGCGAATCGAGTGCACCAGGGTGTCATGGTTGCCGCCGGGGAAATCGGTGCGGCCCACCGAGCCCTGGAACAGCACGTCGCCGACGATGGCGATGCGCGACGGGGCGTGGAAGAACACCAGGTGTCCCGGGGTGTGGCCCGGGCAGTGGAGCACCTGCAGGGTCTGGTTGCCGACCCGGACGGTATCGCCGTCCTCGAGCCAGCGGTCGGGGGTGAACCCCTGGGTGGGCGGGAAGCCGAACATCCGGCACTGGTCGGGGAGCCCCCGGATCCAGAAGTCGTCGCCGCGCTGGGGTCCCTCGATGGGCAGGTGCTGGCGCGCGGCGAGCTCCGCGACGCCGCCGACATGGTCCAGGTGGCCGTGGGTGCAGAGGATCTTCTCCAGCCGCACGCGCTGCTCCGCCACCGCCGCCAGGATCCGGTCGAGATCGCCGCCGGGATCGACCAGGGCGCCCCGCATGGTCTCCTCGCACCAGATCAGGCTGCAATTCTGCTGGTAGGGCGTGACGGGAATGATCAGGAACTTCATGGCAAGTCGCACCCTGTCGTGGTGGCCCAAAGCATAGCACTGGAGTTCATCGCGCAAGCGCATTGGCGCGCGTTTCGACTTTAACTGGATGGGAGACCCGGTATGCGCTGCGCATCCGGACTTGCCGACTAGGGAGTCATCTCCGGTGCTCATGATTGCAAATTATGCGTGCTATGTTCAAACGGGGCATGTGCTACCCGCACTTGGATCTTCCCGATCTTGGGTAGCACATGAAGTACCGATAACAAAAGCCGTAAGGAAAGTCGGTCATGAGAATTCAACATTGCCGGGGTGGAAACATCCACCACCTGTTCGTCGGAGCCCTTGTCACCGCGGGGCTGTTGCAAACAGCCTGGGCCGAGGATTTCAACCAGCCGCCAACCGCCGAGGAATTGGCAAAGCTGGGTCTGGAGGGGACCGAGTGGACTCCATCGGGCGCGATTCGCGCCGGCAACGCCGAGGGCACTATCCCTCCTTGGGAGAACGAACCGCTGCCGATTCCCGAGGGCTTCAAGCCCGGTTCCTTTCATCCGGATCCCTTTCCCGAAGATAAGCTGCTGTTCACGATCACGGCACAGAACTATCGGGAGCACGCCGACAGGCTCACTCCTGGTCAGGAAAAGATGTTCGAGACCTATCCCGACTACTTCATGAACATCTACCCGACCAGGCGCACTGCCGTATTCCAGCCCTACTGCTACGAGGCAGCGCTGGAGAACGCCAAGCGATCCCGGATCGTGCCGTCGGACCGATTCCCCGGATTGTTGGGATTCGAGAACGCCCGCCTGTGCTGGGCCTTTCCGATCGCCAAGAATGGTCCGCAGGCGCTCAGCAATCTGTACACCAGACCCCAGGTACCATGGCGCGACGGTTTCGACAACATTGCGCCGATCACGGCATCCGGCGACTACGAGATCGTGACGCTGTCGGTGCAGGTGCACAGGCCCTACAGTGATCCCGCCAACGGCTGGAACAATCTCGATTTCGATTTGACGGTCCCTGGCAGTGCGGCCATGTACTATCAGACCACCACGGCTCCTGCCAAACAGGCGGGGCAGGTTGTACTGGCGCGGGACCCGATCAGTTTCTCGAAGCAGTTTCGGCAAGCTTGGACCTACAGTCCGGGGCAGCGCCGGGTAAAGCGGGCGCCCCAGATCGTGTATGACAATCCGGCCACTTCCAGCGATGGGCTCATGACCACGGATCAGGGCTGGGGCTTCAACGGGCCCAATGACCGCTTCCACTGGACGCTCGAAGGCCGGGAAGAGTTCTACGTGCCCTACAACGCCTACCGATTGCACTCGGGAGACTTGAAACCTTCGGATATCATTACCCCCGAGGGGCGTCTCAATCAGAACCTAGCACGCTACGAACTGCATCGGGTATGGAAGCTGAAAGGCACACTCAAGGAAGGCACAACACACGATTACGGCATGCGGGTGCTCTATCTGGATGAGGACAGCTGGTGGGCCATGCTCGGGGATCACTACGACCGCCGCGGCGAACTGTGGCGGCTTTATGAATTGCACACCCTGATGTACTACGACCAGAAGGCCATGGACCTCACCACGGAAAACCAGTACGACATGCAGGCCGGCCGGATGGTGATCCGCAGTCTCGACAACCAGGAAAAAGGGGTCGATTTCAGTTTCCGTGCCGAACCGACTTATTTCACGCCGGCGGAAGTGCGCCGCCGCGGCTTGCGCTGACCCATTCCACGGAAATACTTCCGCCCAGCGCTAATGACGGGCCCTTCGCGGGCCCGTTTTCATTCCGAACGTTTTTCGATCGTCGCCTCCTGCCGGCCGAGCGATCGCCCGCGGTTGTCCTTTTGTCATCTGGTCGGCATCACGCCGTCATAGTGTGCTTCCAAGCTGGATGCGGGAGGGCGCATGCGGTCCCCCGCGGCGCGGTCCCGCTACGGCCGCAATTACCTTGGAGGACTTACGATGATCAAACGCATACAGGGGAGGATGGCCGCGGCTGTGCTGCTGGCCGGCATGACGGGAGCGGCATTCGGTGCGCCCGATCACGTCGGTTTCGGGCGGGGGTACGGCAGCCAACAACCGCAGTTGGGGCCGCGGCCGTTCTATCTGGTCGCGGACATGGACGATGGCGCCCTCAGGGACCAATTGGTGTCCTGTGAAAAGGGGCCCTTCTTCCGCAGCAAATTTTCCATCGGCCATCGCGGCGCCGCGCTGCAGTTTCCGGAGCACACCAAGGAATCCTACGAGGCCGCCGCACGGATGGGCGCCGGGATCATCGAATGCGACGTCACTTTCACCAAGGACAAGGCGCTGGTCTGCCGCCACTCCCAGTGCGACCTGCACACCACCACCGATATTCTGGCCACCCCGCTGGCCGCGAAATGCACCCAGAATTTCGTGCCCGCGGTGCTCGACCCGGTGACCGGCGAAGTGATCGAACCGGCCCGGGCCAACTGCTGTACCAGCGACATCACGCTCGCGGAGTTCAAAACGCTCAAAGGCAAGATGGACGGCGCCAATCCGGCGGCCACCACCGTCGCGCAGTATCTGGCCGGTACGCCCTCCTGGCGCACCGATCTCTACACCCAGAACGGCACCCTGATGACCCACGCCGAGAGCATTGCGCTGATCGACGATCTGGGCGCCGACTTCACCCCCGAGCTCAAGGCGCCCAGCGTGCCCATGCCGTTCGACAGCGATGGCGATGGCGTCGGCGATTACAGCCAGGCGGACTACGCCCAGCAGTTGATCGACGAGTACCGAGCCGCCGGCATCGCCCCGCGCCGGGTGTGGCCGCAGTCGTTCCAGCGCGGCGATGTCCAGTACTGGATCGCCAACGAACCCGCCTTCGGCCGTCAGGCGGTGTTTCTCGACGACGCCGACAGTCCCGCCGATCTGCCCGATGCCGCCGAACTGGGCGACTACGCCGCCGCGGGCATCCGTATCGTGGCGCCGCCACTGTGGGCGCTGCTGGCGCTGGACGGCGACCGGCGCATGGTGCCTTCGCAGTACGCCCGGGACGCCCGCGCCGTCGGGCTCGACATCATCACCTGGACCCTGGAGCGCTCCGGGCCGCTGGCCGCCGGCGGCGGCTGGTACTACCAGACGGTGACCGACGCCATCGACAACGACGGCGACACCTTCACCGCGCTGGACGTGCTGGCCCGCGAGGTCGGCGTGCTCGGCGTATTCAGCGACTGGCCGGCCACGGTCACCTATTACGCCAACTGCATGAGGTTGCGGTAAGAACCCATACCCCGGTCGGCGGGGGCGTTTTCCCCACCGGCCGGGGTTGATGTCTCCTGCGCTTGCGGGCTCAACCTCCGGGTGCCAGGGCGGCGAGCGCCGCGGCGTCGAAGCCCGGCTGGCCATCGGGCCGCAGCGGCTGGATGCAGACGTGGTCGGCGCCGTTGGCCCAGTGCGCCTCGAGGCGCTTGTGGATCGCGGTCTCGTCGCCCCAGGCGACGATGGCATCCACCAGCCGGTCGCTGCCGCCGTGGTCGAGATCGCTGTCCTCGAAGCCCAGCCAGCGCAGATTGTTGCGATAGTTCTGCAACCCCAGGTAGAGCGCCATGTACTGGCGCGCCAGGCGGCGCGCCTCGGAAGGCTCCTTCACCAGCAGCACTTTCTGCTCCGGCGCCAGCAGCTTGTCCGGGCCCAGGATGGCGCGGGCGCGGGCGGTGTGCTCGGGGGTGACGAAATAGGGATGGGCGCCATCGGCGATCTCGGCGGCGAGGCCGAGCATTTTTTCCCGCAGCGCGGCCAGCACCAGGGGCACCGGAGTCTCCGGTTGGGGGGCGGCGTAGCTCGCCGCGTTCATCGCCGCCACATAGGCGCGCATGGTCGCCACGGGCTTGCCGTAGTCGTGGTGGCGCATGGGCGTGACGATCTCGGCGTGGGAGACGCCGAGTCCCAGCACCAGCCGGCCGCCGCTGATCTCCTGCAGCGACAGCCGGGCGGCGTTCATCGCCACGGCATCGCGGGCGTAGAGGTTGGCGATGCCGGTGGCGAGCTTCAGGCCGGAGGTTTCCCTGGCGAGCAGGGTGAGCAGCACGAAGGGATCGCGGCCGAAGGCCTCGGGTACCCAGAGGGCGCCGTAGCCCTGCTGTTCGAGTCGCTGGGCGAGGGCGACGCAGTCGCCATGGGCATAGGCTTCGAGCCAGGTCCAGACACCGAGGCGGCCCAGGTCGGGTTTGGTCATGATGGCCTCCGGAAGGTTCGGATGAGCGCTCCATTATGGGCGAAAGCGCCGGCCGGCGTGGCGCATCGGTCACCCGCCGGCCTTGCGGCCCGGTGGTCGTGGCGTAAGCTGCGGTCATCCAAAAACAGCCTGCCCGACACGGCCAGGCCGCTCGTTCCACCACCAGGGGAGTGACCCATGGACTTCAATCTCAGCGAAGAACACCTGATGTTGCTCGACACCGCCGATCGGATCGCCCGGGATTTCCCCAGGGCCTATTACGTCGAGCACGCCAAGGCGCAGACATTTCCGCAGGAGCAATGGGACGCGCTGGCGGCCGCTGGGATCCTCGGCGTCAATGTCCCCGAGGCCTACGGCGGCTCCGGCATGGGCATGCTGGCCCTGGTGCTACTCCAGGAGCGGCTCGCCGGGCACGGGGTCGCGCCGCTGTTCTTCGTGGTCAACCAGGGGATCGCGGTGCCTTCGATCAGCCGCCACGGCACCGAGGAACAGAAGCAGCGCTGGCTGCCGGCCATCGCCAGCGGCGACAAGCGCTGCTGTTTCGCGATAACCGAGCCCAATGCGGGTACCAATACCTTCAGGATCGAGACCCACGCCACCGAAGCCGGCGATCACTTCCTGCTCAACGGCAACAAACTGTTCATCAGTGGCATCAACGACGCCCAGCAGGTGCTGGTGGTGGCCAAGACCGGCGCCAGTGCGGGGCGCGCCGAGCTGACCCTGTTCGTGGTCGATACCGACAGCCCCGGACTGAGCTGGGAGCGCATGGACACCCTGCTGATGAACGCCGAGGGGCAGTTCTTCGTGTATTTCGACAATGTGAAGGTGCCGCGGGAGAACGTGCTCGGCAAGGTCGGGCGCGGCATCGAGGTGCTGTTCGACGCCCTCAACCCCGAGCGCATGGTGGTCGCCGCGGGCGCCATCGGCGGCGGCCGCCACGCCCTGGCCCGCGCCGCCGAGTACGCCAACGAGCGGGTCATCTTCAAGGGCCCCATCGGCGCCTACCAGGCGCTCCAGCACCCCATGGCCGAGGCCCGGGCGCAGCTCGAAGCGGCCTCCCTGCTGGTGCAGAAATCCGCCTGGCTGCACGATCAGGGTCAGCCGCCCAAGGTGGTGGGCGATCTCGCCAACATGGGCAAGCTGGTGGGTACGGATGCGTCCTTCAAGGCCGCCGACGCCGCCATCCAGTGTTTCGGCGGCTACGGATTCTGCGAGAGCTACGACATGCTCAGCCACTTCATCGCCGCGCGCCTGGGCAAGGTGGCGCCGATCAATCGCGAGATGACGCTCAATTACATCGGCGAGTTCATCCTGGGACTGCCCAAGTCCTACTGAGGCGTCGGGAACGCCCCAAGGCCCCGGCGGCGCGGCCCGCCGGGGCCGCCGCAGCTACTCCGCAGCGGCTTGCGCGTCGGCGGGTGCCAGCGCCTCCAGCAGATGCGCCTTGGCGCGCTTCAGGTAGGTGCGCTCGAACAGTACGTCGTCCTTCGCGCCGCCAAACCGGACCCGGCTCATCACCAGCTCGGATCGGGTCAGCGACTGCAGGTCTTCCATGCTGATGCGGATCACCACCGGGGTGTCCTCGAACACCGTGCCCTGGTACTCGGCACGTTTCCACAGGCGGCCGGCGCGGTCGTAATACTCGCGTTTGACCGGCAGCCAGGTCCTCGTGTCGATCCAGGTGAGGATCCGCGAGTAGTACCAGGAATCCCGGGGTTTGGCTTCGACCACCAGGGTATCGTTGAGATTGAGCTTGCGCTCGCCCACCAGGCGCAGCTCCAGCTCGCCGCGTCCCACGAAACCCAGGTCGGCGCGGGTGAAGTTGCTGCCCAGCAGTGGATCGTCCGGCATCACCGGTGCGATTTCCGTCACC
Organism: Pseudomonadota bacterium; assembly: GCA_049325095.1. Lineage (GTDB taxonomy): Bacteria > Pseudomonadota > Gammaproteobacteria > Pseudomonadales > Porticoccaceae > JAGPUQ01. The sequence goes on along the minus strand of JBMOPO010000055.1, from coordinate 16,997 downwards.
CGTCGATCCACGGGGCGGTACACGGCCTCGACCGGCGTGCCGTCCGCCCGTCGGGTGCCCCACAGGGTGCGCAACCCGGCCACGAACTCAGGCTCCAGGATGACCACCGTGGTCCGCGCCTGGTTGTCGAAGCCCTTGCGGGCCACCAGGGCTTCATAGACCTGCGTCTGTTGGTCTTCCAGCCACACCGCCAGGTAGGCGCGGCTGAGCAGGGTGCGCTCCGGCGCCAGGGCGGCGTTCATGCGCGCATAGGCTTCCTCCGCGGAAAGCGCCAGTGCGCTCGACGCGGGGAGTGCGCAGAGCGCCAGGGCGCCGACCAGTGCGCACCACAGCCGGCGTTCATACCCCGGCTTCCGGTTGATCGTCCTCCGGGCAAATGGTCGCATGATCTACTCCTCCTCCACTGTCTTCGCCGGCCCCTGAATCTGCGCCGCGGGGCCTCCGGAAAAGTTTTTGGGGGAGAAACTGTCGATTTCAACCGCCGCCGGGATGCCCGGCGGACGGCTCAGACCCCGGCCATCACCTCCGCCCAGCGCTCCAGGATGTCGTCGTCGCCGGGACAGGTGATGACCGCCAGCTCGTCGTAGCCGATGCGGTCAAGCTCCCGGATGCGCTCGCGCAGCTCCGCGATGGGCGCGGTCATGCTCGCCTGGGTGATCAGCTCCGGGGTGATGAAGCGCGCCTCGTCGTCGCGCACGAAGAGCGCGTGACCGCGGTGCAGGGAGAGGTAGCGCGCGTCCTCGGGTTGGTAGCTCTCGTAGAGGCGGCGGTACTCGGCCAGGGCTTCGGCGACTTCGCCGCTGGCACCCATCAGCGAGCCGTATTGCCCGGCTTCCATCTGGTTGTGGAAGAACACCGCCGCCATGGGGCCGCCCTGGCGCAGCGCCATGGGGCTGGCGGCGGTCTCGCCATCGCGCAGCGGGCAGCCGGAGGACAGCAGGGCAGCCCGCAGGGAACCCCTGTCATGGCCCGCCGCCTGCCAGATGGTTGCCATGTCGGCCATGTCGGCGCGCGCCGCATCCAGCGTCGAGTGGATGTTCATCCAGCCGGCGCCCAGGTCGGCGGTCAGGCGGCGCATGCGCGGACCCTGGGCCGCGACATAGGTGGGCACGGGATCGCGCAGGTTGATCACCCCGTCATCCGGGTGCAGGAAGGCGATCTTGCGTTTCTTGTTCTCGAACTCCCATTCCACGGTTTCGCCGCGCAGTAGGCCGTTCACGGTTTCGATGTAGGGGCGGATATCGTCCACCCGGACCGGGCCGAGACCCATGGCGCGGCGGCCGGAGAAACCGGTGCCGATGCCCAGGATGATGCGCCCGGGCGCCAGGCTGTTGAGGGTCGCCAGGCTGTTGGCGGTCTGGGGCGCGATGCGGTTGGAGGGGATGAGCACGCCGGTCGCCAGCTTGATCCTGCTGGTCTGGGTGGCGGCCACCGCCATCATCGCGATCGGATCGGCCGCCACCATCTGGCTGTCCTCGAACCAGGCGGTTCGGAAGCCCAGCTGCTCGGCGCGGACCGCCACCTTCCAGCCGTCGGCGCCGCGCGCCACGCACACGCTGATGTCCATGTCGTCTCCCCCGTTTATGGTTTATGGTTGCAATGCAAAGCTGCGGCAGACAGCTGCCCCCCGACTCTAGCATGTCCCGCCGCCGGATGAAGCGGCGGCGGCCGTAGCACCGGGAAGGCAGATCGCGCCGCGGCCCGGCAGCCGAGAGGTCCCGGCATGGTGGAGTGGTCTCCCGTATCGCAGCGGATCTGGCGCCAGAAGTATCGGCTCGACGATGCCGCCGGGCAGCCGGTCGAAACCGACATCGAAGCGACCTGGGATCGGGTCGCCGCGGCGCTCGCCGCCCCGGAAGCGGACCAAGCGCGCTGGGCCGCGCGATTTCGCGCGGCGCTGGCCGATTTCCAGTTTCTGCCCGGTGGGCGGATTCTGGCCGGGGCCGGCACCGAGCGCGACGTCACCCTGTGCAACTGCTTCGTGATGGGCACCATCCCCGACGACCTGGGCGGCATCTTCGAGCACCTGCGCGAGGCGGCGCTGACCCTGCAACAGGGCGGCGGCATCGGTTACGACTTCTCCACGCTGCGGCCGCGGGGCGCGCCGGTGCGGGGTCTGGGCGCGGATGCCTCCGGGCCGGTGAGCTTCATGGCGGTATGGGACGCCATGTGCGCCACCATCCTCTCGGCGGGTTACCGGCGCGGGGCCATGATGGGCTCGCTGGCCTGCGATCACCCGGACATCGAGGCCTTCATCGCCGCCAAGACCGAGCCCGGGGCGCTGACCAACTTCAACCTCTCGGTGCTGGTCAGCGACGCCTTCATGGCCGCGGTGGCGGCCGACGCGCCCTGGGCGCTGCGCTTCGGCGGGCGCCTGTACCGCACCCTGCCGGCCGGCGAACTGTGGCGGAAGCTGACGCGCGCCGCCTACGACAGCGCCGAGCCGGGGGTGATCTTCATCGACCGGGTCAACGCCCGCAACAACCTCTGGTACTGCGAGACCATCGCCACCACCAACCCCTGCGGCGAGCAGCCGCTGCCGCCCTATGGCGCCTGTGTGCTGGGCTCGGTGAATCTGGCCGCCCTGGTGCAGCGGCCGTTCACCGCCGCTGCCGATCTCGACCTGGCGGCGCTGGAGGAGATCACCCGCATCGGGGTGCGCATGCTCGACAACGCCATCGACGTCTCGCGCTTTCCGCTGCCGGCGCAGCGCGCGGAAGCCCTGGCCAAGCGGCGCATCGGCCTGGGTATCACCGGCCTGGCCGACGCCCTGGCGATGTGCGGGTTGCGCTACGGCAGCCGGGAGGCGCAGGCGAGGCTGCGCAGCTGGCTGGCGACCTGGCGCCGCGCCGCCTACCTGGCGTCGACCGGGCTGGCTGCCGAGAAGGGCGCGTTTCCGCGCTTCGAGCGCGAGCCCTATCTGGCCGGCGCCAACGTCCGCCAACTGGAGCCGGAGGTGCGCGCCGCGATCGCCTGCCACGGCATGCGCAACGGCCTGGTGACCTCGGTGGCGCCCACCGGCACCATCTCGCTGGTCGCCGACAATCTCTCCTCCGGGCTGGAGCCGATCTACGCCCTGGCCTATGAGCGGCAGGTGCGCCGGCCCGACGGCACCACCGCCACCGAGACGCTGCTCGATCACGCCTACCGCCGCTTTCGGGATGGCCACGGAGCGCGCGCCGCGCTGCCCGCAAGCTTCGTCACCGCCGCCGAACTCGCCCCGGAAGACCATCTGGAAGTGCAGGCGCTGGTGCAGGAGTACACCGATGCCGCGGTCTCCAAGACCATCAATCTGCCGGCCGAAATCGAGTTCGAGGCATTCTGCGACATCTATCGGCGGGCCTACGAACTGGGGTGCAAGGGCTGTACCCTGTTCCGGCCCAACCCGGTGCGGGGCGCCGTGCTCGACGACGGCGGCCACGCGCTGCGGCGCTGCCCCAGGTGCGCGGCCGCGGCCCGGGTCCACCTGGAGGGCTGCGATCTGTGCACCGCCTGCGGTGACTCGCGCTGCCCGTGACGCCGGGCCTGGAAATCTGCCACTGGAGCTACCGCCATGACTGGAGTGTTCCGCGACCGTACCGATGCCGGCCGCCGCCTGGCGCGCGCCCTGCGCGCCTATGCCGGCCGTCCCAATCTGCTGGTGCTGGCGCTGCCCCGCGGCGGGGTGCCGGTCGCCTTCGAGGTGGCGCGGGCGCTGCGCGCGCCGCTCGACCTGCTGCTGGTGCGCAAGCTGGGGGTGCCCGGCCACGAGGAGCTGGCCATGGGCGCCCTGGCCAGCGGCGGCGTCCGGGTGCTGAACCCGGAAGTGATCGCCGCGACCGGCGTCGGCGACGCCGAGATCGAGGCCGCGGTGGCGCGCGAAGCGCGCGAGCTGGAGCGCCGCGAGGCCGCCTACCGGGGCCATCGCCCGCGGCCCGCGATCGCCGGCCGCTGCCTGATCCTGGTCGACGACGGCCTGGCCACCGGCGCCACCATGCGCGCGGCGCTGGCCGCGCTGCGCCCGCAGCACCCCGCGGCCCTGGTGGTGGCGGTACCTGTGGCGCCGCCGGACGTCCTGGCCCGGCTGCGCGCGGAAGCGGACGACGTGGTCTGTGTCGAGGCTCCCGAGTCGTTCTTTGCGATCGGCGCCTGGTACCGGGACTTCGGCCAGCTCGACGACGACTCGGTACGCGCCCTGCTGGCCCGGGCCTGGGTCGAGCCACCGGAGGCGGAGCCATGAACGCCGTCGCGGTGGAGCTGCGGCTGGGCGGGGTTCGGCTCGATGCGGATCTGGCGCAAGAGCCGGGCGCGGCCGGGCTGGTGATCTTCGCCCACGGCAGCGGCAGCGGCCGGGCCAGCCCGCGCAACCGCTGGGTGGCGGAGCGGTTGCAGGCCGCCGGCTTCGCCACCCTGCTGTTCGACCTGCTCAGCGCCGCGGAGCAGCGCGAGGATGCGCTTACCGGCGCGCTGCGCTTCGACATCCCGCTGCTCGCCGAGCGCCTGGTCGGCGCCATCGACTGGGCGGCGCGGCAACCCGACCTCGGCGCGCTGCGCGTCGGCCTGTACGGCGCCAGCACCGGCGCCGCGGCGGCCCTGGTCGCCGCTGCGGTGCGCCCGGAAGCAGTGTGTGCGGTGGTGTCCCGCGGCGGCCGGCCAGATCTGGCGGCCGCCAGCCTGGCCGCCGTGGTTGCCCCCACACTGCTGATCGTGGGCGGCAATGACCCCCAGGTAATCGATCTGAACCGCGATGCGGCGGCACTGCTGCGCGCGCCCCACTCCCTGGAGATCATCCCCGGCGCGACCCACCTGTTCCCCGAGCCCGGCGCCCTGGAGCGGGTCGCGGAGCTCGCCCGGGACTGGTTCGTGGCACATTGCCCGCCATGAACGGGCGGCCGATGAAGCTGTTTGCGCCCAGCGAGAGCCGGGAGCTGGGCGCGCGGATCGCGGCGCGGCTGGGGATGGCGCCCGGCGCGCTGGAGGAGCGCGACTTCGAGGACGGCGAGCACAAGCTGCGCCCGCTGGAGAGCGTGCGCGAGTGCGATGTCTACCTGGTGCAGTCGCTGTATGGCGAGGCGCAGCGTTCGGTGCACGACAAGCTGTGCCGCCTGCTGCTGCTGGCCGGCGCGCTGCGCGACGCCGCCGCGGCGCGGGTGACCGCGGTGCTGCCCTACCTGTGCTACGCGCGCAAGGATCGCCGCACCCAGCCGCGGGATCCGCTCGCCACCCGCTATCTGGCGCAGTGGCTGGAGGCGGCGGGCGTCGATCGGGTGGTGCTGCTGGAGGTGCACAACCCCGCCGCGGTGGAAAATGCCTTCCGCTGTCCCGTGCAACTGCTCGACACCGCGCCGCTGTTCGCCGCGCATTTCGCCGCCGCGCTGGATGCCGGGCCGGTGGTGGTGATGTCGCCCGACACTGGCGGCATCCAACGCGCCGAGCGGCTGCGCGCCGCGCTCGCCGCCCGCCTCGGCCGGCCGGTGGGCAGCGCCTTCATGGAGAAGTACCGCAGCGCCGGGGTGGTGAGCGGGGAGGCGGTGGTCGGCGAACTGGGCGATGCCCAGGTGGTCCTGTTCGACGACCTGATCAGCACCGGCGGCACCCTGTTGCGCGCCGCCCGGGCCTGCCGGGCGCGCGGTGCGCGCCGGGTCCACGCCGCCGCCGCCCACGGGCTGTTCACCGACCGGGCGGGCGAACGGCTCGACGATCCGGCGCTCGACAGCCTGGCGGTCACCGATTCGGTGCCGCCGTGGCGCCTCGCCGGCACGGCGCTGCACGGCCGCCTGATCCAGCTCCCGATCGCGCCGCTGCTGGCCGAGGTGCTGGCGCGCCTGCACCGCGGCGACTCGGTGGTCGAGCTGCTGGAGCGCTGAGGCCACTGGGCGCCGGTGCCTCCTCCGGCGCGGTCACCGGGAGCCCCGGGCGTGGCGCTCGGCCAGGCGCAGATAATCGAGTGCGCGCCGCGTCCATTTCCCGCCTTCGCCCGCGGTGCAGTCGGCCAGGTGCCAGACGGCGATCTTGGCGCGCAGGCAGGCGCGGAATACCCGATAGAAGCGCAGCAGCGGATCCGGGCAGCGGTCGCCGCTGATTGCGGCGTAGTGCGCGAGCACCCGGTCGCCGATCTGCCCGGCGCCCAGGCGCTCGCATTCCAGCGCCAGATAGGCGAGCTCGTCGGCGGGATCGAGGCGGCGCAACTCCGGGTCGAACTCCAGGCAGTCGATGATCGCCGGCTCCGGGGTCAGGCAGATGTGTTCGGGGCGCAGGTCGCCGTGGGCGTCGACCAGGCGCCCGGCCCGGGCATCCAGCAGCGCCCGGTGGCGGCGCAGAAAACCCTGCTGCCAGCGGCACAGCGCGTCGATCCCGAGGTGCGGCAGGGCGGTCCCGGAGGCGAGCAGCGCCGCCCGGTGGTCCGCGATCCCGAGCGCGAACCGCCGCCGGTAGTCCTCCGGCGCCAGGGGCGCGGGCTCGGTCCGGCGGTAGAACGCCGCGAGCAGGCCGGTGAACTTGCGGATCTCCGCTTCGCCGACGGTGCCTGCGCGGATGGCGGCATCGAGCATCCGCCCGGCGGGCAGGCGCCGCATCACCACCAGCCAGTCCAGCACCGCGCCCGCCCCGCCCAGCGCCGCGGTGCCGTCGCTGGCGGTCAGGGCCAGGGTGCCCAGGTAGACGTCCGGGGCCAGGCGGCGGTTGAGGGCCACCTCGCGCTCGCAGTTGCGGCGCCGGGCGGCGAGGGTGGTGAAGTCCAGGCCGTGGTAGCGGACCGGCTTCTTGAGTTTGTAGACCAGCCGCTCGGTGAGAAATACCCAGGAGAAGTGGGTTTCGACGACCTCGACCACGGCGGGGCGTTCGGGGTAGATGCCGGGATCGCGCAGCCGGGCCACCTTGTCTTCGATGCGCATGCCGCTCCTCGAACGCCTGCCGGCCCGATATCCCGGTCCCGGATCCCGGACCCGGTGCATGAATGCACGGCGCAGCCCATCCGCTGCGCCGCGCGGTGCCCGGGATCCGCACCGGTTTCCCGCTGGGTTCCGGCTCCCGCGCCTTCGCCGGCCGCCGGGCTTGCCCGCCGCGAGTTCTTCGCCGGCGCTCAGCGCGCCATCCTAGCGCACCGGCGCCGTCGGCGAAGCGTCGCCTGGCGCCGGGCGCGCTAAGCTGGCGGAAGTACGGGTGCGCCGGCCCGGGGTCGGCGAAGGCGGGGGATGCAGCCATGGCGGCGCGAGCGGGTTCCGGATCCCGGCGGCTCAGGCTCTGTCTGAGCGGCGATGTCATGACCGGGCGCGGCATCGACCAGATCCTCGCCCATCCCGGCGACCCACAGTTGCACGAATCCTGGGCCAGCTCCGCGCTCGACTATGTGGCGCTCGCCGAGCGCGCCCACGGACCCATCCCGCGCCGGGTGGCGGACGCCTACATCTGGGGCGCCGGGCTCGAGGCGCTGGCCCGGTTGCGGCCCGACGCGCTGATCGTCAACCTCGAGACCAGCATCACCACCAGCGGCGACTGGGAGCCCAAGGGCATCAACTACCGCATGCATCCGGCCAATGTCGGCTGTCTGCGCGCCGCGGGCGTGGACTGCTGCGTGCTGGCCAACAATCACGTGCTCGACTGGGGGAGCCGCGGCCTGCTCGAAACCCTGGCGGTGCTGGAAGGTGCCGGCATCGCCCGGGCCGGCGCCGGTCGCGACGCCGCCGCGGCCTGGCGCCCCGCGGCGCTGGCGACGGCCGGTGGAGGCCGGCTGCTGGTATCGGCCGTGGGCCTGGCGAGCAGCGGCATTCCGGCGCACTGGGCGGCGGCGGACGATCGCCCTGGCGTCGCCTGGGCGGCGGCGCCCGGCCCCCGGCTGGTCGCCGAGCTCGCCGCCCGGTTGCAGGCCCTGCGCCGGCCGGGCGATCTGGCGCTGGTGTCGATCCACTGGGGCGGCAACTGGGGCTACGACATCGAACCCGAGCAGCGCGCCTTCGCCCGGGCGCTGATCGACGAGGCCGGCGTGGATCTGGTGCACGGCCACTCCTCGCACCATCCGCTCGGCTTCGAGGTGCATCGCGGCCGGCTGATCCTCTACGGCTGCGGCGACCTGCTCAACGACTACGAGGGGATCCGCGACCGCCGCGAGTACCGCGGCGACCTGAGCCTGCTGTACGCCGCCGACCTCGACCCCGGGAGCGGCCGGCTCGAGGCCCTGACCCTGGTGCCGCTGCAGATCCGCGGCCTGCGCCTGCGACGTCCCCGGCCGGCGGATGCCGAATGGCTGCGGGCGGTGCTGGCCCGGGAGAGCGCGGCCTGCGGCATCGAGGTGGAACACGGCGCCGGCGGCTGGCTGCGGGCGCGCTGGCCCGGGGCCGGGCAGCACGCCTGAGCCGCTCAGGTATCCGGCCGCGAAGGGCCGGTGAGGGCGGCGCGCACCCGCTCGCGGGCCGCGGCGAGGCGGTCGCTGATGCGCACCGGGTAGGCATCCGGGATCGGGGCCAGCGCCAGCGCCGCCGCCGGCAGCCGCGCCAGCTCCCGGGCCGCGCGCTCGCGCTGGGCGGCCAGGGGTTCGCGGGCCGCCAGCCGCCGGCCGGCGCGCATCCGCTCGCCGAGCAGCGGCTCGCCGGGCAGGCGCTCATCGTGCAGGGCGAGCACATCGCCGCTCGCCACGCCGCCCGCGAACTGGCGGAAGACCTGCTTGCGGCCCGGCAGCGTGGCCTTTTCGCTGGACAGCTTCATGCGCCCGGCGCCGGCGTATTCGACCAGCTTGTAGGCGCTGTCCAGGGCCGGGGCATCGTCCGAGGTGATGACCCCGGTGCCCACCGCATAGAGGTCGATCGGGGCGCCGGCCGCTTCCAGCTCGGCGATGCGGTACTCGTCGAGTCCGCCGCTGGCGACGATCTTCACTTGGGCGAGGCCCGCCGCGTCCAGCAGCCGGCGGGATTCCCGGGCGAGGGCGGCCAGGTCGCCGGAGTCGAGCCGGATCGCGCCCACCCGGAACTCCGCGCCCAGCTCGCCGGCCAGCTCGATGACCCGGCGGACCCCGGTCAGGGTGTCGTAGGTGTCCACCAGCAGCGTGGTGTCCGGATAGAGGGCGGTGAATTCCCGCAGCGCCGCCAGTTCGTCGTCATGGGCCTCGATGTAGCTGTGCGCCATGGTGCCGGTGACCGGAAGGCCGTAGCGGCGCCCGGCGAGGAGGTTCGAGGTGGAGTGGAAACCGGCCAGGTGGAAGCAGCGCGCGGCCTTGAGCGCGGCATCGGTGCCCTGGGCGCGGCGCGCGCCGAAGTCGATCACCGGCTTGCCGCGGGCGGCCAGCACCGCCCGCGCGCCCTTGGTGGCGGCCAGGGTCTGGAAGCTCACCTGGTTGAGCAGCCAGGTCTCCACCAGTTGGGCCTCGGCGATCGGCGCGATGACTTCGAGCAGCGGCTGGCCGGGAAATACCGGGGTGCCCTCGGCCACCGCCCGCACCGACCCCGTGAAGCGGAAATCCGCCAGCCAGGCGAGGAATTCCGGGCTGAGGTCGCGCAGGGTGGCGAGGTAGTCGAGGTCTTGCGGCGCAAAGCGCAGTTGTTCCAGGTAGTCGAGCGCGTCCTCGATGCCGGCGGCGAGCAGGAAGCCGCGCCCGGGCGGCAGCCGGCGCACGAACAGGTCGAACACCGCGAGGCCGCCGAGCCGCTCGCGCCGGTAGGCCTGCAACATCTTCAGCTCATAGAAGTCGGTGAACAGCGCCGACCCCGGGGTTTCCGGCCGGTCACCGGTCATTCCAGCACCGCTCCGGCGGCGGCCATTTCGGCCAGCGCCCGCTCGCCGTCGCCCGGGGCCAGGTTCACGGCGGCGATCCCGTCGCGCAGCACGGTGACCGGAAATCCCAGCCGGCGGGCGTCGAGCACGGTTTCCTTCACGCAGTAGTCGGTGGCCAGGCCCGCCACCACCAGGCGCCGGACGCCGCGCTCGGCGAGCAGCGCGGCCAGCGGGGTGGCCGCGGTCGCCCCGGAGTCCGGATCGCGCACCGCAAAGGCCGAGTAGCCGTCCTCGCCGCCGGTGCCCTTGCGGATCACCAGCTCGCCCCGGCGCTCCAGGTCGGGGTGGAAGTCGGCCCCCCAGCTCCCGGCGACGCAGTGCACCGGCCAGATGCCGCCGTCCTTTTTGAAATGCGGCGTGATGGGCGGGTGCCAGTCCTGGGTGTAGACGACCGGGGCGCCGGCCGCCGCGGCGCGCGCGATCTCGCGGTTGAGGAACCGGGGCAGGGCCTCGCCCCCGGGTACGTACAGACTGCCGGACGGGTCGGCGAAATCGTTTTGCAGATCGACGATGAGCAGCGCGGTGGCGGGGTCGTAGCGGGCCATGGCGCCCCTCCAGGGAAGCTCCAGGCGCTCCAGTATAGTCCCGGCCGGCGGATCCGCGCCGGCCGGCGTCCCTTCAGCAATTCCTGGAGGCGATGACCCCGGCCGCTTCCAGTTCGGCGATGCGCTGCGCGCTGTAGCCCAGGCGCTCGGCGAGGATCTGGTGGTTGTGTTCGCCGAGCAGCCCGGCGTGCAGCTCCAGCGGCTCGGGAAACTGGGAGAAGCGCAGCGGGCTGGCCGGCACCTCGACCTCGCCGAAGATCCGGTCGGTCACCTTCTGCACCGTGCCTCTCCGGCGCACATGGGGATGGGCCATGACCTCCTCGACCTCCAGCACCGGCGCGCAGGGGACGTGGTGGTCCTGCAGCAGGCGCAGGGCGCGCTCCGGGTCGCCGATGCCGGCCAGCCAGGTCTCGATGGCGCCGTTGATCTCATCCTTGTTGGCGTGGCGGCCGGCGAGGTCGGCGAACCTGGGATCGGTGAGCAGGTCCTCGCGGCCGAGCAGCTTGACCAGGTTTTCCCATTGGGGACCGATGGCCACGACCACCAGGTAGCGGTCGCCGCAGCGATAGAGCCCCAGGGGGGTCACGAAGGCGTGCAGGTGGCCGCTGCGCCTGGGCAGCATCTGTCCGCCGGACGCGCTGCACACCTGGACGTTCATCTCGTGGTAGCTGAACAGGCAGTCGAGCAATGTGATGTCCAGATACTGCCCGCCGCCGCCGCGCAGCTTGTGGAACAGGGCGGTGACGATGGCGCCATAGGCGTGGGCGCCGGTGGAGATGTCGCCAAAGGCCATCCCCGACAGCGCCGGGTAGCCGCCCGCCTCACCGGTCATCGCCATGACGCCGGAGTAGGCCTGACCGATGTAGTCGAAGCCGGGCAGGTTGGCGAGCTCGCCCTCCTGGCCCATGCAGGAAATCGAGCACATGATCAGTTCGGGGTTGACCTTGCGCAGCGCCTCCCAGTCGAGGCCGAACCTCTTCATCACCCCGGGGGTGAAGTTTTCCACCACCACGTCGACCTGGCGGGTCAGTTCCCGGCAGATCTCCTGTGCCTCGGGCCGGCGCAGGTCCATGCACAGGGTGCGCTTGCCGCGGTTGTGCTGGATGAAGTAGCCGCTGCGGCCCTGGCGGTGCACCGGCAGCATGCGCGCGGTGTCGCCGGTGAGCGACTCGACCTTGATCACTTCGGCGCCGGCCTCGGCCATCAGCCGGGTGCAGTGGGGCCCGGCAACGTAGTGGGTGAAGTCCAGTACCTTGATGCCGTCGAGCAGGTGTTTGGGGGCCATGTCGCTGGTCTCGTTATGGGTTATGGAGGCCTGGGTCGCGGTCCCTGGGGGGACGGCCCGGCGCCGGCCCGTGATTTCGTCACAGCGGGGGGATACGGGTCAAGTCCGACCTCCGCCACCCCTGGGTTCGCCGCCGGGCGCTGCTAGAATGCGCCTGTCCGATGATGAGGGGGAGGGTCATGGAGCTGTTCGATCTCGGCGGCAAGGTGGCGGTGATCACGGGTTCGACCAAGGGCATCGGCCGCGCCATCGCCGAACAGATGGCGCTGCACGGCGCCCGGGTGGTGGTGTCGAGCCGCAAGGCCGACGCCTGCGACGCGGTGGCCGCGGCGATCAACGCCCGGGCCGGCGCGGACCGGGCGCTCGCGGTGCCGGCCAACATTTCCCGCAAGGAGGACCTCGAACACCTGGTGAGCCGCACCCGCGAGGTCTGCGGCAGGATCGACATCCTGGTGTGCAACGCCGCCTCCAATCCCTATTACGGCTCCATGCTGGGGATCAGCGACGAACAGCTCGACAAGATCCTCGACAACAACATCAAGTCCAACCACTGGCTGTGCTCGATGGTGATCCCGGAGATGCGCGCGCGCCGCGACGGGGTGATCATCATCGTGTCGTCCATCGGCGGCATCCTCGGCCACACCACGCTCGGCGCCTACGGGCTGTCGAAGGCCGCCGACCTGGCGCTGGCGCGCAACATCGCCGCCGAGTTCGGGCCGGACAACATCCGCGCCAACGCCATCGCGCCCGGGCTGATCAAGACCGATTTCGCCCGCGCCCTCTGGGACAACCCCGAATACCTGCAGAAGGCGACCGAACGCGCGCCGCTGCGGCGCATCGGCACGCCCGAGGAGATCGCCGGGGCCGCGGTGTTCCTGGCCTCGCCGGCCGGCGCCTTCATGACCGGGCAGACCCTGGTCATCGATGGCGGCAGGGTGACCGCCAACTGAATCCCGGATCGGGAGCGGCGCTCGCGGCCCGCAGCGGCGGCCGGCGCGCCCGCCCGATCCGCAATCCATCCAAAACAGCAATCCGAGTGCATCGAGAGGAGCGGCAATGGCAAGCAGGAGAAGCAAGTGTCTGGCCTGGGTGACGCGGCGGACCATGAAGAAAAAGCTGGGGGCCAGCGGCTCCGTGGCCAAGGAGCGCGAAACCCTGGAGAAGATGTCCGGCCTGATGAGCCGCCGGGCGCCGGGACAGCCCGCCACCCTCAACGGCGTGCCCGGTGAGTGGCAGTTGCCGCAGACCGGCGACGGCGGACGGGTGATCCTCTATCTGCACGGCGGCGGCTATGTGCTGGGCTCGCCGCTCAGCCATCGCGACCTGGTGGGCGGGATCGCCGACGCCGCGCACGCCCGGGCCTTCATTGCCGACTATCGGCTGGCGCCGGAACACCCGTTTCCGGCGGCGGTGGAGGACGCGGTGGCCGCCTATCAGGGGCTGCTCGACACCGGGATCGATCCGGCCCGGCTGTGCATCGCCGGGGATTCGGCGGGCGGCGGGCTGACGGTGGCGACCCTGGTGGCGCTGCGCGAGCGCAAGCTCCCGCTGCCGGCCGGCGGCATCTGCATTTCGCCCTGGGCCGACCTGACCTGCGCCAGCGGTTCGATGACCTCCATGGCCGAGGCCGATCCCATGCTGCGGCCGGATGCGCTGCGCTGGATGGCGGGTCTCTACCTCAACGGCCAGGACCCGAAGTCGCCGCTGGCCTCACCGATCTTCGCCGACCTCCGCGGCCTGCCCCCGCTGCTGATCCAGGTCGGCACCGAAGAGGTGCTCTACGATGACGCCATCACCCTCAGCCGGGTCGCCCGGGAGGCCGGGGTCGATGTCACCCTGGAAGTCTGGGAGGGCATGATGCACGTCTGGCATCTGATGGCGAAACTGATCCCCGAGGGCAAACAGGCGATCCAGATGATCGGCGCCTTCGTCATCGCCAAGACCTGAAGCGCGGGGCCGGGCGGGCGGCCCCGGGGATCGCCGCCCGGGCCGGTGCGATCCGGAACCGGCGGCGCCGGCGCCTTCAGGCGTGGTTTCGCAGATAGCGCTCGCGCGAGGCCAGGATCTCGGCGCGGGCGGCCGCGGCGTTGCGCCAGCCGTTGATCTTCACCCACTTGCCCTCCTCGAGATCCTTGTAGTTCTCGAAGTAGTGCTCGGTCTGCTTGCGCAGCAGTTCCGGCAGGTCCTCGACCTCCCGCACCCCGGCATAGAGGCTGGCCAGCTTGTCGTGGGGGACGGCGATCAGCTTGGCGTCGGGGCCCGCCTCGTCGGTCATCACCAGCATGCCGATGGGCCGGCTGCGGATCACCGAGCCCGGCAGCACCGGGTAGGGGGACACCACCAGCACGTCGAGGGGATCCCCGTCCTCGGACAGGGTGCCCGGGATGTAGCCGTAGTTCGCGGGGTAGAACATGGGCGTCGCGACGAAACGGTCCACGAACAGCACGTCGCATTCCTTGTTGATCTCGTACTTGATGGGATCGTGGTTGGCGGGGATCTCGATCACGACATTGATGTCGTCGGGCAGATTCTGGCCGGCCGGAACATTGCGGTAACTCATGGGATACGGGATCGGGTGGCGGGGAGGGGGCGCGATTATAGGGGGGCCGGGGGGCGGAGCAAAGCCGACCCGCCGCCGCGGCCCGGCGGCGAACTGGTAGAATCCGTGCCCGTCGTGCGATCCAATCCCACCATGCACAGGCCGCTCACCGTCGTCAGCGATTACGCGCCCGCCGGCGACCAGCCGGAGGCGATCGAGGCCCTGGTCGCGGGGCTGGAATCCGGCCTGGCCGCCCAGACCCTGCTCGGCGTCACCGGGTCGGGAAAGACCTTCACCATCGCCAAGGTGATCGAGCGCATCCAGCGGCCGACCCTGGTGCTCGCCCACAACAAGACCCTGGCGGCGCAACTGTACGGCGAGCTGCGCGAGTTCTTCCCGCGCAACGCGGTCGAGTACTTCGTCTCCTACTACGACTATTACCAGCCCGAAGCCTATGTGCCGTCCTCCGACACCTACATCGAGAAGGACGCCTCCATCAACCAGCACATCGAGCAGATGCGGCTGTCGGCCACCAAGGCGCTGCTCGAGCGCCGCGACGTGGTGGTGGTGGCCACGGTGTCGGCGATCTACGGCCTCGGCGATCCCGACTCCTACCTGAAGATGCTGCTGCATGTGGTGCGCGGCGACCAGGTCGACCAGCGCGCCATCCTGCGCCGCCTGGCCGAGCTCCAGTACACCCGCAATGACATCGGCTTCGAGCGCGGCAATTACCGGGTCCGGGGCGATGTGATCGACATCTTCCCGGCGGATTCCGAACAGCTCGCGGTGCGCATCGAGCTGTTCGACGACGAGGTGGAGAACCTCGTCCAGTTCGATCCGCTCACCGGCGAGGTGGTCGCGCGGATACCGCGCTGCACCATCTATCCGAAGACCCACTATGTCACGCCCCGGGAGACCATCCTCGCCGCGGTGGAACGGATCAAGGAGGAGCTCGCCCTGCGCCTGGCCGAGCTGCGCGGCGCCGACAAGCTGGTGGAGGCGCAGCGGCTGGCCGAGCGCACCCGCTACGATCTGGAGATGATGAGCGAGCTCGGCTACTGCCCGGGCATCGAGAACTACTCCCGGTACCTGTCCGGCCGCCAGCCGGGCGAGCCGCCGCCGACACTGTTCGATTACCTGCCGCCCGACGCGCTGCTGGTGATCGACGAATCCCATGCCACCATCCCCCAGTTGGGCGGCATGTACCGCGGCGACCGCTCGCGCAAGGAAACCCTGGTCGAGTACGGCTTCCGGCTGCCCTGCGCGCTCGACAACCGGCCGCTGCGCTTCGACGAATGGGAGCGGCTGCGGCCGCAGACCATCTTCGTGTCCGCCACCCCGGGCCGCTACGAGGCGGAACACGCCGACGCGGTGGTCGAACAGGTGGTGCGGCCCACCGGGCTGGTGGACCCGCAGGTGGCGGTGCGCCCGGCGCTCACCCAGGTCGACGACCTGCTCGGCGAGATCCGCGCCGCGGCGGCGCGGGACGAGCGGGTGCTGGTCACCGTGCTCACCAAGCGCATGGCCGAGGATCTCACCGAATACCTCGACGAGCACGGCGTGCGGGTGCGCTACCTGCACTCGGACATCAACACGGTCGAGCGGGTCGAGATCATCCGCGACCTGCGGCTCGGCGAATTCGACGTGCTGGTCGGCATCAATCTGCTGCGCGAGGGGCTGGACATGCCCGAGGTCGCCCTGGTGGCCATCCTGGACGCCGACAAGGAGGGCTTCCTGCGCTCCGAGGAATCCCTGATCCAGACCATCGGCCGGGCGGCCCGCAACCTGCGCGGCCGCGCGATCCTCTACGCCGACCGGATCACCGGCTCCATGCGCCGGGCGATGGACGAGACCGAGCGCCGGCGCCGCAAGCAACTGGCCTTCAACGAACGCCACGGGCTGGTGCCCCGGGGCATCCGCAAGCCGGTGCCCGACATCCTCGAAGGCGCCGTGGGTGCGCGCCGCGCCCGGCGGCCGGCGCGGGTCGCCGAGCGCCGGCAGGGCTACCTGGCCGCCGCGGCCGATCTCTCGCCCGCCGCGCTGGGGCAGCGCATCGCCCAACTGGAGGCACAGATGCTGGAGCATGCGCGCAACCTCGAATTCGAGCAGGCCGCCGAAGTCCGCGACGCCATCGCCGAACTCAAGCGCGGCGCCTTCGCGACCCCGGCCTGAGCCGGACCCGGCCGGCGCCCGGGGCCGGGCGCGCCGCGCCGGCCGGCGCCCGCTTCGGGCCGGACCGCCGGGAGCGGTTTACGCCGGTTCCGGAATTCCGCTAGGCTCCCCGCGGCGCAATTTCTTCCCGGGGCCGCTCGAGTGGGGCGCTGTCGGACGCTCCCGACCCCCGGCGGCGACCACCTGACGAGGCATGACTTGGCAAGGCAAAAGAACAACCCGCGGGCGACCGGGGCCAGCGCCGCGACCGTCGGCTACGAGGCCCAGCTCTGGCAGATGGCCGACGCCCTGCGCGGCAGCATGGATGCCGCCGAGTACAAGCACGTGGTGCTCGGGCTCATCTTCCTCAAGTACATCTCCGACGCCTTCGAGGAAAAGCACGCCGCGCTGCTGGCCGAGCAAGCCCAGGGCGCCGACCCCGAGGACCCGGACGAATACCGCGCCCAGGGCATCTTCTGGGTGCCGCCCGAGGCGCGCTGGGCACACCTGAAGGCCCTGGCCCGCCAGCCCACCATCGGCCAGCTCGTCGACGACGCCATGGCCGGCATCGAGCGCGACAACCCGGTGCTCAAGGGCGTGCTGTCCAAGGACTACGCGCGCCCGGCGCTCGACAAGACCCGCCTCGGCCAGCTCATCGACCTGATCAGCAACATTGACTTCCGTCAACCCTCACCCCGGCCTGACGGCCACCCCTCTCCCACTGGGAGAGGGGACG
>JBMOPO010000054.1:0-42655 GCA_049325095.1 Pseudomonadota bacterium | reverse complement strand
TGCGGCACCGGGGCCGGCGATGGTTCCGGCGCGGGCCGCGCGATCAGTTGCACCAGGACTGCCGGGGCCGGCGGCGAAACCGCCGGTCCCCGCCACAAGAGCCCGACCGCGGCGGCATGGACGGCGAGCGCCAGCGCCAGCGCCGCCAGCGGGATGCCGCGGCACCCGGAATCGGCCGCGGACACGGGGTCAGCCCCGGCCGTCCCGGGGCGCGGGATCCAGAGGGACTGCGGCCATGGTGGCATCTGCTTTCACCGGGCTCCCGGAGCTGCGCTGCCCGGCGCGCCGGGCCAGCGGCACATCATCGCCGATCCGTCCACGGCGGGGAATGCGGCCAATCGCCGCACCCCGCGGACGGCGCCGGCGGGTCTCAATCGCCCCGCAGTTTGCGGGCGAACAGTGCAAAGGCGATGTCCCAGTGGCGCTCGGCGGCCTCGTGGTGATAGCTCATCCGTTCGGGAAAGGCGAAGCCGTGGCCGGTGCCGGGGATCTTCTCCAGCACATAGTCGGCGCCGTGCGCGCGCAGCGCCGCGTCGAGCTCCGCGATTTCGCGGTCCGGGACGAAGGGGTCGTGTTCGGCGAAACCGAAATAGAGGCTGCAATCGGGCAGGATGCCGGGGATGCGCAGGTGCGCCGAATCCGGCTCCCGGGTGACGTGAGAAACACCGTAGAGCGACAGCATGGCCTTGAAGCGCTCGGGGAAGGCGCCGGTGACGGCGAGCACGAACTTGCCGCTCATGCAGTAGCCGATGCAGCCCAGGGGGCCGGGCCGCGCCGCGGGCTGGGCGTCGAGCCAGGCGATCAGGCTGCCGGTGTCGGCGACGATCATGGCGTTGGTGTGCGCCTGGAGCAGCTCCATCATCCGCGGCCCGGCGGCGCGCACGCCGTAGCGGTAATAGAGGTTGGGCAGGATGGCGCAGTAGCCCTGCCCGGCGATGCGGCGCACGAAGTCGCACAGCTCCTCGCGCACTCCGGGGGCGTCCATGTAGAGCACCACCGGCGGTGCCGGAGCGCCGCCGGCGGGATGGGCGAGGAAGCACTCCATGCGGCCGTCCGCGGTGGGCACCTCCACCCAGCCCTCAGTCAGTTGCATCGGCCGGCGCCCCGCTCAGCAGACGCTGTCGGCGGCTTCCTTGAAGCGCCGCGCGGTCTCGATGTGCTGGTCCACGGACAGGTTGGCGTACATGGTCCAGCAGGCCACATGGGTGGCGCCCAGCCCCTTCCAGGCCTCGATCTCGGCGCACCAGGCATCCGGCGAGCGCAGCGGGATGTCCTCCGGCTTCTGGTTCTTGCCGGCCAGCACGCTGGCATTGTTGAGGATGATCCAGGCCTCGATGCCGATCGCCGCGGGATCGCGCCCGGCTTCGCGGGCGTAGCGGTGCAGCTTGTCGAGCTGCTGGCGGCCGTTGTCGTCGGGCCTGAAGAAGGCGAACCAGCCGTCCGCCAGCCGGGCGATGCGGCGGATCATGGGGTCGGCCCAGCCGCCCATCCACAGCGGGATCGGCTGCTGCACCGGCAGCGGATTGATGCCCGCCTGGGTGACCTTGTGCCAGCGGCCGTCGAAGTCGACCAGGTCCTTGGACCAGAGCTCGCGCAGCAGGGCGACCTGTTCGTCCATGCGTTGGCCGCGGGTATGGAAATCCTGCCCCAGGGCCTCGTATTCCACCTGGTTCCAGCCGGCGCCGACGCCGAGCCGCAGCCGGCCGCCGGAGAGGATATCGACCTCGGCGGCCTGCTTGGCGACCAGCGCGGTCTGGCGCTGGGGCAGGATGACGATGCCAGTGGCGAGTTCCAGGGCGCGGGTCACCGCCGCCAGATAGCCGAGCAGCACGAAAGGCTCGTGGAACTGGAATTCGTGGGTGTAGGGCCCCCACAGCTGGTGCCGCTCGGGGTTGGCGCCGAGCACGTGGTCGAACACCACGATATGGTCGTAGCCCATGGCCTCGATGGCCTGGGCGTAGTCGCGGATGGCGATGGGATCGGTGCCGATTTCGGTGATCGGAAAGATGGCGCCCTTGCGCATGACAGCCCCCTTTTTGTGGATTGTGGGTCGACCCCGAGTCTAGCAGGCATTGCGCCGGATGCGCTGCGCGGTCCGGCCTACGACTACCCTGGCGGCAGCGTGTTTTCGCAGGCCGGATAGCCGCAGAGCGGCGCATCCGACAATAGCGCGTACACCCGGCAAAACCCCGGGGCGCATCCAGCGAAACCCGCAGCGATCGTCATTCCGGCGCAAGCCGGAATCCAGAGTGGTGAAAGACTGGACCCCGGCTTTCGCCGGGGTGACGAATGGGCGGCGGGGTGATGGGCTTTCGCCGGGGTGACGAGGAGTTTCCTGAGGGTCGCCGGGGGAAAACGGCGGATGCGCTGCGCTTATCCACCCTACTCCCCACCCTGCTCCGGCCTAGGGCTGCTGCCGCAACGGCCTGGCGAAGCTGAGTTCGTGGCCGCTGGGATCGCGGATGTGGAAGAACCGCTCGCCCCAGGGGGCGTCCGCGGGCTCGGTCTCGGGCACATAGCCCGCAGCGCGGATGCGGTCGTAGAGGGCGTCCACGTCCGCCACATGGAAGATGATCCGGCCCGGAAAGGGCTCCGCAGATACCACCAGGGCGGAACTCAGATTCACGTGGCAGTCCCCCGCGCTCAGCGTGGTGAAGCGCGCCTGCCCGCCGCCGAAGGTGACCTCCATGCCCAGTGCCCGATAGAAGGCGACGCAGGCCGCCATGTCCCCGGTTCTGAGGGTTACCGCATTGATGCTGAGGATGCCCCCGGCGGGTGCGGCGGACGGCGGCATGGCGGGGCTCCGGTGGCGCTGGGTTCGCCGGGCATTGTGCCTGACCTGCTACCATGCCGCCGTCGTTTTTCGCCATTCTCCCGACCCGGATCATGCGCGTTCACCAGGTCAAAGGCCGGCTGGTCAACAGCTACCTCATCGAACAGGACGGCGCCCTGGCGGTGGTCGATGTCGCCTGGCGCGGGGAGAAGTATGTGCTCGGCTTTCTCCGTGAAGTGCTGGGCCGGGAGCCGCGCGACGTGCGCCTGGTGGTCTGCACCCACGGCGATCCGGACCACAGCGGCGGCGTGCGGGCCCTGGCGCGGATCTGCGGCGCCCGGGTCGGGCTACCCTACGCCACCCATTCGCTGCACCGGCACCTGCTGCGCGATCCGCTGGGCCTGCTGATCAAGCCCGCGACCGCCCTGCTCGAGGGGCTGCGGCCGCGGGCCTGGGCCATGTACGCGAGTCCCGCGCGCAGTGCCGAGGCCCGGGTGCTGCCGGCCTGGCTGCCGGACCGCGACCTGAGGGCGGAGAAGTCCCGGCCGGCGACGGAACTGCGTCTCAAACATGGCAGCCCGCTGCCGGGTTTCGCCGGCTGGCAGGTGCTGCACACCCCCGGGCATTCCTGGGACAGCGTCTGCTACTACCATGCCCCGAGCGGCCGCCTGATCAGCGGCGACACCCTGCTCGGCAGCGGCTCCCGCGGCGTCCTGGTGCCGCCCGCGGTCTATGCCAATCCCCGGCAGATGGCCCGCACCCTGAAGCTGCTCAAGGCGCTGCGGCCCACCGCGGTCTACCCCGGCCACGGCAGCGTGTTCGAGGGCCCGGGGCTGTTGGAACACCTCTGATGGCCGCCCGCCGGGGAGTCGGGGCCACGCATCCGGCGGGTGCGCGGCGCTTACCCGCTCTACGACTACCACGACTACGACAGTGACGCCCGTAGGCCGGACAAGCCGCGCAGCGGCGCATCCGGCAAACCCCAGGGCGCAACCGGCGAAACCCGCTGCCCATCGGGTGTTCGCGCCAACCCCCACCCCCGGCGGCGGGGCGCCCGGCCCGATCCGCCCGGTGCTACCATCCGCGGAAAGACCGTCGAGGCAACCGCCATGCTCGAAGGCAAAGGACCGGCTTCGCTCGCCGCCTGGCTGGCGGCGGCCAAAAACGCCGTGATCTTCACCGGCGCGGGCATCAGCACCGAATCGGGGATCCCCGATTTCCGCAGCCCGGGCGGCATCTGGTCGCGCCACCAACCGGTGATGTTCGACGATTTCCTGCGCTCGGAGGAGGCGCGGCGCGCCGCCTGGCGGCTGAAGTTCGCGCTCGAAGAGATGCTGCGCGAGGCCCAACCGAATCGGGGCCACCGGGCGGTGGCGGAACTGGTCCGCCGCGGCAGCGCCAGCCTGGTCGTCACCCAGAACATCGACGGCCTCCACCAGGCCGCCGGGGTGCCCGATGACCGGGTCGTCGAGCTGCACGGCAATACCACCTATGCCCGCTGCCTCGACTGCGGCCGCCACCACGACCTGGCGCCGATCCGCGCCGCCTTCCTGCGCGACGAGACCCTGCCCGCCTGCCGCGCGTGCGGCGGCTTGGTGAAGACCGCTACCATCTCCTTCGGCCAGCCGATGCCGGTCGAGGCCATGGCCCGCGCCGAAGCCGCGTCGCTGGCCTGCGACCTGTTTCTGGTGCTGGGCTCCTCCCTGGTGGTGCAGCCGGCGGCGGGCTTTCCGCTGCTCGCCAAGCGGCGCGGCGCCCGGCTGGTGATCATCAACCGCGACCCGACGCCGCTCGACGGCGAGGCCGATCTGGTGTTGCACGCGCCGATCGGCATCACCCTGGGCGCGGCGGTCGGCGTCGACTGACGGGGCAGCGCCGGCGACCGGTTGACAAGCCTCCGGCCGCGCGCCAGTGTTCGGCGCCGACCATTCCGATAACCAGAGGAGCCGCGATGAGCCCCAGGGTCCCCGGCAGCGGGCAGCACGATCACGTCTTCCATCACGACACGGCGGAAAACCTGCCGGCCCATTCCCATCACGACGGCGAAGTGCTGGCCGAAGCGCGGGCGCGGCGCTATTGGCGGGCCAATCTGCGCGTGCTGGCGATCCTGCTGGGCATCTGGGCCTTTGTGGCACTGGGGTGCGGGGTACTGCTGGGCGACTGGCTCGACCGCTTCCGGCTGGGCGGCTTTCCGCTCGGCTTCTGGTTCACCCAGCAGGGCGCGATGCTGATCTTCGTCGCCCTGATCGCGGCCTATCACCTGTGGATGACGCGCATCGAGCGCGCCTGCGGGGTGGATGACGATCCGGACGCGGTGGCGGCGCGCAACCACCGGGAAGGGGCGGCGCGGTGAGCACCCAGGGTTACAGCCTGCTGTTCGTGGGCTTGTCGTTTGCGCTCTACATCGGCATCGCCATCTGGTCGCGGGCGGCCTCGACCCGGGAGTTCTACGTCGCCGGCGGCGGTGTGCATCCGGTGCTCAACGGCATGGCCACCGCCGCGGACTGGATGAGCGCGGCGTCCTTTCTCTCGGTGGCCGGACTGATCGCCTTCGCCGGCCGCGACGGCTCGGTCTATCTGATCGGCTGGACCGGCGGCTTCGTGCTGCTGGCGCTGCTGCTCGCGCCCTACCTGCGCAAGTTCGGCCGCTTCACGGTGCCCGAGTTCATCGGCGACCGCTATTACTCCAACACCGCGCGGGTGGTGGCGGTGATTTGCCTGCTGTTCATCTCCTTCACCTACATCGCCGGCCAGATGCGCGGCGTGGGCATCGTGTTCTCGCGCTTTCTGGAGGTGGACATCGACGCCGGCGTGGTGATCGGCATGGCCGTCGTATTCGTCTACGCGGTGCTGGGTGGGATGAAGGGCATCACCTATACCCAGGTGGCCCAGTACCTGGTGCTGACCTTCGCGTTTCTGGTGCCGGCGGTGTTTCTGTCGCTGATGTGGACCGGCAATCCGGTCCCGCAACTGGGTTTCGGCGACACCCTCAAGGACGGTTCCGGGATCGGGGTGCTGCAGAAACTGGACCGGGTCGTCACCGAGCTCGGCTTCAGCGCCTACACCGCCCGCAACCACAGCCTGATCGACTCCGCCGCCATCGTCACCGCGCTGATGATCGGCACCGCCGGGCTGCCCCATGTGATCGTGCGCTTCTTCACCGTCCCGCGGGTCTCGGACGCGCGCCGCTCCGCCGGCTGGGCGCTGGCCTTCATCTGCGTGGTGTACACCACCATTCCCGCGGTGGCGGTGTTTGCGCGCCTGAATCTCTCCGCGAGCCTCGACGGGACGCCCTACGCCGCAGCCCCGGCCTGGGTGAAAAACTGGGAAAACACCGGCCTGATCGCCTGGCTGGACAAGAACCGGGACGGCGTCATCCAGTACCGCGCCGGCCCGGCGCTGGAACCGGCCGCGCCCGAGTTCACCGCGGCCCGCGGGGTTCACGGCCAGCGCCTGCTGGCCAATGCGCCCGCCCCGGGAGTCAACGAGATCTATGTCGATCGCGACATCATGGTGATGGCCAACCCGGAGATCGCCGGCCTGCCGGCCTGGGTGGTGGGGTTGATCGCCGCCGGCGCGGTGGCGGCCGCCCTGTCGACCGCAGCCGGGCTGCTGCTGGTCATCTCCAGCGCCATTTCCCACGACCTGCTCAAACGCACCTTCCTGCCCGGCATCGGCGAGCGCGGCGAGTTGCTGTGCGCGCGGCTGTCGGCGGTGGTCGCCGTGCTCATCGCCGGCTGGTTCGGCATCTACCCGCCCGCCTTCGTCGCCCAGACCGTGGCCTTCGCCTTCGGCCTGGCGGCGGCCACCCTGTTTCCGGCCATCCTGCTCGGCATCTTCTCCCGCCGCGCCAACCAGCCCGGCGCCATCGCCGGCATGCTCGCCGGCCTGATCTTCACCCTCGGCTACATCGTCTACTTCCACTTCGCCGCGCCGGAACGCAACAGCGCCGGGCACTGGCTGTGGGGCATTTCACCCACCGGCATCGGCGCCCTGGGCGCGCTGCTCAACGTCGCGGTGTGCCTGGCGGTCAGCCGCCTGACCGCGCCCCCGCCCCGGGAAATCCAGGAGCTGATCGAAGATATCCGCATCCCCACCGGAGCGGGCATCGCCCATCCGCATTGAGCCAAGGAGCGACCGAACATGAACACGCAACTCCGCCCCACCCGGACCCGCACCTATCGGGAATTCGTGATGGAGAGCAGCCGCTGGGACGGCTTCGAGTTCCGCGCCGACGACATCCTGATCTGCACCCCGGCCAAGTGCGGCACCACCTGGACCCAGATGATCTGCGCGCTGCTGATCCTGCGCACGCCGCGGCTCGAACAGCCATTGACCTGGTATTCGCCCTGGCTCGATGCCCTGTTCGCACCCAGGGAGGCGGTGCACGCCCAGCTCGCCGCCCAGACCCACCGGCGCTTCATCAAGACCCATACGCCGCTCGACGGCCTGCCCTGGTCGGACTCGGTGCGCTACCTGTGCGTGGGCCGCGACCCGCGCGACATGCTGGTCTCGCTGCGCCACCACATGGCCAACATGAAGCCGGAATGTTTCGCCCGACTGGCCGCCAACGCCACCGGGCCCTGGCAGCCGCCGCCCCAGCCGCCGGAGGATTTCCGCACCTGGTTCCGGCAGTGGATCCAAAGCAGCGGTGTCTACCACGAGGACACCGCCACTTCGGACGTGATCCATTACCTGCGGAGCTTTTGGCGCTACCGCCACCTGCCCAACATCCTCATGGTCCACTACGGCGACCTCCAGGCCGATCTCGCCGGCGAGATGCGCCGCATCGCCGCGTTCCTCGGCATCGACATCCCCGCGGCCGAGTGGCCGGCGCTGGTCGAGGCGGCCGGCTTCGAGAACATGAAGGCCAACGCCGCCCAGCTCGCGCCCCAGGTCACCGACGACGTCTGGCGCGACCCCGGGCAGTTCTTTCACCGGGGCGAGTCCGGCCAGTGGCGCGAGCTGCTCACCGCGGACGACCTCGCCCTGTACCGCAGGATCCTCGACGAGCGCGTCGAGCCCGAGCTCGCCCACTGGCTGGAGCACGGCCGTCTCGGGTGAACCGGCCGGCAGGGCCCGCGGCCGCGAAACTATCCATAAACCCAGGGAGCGCACCATGTCCGATCAGCGCCAGCACGACACCGCCCAACAGGCCGAATTCCGCGCCCACTGCCGGCAGTGGCTGGCGGCCAACCCGCTGCCGCCGCCGCCCGTGCGGCTGCCGCAGTCGGCCATCGAGCTGATGCACCCCGAGCAGCTCGAATACCTGCGCGACTGGCAGCGCCGGGCCCATGCGGCGGGCCTGATCGGCTGCGACTACCCGGTGGAGGAAGGCGGCGGCGGGCGCACCGACTGCCAGCGGATCGCCAACCAGGAGATGCAGCGCGCCGGGCGGCCGTTCCTGCCCAACATCCTCGGCCTGGGCATGGCCGCGCCCACCATTCACTTTCACGGCAACCGCTTCCAGCGCGAGACCCTGCTGCCGCGGCTGTTCTCCTGCGCCGACATCTGGTGCCAGGGTTTCAGCGAGCCCGGCGCGGGCTCGGACCTGGCCAATGTGCAGACCCGCGCCGAGCGCCACGGCGACGGCTGGAAGATCACCGGCCACAAGATCTGGACCTCGCTCGCCCACTTCGCCGACTGGATGATCCTGCTCGCGCGCACCGACCGCAGCCGGAAATACGAGGGCATGACCTACTTCGTGGTCCCCATCAAGGCGGAGCTGGGCAGGAGCGTCACCGTACGCCCGCTGATCAAGATCACCGGCGAGACCGGCTTCAACGAGGTTTTCTTCGACGGCCTGGAAATCCCCGATCACCATCGGGTCGGCGAGGTCGGCCAGGGCTGGCAGGTGGCCCAGACCACGCTGCTGCACGAGCGCGGCGGCGGCCCCATGGTCACCCCGTCGAGCGGTCACGGCGGCGACCCGGACCGCGCCGTCGGCGATGCCTACGCGCTGCTCGATCTCGCCCGGCGCACCCCGCGCGGCGCCGGCAGTGCCGCCGACGACCCGGTGCTGCGCGATCGCATCATGCAGCTCATCATCCGCCAGGAGGGCTCCCGGCAGGGCGCGCGCCGCGCCCGGGTGCCGGCGCTGTGCGATCACCCCATGCGCCTCCCCTTGCAGCCCAAGCTGGTGATGTCGGAGATCCGCCAGGACGTGTGCGCGCTGGCCATGGAGATCCAGGGCGTCGCCGGCACCCTGTCGATCGGCGATGCCAATGCCCCCGAGGGCGGCGAATGGGCGCTGGGCTACCTCAACTCCTACGGCGTCACCATCGCCGCGGGGTCCAATGAGATCCAGCGCAACATCCTCGGCGAGCGCGTGCTCGGCCTCGCCAAGTCCAAGTGAGGCCCGCCATGACGCAACCCGGGGATTTCGGTTTCGACGCCGACGCCGCACTGCTGCGCGATACCGCGCGCCAGTTCCTCGCCGACCGCCTGCCCACCGGCGCCCTGCACCGGCTGGTGGCCGGCGAGCACGATCCCCATCGCCCCCCGGCCTGCCACTGGGATCCGGCGCTGTGGCGGCAGCTCGTCGAGCTGGGCTGGACCACGGTCGCGGTGCCGGCGGACTGCGGCGGCGCCGGACTGGCGCTGGTGGCGCTGACCGCGCTCGCCGAGGAGGCCGGCCGCGCCGCCCTGCCCTCGCCGTTCCTCGCCACCGCCGCCGCCACCCTGGTGCTGCGCCAGTGCCAGAGCGAAGCCGCGCGCGAGCTGCTCGGCGAGATCGCCGCCGGCCGCACCGCGGCGCTCGCCATCACCCCGCGCAGCGGCGCCTGGGAGACCGACGCCTGCGACCTGCGCCTCGAGCGGGGCCGGCTGCAGGGCAGCGCCTGGTACGTGCAGGACGCCGCCAAGGCCGAGGTGCTGGTGGCCAAGGCCCGCGGCCCCGAGGGCCTCGCCCTGATCGCGGTGCCGGCGACGGCCCCGGGGGTCCACCTGGTCCCGGACGCCATCCTCGACCTCACCCGCGACCAGGCCCAGGTGCGGTTCGAGGACGTGGCCGTCGAGCCCGCCCAGGTGCTGGCGCCGCCCGGCGCCGGCGGCGCGGCCCTGGACGCCGCCTGGCCCGGGGTGCTCACCCTGGTCGCCGCCGACATCTGCGGCGCCGGCGAATGGCTGTTGCAGACCACCGCCGAATACGCCCGCAACCGCGAGCAGTTCGGCCGCCCGATCGGCTTCTTCCAGGCCGTCAAGCACCCGCTGGTCAACCTGATGATCCAGCTCGACCAGGCGCGCTCGCTCACCTACCACGCCGCCTGCGCCTGCGACTGGGA
Organism: Pseudomonadota bacterium; assembly: GCA_049325095.1. Lineage (GTDB taxonomy): Bacteria > Pseudomonadota > Gammaproteobacteria > Pseudomonadales > Porticoccaceae > JAGPUQ01. Next base: position 32,599 of record JBMOPO010000054.1, on the reverse strand, counting down.
ACCGGAGCGCGCCGGCGCCTTCGCGCGCATGGCCAAGGCCGCCGCCGCCGAGGTGGCGGCCTTCAGCGCCAACCGCGCCATCCAGCTCCACGGCGGCATCGGCTTCACCTGGGAGTGCGCGGTGCACCTCTACACCAAGCGCCAGAAGCACAACCAGCTGCTCTATGGCGATGCCATCTACCAGCGCGCGCGGCTGGCGGAACTGCTGCTGGGATCGGGATGACCCCGACCGCTGATCTCGCCTCCCGGCGGCGAGCTGCAACCCGCGCCGCCGCACGCGCGGGGTACGGCCCCCCGGCCGCGGAGCGGGCTAGAGTACAATGCCGCATCGGGGTCGGGTGCTGAATTCATGGATCCGGAAGCCGCTGCCTCGCCCGCGCAGCCGGTCTCCTGCGGCGAGTGGTTCCGCCCCGCGCTGGCGCTGGGGGTGATCACCGCGCTGGCCGCGCGCATCTCCGACTGGCGCCAGCCCCATCCGGCCCTGCTCACCGGCATCGCGCTCACCCTGATCTATCTGCTCGCCACCGAATGGCGGTTGCGCCGGGCCGATCCCGAGGCGGCCGCCGGGCAGGCCGACCGCGTGGCGCTCGCCGATGCCGCGCTGCTCGGGCTGGTGGCGGGCGCGCTGCACTATCCGCTGCTGCTGGTGCTGCCGCTGGCCGCCCTGATCCAGTACCAGGTGCTGATGCGCGGCGGCGGCCGCCGCTGGCTGCTCGACAACCTGGCGTTCGCCGGGGGCGCCGCACTGCCGGCGCTGCTCCAACCGGACTGGCGACTCGATCTGGATGCGCCCCTGCAGCTGGTGCCCGCGGCGGTGTTCACCCTGACCTTCGTGCTCTACGGCCTGCACAGCCGGCGCGAGATCGGCCGCCTGCGCGAACAGTTGGCAACGCTCCAGCAGCAGCAGATCGCGCTGAAACTGCGCAACTACCAACTGGCCAAATACGTTTCGCCGAACCTGCGCCAGGCCATCGAATCCGGCCGCGCCGTGCGCCTGTCCTCGCAGCGCAAGCGGCTGGTGGTGTTCTTCTCCGACATCGTGGGCTTCAGCGAGATCGCCGACGAGATGGACGAATCCTCGCTGACCCAGATCATCAATCACTACCTCACCGAAATGTCGAAGATCGCCCTCGCCTATGGCGGCACCATCGACAAATTCATCGGCGACGCGGTGATGGTGTTTTTCGGCGACCCGCGCACCAAGGGCCCCAAGGAGGATTGCATCGCCTGCGTCTCCATGGCGCTGGCGATGCGCAACCGGGTGATCGAGCTGCAGAAGCACTGGCGCGACCTGGGGCTGATGCGGCCGCTGGAAGTCCGCATGGGCATCAGCACCGGATTCTGCACGGTGGGCAATTTCGGCACCGAGGACCGGCTGCACTACACCCTGCTGGGTTCGGAGGTGAACCTCGCCAGCCGCCTGGAAACCTTGGCGCGGCCGGGGGAAATCCTCATCTCGCACGCCACCTGGCAGTTCGTCAACGATCAGATCCTGTGCCGCGACCACGGCGAGATCGAGGTCAAGGGTTTCCGGCATCCGATCAAGGTCCATTCGGTGGTCGATTACCGCAAGAACCTGGGCGCCCAGCATTCCTGTGTCGATTACCGCACCGAGGGCTTCACCCTGTTCATGGATCTCGACCAGGTGCCCAACTACGACCACGGCCGCGTGGTCACCGCGCTCCAGGGCGCCTTTCGCGAGGTCCAGCGCCGCCTGCGCCTGCCGCCGCGGCCCGAGGAATGACCCCGGGCTTCCGCCCGCGATGCGCAGCCCGCGCCGCCAGGGTCACTGCGGTTCGGCGCCGCTCCGGTCACTGGCGCGGCAGGCGGCCGCCGGGCGCGGCACCCGGCTGGGAACTGCGCCAGGGGTTGATCTCGATGCCGCCGCGCCGGGTGTAGCGCGCCACCACGCTCAACCGCTCCGGCCGCAGCTGCCGCCACAGATCGCAGAAGATGCGCTCCACGCAATGCTCGTGAAAGTCGCTGTGCCGGCGCAGCGAAACCACATAGGCGAGCAGCCCCGCCCGGTCGATCGGCGAGCCGCGATACTCCAGGATCAGGGTCGCCCAGTCGGGCTGCCCGGTCACCGGGCAGTGGGTCTTGAGCAGGTCGCTGTGGAGCATCTCGGTGGTCACCTCCCCGGGCCGGACCCGCAGCATCCGCGGGCTCGGGTGCTGCGGCGGCGCCTCGAGGTCGATCCCGTCGAGGCATGTTCCCGGCGGTTCGCTCAATCCGCGCCGGCCGTACTCCGCCAGTCCGTAGAGACGCACCGCAACCCCGGCACCACAGGCAGCCGAGAGGTCGGCACGCAGCCGGGCCTCGACCGCGCCGGGGCCGGCGAAGGCGGTCTGGTTGAGCGAGTTGAGATACAGCTTGAGCGACTTGGATTCGATCAGGCGCGGCGAGTCGCAGGGCACCTCGAACTCGGCGATCGCAACCCGGGGCATCCCGGTTGCGGACAGCCAGGACAGCTCGTAGGCCACCCAGAGATCGGTTCCGTACGGCTCCGGCACCCCGGTCCAGTCGAGCGCCGCCCGGCCCGTGGCGCGATCGATGGGGTGGAGCAGCCCGGCATCGAAGCGCTCCGGATAGGGCGTCGGGCGCCCCAGCGGCGCGCCGGCCAGATGCTCGGGCGGCTCGGCCATGGCCATCAGGCGCGCAGCCGCTTGCCGCGCGCCAGCAGGTAGAGGGCGTAGCCGTAGCCCAGGCCGATGAAGGCGCAGACCATGGCGAAGGCCCAGAACACGTCGATGTCGGAGACGCCCAGAAAGCCGTAGCGGAAGGCGTTCACCATGTACAGGATCGGGTTGGCCAGGGATACCTGCTGCCAGAATCCGGGCAGCAGATCCACCGAGTAGAACACCCCGCCCAGATAGGTCAGCGGCGTCAGCACGAAGGTGGGCACGATGGAGATGTCGTCGAACGACTCGGCGAAGATGGCGTTGATCAGTCCGGCGATGGAAAACAGCACCGCGGTGAGCAGCACCATGCCCAGCACCACCGCCAGATGATGCAATCGCAGCTCGGTAAACAGCAGCGACAACAGGGTCACGATCAGCCCCACCGCCAGGCCGCGGGCCGCGCCGCCGAGCACGAAGCCCAGCAGGATCACGTAGTTGGGCACCGGCGAGACCAGGATTTCCTCGATGCTGCCCTGGAACTTGTTGCCGTAGAACGACGACACCACATTGCTGTAGGAGTTGGTGATCACCGCCATCATGATCAGGCCGGGGACCACGAAATCGATGTAGGAGTGGCCCGCCATGGGCCCGATGCGGGGCCCGATGAGGGTGCCGAAGATCACGAAGTAGAGCACGATGGTGATCGCCGGCGGCAACAGGGTCTGCAGCCAGATGCGCATGAAGCGGCGCACCTCCCGGTTGAAGATGGTCGTGAACGCCACCCACTGCGACGCGGCCCGCATCACCGATCCGCCACCGGGTCTTCGCCCGTTCCAACCAGGGACACGAACAGCTCCTCGAGCCGGTTGGCCTTGTTGCGCATGCTGATCACGTGCACATCCTGGGCCGCGAGGCTGGCGAACAATTCGTTGAGCGACTGGGTCTTCTCGACCTCGACCTCCAGGCTGTGTCCGTCGAGCAGGCGGCCCGAATAGCCCGGCAGATCGGGGAACCGGTCCAGCGGCTCGCGGGTGTCGAGCACGAACACCTCCGTATTGAGCTTGGCCAGCAGCGCGCGCATGCTGGTGTTCTCGATGATCTGCCCCTGATCGATGATGGCGATCCGGTTGCAGAGGTTCTCCGCTTCCTCGAGGTAATGGGTGGTGAGGATGATGGTGGTGCCGCCGGCGTTGAGCTCGCGCAGGAATCGCCAGGTGGACCGGCGCAGCTCGATATCGACCCCGGCGGTGGGCTCATCGAGAATCAGCAGCCGCGGCTCGTGGACCAGCGCCCGGGCGATCATCAGCCGCCGCTTCATGCCGCCCGAGAGCATCCGCGCCCGGGTGTCGCGCTTGTCCCACAGCCCCAGGAGACGCAGATACTTCTCGCTGCGCGCCAGCGCCAGGCGCCGCGGCAGGCCGTAGTAACCGGCCTGGGTCACCAGGATGTCGATCACCTTTTCGAACTGCTGAAAGTTGAATTCCTGGGGCACCAGGCCCAGATGCTGCCGGGCCAGGGAGAAATTGCGGTCGATGTCGATGCCGAAGATGGCTACGCTGCCCCCGGTCTTGCGCACCAGCGAGCAGATGATGCCGATGGTGGTCGACTTGCCGGCGCCGTTGGGGCCCAGCAGCGCGAAGAAATCGCCTTCCGCGACCTCCAGATCGATGCCCTTGAGGGCGTGCAGCCCATTGTCGTAGACCTTGGTCAGGCCGCGGATCGACAGGGCTGGCGTCGGGGTCTGGGCGATGATGTTCACCGGATTGCGGCGCGTCGGCGATCGGCTTCAGGAGGCGGGCCGACCGGCGCCATCGGCTGCGGCCCGGGCGGTCCGCAGGTGGCGGGACCAGCCGGCGGAAAGGGCCCAAAACCCGTCGGATCTTGAGCCCCTGCAATTGGAGCGGGAAACCGGGCTCGAACCGGCGACCTCAACCTTGGCAAGGTTGCGCTCTACCAACTGAGCTATTCCCGCCGCACACAGGCTCTGAAATCCGCGGCATTGGCGTCCCGTAGGGGAGTCGAACCCCTGTTACCGCCGTGAAAGGGCGGTGTCCTGGGCCTCTAGACGAACGGGACTCTCTGCTCGCGAGAGTCGCGCATTCTAGGGAGCGCCCGTCGGGGGTGTCAAGCACGAACCGGCCCCGCAGTCACTCCTCCTCGGGCTCCAGCCGCAGCGACAGCGAGTTCACGCAGTAGCGCAGCCCGGTGGGCGCCGGGCCGTCGGGAAACACATGGCCCAGGTGGCTGCCGCACTCGGCGCAGAGGATCTCGGTGCGCACCATGCCGCGGCTGGCATCGACTTCCTCGGCGATGCGCCGGTCGTCCAGCGCGCGATAGAAACTCGGCCAGCCGCTGCCGGAATCGTACTTCGCCTCGGAGCTGAACAGCGCGGCGCCACAGCAGGCGCAATGGTAGACGCCGGGGCGCTTTTCGTCGCAGTACTCGCCGGTGAAGGGCCGTTCGGTGCCCTTGCGGCGGCAGACCTCGAACTGCGCCGGCGTCAGCCGCGCGCGCCAGTAGTCGTCGTCCTTATCCTTCCAGTCGCTCATCGCAAGCCCTCGGTGCAGCACGGGAATGACCGCTAATTTACGCTACAATGGCGCGCTTTTTAAGCGCCCTTCGAGCCCGCCATGCAGCACTATCACAAGTCCGCCAAACTCGAGCACGTCTGCTACGACATTCGCGGTCCGGTGCTGGATCACGCCCATCGGCTGGAGGAGGAAGGCCATCGCATCCTGAAGCTCAACATCGGCAATCCCGCGGCCTTCGGCTTCGAGGCGCCCGACGAAATCATCCAGGATGTGATCCGCAATCTGGGCGAGGCCCAGGGCTACAGCCATTCCAAGGGCATCTTCGCGGCCCGCAAGGCGATCATGCAGCGCTGCCAGCTGCAGGGCATCGCCGGCGTCGAGGTGGACGACATCATCCTCGGCAACGGCGTCAGCGAACTGATCGTGATGGCCATGCAGGCGCTGCTCAACCCGGGCGACGAGATCCTGGTGCCGGCGCCCGACTATCCGCTGTGGACCGCAGCCGTCACCCTGGCCGGCGGCACGCCGGTCCACTACCGCTGCGACGAGGCCAACGGCTGGCAGCCGGACCTCGCCGACCTCGAGGCCAAGACCGGCCCGCGCACCCGGGGCATCGTGGTCATCAACCCCAACAACCCCACCGGCGCGGTCTACACCGAGGCCCTGCTGCGGGCGCTCACCGAACACGCCCGGCGCCACGGCCTGATCCTGTTCGCCGACGAAATCTACGATCGCATCATCTATGACGACGCCGTCCACGTGCCCCTGGCCTCGCTCTCCCAAGACCTGCTCTGCATCACCTTCAACGGGTTGTCGAAGAACTACCGCCTGGCCGGATTCCGCTCCGGCTGGCTGATCGCCAGCGGTGCCAAGCACCGCGCCCGCAGCTATCTGCAGGGGATCGAAATGCTGGCCTCGATGCGGCTGTGCGCCAACGTGCCGGCGATGCACGCGATCCAGACCGCGCTCGGCGGCCGCCAGACCATCGAGGATCTGGTGTGCCCCGGCGGACTCTTTCGCCAGCAGCGCGATCTGGCCTGGGCGCGCCTCAATGCCATGCCCGGCGTGAGCTGCGTCAAACCCCTGGGCGCCCTCTATCTGTTCCCCCGGCTCGACCCGGAGGTCTATCCGATCGCCGACGACGAGCAGTTCGTGCTCGACCTGCTGCTGCAGGAAAAGCTGCTGCTGGTCCAGGGCACCGCCTTCAACTGGTTCGACACCCAGCACCTGCGCATCGTGTTCCTGCCCAAGGCGGACGAACTCACCATCGCCATGGATCGCCTCGAACATTTCCTGGCGCGGCTGCGCGCCGGCTGAGCGCCGGAAAGATTCGGCGGCGCTCAGCGATCCGCAACCGCAAAGCCCAGCCGGCGCAGGTCGCGGGCGAGCTCCGGCCCGCAGGGGCCGACCACCCGGAAATGTTCGAACTCGCGCCGCTCCGGACAACTGCGCCGCAGCGCATCGAAGGCGGTCGCCGGGTCTCCGCCGACGGCCAGCGCGGCGGCCATGCGCCGCTGCTCGGCGCGCACATCGAAGCTTGCCAGCACCGCCGCCGCCAGGGCATCCGCACCCGCCGCCAGCGCCAGCGGCCGCAACGCTTCCCGGCGCGGCGCGGCGGGCGGCGGCAGGCCCCGCCAGGCACGGAAGGCCTCGTACACCGCGCGGCTGCCGTTCTCCCGGCCCTCCCGGCTGTAACCGGCGATATGGGGCGTGCCCAGGTCCACCAGGCGCCAGAGATCGAGATCGATGGCGGGCTCCCCCTCCCAGACATCGAGCGCCACGCTCAGCTCCCGGCCCTCGACCAGTCGCCGGCGCAGGGCGGCATTGTCGACCACCGCGCCGCGCGCGGCATTGATCAGCAGGGCGCCAGGCTTGAGCCGTGCCAACCGCCCGGCATCGAGCAGGTGGTGGGTGGCGTGGGGGCCGTCCTCGGTGAGGGGCACGTGCAGGCAGAGGATGTCGGCCTCGCCCAGCAGTCGGTCGAGCGCCACCGGGACGGGCAGCGCGCCGGCCGGCAGCAGCGGATCGCACGTCAGGCAGCGCACGCCCAGCGCCGCCAGCAGCCGCCACAGCCGGCCACCCACGGCGCCGCACCCGAGGATGCCCACCGTCAGCTCGCGCCACCGCGGCCGCAGCGCGCAGCACACCGCGAGCACGTACTGCACCACGGCTCCGGCGTTGCAACCGGGGGCGTGGGCGAATTCGATCCCCGCGGCGGCGAGCCAGTCCCGATCGACGTGGTCGCAGCCGCTGGTCGCCGAACCCACGAACCGCACCGCGCTGTCGGCCAGCAAGCCGGCATCGACCCGGGTGACCGAGCGCACCAGCAGGACGTCCGCATCCCGCACCACCGCCGGGGTGATGGCCCGCCCGGGCAGGGCCACCACCTCGCCCTGCGCCCCGAACAGCTCGCCGAGGAGCGGCATGTTCTCGTCGGCGACGATCCTCACGGAACGCCTCCGGGGAGCCGATAGCGGTCGAGGTCGCGCCAGTCGCCGGTGCCATAGGCCAGGCGCAGGGCGTCGGCGAAGCGCACCGCCCGCGGCGGCGGGCCCGACGCCAGCCAACGCCGCAGCTCGGCGCCGATCCGGGCGGCGAAATCGCCCCCGGTGCCGGTGCCGGTGCCGGTGCCGGTGCCGTCCAGATTGTCCGCGCTGGGCCGGAAGGGATGGCCGGCGGCCTCCGAGAAAATCCACTCCAGGGCCTGGGGGCGGGCCTCGACCGCCTCGAAGGCGCGCTGCCCGGCGGCATCGCGGCCGTCCGGCGCATACCAGTAGCCGAAGTCGACCAACCGGCGCCGGGCGGGCCCGGCGATGCACCAGTGCGCGGTCTCGTGCAGGGCGCTGGCGAAATGATCGGCGCGGTAGCACAGCCGGTGCGGGGCCTGCGCGGTCGCCGGCAGATACAGCGGCTCCTCGGCGCCGCCTTCCAGCCGGGTGCGCCACCCGGCCCAGAAGCAGTCGGCAAACAGGAGTTCCAGATCGGCGCCGAGATGGACCGCGCCGGGCGGGCGCCGCCGGTCCCGTGGACTGGGGTTCATCGCGCCCCCCCGACTATTGTGCTGGCGGGATTTCGCGAGTACTTTAGCCTTCGATGGTTGTGATCGTGACATTCACAGCTAGAAAGCCTCACGGCTTTGCCGCGAACCATCGACAGGAGTGAACCATGCGTTTCCCCGACGATCCTCCTCCCCGCTCCGACAACGTCATCGACCTCTTCACCCGCCAACCCTATTCGCACCCCTTTCATCGCCGCTTCGTCCGTCTGGCCCCGGAACTCGACGGCATGGAGATGCTGTATTCCAACGAAACCCACCCGGACCGCCTGTTCAGCATCAAGATCCTGTGCTGGGGGCTGCGCGCCGACGGCGAGGTCGTCGGCCTGGTGCCCTGGCTCAATACGCTGACCCCCTGTCCGGAAATCGATGATCCGCTCAACGGTCGCTGGGAGGGCTACTACGATCCCGGCATCGACGAGCTGTTCGACGAGCCTCCGCTGCACAAGGTAATGGAACTGGAGGCGGCGGCCGAGTATTACGAGTACACCTGCGAGGATGACTCCGAGCCGATCCAGGAGATCCCGGACCCCATCGGCACCCATGCGGTATTCTCCGCCGACCGCTTCAAGACCCTGGCGCTGCGCGAGGTCGTCAGTTGGCGCCTGCTGTTCGACGGCACCATCCAGGGGATGATCGTGGATCCGGAAAAGGTGCGGGAGACGCCGGTGCTGCCCGGCGACCGTAGTCTGTTCGCAGCCGAGAGCCACCCCGACTTCCGCTACTACTTCCAGCACCACATCGCCAACAAGATCAAGGCCCGCGATCCCGAGGCGATGCAGGCCATCGCCCTGCTCGCCGACTCCTGAAGCCCGCCGCGCCGCGGCGGGTCAACCGCCGCGGCGAATGAAATAGCAGAACTCTTCCTCCCGCACCGTCTCCACCAGCAGTTTGTGACCCAGGTAGTTGCAGAATCTGGACACGTCCCGCCGGGTCGAGGGATCGGTCGCAACCAGTTTGAGCACCTCGCCCGCGGCGGCCTTGCGGATCGCGTTGTGCAACAGCATCACCGGCTCGGGACAGCGCAGGCCGCGTGCATCCACCAGGCGGACGAACTCCGGCTCCTCGGCCCCGGGGGCGGCCATCGCAGCGCCTCAACCGCCGGCGAGCAGCCGCTCGACCCGCTCCACCTTGTCGGCCAGGGTCTGCGCGCGGTCGGTGCGGGTGCCGACCCGGAGCGTGGAAGAGATCCGCACCCGCCCCATGGTATGCACCCGGCGATGGCACTCCCGGATCGCCGCCATCACCTGGTCCCAGTCGCCCTCGACATTGGTGCCGTAGGCGTGCAGCCGCGGCTCCAGCCCGGCCGCGCGCAACACCCGCTGGCACTCGGCGACCTCGGCCGCCACCGACAGCTCACCGCCGAGCGGAATCAGGCAGAAATCCACATGCACGTGCACGACCACACTCCTCCCCGACTGGGTGCCGGGCCTTGGCGCCCCTGGTTCAGCCGGCCGGTGCCAGGCGCTCGCGAAGCCTTCCGAGCCGGGTCAGCAGATAGATGGCGCCGACGATGTTGCCGATCACGAACAGCGCCACGCCCCAGGCCAGCGCAGCCCGCGCCGAGCCCTCGATGAAGTAGATCAGCCAGGTCAGCAGCAGGCACCCGAACAGGAAATCCAGGGTGACCACCAGGCCCCAGGGCTCGCGCAGCACGGCGAAAAACCCCGCCAGCCCGGGGTCGACCAGCGCCGCCCAGGCGAACACCCCGAGAAATCCGAGCAGATACAGCGTCACCGTCCATTTCGCCCCTTGCATGGCCACCTCCCCCGCTGGTTGTGGTTATCGGGAAGCACCATCGTCCTCCAGCCTCCGGCACCTGTCAAAGCCCGCCGCGGGGCCGGGCGCGCAGCTTCGCCGTCTGGCGCACCAGCGCCACCAGGCGGCCTTCGCTGTCCCACAGCCAGCCGTCCTCGTCCACCAGCCCCCGGGTGATCAGCGGGGTCTCGAAGCGGCAGCGGATCGGCCCCGGCGCCGGGTGCGCGTGCAGTTGCACGCTGAGTTCCAGAGTCGGCACCCAGCCCTCGGAGCCGTACAGGGCGAAGGCCGGCGGCGGCATGGCATCGGCGAACAGCAGCAGCGCGAACAGGTCGATGGGCGCGCCATCGGCGAAGGCGGTCCACCCCAGCCAGCGCGCCACCGGCGCGGCCTGGCCCTCCAGGGCCCGCACGTGGTCGGGAGTCATCCGCTGGATGAGCTGCCGGCGCAGCGCGATGTTGTCGGCCACCGGGGTATCGACGCAGTCCGCGTAGCCGGGCATTTCGGGCACCGGCACCGCGCAATGGCTGACGCCCCGGTTGGCCGCCAGGTCGGTACAGGTGCCGAGCAGTTGGATCACGGTCGCGCCGCCCTGCACCATGCGCACCATGCCGGTGGAGGTCGCCTTGCCGACCCGCAACACCTCGACCTCGCAGCGCACCGGGCCGGGTGCCGGCCGCGACAGGTAATAGGCGGTGACCACCAGGGGATCGGGATGCGGCAGCGCCGCCGCCAGGGCGCGGGCGCCGACCGCCATGGCGTAGCCGCCGTTGGGCGCCTGGCCGATGTTCCAGGCGGGCGAGAACTCGCCCTCCCAGACGCCCTCGGCGACGCGCCGGACCCGGGTGTCGCGCGCGAAACGACCGGCGAGCTGGTCCGCACCGGCGCGAGTATCTGCTGTCACCTGCCGCTCCCTCTCTGCAACCCGGCGACGCATTATCCGCAAATGGTCGCCGCCTGCCCACGCCGGCCATACCGTTTGCTTTAGACTCGGGAAAAAAACGGAGCAGCGACCCATGACCGGCAGCGGCGATTACCCCGACCTCGGCGTGACCCTGGAGGATCGGGTGGCGACCGTCACCATCCGCAGGCCCCCGTTCAATTACTTCGATGTCGCCCTGATCGAGGCCATCGCCGACGCCTTCACCGACCTCGATGCCGATCCCGGGTGCCGGGCGCTGGTGCTGGCGGCCGAGGGCAAGGCGTTCTGCGCCGGCGCGGACTTCGGTCGCGGCGAGCGCCTGGAGCGGGACAACGCCGCGGCGGACGGCGGCGAGGATTCCGCGTTCCGGAAGCGCTCCGGGCGCCTCTACCGGGAGGCGGTGCGCCTGTTCCGCAACCGCAAGCCGGTGGTCTGCGCGGTGCAGGGCGCGGCGATCGGCGGCGGCCTGGGACTGGCGCTGGTGGGCGACTTCCGCGTCACCTGCCCCGAGGCGCGGTTCAGCGCCAACTTCGCGCGGCTGGGCTTCCATCCGGGCTTCGGGCTCACCCACACCCTGCCCGCCCTGATCGGCCAACAGAGGGCGCACCTGATGTTCTACACCGGGCGCCGGGTGCCGGGCGAGGAGGCCCATGCCTGGGGGCTCGCCGACCTGCTGGTACCCCGGGATCAGGTGGTCGCCGCGGCCCGCGAGCTGGCCCGGGAGATCGCCGGCTCGGCGCCGCTCGCGGTGCAGTCGATCCGCGAAACCCTGCGCCTGGGCCTCGCCGCGCGGGTCGAGGCGGCCACCGAGCGCGAGCTGGGCGAGCAGGAATGGCTGCTGAAGACCGCCGATGCCCGGGAGGGGATCCGCGCCACCGCCGAGCGCCGCGAACCCGATTTTCAAGGCCGCTGACCGCCGTTCGAGGAACCGCGCCATGTTCGATATGACCCTGGGCGAGGAGCTCGCCCTGATCCGGGATCAGGTCCGCCGGTTCGCCACCGGTGTGCTGAGCGAACGCCAGCGCGAATTCGAGGACGCCCACGCGGTCCCGGAATCCGTGCAAACCGACTTCGCCGCCCTGGGACTGGCGGCGCTGGAGCTGCCGGAGACCCTGGGCGGCGCCGGTCTCGGGGCCCTGGCCAAGGCGCTGGTGCTGGAAGAGCTGGGCGCGGGCGATCCCGGCGCCGCCCTCGCCCTCGACACGCCGGGCGCCGCCCTCTATCCGCTGCTCGAACTGGGCGGCGAAGCGGCCCTCGCGGCCCACGTCGTCCCCCTGCTGGACAGACCCGGCGCGCGGGCGCTCCTGGTGTGGGGTGGCGGCGAGCGGCCGGGCGGCGGCCGCAAGCCGCTGTGCGGCACCCATACCTGCGACGGCACCATCCCCTGGGTCCCGGCCCAGGGCGCCGAGCTGGTGGTGGTGCTGGACGGCGAGGGGGCCGCGGTGCTCGACTCCGGCTACCGCTTCACCCCGGTCAAGGGCAGCGGCCTGCGCGCCGCCGGCGCGGCCCAGCTCGAGTTCATCGACGCGCCCATCCGCGAGCGCTGGCGCGACCGGCCGGGCGCCGCCCGCGCCCTGGCGCGCTGGCAGCTCCACACCGCGGCGCTGCTGGTCGGCCTGATGCGCACCGCTGCGGAGACCTCGCGCGAGTACGCCATGCAGCGGGTGGCCTTCGGCAAGCCCATCGCCCACCACCAGGCGCTGGCCTTCCTGATCGCCGACATGCACAGCGCCGTCGAGGCCACCCGCCTGCTGGTCCAGGAGGCGGCCTGGCGCGCCGACCGCGGCCTGCCCTTCGCCGGCGCCGCGGCGACCGCCTTCGTCGAGGCGGTGGAAGCCGGCATGTTCGTCACCCCCAATGCCCTGCAGATCTTCGGCGGCCAGGGGTTCATGCAGGACCTGCCGCTGGAGAAATACCTGCGCGAGGCGCGCACCCTCGGCCTGATGGCCGGGGGCGTGGATCTGGCCCGCGAGATCGCCGGCGCCGAGGTGGCGGCCAGCGCCGGCGGCTTCGACCTGTCGCCCATCCTGGCGGAGGAACCCTGACCATGGACTTCTCGATCGACCCCGCCACCGCGCGCCGCCTCGCCGCCTTCGACCGCCTCGGCCGCGAGCAGATGCGCCCCCTCGGCCTGGAGGCCGATCGCCTGGGCCGCCCGATCCCGCCCGATCATCCCTATTTCCGGACCCTGCTCGAGATGGGCTTCGGCCGCACCCGCTGGCGCCCCCGGCGGGGCGACGCGGAGCGCGCCGCGCCGGCCGGCGAGGGCGTCGGCAACAGCCGCGCCACCCTGCTCCTGTCCGAGCAGCTCTCCTACTGGGATCGCGGCGTGGCGGTGTCGGCGCCCGGCCCGGGGCTCGGCGAGGGCGCCATCATCTCCATGGGCACCGAAGACCAGAAGCAGCGCTACCTGGGCCCCTTCATCAACCCCGACAAACCGCGCTGGGGCGCCTTCGCCATGACCGAGCCCGGCGCTGGCTCGGACGTGGCCGCCATCCAGACCCGCGCCATCCGCGACGGCGACGACTGGGTGCTGATCGGCAACAAGTCGTTCTCCGGCAATTCCAGCCGCGCCGATTTCATTCTGGTGTGGGCCACCGTCGATGCCAGCCTGGGCCGCGCCGGCCACCGCGCCTTCCTCGTCGAGCACGGCATGCCCGGCCTGCAGGACTTCCACATCGAGCGCAAGATGGGGCTCAAGGCCTACGAATCCACCTCCTTCCGGCTGGAGGAATGCCGGGTGCCGGGCGCCAACCTGCTGGGCGGCGAGGCCCACTACCAGCGCCGCGCTGGCTTCAAGGGCGCCATGGAGACCTTCAACTCCACCCGGCCCATGGTCGCCGCCATGGCGGTCGGCATCGGCCGCGCCGCCCTCGACGAGGCCATCGCCTTCGCCCGCGACCAGGGCATGACCGATGATCCCCGCATCCGCGACCGCCTGGAGCGGGTGGCCCGCAAGCTGCGCGCCGCGCGGCTGCTGAGCCTGCGCGCCGCCTGGCTCGCCGATCACCGCCAGCCCAATATCGTCGAGGCCTCCATGTCCAAGGCGCTCGCCCCCACCGCCGCCTTCGAGGCCGCCAGCCTGGGCATGGAGCTGCTGGGCCTGGCCGGCGCGCGCGGCGATCACCTGATCGAAAAGCTGTTTCGCGACGTCAAGGCCATGGACATCGTCGAGGGCACCGGCCAGATCCAGCGCGTGATCATGGCCCGCAAGCTGGTCGGACTGCCGCACAACTGATCGCCACCACTGCCACGGGAGCCTGAGCATGGCGCACCACAAGGGAATCCTCTGCCTCGCGGCCGCCCTGCTCGCCGGCGCGCTGGGCGGCTGCGGCGAGGACGCGGCGGACGGCGGCCGCGGCCTGCTCGACACCGCCGGCACCGCCGAACCCTGGCTGGTCCAGTACCTGGTCCCGGGGGCGGATTTCCTCGGCGTTCACGGCCTCACCTTCGACCGCGACGACCGGCTCTATGTCGGCAGTGTGATCGGCCAGGCGATCTACCGGGTGGACACCCGCACCGGCGCGGCCGAGGTCTTCGTGGGCCCGCCCGAAGGTATGGCCGACGACCTGGAGTTCGGCCCCGACGGCACCCTGGTGTGGACCTCCATCCTCACCGGCAAGGTCCACGCCCGCGCCCCCGACGGCAGCGTCCGGGTGCTGGCCGAGGACCTGCCCGGCATCAATTCCGTGGCCTTCGACGGCGACGGCCGGCTGTTCGTCACCCAGGTGCTGTGGGGCGATGCGCTCTGGGAGCTGGACCTCGAGGGCCGCCGCGAACCGCGCCGGGTGATCGCCGATCAGGGCCATCTCAACGGCTTCGATTTCGACCGCAACGGCAGGCTCTGCGGCCCGCTGCTGTACAAGGGCAAGGTAGTGCGGGTGGATGTCGACCAGGGCACCCTGGAGACGGTCGCGACCGGCTTCAAGATTCCGGTGGCCGTAAATCTCGACAGCCACGACAACCTCTATGTGCCGGACACCGCCCTGGGCCGCATCGTCCGCGTCGACCTCGACCACGGCGAGAAAACCCTGGTCGCCACGCTGCGCGAGGGCATCGACAACCTGGCGTTCAATTCGCGCGACGAACTGTTCATCACCAACATGGTCGACAACGCGATCCTCCAGGTGAACACCAGCACCGGCGCCGCCCGCACCCTGACCCACAGCGCCCTGGCGGTGCCCGGCGGGCTGGCGGTGACGCGCGAGGGCGGGCGCGACCAGATCTACGTGGCGGACCTGTTCTCCTTCAAGCGCATCGACGGCACCGACGGCAGCCTGACCGAGCTCCAGCGCGCCCTGCGCGATCACCTGGAAATGCCGATGACGGTCAACATCCGCAACGGCCGGGCCACCACGTCCAGTTGGTTCGCCAACGCAGTGGAGGTCATCGACCTCGCCGGCAACCGGCCGGTGGCGACCTACCACGACCTGCGCCATCCGGTGGACGCCCTGGAAATCGAACCCGGGGTGGTGCTGGTGGCCGAACAGGGCACCGGCCGCCTGCTGCGGCTGTCGGGCGAGGGCGGCAAGCGGCGCAAGGTGATCGCCGAGAACCTCCCCGGCATGGCGGCCCTGCGGGCGCTGCCGCGCCAGGACGCCGATGACCGGGTACGCCATGTCTACCTGACCGACACCCTGGAGGGCCAGTTGCTGCGGGTGGACATCGAGGACGGCAGCCGCAAGGTCATCGCCGCCGGCCTGGACCGCCCCGAGGGCTTCGATCTGACCCCCGCGGGCGACATCGTGCTCGCCGAGGTCGGCCGGCAGCGGCTGGTGATGCTGGATCCGGACAGCGGCGAGATCAGCGAGATCGCGCGCAACCTGGCGATCGGCTTCCCGGCCGCCGAGGGCACCCCGCCGGGCTATGTGCAGACCGGGGTCGGGGTCTCGCCGGCGGGGGCCATTTACGTTTCCGCCGACCGCACCACGGCGCTGTACCGGATCGTCCCCCAGGACCCTGCGCCGCATTGAGGGGCCAAGCGCCGCGACGGCCCGCGGCGCGGCCGCCGGACCTACAGGGTCCCCAGGCGCTGGTCCGGAACCCCGTCCCAGGCGCGGCGCTCGGCCTCGAGGGGCTTTTCCAGCAGGCGGCGGCTCTTGCCGAGCACCGCGGTGAGCCGCCGCCCCGGCTCGTAGGCGGGCCAGCCGGGATCCCCCTGATGCGCGAACCGCGCCCAGGCATCCATGGTCAGCGCGGCGAGCTCCGCGGCGCCCGGCTCGGCGCCGCCGTAGAACTTCAGCGCGCCGGGCTTGGTATAGGTGCCGAACACATAGGCCAGCTCGATGGCGTGGGCGGCGCCGAGCCTGCCCCCCATGGCCGGCGAGGACCAATCGAACAGGTAGTTGAACACCCGCGGCTCGTGGGGGCCCTGGCGCTCCAGGAGGCGCAGCGCCGGGATGCGGAAGATGCGGTCTGTCTGGATGGCCATGAACAGTTCCGGAATTCCGGGCCGACCACCCCGCGCCGGCAGGGCCTCGCGGTAGGCCGCGACCAGGCCGGGCGCGTGCTCGGCGCCCACCAGATAGCCCAGGCGCTTGTACAGGCCGGCCTCGTCCAGTTGCTGGATCGCCCTGGCCGGCGCGCCGAACAGATTCCACTCGTCGAGGGTGCTGCCGGCCAGCAGCGGGATGCCCGCGGCCGCACCCCCGGCCACCGCGTCGATGGGCTTGACCGGCAACACCCGGCCGTCGGCGACCGGCGTGAACGGCAGGCTGCCGATCCGGGACAGCGGATAGCCCTGCACCTTGCCGCCCTCGATCAGGCGCTGGGCGCGCAGCAGCTCCTCGCAGGAGGCGGCGCGCAAGCCCTCGGCGTCGAGGCCGGTGGCGGCGAGAATGGCTGCGCCGCGCAGCTCCGCGGTGCCGGCATCGGCGCAGGTGTGGCAGGCGCCGGATTGGGGGATGGCGGCGTGCAGCAGGCCCCGCGCCGCAGGCACGGCCAGCAGGCTGCCGACGCTCATGCCGCCGGCCGACTCGCCAAACAGGGTCACCCGGGCCGGATCGCCGCCGAAGCGCGCGATGTGGTCGCGCACCCAGGTCAGCGCCTGGACCTGGTCGAGCAGTCCCTCGTTGCCGGTGGCCGGGATGCGCCCGCCGGTGACTCCGGCCAGAGGTGCGAAACCCAGGATTCCCAGCCGGTAGTTGAGGGTCACCACCACCAGGTCGCCGTGCGCCGCCAGGGTGGCGCCCTCGTAGATGCCCTGGGCGCCGGAGCCGATGGTGAAGCCGCCGCCGTGGATCCACACCATGACCGGCCGCCGGCCGTCGAGGCCCGGGGTCCAGACATTGAGCGTCAGGCAGTCCTCGGACTGGGGTCCGATCTCCGCGCCCATGACATCGTCCAGCGCGCCCCGGTTCTGGGGCGCCCAACAGCCGTATTCAGTAGCGTCCCGCACCCCGGCCCAGGGGGCCGGCGGCTGCGGCGGCTGCCAGCGCAACGGCCCCACCGGCGGCGCCGCATAGGGAATGCCCTTGAAGGCCAGCACGCCGTGGCGCGATGCGCCGCGCAACCGGCCGCTGGCGATTTCCACAACAGGATGGTCAGCCATGAGAGTCTCCCGGCGAGGATCGAAAATCCGTCAGGCGAGCGGAAAGAACGCGCCCGCGCTGCGCACGCCATAGCCATCGCCCACCGGCGCGGGTTCGGCGAGTTCGGCCAGCCGGTAGTAGACCGGCCGGCTGAGCAGCCCTTCGAGGTTGCGGCGCACCAGCAGATAGGGGGCCGGCTCGCCGGTGTGCGGATCGACCGCCACCCGCAGCGGGTGCTCGGGCCCGGCGATCACCGGATCGCCGGTATTGGTGGCGAATACCAGGCGCGGCTCCCCCCGGCCATCGGTCTCCACCTCCAGGGCGACGATCAGGAAGGGCGCGTCCTCCACCCGGATCCGCCACTTCTCCGCCGGGGTGACCAGAAAATACTCGCCGTGCTCCAGTTTCAGCAGCGAGGCGAACAGCCGCACCAACTCCAGGCGCTCGATGGGTCGGCCCTCGTGGTACCAGGTGCCATCGCGGGCGATGCGGATATCGATGTCTCCCGACAGCGGCGGGTCCCAGCGCTCGACCGGCGGCAGTCCGCCGCCCCGCCGCGCGCGCTCGGCCCCGGCGCGGAGGTCGTCGAGGGAGAGCTGGGGCATGCTCAGTCGCCGCCCCGCAACTGTCCCCTGTTGCCCATGGTGACGCCGATGCCGGTGATGAAGCGCAGCAGGTCTTCCTTGTCGTCGAACTGGTCGGCAAAACCCTTGTTGAAGCAGACGTCCACCGCGCCCTGGGCCAGCGCCCAGCAGGCCAGATAATGGTAGTGGGGCGGGACATCTTCCAGGATGCCGCGCTCGATCAGCCGCTGCACCATGGCGCCGATGCGCGCCGTGGTGGCGCGGCGCATCTCGTGCAGTTCGCGCATCTGCGCGGCCACCAGCGGATCGTTCTGGATGCGGTCCTCGAGCTGCTGCACCAGGCGGTCGAGCTCGGGATTGGAGAGCCGGGACTGGAAATAGGCCTTGACCATGGCACCCGGATTGCCCGCCTCGGCCGCGGCAATGCCCTTATCCATATTGAGGCGAATGCGATTTTCGTAATCGATGAGGATGCGGGCGAGGATTTCGGACTTGCTCTGGAAGTGCTTGTAGACGGTCCCCTTGCCGATGCCGGCCTCCTCGGCGATGGCCGCCACCGTCACCTGGTCGATGCCGTCGCGCAGCAGACATTGCAGCGCCTTGTCGATGATGCGTTGTTCACGCGCCAGGAATTGCCGCTTCTTCTCGCGGATCTTTTCCGTGCTGGACGAATTCATGGATCCCATGGCTGCCTGCTCACCCCGGCTGTGGCGCGACCTGTTGATCTTGTTCTGGCGGCGGCAGATCGCGTTGCTCGCCGTTATCCTAAGAGCGCCACACCCTGCTGTAAACGGCCGCCGCGGGCTTCGATTTACACCCCGGTGGCCGATGCTATAATGCGCGGCCCGCGACCGCGGGCCATGGCGGAGAGTAGCTCAGACTGGTAGAGCACTGCCTTCGGGAGGCAGGGGTCGCAGGTTCAAATCCTGTCTCTCCGACCAAATTCCCGCCGTCTCCCCGCAGCGCTCCGAACCCCTGGGCCGCCCTCGCCTCCGGAACCCTAAGCCGCCTTCGCCTCCGGATTGCACACCGGATCCCGGACGCCGCTCGGCGGCAGCCGGCGCGATCCGGGCGCGACCTCGTCGGGGCCGGGCAGGTCCAGCTCCCGGGCCCATTCCCGCATCTGCGGCAGCACATGTTCCGCCAGCAGCCGCATGCTGCGCATCGACTGCTGGTGGGTGGTCGAGCCGCCCTCGATGTGCCAGATCGCGAAGATTCCGGGGCGCAGCGACTCCAGGACGTGGCGGATCCTGGGCAGCACGGTATCCGGGGTGCCGGCGATGATCTGGCCGTTGCGCAACAGGTTCCCGTAGAGCACCTCGTTGTTGTACCTGCGCGTGGCCTCGACATCGATGCCGCTGCCGCTGCGCTTGCCGGACACCACCGCCTCGTGGGTTTCGGGATCGGACAGCGCATAGGCCAGCCGCCGGGTCGCGGCCTTGGAGTTGTAGCCGGCCGGGAACATCCATTCCGGGCGGGCAAAGGCCGGCTGGCCGCCGCCGTAGACATAGTTTCTGCCGAGCGCGTGGGCCTCCTCCTCGGTATCGGCGCAGACCACCTTCTGCAGGTAGCCGAAGCATTCCGGACCGGCCTGGTAACCTTCCGCCGCGGCGGTATCCGCATAGAGATTCCACATCTCCATGGTCGGCGGCAGGAAGGTGGCCAGCGCCATGTAGCTGTAGCGGTTCCGCGCGGCGAATACCGCGGTCTCGGGGCTGACCAGGCTCGGAATCCAGGTCTGCGGGAAGGGCTTCTGGATCGGCTTGACCCAGGGATTCACGTGGCGGTACTCGTAGTGCTTGCCCTCGTAGCGCCAGGGCCCGTCCCGGGTCCAGGCCTGGAGGATGAAATCGTGGGCCTCGTCGAAGCGCTCGCGGTTGTAGGCGGGGTTGATGTTGTTGGCGATCTGCTCGCAGCCGGCGCCGCGCACCCAGCCGGTGACCAGCCGTCCGCCGGAGATCATGTCGATGGTCGCCAGTTCCTCCGCAAGGCGCAGCGGATCCGTCACCGGCAGCGGATTGCCCATCAGCGCGATCTTCACCCGCCGGGTGATGCGCGCCAGAATCGCCGCCTCGACATCCATCACCGCCCCCAGGGTGAAGGGATTGGCGTGGTGTTCGTTGAGCATCACGCCGTCGAAGCCCAGTTCCTCGGCGTAGAGTTTTTCATCCAGGTAGCGATTGAACAGCGCCCCCGCCTGAACCGGATCGAGGAAGCGGTTCGACACCCCGAAAAAACTCGCGTTGCGGATCACCTCTTCCTCCGGGACCGGAGCATAGGGGCGTTCGGTAAAGGTGGTGATGTGCATGGCGGACCCCCTCCTGTCCGAGGTGTTTCAGGACAGGTGATTCCTGAGTTTTTTGAGAAACCTGGCCGGCTGCTCGAGCTCGGGCCGATGCCCGCAATTGTCGAACAGCGCCAGCCGGGCATCGCGAATCGCGTCGCGGTACAGGCCCGCGGCGCTGACCGGCACGATGGCGTCGTCCTCGCCCCAGACGATCAGCGTGGGCAGGTCGCGGACCAGCCCCAGGCGATAGTGGAGCGAGGGATCGTTCATGTAGGGCTGCCAGGCCAGCCGGGCGGCCTCCGCGGTGGCGTCCTGGAAGCGCTCGAATTGCTCGGGCGTCACGGCGCCGCCGAACAACTGGCCGAATTCGGCGGTCGCCGCCGCATCCTTCACGCTGGCGGCGAGGTAGTCCTCGGTGGGCGCCTCGAACAGGTCGCGGATCACGCCCTGGGGCGGCCGGATGCCCAGGGGCGCCACCAGGGTGAGGCTGGCGAACTGGCCCGGGTTCTGGGCGGCCATTTCCGCAGCGATCCAGCCGCCGAACGAAAACCCGATCACGTCGGCGCCGACCCAATCCTGCTCCACCAGCACCTGGGCGTAGAAGTTGGCCAGATCCCTGACGCTGCGGATCCACTCGACGCGCGGCGAGACCCCGAAGCCCGGATGCAGGGGCAGGATCAGCTTGCGCGTCTCGGCCAGCTCGCGCTGCCAGGCCAGCCAGCCGGGATTGCCCAGCTCTTCGTGCAACACCAGCACCGGCTTGCCCTTGCCCGCCTTGAGATAGCAGAGCTCGGTGCCCGCCACCGCGACGGTCTTCTGCTTGCAATCCGACTTCGCCAATGCAGTTGGCTCCTCGCCCCCGAAATACTGGAACCGGCCGGTCGCTGCCGGTATGACGGCAACCTACCCAGTAGTAACTCGCCAGTCAACCACGTCGACCGCAGCAGTTGACCACCGGGCTTGGTAACCGGCGCGCCGCAGGGTATAACGGCAGCTGCCCCGGTGCGGTCTCCGAGAGACTCGCCGCCGCGGCACCCAGGTTACCGAGAGGACTCCCGGACGCCATGCAGAAAGCCACCCAAATCGAGCTGGTGCGGCGCGCCTTCGCCCATATCGACGCCGGCACCACGGATCTCGCCGCCGCGGTCACCCGCAACCCGGTGACCGCCTACACCGACCCCGCGTGGCTCGCGCGGGAGAAGGCGACCCTGTTTCGCGACTATCCGCTGTTCATGGGCCTGTCGGCGCGCATCGCCGAACCCGGCGACTACCTGGCGGAAAACGTCGCCGGGCTGCCGGCCCTGCTGGTGCGGGGCGACGACGGTCGGGCGCGGGCCTTCGTCAACCAGTGCCGGCACCGCGGCGCACCGGTGGCCAAGGGCTGCGGGCGGGCGAAGGGCTTCAGCTGTCCCTATCACGCCTGGCGCTATGCCCGCGACGGCCGACTGATGGCGATTCCGGACCGGGACTCGTTTCCGGGCGTGGAGTACGCACAGCACGGGCTGATTCCGCTGTCCCTGCTGGAGCGCGCGGGCATGCTCTGGCTGCTGCCCGATCCGCGGGGCGAGCTGGATGATCGGCGCCTGGCGGCGCACCTCGCTGGCCTGGAGGACGATCTGGGCAGCCTGAACCTGGCCGGCTACAGCCATTACGAATCGCGGGCGTTCGAGCGGGCGGCGAACTGGAAGATGCCCATCGACACCTTTCTGGAGCCCTACCACTTCGCCACCCTGCACCGCAACACCGTGGCGCCGATCTTCTTCCCGAACCTCTGCCTGTTCGACGCCTTCGGCCTCAACCACCGGGAGGCGGTGATTCGCCGCAGCATCGAGGAGCTCCGCGAACTGCCGGAGAGCGAATGGGACTTCGTCCGCCACACCGCGATCTCCTACCAGCTATTCCCCAACACGGTGTTCGTGCTCCAGGCCGACCATGTCGAAACCTGGCGGCTGTTTCCGGTGGGCGACCGCCCCGACCGCTGCCTGGTGCAGTTCGATTGCTATGTGCCCGAGCCGCCCGCCACCGACAAGGCGCGCCGCTACTGGGACGCCAACGTCGATCTCGCCATCCGCACCGTGGACGACGAGGACATCGCCATGCAGGTGGACATGGAGCAGGGCTACCTGGCCGGCGCCATGGCGGAAGTGCTGATCGGCCGCAACGAACCGGCGCTGGCGCACTTCCAGCAGGCGATCCATCGCGCCCTGTCCGGCGGCTGAACACCGGTCTCAGTCGCGCAGCCGCGGATCCCGGAATCCGTACCAGCAGACCGCCAGCGCCACGAGGCTGAGCGCCGCGGCGACGTCGAACACCAATGTCGGGCCCCGGCTCCACAGGTGTCCGGCGAGCCCTGAGCCCAGGGCACCGCCCAGCCCGAAGCTGACCGCCCCGTACAGCGCCTGCCCGCCGGCCTGGCCGGAGCGCTCGAACAGCCGGCGCACGGTCTCGATCCCGGCGGCGTGATAGGTGCCGAAACTGAAGGCGTGCAGCGTCTGGGCCATCACCAACACCACCGCCCATTGGCTGCAATGGCCGATCAGCCACCAGCGCAGCGCGGCCAGCGCCAGGCTCGCCAGCAGCAGCGCCCGGACCCCGAAGCGCAGCAGCACCCGGTGCATCACCGCAAAGATCAGCACCTCGGCCACCACGCCCACCGCCCAGAACAGGCCGATGGCGCCCCGCCCGTAGCCGAGATCCTGGAGGTACAGGCTGAAGAAGCTGTAATAGGCGCCATGGGCGGCCTGCAGCAGCACGCCGCCGAGCAGGAAACTCAGCACCGCCGGCTGTCGCACGGCCCGATGCAGCGGCTGCCGGAGCTGCCCGCCACCGCCGTCGCGCGGCCGGGGAATCAGCAGGCTGCTGCCGAGTATGGCGGCCAGCAGCGCCAAGCCCACCGCCGGGAACAGCTCGATTCCCCAGACATCGAACCCCTGGCCGGCCCCGGCCACCGCCGCGATGAAACCCACCGATCCCCACAGCCGGATGCGGCTGTAGCGTTCCGGCCGATTGCCCAGAAAGCCCAGGGTGATGACCTCGTGCTGCGGCAGCACCGCGTTCCAGAAGAAGCTGTAGCCCACCAGCACCAGGGCCAAGCCGGTCCGGCTGTCGACCAGCAGGATCCCGGAGAAACACAGCAATGCCAGCAGCGCGCCGAGGCGGATGACGCCCAGCCGCCAGCCGCTGGCGTCGGCCAGCCAGCTCCACAGATTGGGCGCGGCGATCTTGGTGATCAGGGGAATCGCGAGCAGGGTCCCGATCTCCCCGGGGCTCAGGCCCCGGGCGTCGAGGTACAGTGACCAGTAGGGATAGAGGCCGCCGAGCAGAGCGAAGTAGAAAAAATAGAACCCCGACAGCCGCCAGTAAGGGATCGGGTAGGGCGGGGCGGCGCGCGGCAATCAGGATCCGCTGCGCAGTGGCGCGAGCCCGGTGTCGACGCCGGCATTCTGCCCCCGGTGGCGCAGGGCATGATCCATCAGCACCAGGGCGAGCATGGCCTCGGCGATGGGCACCGCGCGGATGCCCACGCAGGGGTCGTGGCGGCCGGTGGTCACCACCTCGATCGGCGCGCCCTCGAGATCGATGCCGCGCCCGGGCAGGCGCAGGCTGGACGTCGGCTTCAGCGCCAGCCGCACCAGGATGTCCTGGCCGCTGGAAATGCCGCCCAGCACCCCGCCGGCGTGGTTGGAGAGAAAGCCCGCGGGGGTCATCTCGTCGCGATGTTCGGTGCCGCGCTGCGCCACCACCTCGAAGCCGTCGCCGATGGCCACCGCCTTGACCGCGTTGATGCTCATCATGGCCCCGGCGATGTCGGCATCGAGCTTGTCGAACACCGGCTCGCCCCAGCCCGGCGGCACCCCGGTGGCCTGGACCGCCACCTCGGCGCCGATCGAATCGCCCGCCTTGACCAGCGCCTGCATGAAGCGCTCCAGCTCCGGCACCAGCGCCGGATCCGGGCAGAAGAACGGGTTGCGCCCGACTTCGTCCCAGTCCTGGGCAGCGGCGGTGAACGGCCCCAGGCGGCGCACACAGCCGCGCACCGCGACGCCGAACTGTTCGTAGAGATACTTGCGCGCGATGGCGCCGGCGGCCACCCGCATCGCGGTCTCCCGCGCCGAGGCGCGGCCGCCGCCGCGAGGATCGCGAATGCCGTATTTCTGGAAATAGGTGTAGTCCGCATGCGCCGGCCGGAAGGAGCGGGCGATGTCGCGATAGTCCCTGGAGCGCTGATCGGTGTTCTCGATCAACAGCCCGATGGGCGTGCCCGTGGTCCGGCCCTCGAATACCCCGGAGAGGATGCGCACCTGATCCGGCTCCCGGCGCTGGGTGGTGTAGCGCGACTGGCCGGGCCGGCGGCGGTCCAGATCCCGCTGCAAATCGGCCTCGCACAGCGCCATGCCCGGCGGGCAGCCGTCGACGATGCAGCCCAGCGCCGGCCCGTGGCTCTCGCCGAAGGTGGTGACGGTGAACAGTCTGCCGAAGGTGTTGCCGGCCACGGCAGGAATCCTGCGGGAGGGGGCTCGATTATACCCGGGAACCCGCCGGCGCCCGGGCCGCCGGGGTCCGCCGTGACACTCGGCGCTGGTGAAGAAATGCGCGTCCGGTGCATTGCCTGCGTCGCAAGTCCAGTACCGGCCCGGACCTGCCGCCGCGGATCGAGCCCTCAGTCGAGCAGATCCTGGACCGCCGCCAACTCTTCCCGGCTGAAGACCAGGATGCCGTCGCCGCCGCGCTCCAGCTCCACCCAGGTGAAGGCGATGTCCGGGTAGCGCTCCTCCAGCGCCGGCGCGGAATCGCCCACCTCGACGAACAGCAGGCCGCCGTCCTCCAGCCAGTCGGGCGCCTCGCGCAATACCCGGCGCACCAGGTCGAGCCCGTCGGGTCCGGCGGCGAGCGCCAGTTCCGGCTCGCAGTGGTATTCTTCGGGCATCTCCGCGTAGTCGTCGGCGTCCACATAGGGCGGGTTGCAGACGATCAGATCGTAGGTCTGATCCAGCTCCTCGAACAGATCCGATTCGAGGGTCCGCACGCGGCGTTCGAGCCGATGTTCGGCGATATTGAGATCGGCCACTTCCAGGGCCTCGACGGAGAGGTCCGCCAGATCCACCTCGGCGTCGGGAAAGGCCAGCGCGCAGGCGATGCCGATGCATCCCGATCCGGTGCAGAGATCGAGGATCCGCTCCGGTGCGGCGGTCAGCCAGGGGCGAAACTCGCGCTCGATCAGCTCCGCGAAGGGCGAGCGCGGCACCAGCACGCGCTCGTCGACGGTGAACCGCAGGCCGGCGAACCAGGCCTCGCCGGTGATGTAGGGCGCCGGCACCCGTTCGGCAACCCGCCGCTCCAGGTAGCCGAGCACCGCGATCTTTTCCGCGTCGGTGAGCCGCGCATCCAGGATCCGGGCGCCGCTGTCCAGCGGCAGATGCAGCGCCGCGCACACCAGCACCACCGCCTCGTCCCAGGCGTTGTCGGTGCCATGGCCGAACCAGAGCCCGGCGGCGTTGAAGCGGCTGGCGCCCCAGCGCACGAAGTCGCGGATGGTGAACAACTGATCGAGACATTCATGCTGCATGGGACACTCCCCTGCCGGCACCATCGCCCCGGCGGTCAGACATCGAGCCGCTCGATGATGGTGGCGTTGGCGGTGCCGCCGCCCTCGCAGATGGCCAGCAGCCCGTAGCGGCCGCGGCGCCGCTCCAGCTCGTTGAGCAGGGTGGTCATCAGCTTGGCGCCGGTGCAACCCAGGGGGTGGCCGTTGGCCTGGGCGCCGCCGTTGACATTGAGTTTGGCGAGATCCGCGCCCACCGCCCTGGCCCAGGCCAGGGGCACCGAGCCGAACGCCTCGTTGACCTCGTAGAGATCGATGTCGTCGATGGTTAGGCCGGCGCGCTCCAGGGCCTTGCGGGTGGCCGGGATGGGGCCTTCCAGCATGATCACCGGATCCGAGCCCACCACCGCCAGGCTGCGGATGCGGGCGCGCGGCCGCAGGCCCAGGCGCCGGACGGCGTCTTCGTTGGCGAGCATCACCGCGGCCGCGCCGTCGCTGATCTGGCTCGCGGTGCCGGCGGTGATGACACCGCCGGGCGCCAGCGGCTCCAGGGTCCGCATGGCCTCCAGGCTGGCGTTGGGACGGATGCCCTCGTCGGCGTCGTGGACGAAGCTGCGGCCGTCCTCGGCGACCAGCTCGAGGGGCAGGATCTCCTGGCGGAACCGGCCGCTCGCGGTGGCCTCGGCTGCCTTCATATGGCTCTGGTAGCCAAACTCGTCGAGCTCCTCGCGGCTGATGCCGTATTTCTTCGCCAGCAGCTCGGCGCCCATGAACTGGCTGAACTCGACGCCGGGGTAGCGCTCCTCCAGGCGATCGCTCTTGGGCCTGCCGCGGCCCTTCTCCTCGGCATCCTGGACCGCCGAGAACATGGGCACCTGCGACATCGACTCGACGCCACCGGCGATCACCACATCCTGGGTGCCGGACATCACCGCCTGGGCGGCGAAATGGATCGCCTGCTGGGCCGAGCCGCACTGGCGATCGACGCTGACCCCGGGGACTGCCTCACCCAGCCGCGAAGCCAGCGCCACGTTGCGGGCCACATTGCCGGTCTGGGCGCCGTACTGGGATACACAACCGAAGATCAGATCGTCGACCGCCAGCGGATCTATGCCCACCTGGTCGAGGAGCCCATCCACCAGCATGGCGCCCAGGTCGACGGGATGGATCTTGCTCAACCGGCCGCGGTTGCGGCCGGTCGCGGTGCGCAGGGCACCGACGATGAAGGCGTCTGCCATGGGGTCTCCTCGAATCGCGGGTTGAAAGTCGGGCGGCCATTGTAAGCCCTGCCGGGGGGATGCACAGCGCGCCGGCCGGCGGGGCCATTCCCGGCTCCGCCCGCCCGCGCCCGCGGCCGGGTGCCGCAATTGCCTGCCACCGCACATTTTCGCGCCGGGGGGCGGCTATACTGGGGAACCTCCGCAGCAGGGATCCGGATCCATGACACATCCACTGGCGCAGCGATCGGCATGGGCGTTCGGCGTGGCGATGACCCTGTGGCTGGCGGCTCCGGCAACCGCCGCCGAAGCCGTCTACAAGTGGACCGATGCGGAAGGGGTCACCCATTTCTCGGCCATGCCGCCGGCGGGACGCGAGGCGGAGCTCCTGACGGTCGAGCCCCCACCGCCGACCGCCGCGCAGCCCGCCGCCGATGGACAGCAGGAGGCGGGCGATGACGGCCGGCCGCAGGATCCGGCCGAGGGCCTCGCCGAACCCAGCGCCGAGGAGCTGGCCAAGCAGGAAGAGCAGCGCAAGCGCAACTGCGAAACCGCCAAGCGCAACCTGGAGACCCTGGAGACCCGGGTCCATGTGCGCATCCGCGACGAAAAAACCGGCGAGGACCGCTACCTCACCCCGGAAGAGCACACGCAGTGGAAGAAGGATTCGGCCCTGCGCATCGACGAATACTGCAAGCCGCCGGGCGGGGCCTGAGGCCGCCGCCCGGCCGTCCGCTCAGGCTGCTTCGAAGGCGACTTTCCCGTCACGCAGCACCGCGCGGATGGTATCCCCGGGCGCGAAGCGTCCGGCCAGCACCTGCTGCGCCAGCGGATTCTCGAGCAACTGCTGGATCTGGCGCTTGAGCGGCCGCGCGCCATAGACCGGGTCGAAGCCCGCCTCGCACAGCAGGTCCATCACTTCGTCGCTGACTTCCAGCCCGAACTCCCGCTCCTGCAGCCGCCGCCGCAGGTGGCCGAGCTGGATCTCCGCGATGCCGCGGATCTGCTCGCGGGCGAGCGGATGGAACACCACCACCTCGTCGATGCGGTTGATGAACTCCGGCCGGAAATGGGTGCCGACCTCGGCCATCACCGCGGCCTTCATCTGCTGGTAGTGCTCCTCGCCCGCCAGCCGCTGGATGAGGTCGGAGCCCAGGTTGGAGGTCATCACCACCACGGTGTTGCGAAAGTCGACGGTGCGGCCCTGGCCGTCGGTCAGGCGGCCGTCGTCGAGCACCTGGAGCAGGATGTTGAACACGTCCGGGTGCGCCTTCTCCACCTCATCGAGCAGCAGCACCGAGTAGGGCCTGCGGCGCACGGCTTCGGTCAGATAGCCGCCTTCCTCGTAGCCGACATAGCCGGGCGGGGCGCCGATCAGGCGCGCCACCGAATGCTTTTCCATGAACTCCGACATGTCGATGCGGACCATGGCCTCTTCGGTATCGAACAGGAACTCGGCGAGTGCCTTGCACAGCTCGGTCTTGCCCACCCCGGTGGGCCCGAGAAACAGGAAGGAGCCGTTGGGCCGGTTGGGATCGGACAGCCCGGCCCGGGAGCGCCGCACCGCGTTGGCGACCGCGACCACGGCCTCGTCCTGGCCGATCACCCGGCGGTGCAAGGCCTCCTCCATGCGCAGCAGCTTGTCGCGTTCGCCCTCCAGCATCTTGGCCACCGGGATGCCGGTCCATTTGGAGACCACCTCGGCGATCTCCTCGTCGGTCACCTTGTCGCGCAGCAGCTGGCGCTTCTTGGACTGGGCCTCGGTGGCCTCCGCGAGCCTGTGCTCCAGCTCGGGAATCTTGCCGTACTGCAGCTCACCCATGCGCGCGAGATTGCCCTCGCGCCGCGCCGCCTCCAGTTCGACCTTGTACTGATCGAGCTGGGTACGGATATCCGCGGCGGACTGGAGGGAGGCCTTCTCGGCCTGCCAGATCTCCCGTAAATCGGCGTACTCCCGCTCCACCTCGGCGATTTCTTTCTCCAACTCCGCCAAGCGCGCCACGGATTCCTTGTCGGACTCCTTCTTGACCACTTCCCGCTCCATCTTGAGCTGGATCAGGCGTCGATCGAGGCGGTCCATCTCCTCGGGCATGGAATCGATCTCCATGCGGATGCGGCTGGCGGCCTCGTCGATCAGGTCGATGGCCTTGTCGGGCAGCTGGCGATCGGTGATGTAGCGGTGCGACAGGCGCGCCGCGGCCACGATCGCCGAATCCGTGATCTCCACCTTGTGGTGGACCTCGTAGCGCTCCTTGAGGCCGCGCAGGATGGCGATGGTGTCCTCCACCGTGGGCTCGTCGACCAGCACCCGCTGAAAGCGGCGCTCCAGCGCGGCGTCCTTCTCGATGTACTTGCGGTACTCGTCCAGCGTGGTGGCGCCGACGCAGTGCAGCTCACCGCGCGCCAGGGCGGGCTTGAGCATGTTGCCGGCGTCCATCGAGCCCTCCGCCTTGCCGGCGCCGACCACGGTGTGGATCTCGTCGATGAACAGGATGACCTGACCTTCCTGTTTGGCCAGCTCGTTGAGCACCGCCTTGAGGCGCTCCTCGAACTCGCCGCGGAACTTGGCCCCGGCGATCAGCGCGCCCATGTCGAGCGCGAGCACGCGCTTGTCCTTGAGGCCCTCGGGCACTTCGCCGTTGACGATGCGCTGCGCCAGGCCCTCGACGATGGCGGTCTTGCCCACCCCGGGCTCGCCGATCAGCACCGGGTTGTTCTTGGTGCGCCGCTGCAACACCTGGATGGTGCGGCGGATCTCGTCGTCGCGGCCGATCACCGGGTCGAGCTTGCCGGCGCGGGCCCGCTCGGTGAGATCGATGGTGAACTTCTCCAGCGCCTGGCGCTGGCCTTCGGCGTCCGCACTCTGCACGGTCTGTCCTCCACGCACGCGCGCCATGGCGCTCCTGAACTGATCCTTGCCGCCGAAGCGATTCAGGATCGCCCCCAGTTGGCCGTGATCGAAGGCGGCGAGCAGCACGGCCTCGACCGCGATGAACTGGTCTCCCTGCTGCTGGGCAACCTTGTCGGCGAGATTGAGCAGGCGCATCAGTTCCGGCGAGATATTGATGTCGCCGGTGGGATTCCTGACCGTCGGCAGGCGCTCCAACTGGGCTTCCAGCTCGCCCTCCAGGCCGCGCAGGTCGAATCCGGCCTGGGCGAACAACGGCCGCGCCGCGCCGCCGTCGCGCAGCAGCGCGGTCAGCAGATGGACCGGCTCGATGGCGCTGTGGTCGCGGCCCACGGCGATCGACTGGGCCTCGGCGAGGGCCTGTTGCAGGGCATGGGTGAGGCGCTCCTGGCGCATGGGATCTCCCCGAATCAGTGGTCACTGCCGATCAATGTTGGGCACCTTCGGGGGAATTTCAACGTCCCGCAACGCGCGACCTGTCCTGGATCAGCGGCCGCCACTGGCGGGCGCCTGCCGCCTGGGCGCACAATGGCCCGCGACCGATCCTCGGAGTTGCGGCGGGCCGCCGCTTCACGACCATGGGCGATGTACTCGAATTCAAACCCCGCAAGCCGCGCAAGCTGGGGCTGTGCCAGTACGGCCACCACGTCTGGAAGGCCGACAAGGAGCGCTGCTTCGATGTCAAGGCCGGAAAGCTGGTGACCCGGTTTCGATGCGTCCGCTGCGGCGCCACCCAGGTGCGGGGCACCTGAAGCCCGGCGCCGGCCCTCATTAGGGCGGGCAGGCCAGCAGCCCGCCCAACCAGTTGCGCACCTCCGGGATGGCGCAGGCCGGTTCGCGATGGGCGATTCGATAGCGGCCCACCGCCAGAAAATGCTCCAGCAACTGGTAGCAGATGGACACCAGTTGCAGGTCGGCGCGCCAGACGGCGTCCGGGTTCGCCGGGCAGTCGTCGAACTCGATGGCGATGGGCCGGGGCAGGCGCACGGCGGCCGCCAGACGGGCGGCGGCGGCTTCGGCGATGCCGCTGGCCGCGACCCAGTCGGCCAGCGCCAGGCGCGCCGGCGCCGCCGGCAGATAGCGGATGCCGATGGGACTGCCGGGACCCCGGGCGGGGTTCGGCCCATGGGTATCCCGCACCCATTGCACCGCCCGCTGCGCCAGCCGGAATTCGCGCTCGCAGGACATCGCGCGCGGAAACGGCAGGAGCTCGGTATCCACCAGGCCCGACAGGGTTTCGGGATCGCTGCCGAACACCAGGCAGACGATGTTGTGAAAGCGCTGGATCTCCAGGGGATGCTGGGCCCAATAGGCGATTTCCCCGCTTTCGCGCCGGCCGTCGCCGAGCTCCCATTCGGTATACCAGTCGCCGGCGACGGCAAACAGCCAGGGGATGACGTGCTCCGCGGACTGGTCCTGGCGACTCAGCAGCATGGCGATCACCGCGATCCGGTCGGCCGCGTCCTCTTCCATGCCCAGCACCGGCAGAGCCAGCTCGTCGATCGCCATATGGCCGAGTTCATGGAACAGGGTGAACTCCAGGTTGGCGCGCAGGAACAATTCCAGCCCCGGATCAAATGGCGCAGGTGCCGCCGGCGCCCCGGCCCCCATCGCGACCGCCGCAGCGGCGCACAGCAGCGCGGCGGCACTGCGAAATCCCCGCCTGATCCGAGCCACGATTCGCGCGCCCTCCACCCTTCGCCGCGGCGCCCCACCGGCCGTCGCAAGGCGCTGGCGAGGCGGCGGGGCGGCAGCGGCCGCAAGCCCGGAGTTTACCGGGAGCGGATGCGGATGCCCCGCGCCGCCCCCGGCGCGGCGGCGCGGCGACTCGCTCAGGGTTCCAACGGCCGTTCGCTGGCAGCGATGAAGGCCGCCTTGAGTTCGGCGTAGGTCGTCACCGCCGGGAACTGGGGAAATTCCGCCACCACCCTGGCCGGCGCGGCAAACAGGATGCCGGCATCGGCCTGGGCCAGCATGCCGGTGTCGTTGTAGGAATCCCCGGCGGCGATGGTCCGGTAGTAGAGCGTCTGCAACGCCAGCACCGCCTGCCGCTTGGGGTTGGGCTGGCGCAGCCGGTAGCCCACCACCCGGCCCGCTTCGTCCACCTCCAGACGGTGACACAGCAGGGTCGGAAAACCGAGCTGGCGCATCAGCGGCTGGGCGAATTCGTAGAAGGTGTCGGACAGAATCAGCACCTGAAACCGCTCCCGCAACCAGTCGAGAAACTCCACCGCGCCCGGCAGCGGCCGCAGGGTGGCGATCACCTCCTGGATCTCCCGCAGCCCCAGGCGGTGGCGGGCGAGCAGCTCCAGGCGCTGGCGCATCAGGCGGTCGTAGTCGGGGATGTCCCGGGTGGTGGCGCGCAGCTCGGGAATCCCGGCGGCCTCGGCGAAGGCGATCCAGATCTCCGGGACCAACACCCCTTCGAGGTCGAGGCAGGCAATCTCCACGGGCGGCTCCGGGCGCGACACGGGCGGGCGGCCACTCTACCCAACCGCCAGCGGCCGGGCAAATCCGAGCCTTTTCCAATGACACATGAGCCTGAAGGGGGCGTCGTGATTCCACCGTGAGGTGAGCCTGAAGGGTCCGGTTCCGGGATCATCGGAGGATGATCGTGAACCTCGACACTCGACGCCTGAAGACC
>JBMOPO010000053.1:0-236425 GCA_049325095.1 Pseudomonadota bacterium | reverse complement strand
TCTATTCGGCGGCGGTGAACTCGCATTTCTACACCGCCGGCCCCAACGAATGTGAACTGCTCAAGCAGCCAGGCTCGGGCTGGACCTACGAGGGCATCGCCTTCCGCGCCCTGGTGCCGACCAAGGGTTCCTGCTACCCCGGCACCACCCCGGTGTGGCGGCTCTACAACGACCGCTTCGCCCAGGCGGACAGCAACCACAGGTTCATGACCAGCGCCGACACCTACCGGCACATGATGGCCAACGGCTGGGTCGGCGAGGGCGTGGCCTTCTGTTCGCCGGAGTCCTGAACCCGGCCACGCGGCCCGGGCGCTGTTAGAATCCCCGCCGTTGTGGTGCCCGCGAGGGCCCCGAGGGAATTCGGCGCGCGGCGCGGCCGCGCAATCGAAGCTGTCCCCGCAACTGTACCCGGCGAGCGCCGCCCGGATGCCACTGACTGCGGTCGGGAAGGCGGGCGGTGCCAGGACCCGGAAGCCAGGAGACCTGCCACAACCGCGTTGCGAATCGCCCGGCGGGGTACCGGGCGAGCGTCACGCCGTGGCGCGCCGTGCAACGCGACAGGTTGCGCGGTTGCCGCGGCGAGGTCCATCGGAGTTTCGCCGGCACAGCCGTAGTCCGCTGAACTGGCCCGGGGAGACTCCTGCGTGTCGAATTTTTCCTTTGCGTTTCTCGTGCTGCGCCCGCTGGCGGGCGCATTCCTGTTGGCGGCGGCCGCCGCTCCGGCCCTGGCGGCCGTGCTCGCCGACGAGCTGGTGGTCACCGCCACCCGCTCTCCCTTCAGCCTGGACCGGGTGGCGACCACGGTGCGGGTGATCGATGCCGAACGGGTCCGCGCCAGTGGCGCGCGCAACCTGTCGGAACTGCTGCGCAACCTGGGGCCGGTGCAGGTGCGCGACAGCTCCGGGCTGGGCCGCGACAGCCGCCTCGGCCTGCGCGGTTTCGCCAGCGCCCAGAACCTGCTGGTGCTGGTCGACGGCCGGGAGCTCAACAACGCCGATCTGGCCGGGCCCGATCTCACCGCGGTGGCTTTGGGCGACGTCGAGCGGGTGGAGATTCTCGAAGGCGGCGCCGGGACGCTGTACGGCGATCAGGCGGTGGGCGGGGTGATCAACATCATCACCCGCGGCGCCGGACCCCGCGGCGGCGAGCTGCGCCTGGGGCGCGGCAGCTACGCTACCGAGACCTACGGCGGCTGGTATCGGGACCGGTTCGACTCTGGTTTCCACTACCGCCTGGCTGCGGAGCTCGAGCGCGGCGACGCCTACCGCGCCGGCAGCGGGGTGAATTACGAGAACTACAGCCTGCGCACCGGCTGGCGCCACGCCGGCGGCGAAATCAGCGTCGAGGCGCGCCGCAGCGATGACGAATTCCGGCTCGCCGGCGCCCTGACCCAGGCCCAGGTGGTGGCCGATCGCCGCCAGGCGGGCGGCAGTTTCAACGACTTCGCCGCCGACAACCGCCTGGTGCGCATCGCCATCGACCAGGCGCTGGGCGAATACTTCCGCCTGCTGGCCAGCTACGGCAACCGCGACGAGGACGTGGTGATCGACTCGGTGTCCGGGTTCGGCGCCGCGGTGACCGGCCAGGATCGGCGCGTCGAGACCCTGGATCCGCGCCTGGTGTTCGCCACCGATCGGCTGCGCGCCACCCTGGGCGTGGACGTCGAGCGCGTCGACTACGACTTCGAGCTCGACTTCGGTTTCGGTCCCAGCGGCACCGAGCAGCGCCAGCGCAAGCACAGCCAATACCTGCATCTGGTGGTCACGCCCCTGGAGCGCCTGGATTTTCAGGCCGGGCTGCGCCATGCGGCACTGGACGCCGAGGTCGATCCCTTCGCCATCGACTACGACCAGAGCGCCACGGTGCACACCCTGGGGGTCAACTGGCGCACCGATCGCGGGCGCTACTATCTCAGCCGCGACGAGACCTTCCGCTTTGCGCTGGCCGACGAGAACATCGACTTTCTGGGCACCTTCGCGGCCCTGGACGTGCAGCGCGGCGTGGCCTGGGAGCTGGGCGGGGAGTGGCGCTGGACGGATCTGGAGCTGCAGGTGGCGCTGTTCGAGCACCGGCTGCGCGACGAGATCGGCTTCGATCCGACCGCCGGCACCTTCGGGGCCAATGTGAACTTCGATGACACCCGGCGCCGCGGCGGCACCGCCGAGCTGCGCTACCGGATAGACGAGCGGCTCGAGGTCGGCGGCCTCTACAGCTATACCGATGCCCGCTTCGTCGCCGGGCCCCATGACGGCAACCGGGTGCCCGACGTGGCCCGACACCTGGCCAAAGTGCACGCCGGTTACCGGCTGACCGGGGACATCCAACTGTTCGGCGAACTGGTCCATACCGGCCGCCAGACGCTGGATCTGGCCAACAGCGCGGCCCTGGGCGGCTACACGGTGGTCAACCTGGCGGCCGCCTGGTCCCGCGGCCACTGGACATTGCAGGCGCGGCTCAACAATATTGCCGACAAGGAGTACAGCGAGTTCGCGACCTTCTTCGGCACCCGGGCCCTGTACCCGGCGCCGGAGCGCAACTTCGTGCTCACCCTGATTCGCGACCTGTGAGAGCTTGTGAATTTTTCAAGCTCTCAGCCCGGCCAGGAATGGCCGGTCGCGGATCGAGCACGCAAGTGCTTGATCCACAAACTCTGAGGAGCTGCGCCCCGATGTCGATCTCTCCCACCGCCCGACTGCTGGCCCTGGCCGTCGCCGTGCTGGCCCTGAGCCGGCTGCTGCCCCATCCGCCCAACTTCTCGCCGCTGCTGGCGGTGGCGCTGTTCAGCGGCGCCCGCTGCCGGGACTGGCGGCTGGCGCTGCTGATTCCGCTCGCCGCCATGCTGGTCTCCGACCTCTGGCTGGGCCTGCACGCCACCCTGGCGTTCGTGTACCTGGGCATGGCGCTCGCGGTCGCAATCGGCCGCGGGCTGGGCGGCCGGCGCCGGCCAGCGCTCCTGCTGGCCGGCGGCCTGCTGGGCTCGGGGCTGTTCTTTCTGGTCAGCAATGCCGGGGTCTGGCTCACCCAGGATCTGTACCCGCCGACCGCGGCCGGGCTCGCCGCCTGTTACCTGGCGGCGCTGCCGTTCTTCCACAACACCCTGCTCGCCACCCTGCTCTGGGGCGCGGTGTTGTTCGGCGCCGAGCACTGGCTGGCGCAGCGCCACCGCGCCGTGCAGCGCCCCGCGTGAGCGGGGCGGGGCGTGCGCCGGTTCAGAGGTCGTAGCCGCGCTCGTCGTGCAGGCTCAGATCCAGGCCCTGGGTCTCCTGCTCGGCGGTGACCCGCAGCCCGAGCAGGGCATCGACGATGCGCAGCAGCACCCAGGTGGTCAGTGCGGTAAAAGCAACGGCGGCCAGGATACCGGTCAGCTGTACCACTACTTGACGGCCCATGGTCATGCCCTCGGCATAGCCGTGACCGGCGAGCAGGCCCAGCCCGCCGCTGGCGAACACCCCGGCGAGAAGGGTGCCCAGCATGCCGCCGACGCCGTGGACCGGGAACACGTCCAGG
Source organism: Pseudomonadota bacterium (assembly GCA_049325095.1). Lineage (GTDB taxonomy): Bacteria > Pseudomonadota > Gammaproteobacteria > Pseudomonadales > Porticoccaceae > JAGPUQ01. The sequence continues at coordinate 232,918 of JBMOPO010000053.1, read as the reverse complement.
GAATCGTCGATGCGCAGGCGCTGTTTCAGCCATTGGGTGGCGAAATAGCAGATCGTGCCGGCCGCCAGGCCGATCACCAGTGCTCCGCCCGGGCCGACGAACCCGGACGCCGGGGTGATGGTGCCCAGCCCGGCCACCATCCCGGTGACGATGCCCAGCACTGAGGGCTTGCCGTGGCGCAGCCACTCCATGGTCATCCAGGCCAGCGAGCCGGCCGCGGCGGACAGGTGGGTGACCAGCATGGCCATGGCGGCGCTGCCGTTGGCGGCCAGCGCGGAGCCGCCATTGAACCCGAACCAGCCGACCCAGAGCATGCCCGCGCCGGCGACGGTCAGGGTGAGGTTGTGGGGCGGCAGGGCCTGGGTGCCGAAGCCCCGGCGCGGGCCCAGCACCAGGGCCGCGACCAGTGCCGCCACCCCGGCGGTGATATGCACCACGACGCCACCGGCGAAGTCGAGCAGGCCCAGCTGCATCAGCCAGCCGCCGCCCCAGACCCAGTGGGTGACCGGCACATAGACCGCCAGCAGCCAGAGCATGCTGAACAGCAGCATGGCGGAGAACTTCATGCGCTCGGCGAAGCCGCCGACCACCAGGGCCGGGGTGATGATGGCGAAGGTCATCTGGAACAGCGCGAACAGAGACTCGGGGATGGCGCCGCTCAGGGTTTCCCGGCCCACCCCGGCCAACAGCACCCGATCGAGGCCGCCGATCCAGGCGTTGTGGGCGCCGCCGTCGGTGAAGGCGAGGCTGTAGCCGAGGACGAACCAGACCAGCGAAGCGCTACAGGTGATCGCGAAGCATTGCATCAACACTGATAGCACGTTTTTGGTGCGTACCAGGCCGCCATAGAACAGCGAAAGCCCCGGAATGGTCATGAACAGCACCAACGCCGTGGCCGTCAGCATCCAGGCGGTGCCAGCCGGATCCATTGGTGTCGCTGTTGCTGGCAACGGTAGGGCAAACATCGGGATCAAGACTGCCAACGGCACGGCGAGTGCCCTGCGGCTGCGCGCATTGGCGGAGTATTTGGTGACGAAGTGTTTCATTATGGTGCTTCCAAATAGAGATTCTTGGCGTTGTGCACTGAAACAACGCATTTATCCGGGCAACAGATGCACGTGAGCCGGAATGAGGCAATTATCGAGCCGCTTTGGTGCGTGTTCGCCGGCGCATCCCATTGCCCGCCGGGCGATGCCCGCCGTGCGTGGTGGATCCCTTCGCGAGCGGCTGCGTACAATCGCCGCAGGTCGGGCGATCGGCCCGAATGCTGCGTCAGGCGGGAAACCATGCGAGAAACCCTTGCCGAAGAGTTGAAGGCGGTCCGGGAAGAGCTGCGCCGCGCCGAGTCCGCGGACCCGGATCTGCTGGGGATGCTGGGCCGGGTGGTGCACGACGTGACCACCCTGACCGATGAAGACATCGCCACCAGGCGCGAATCCCTGGGCGAACGTCTGGAGGAACAGGCGGCGCTGTTCGAGTCCGAACATCCGCGGCTTGCCGGAGCCCTGCGCCGCCTGATCAGGGCGCTGGCCGATCTCGGCATCTGATCTTCGGGGGAACGCGCAGCATGGAATCCCGCGCCGACCGGTGGATTGCGCGCGCCGCGCTGCCCTGGATCCTGTGGCTGGGGTTGTCCGGCTGTGCGGGCACCCCCGAGGACGAGCGGGTCACCTGGCAGTGCGCGCGGACCCCGGATGGCCGCAGTTGGGAATGCGCCCAGCAACGGGTGCGGGGCGGGGTCGCGGCGGGATCGGTCGCGCCCGCCCCGCGTACCCCATCGCCGCCCAAGGCTGGCGATGCGGCCACTGGCGTCGAGACCAAGGCCGAGGCGCAGGCATCGCCCGCAGCGCGCGCCACCGCGCCGGCCGGTGACCTGACCCCCCGGGAGGCCTGGACCGGACGCCTGCCCGGCCTGCAGGAGTCGCAGCCGAAGGTGGAAGCATCGCCGGTGGCGGTTCCGCAGCTCGTTACCGGTCGCGGCCCGCCGCCCGAGCCCGAACCCGCGCTGGCGCGCTGGGAGCGCGGGAAGAAGGCGCCGGAAGCCGCACCTCCGGCTCCCGCCACACCTCCTGCCTCCGCTGCGCCTCCGGCTCCCGCTGCCGCACCTCCGGCTCCGTCCGCGGCGCCGGCGCTGGCCGCCAGCGCGGATACCGCTGCACCGCCCGCCGCCTTCCCGGCCGACCTGGACCAAGCCCGCGGCCCGCCCGGGCCCCAGGGCCCCGCCGCGGGGCGAGCACCGGGTGCCGATTCCGCCGCGGGGCCGGAAGCGGCCACCGGCAACCGCCCGGCGGCGGTTCCAGGCGAGGCCGCATCCACGGCGGACGCCGGCCGGGAACCCGCGGCGCGGATCCCTGCCGGGACGCCCTCGGGCCGGGCCGCAGCGGCCGCCGCTGCCGGAGATGGCGAGCCCGCCGGATCCTCCCGCGGCCCGGAGCGCCGCTACACGGTGCAGGTCGGGGCGTTTCATACCGATGCCGAAGCGCGCGCCTACGTCGAGCAACACCGCCTGGGCGAGGTGCCGCTGGAGTTGCGGCGCCGGACGCGAGGGGGGCGGGAATACAGTGTGCTCACCTTCGGCAGCTTCGCCACCGTGCGCGAGGCCCAAGCCGCCTGGCGGCGGATCGCGGCGGGGCGGGAGCTGGATTTCTGGGTGCGGCCGGCGGACTAGCCGCGGAGCGAATGCGGCCGCAGCGGGCCCTCCCGCGGTTTCAGAATCCGGGCGTCCTGCCGCCGGCCGGATCGGCGGCGGCAGCGCCAGGGTGGCACGGCGAATCCGGGTGCGTCCCGTCGATCCGGCCCCCAAAGAGTAGTCCATACTGAGAAAAGGGCCGCAAGCGGCGGATTTTCGGCGAAAAATTGTGCAAATCCTGCGCTTGGCCCCTGTCTTTTTTCATGAAATTTGTTAACGTGGCGCCCGTGGGTTGGTGCCACGGCGCTTGACGTGTATGCGTCGAGGTGGCCAGGGCGACATGACGCCACTGTTGTGCCGATTCAATCTTCATTTGCTCTCATCGATCAACAAGGGGAACCACCATGGTCAACTTCAGCAAGGGAACCAAAGCTCTGGCGCTGGCCGCAGTCGTGGCGCTGGCGGCGGGTTGCGCCTCCAGCTCCAGCGTGAAACAGGCCCAGGCTACTGCCGACGAGGCGCTGCGCACCGCGCAGTCCGCCCAGCAGGCAGCCAGCTCCGCGCAGTCCACCGCGCAGGCCGCCAAGTCCGCCGCTGATGCCGCTTCCGCCAAGGCCAATCAGGCCCAGGCCTGCTGCAACGAAGTGCAAAGCAAGCTGGATCGCGTGTTCGAGCGCTCTCAGCGCAAGTGATGCTCGGTGCGGCGGCCGCGCGGCCGCCGCACGCGACGCCGGCCGACCGGGCTCCCCGGTCGGCCTTTTTTGTGCTCGGCGTTCGCGGCCCGCCGGTGCCGGGGTTCCGCCGGATCAGTTGCCGGCCAGGCGCTGCTCGCTATGGAGCGGTGTGGGCACGCCGCTGGCGGCGGCGAAGATCGCCGGCAGCAGTTGCAGGTCGGGCGGCTCCCGGAGGCGGTGGCCGTGCTCGGCAAGCGCCGCGTCGACCACATCCAGCAGGGCGATGAAGTCGCCAGCGTCGGTGCGGTTTTCGCCCAGCGGTGGGTGTACTTCGACGTAGAGCCGCCCGTCGCGGACTCCCGCCTTGTAGGGCTGATCGACCAGCTCCACACGGGTGCCGTTGGGGACCTGCGCAAACAGCGATTCGATGGCCGCGGGATACAGGCGGATGCAGCCGTGCGACACCTGCATGCCCACGCCGTAGGCCTTGTTGGTGCCGTGCAGCAGGTAGTCCCCGAAATCCAGCCGCAGGGCGTACTCGCCCAGCGGATTGTCCGGCCCCGGCGGGACCACGCGGGGCAGCGGCCGGCCCTGGGCGGCGTGCTCGCGGCGGATGGATTCCGGCGGATACCAGGTGGGCTGCGCGATCTTCTGGATGATCCGGGATGGGCCGGTCGGTGAAGGCCAGTCGTCGCGGCCGATGCCGACCGGGTGGGTAACCACCGAGGGCGGCACCCCGAGGCCCGGCTTGGGGTAATAGTAGAGCCGCATTTCGGCGAGATTGACCACGATGCCCTCGCGCGGCGCCCGGGGCAGGATGTAGAGCGACGGGATGGTGACCCTGGTGCCCTCGCCGGGCAGCCAGGCATCGACGTCCGGATTGGCGCCGCGGATCTCGTTGTAGCCCAGATCGAGTACCCGCGCGAGGTCCACCAGGGTGTCCTCGTGGCGGGCGCTGAGGTAGCGCAGTTCGCCGACCAGGTCGCCGCTGGCCGGGGTCAGCACGAAGGTGCGCGCCTGGGTGGCGGCCGGCAGCAGAACACAGCACAGGAGGGTCGCGGACAGGAACTGGCGGAACGCGGCCATGGAGTGATCCGGGTGGAGAGGGCCAGGGATTTGTCAGCCGGCTATATTACAACGATTGGCGCGCCCGCTTGCGGAGCGCGCGGCCGGAGTCAACCCGCGAGGCGGCTGCCCACCAGCCAGCTGGCGAAGGTTCCCAGCGCCAGAAAGCCGAGCGCGAAACCCAGCGCCCGCCAGCGCAGGCTGCGGCCCAGCCGCTGCTCCGGCACGGTGCTGATCAAGAGCGGCAGGTCCTCGGGTTTGCGCAGGCGATGGCGGGGCTCCTGGGCGGTGCGACGCCGCTGTTCGGCGCTGGCTTCCGCCGCCGCGGCCTCGCGCACCGCGCCCCATTCGGCGGGGTCCAGGCGGCCGTTGCGGTCCTGGTCGTGGCGCGCCACCAGGGCCGGATAATCCCGCTTCCAGGCGCGCAGGATGTGGCCCTGCAAGCGTTGCAGGGCGGTCAGGCCCTGGTCGTCGGTCTCGAAATGACCCACCACGTACAGCGGATCGCCGGCGACGATGATTTCCTCGGTGTAGCGATAGCGCTGGCCGAACACCGCGCCGAGCAGGCCGTGGTCGCCGGACCCGTCACCCAGCGGCTGCCGCCGGTGGCCCGTCCAGCGCTTGACGCGGTGGCTGTGCACCTCGCCGCCGTCCGGCAGGATCAGGCAGTGGCCGCTGCCGTCGTCCAGCGCCAGGGGCGCCTCGCTGGCTCCCCGCTCCACCGTGGTCCAGGAACTCCCGTGACGGGTCGAGCGGTGCCGCTCGATGCGGTACCGCCACCACAGGCAGGGCCGGCCGCTCAGGGGTGCGGCCAGGGGTTCGCCCGCGGGCCGGGCGAAGCCCGCCAGCTCCACCAGGCCCTGGCTCGCCGAGCGCACCCGGGAGGTGGGCAGATCGGCGATCAGCCGCGCCCGCGCGAGGCTGGTGCGGGCGCGCCACAGGCAGAACAGGGTGCCGGCCAGCGCCAGCCCGCTCCAGAACGCGAACTCCGGCCCGGGTTGCCGGGCGATGCAGTCCCGGCAGAACAGCTCCGCCAGGTCGGTGGACAGGATCACGACTTGAACAGGGCGCCGACATCGACGTCGGCAAGCTCCCCGGCCTGGAATTCGAGCAACTGGAAGGGCCGGTAGCCCAGCGGCCGCGCCACCAGCAGATCCGGGAACTGCTCGATGCGCACGTTGTACAGATTGACGCTGGCGTTGTAGAGCTCGCGGCGGTCGGCGATGCCGTTCTCGAGCTCGGAAATCCGGCTCTGCAAATGCTGGAAGGAGTCGCTGGCCTTGAGCTCCGGGTAGTTCTCGGCCAGCGCGAACAGCCGCCCGAGCCCCGCGCGCAGCTCGGTCTCCGCGCTGCCCAGGGCGCCGATGTCGCGGTGTTCGCGGGCGTCGGCGACCCTGGAGCGCGCCGCGATCACCCGCTCCAGGGTCTCGCGCTCGTACGCCATGTACTGGCGGCAGGTATCGACCAGCTTGGGCAGTTCGTCGTGGCGCTGCTTGAGCAGCACGTCGATGTCGGCCCAGGCGCGGGCCACCTGGTGCTTGAGCCGCACCAGGCTGTTGTAGATGGTCACCGCGTAGCCGGACAGCAGCAGCAGCGCGCCCAGGGTCAGGAAGGTGGTATCGATTTCCATGGCGGTGCCTCCGCGGCGGAGCCGGGCGCCGCCGCGCCCGGCCGGTTCAGGTCCTTAACGGTTTGTAGCGCACCCGCTGCGGCTGCGCCTCGGCGCCCTTGCGGGCCAGCAGATCCGCGTGATAGTCGCTGTAGTTGCCCTCGTGGAACACCACCTCGCTGTCACCCTCGAAGGCCAGGATGTGGGTGGCGATGCGGTCGAGGAACCAGCGGTCGTGGGAGATCACCAGCACGCAGCCGGGAAAGGCCAGGATGGCCTCTTCCAATGCGCGCAGGGTCTCCACGTCGAGGTCGTTGGACGGCTCGTCGAGCAGCAGCACGTTGGCACCCTGCTTGAGGGTGTTGGCCAGGTGCAGCCGGCCGCGCTCGCCGCCGGACAGATCGCCGACCCGTTTCTGCTGGTCGCTGCCCTTGAAATTGAAGCGGCCCACGTAGGAGCGGGAATTCACCTCGTAATTGCCGACGCGCAGCACGTCCTGGCCATCGGAGATCGCCTCCCAGACGGTCTTGCGGTCGTCGAGCGCCTCCCGGCTCTGTTCGACGAAGGCGAGCTTCACAGTATCGCCCAGGGTGATGCGCCCGGAATCGGGCTGTTCGCTGCCGGCGATCATCCGGAACAGGGTCGACTTGCCGGCGCCGTTGCCGCCGATCACCCCGACCACCGCGCCCTTGGGGATGCTCAGGCTGAGGCCGTCGATCAGCAGGTGATCGCCGAAGCCCTTGGTCACGGCCTCGAACTCGATCACCTTGTCGCCCAGCCGCGGCCCGGGCGGGATGTAGATCTCGTTGGTCTCCTGGCGGGCCTGGAATTCCTGGCTGCTGAGCTCCTCGAAGCGCTGCAGGCGCGCCTTGTTCTTGGCCTGCCGCGCCCGGGGATTCTTGCGCACCCACTCCAGCTCCTCCTGCATCGCCTTGCGGTGGCTCTCCTCGGCGCGCTGCTCCTGGGCGAGGCGCTTTTCCTTGGCTTCCAGCCAGGCGCTGTAGTTGCCCTCGTAGGGGATGCCGCGGCCGCGGTCCAGCTCAAGGATCCAGCCGGCGACATTGTCGAGGAAGTAGCGGTCGTGGGTGACCGCCACCACGGTGCCCGGGAAGTTGTGCAGGAACTGCTCCAGCCAGAACACGGATTCCGCGTCCAGGTGGTTGGTGGGCTCGTCGAGCAGCAGCATGTCGGGCCGCGACAGCAGCAGCTTGCACAGCGCCACGCGGCGCTTCTCGCCGCCCGACAGCCGGCCGACCTCGGCGTCCCAGGGCGGCAGGCGCAGGGCGTCGGCGGCCACGTCCAGGGTGTGGTTCAGGTTGTGGGCGTCCCAGGCCTGGATGATGTCCTCGAGCTCGCTCTGGCGCTTGGCCAGGGCATCGAAATCCGCGTCGGGCTCGGCGTAGGCGGCGAACACCCCGTCCAGTTCGCGCAGCGCATTCACCGCCTCGCGGACACCGTCCTCGACATTGCCGCGCACATCCTTGGCCGGGTCCAGTTGCGGCTCCTGGGGCAGGTAGCCGATCTTGATGCCGGGCATCGGCCGCGCCTCGCCGATGATGTCGGTATCCACCCCGGCCATGATCCGCAGCAGGGTGGACTTGCCGGAACCGTTGAGCCCCAGCACCCCGATCTTGGCGCCCGGGAAGAACGACAGGGAGATGTCCTTGAGGATTTCGCGCTTGGGCGGGACGATCTTGCCCACCCGGTTCATGGTGTAGACGTATTGGGCCATCGCGTGGGGAGCATCACAGGCTGGAATGGGCCGGCATTGTAGCCCGGCGCGGGGATCTCCGGCAGGCGCGGCTACTGCACCAGGCCCAGGGCGCCGCCGTCGATGCGCAGGTTCTGGCCGTTGATGAATCCGGCCCGCTCGCCGGCCAGGAAGCACACCAGATCGGCGACCTCCTCGCGGGTGGCGATGCGGCCGAGCGGGTTGGGAAAGCGCCGCGCCACGATGCGCGCCTCGATCGCCGCCCAGTCGTCCTCCGCCCAGCCCTCGCGCCGGGCCTTGGCGCGAAATGCCGCCTCCACCTCCGGGGTGCGGATCAGCCCCGGCGACACCGTGTTGACGGTGATGCCGGTGCCGGCGAGCTCCTGCGCCAGGGTAACCGCCACGCTGGCCAGGGCGCACTTGGCGGCGTAATAGGCCGGGCGCGCCGCATTGGGCTGGGTCGAGCCGATGGTGCCGAGCTGGATCACCCGGCCCCAGCCCAGCGCGCGCATCTGCGGCGTCAGCAGCCGGATCAGGCGCACCGCCGAGAGCAGGTTCTTCTGGTACATGTCGAGCCAGGCCCCAGTGTCGGCCTCGGCCCAGCGGCACTCGTCTGCGGTGCCGTAGTTGTTGACCAGGATGTCCACCCGCCCGGCGTGAGCCAGCGCTGCCCGGGCGACCTGTTCGCAGCCGGCGTCGGTACACAGATCGCCGCTCACCACCTGGGCCGCGCCCTGCCCCAGTAGGGCGTCCGCGCTGCCCGGCTCGAAGCCGTGGCCGATCACCGTGGCGCCCTCGGCCGCCAGCCGCTCGGCGATCACCGCCCCCGTGCCCCGGTGGCTGCCGGTAACCAGCGCCACCTTGCCTTGCAGTCCCAGGTCCATACCGGCTTCTCCGCGCGCCTTCGGGATGATGATAGACCGAGTATAGCCGGGCGGCGCCGGCGGACGGGTCAGTCGCCGGCGGCGAGCAGCCGGTAGCCCTCGGCGGCGGTGTTCCAGGAGACGAAAGCGCCGGCCGGCCCGGCCAGCAGCTCGGCGCGATCGGCGGCATCGGCGGTGCTGGCCAGCTCCCACGCCGCTCCCCAGGTGTCGCCGCCGTCTTCGGAGCGGCGGGCGAGGATGCGGATGCGGCCGGCGCGGAACTCCTGCCAGGCCAGGGTCACGTGTGCGCCGGCTGCCGCCACCCGGGGGTTCATGGCATGGGCGTCGGGATCGCCAAAGGGCACGGCGGCCGAGAAGGATGCGCCGCCGTCGTCGGAGTGCGCGTAGAACAGGCCGCGGTGCCCGCCCAGGGTGAACCAGGCCAGGTGATAGCGGCCGCCGGCGCCGATCGCCAACGCTGGCCCCTGGATCGGGCACACCGCCACCCGCCAGTCGTCGAAGGTGACCCGCAGCGGCGGCGCCGGGCCGGTGGCGGCGGGATGCAGCAGGCCGTGGTCGCGGATGTCGCCGGGAAACACGAAGCGCGCCGCGATCACCGGGCGGTCATCCGGCGTGAATGCGAAGGCCGGCCGGCAGCAGTCGCAGAGGTTTCCGGCCAGCCGGCGCGGCGGCTGGCCGGCCGCGGCCAGATGGAGATCGGCGACCCCCCGGGCGCCGGCGTCCCCATACCAGAGATGGTAGGGCCGGCCCGCGGAATCGAGCGCGAAGCGGTGCAGCCGCCCGGGCACGTCGGACAGGGGTTGCGGCGCGGCGAAGGATTCCCCGCCGTCCACCGAGCGGGCGACGAACAGCCGCGCGCCCTGCGCCCCGGCCGCCACCGGGTAGGCGACCTGTACCCGTTCGCCGGCAAAGGCGATGGCGGGCCGCTCCTCGACGCCGATCGCCAGCGGCTGTCCGGCGGCGCTCACCGCCACCGGCGGGCCGAAGCTCGCGCCCAGATCGTCCGAACGGTCGAGTTGGAGCCGCCCGCCGTCGACTCGCAGGCGCCACAGGCGCCCTTCGGGGTCGAAGGCCGCGGTCACCGCCAGGCTCTCGCCGCGGGCGGCGCCGGCGGCCAGGATCAGGGCCAGCGCCGCCAGCCAGCGGCGCGATCGGTCAGAAAGCCACATGCAGGGCGCTGACCACCCGGTAGTCGGGCTCCACCTGGGTGCCGTTCAGATCCTGGACCACGGGCACGCCCAGCGCCAGCGCCAGGCTCCAGCCGGCGCGGTGCAGATAGCGCACGCCGGGCGAGAGATAGACCAGGTTGCCGCCGGTGTCATCCTGCCGTTGGCCGTGAATTTGCTCGCGGTCGCGCCACTCGCCGTTGAGCTCCATCACCAGATCCCAGTTGTGGTCCCGCTCCAGGTCGTAGGGGCTCGGCGGGCGATCGCCGCCCAGCCGGTACGAGGCGGCCAGATTGTAGCCAAACACATCGCCCAGATTCGTGCTCTGGGCGCCGCCGTTGACGAACGAATACAGCAGGCTCGCGTCCCACGACAGCGCGCCCCGGATATGGGTGGCGGCCAGCCCCAGCAGACTGTCCCAGGAGCCCGACCCCGGCTGGAACTCGGTCTCCAGCCGCTCGCCGCCGCGGCGCCCGGTCTCCCCGGTGGGCGCCTTGATGCCGGCGAGCAGCGCCAGATGGGTGCGGTCGTCGGCGGCGCGGAACCAGCGGTACTGGCCGAACAGGGTGGCGTCGCCCAGGCCATCGGGATCGCCGAGATCCAGGATGCGATCGGCGTGCGTGTGTGCGCCGTGGCCGTGGTCGTAGACATGGTGATCGGCCTCGCGGGCATTGAAGCGCTGGACGTGCGGCAGGCGCAGGGCGATGGTGAAGTCGTCGCTGATGCCGTAGGCCGCCACCAGCGCATTCATCCACAGACCGTCCGTGCTGTGCAGCTCCGTGTCCGCCAGCCGGACATCGGACAGCCGCCCCTGGTTGACGTACTCGCTGCGCCAGCCCAGGCTCCAGCGCCCGGCCGGCAGGGTCAGCGCCGACTCGGTGTTGATCGGGCTGCCGGCGCCGCCGCCCAGGTTCAGGGCCGCGTGATCGGCGGCCGCGGGCAGGGCGGCGAGTGCCGCGAGCGCGGCGCACCAGGCGGGCAGGGTGTGCAGGCGGACACGAAACACGGCGCTCTCTTCTCGGGGACGAAACCCACACCCTAGGCGGGCGCCCGCGGCCGGTCGATGCGACAAATTGTCGCACCCGGCGATCGCTTTGTTTTCAGATCGTTTCGTTCCGGCAGGGCGTTGGAAAACGCCCTGCCGGGCGCCGCAGGGAGGCACCGCTCCGAACAAGTGCCGCAGCGACGCGAGTTGAAAAAGTGCATGGATGGGCTTTTTCGACAGCGTGATAAAGTGCGGGGCGATCCATTGCGATCGGCGTGACGCAAGCCTCGCCCGCTGCGGTGGGACCCGCGCGGCGGTCGCCACCAGGAATCCGCGCTCGATGGAAATTCCCGACGGCCTCTACGATCTGGTGATCACGCAGTCGCTGCGCGACGCCCTGGCGCGCAGCACCAGCGGGCAGGAGCGCTCGGTCGAACCCCTGTCCGCGGCGGATGCCGCCGAGCGCCTGGTCGAGGCCATCGCCGTGCAGCTGGTCCGCATCCTGGATGACTTGCAGGGCGAAGAGCCGGAGAGGACGAGCCGCCGCTTCGACGAACCCCACCCGTAGGTTCCGGCAACAGACCGGGGTTCGCGGGACTGTGCCGCCAAACCTGCTGGATGCACCTCGTTCCCAACCGTCGGAGGTTGCCCGCGCCGGCGGATCCGGATATCGGCATGCACGCTGATCGCCATCAATCGATGTCCGCTTCCATTCACTGCCGATCCATTCGAGGTGTCGCCGTGCGCACCACCCTGACCATCGATGACGAATTGCTGGCCGAGGCCCAGCGGCTCTGCGGCATGACCGAAAAGGTGGCGCTGGTGCGCGAGGCCCTGAAGGCCCTGATCGAGCGCGAAAGCGCCCGCCGCCTGGCCCGCCTGGGCGGCAGCGAACCCCAGTTGGCACCGATTCCCCGCCGGCGCCCAGGCCCCCGGTGATCCTGGTCGATACCTCGGTCCGGGTGGCTCACCTGCGCACCGCCGACCCGGCGCTGGCCGGAGGTACTGGCCCGGCGGTTGCGGAGGCTCCCTGAGCCATACCGAGTGGTTTCGGCCGCGTTTCCAGTGCGCCGGAGGCGGACTCCCCGCGCAATCTCTCACCCCAGCTCGAAACCGATTTCCAGGGCGGCGTTCTTCAGCACCGTGAGCAGCACCGGGTCGGCCAGGGCGCGGTGAAAGTGCGGCCGCTCGGGCAGGACGCCGGCGGCCTCGGCGCGCTCGTTGAGCACCGCGGCCGGGCGGTTGGCATGCATCGCGGAGGGGTAGTACAGCCCCTGGATGTGTGGATAGGCGCGGTGGAAGCCGCGCGCCCAGGCGCGCCCCACCGAGCGCGGCCCGCTCATCAGGCCCATGGAGGCGCCGGCGCGGGTGGGGAAGGCACCGCACAGGTCGAGCAGGTCGATGGCGCTGGCCAGGCGCAGGCCCACCAGCCAGGGCTGGCGGCTCTCGCGATGGATGACGCGGGTCTGCTGGAACACCTCGGCGAGGCAGGTCACCGGGCTCTCGGCGAGATACATCACCGCCGCGGCCTGCAATCCCGGCCTGGGGTCGGGGTGGTGGTCGAAGCGGGCGTCGGCCGGCCCGAAGTGGCGGAAGTCGCGCCAGCGGGTGGGGTGGGGCCCGGCGCGGAAGTAGACCCGCCACAGCAAAGTGCCGGCGGGCAGGGTGCGCAGTTCCGCCGGCAGGGCCCGCAGCCGCTCCGGGTCCGGCTCCCGGGGGACCTTGGCGGTCACCGCGGGGCCGCCGTCACAGTTGCCGGGCGATCGCGACGACGGGTTCGGGGTCGCGGCCGGATTGCAGCCACGCCAGTGGGCTCAGCGGGCCGGCGTCGGTTTGCAGCTCGGGATCGGGCGTGCTGTACCAGCGCCACACCGACACCGGATCCAGATCGCCGGCCAGGGCCGCATTGACCCGGGCGATGTTGGGCAGCAGGCCCTGCTCCCGAAACTGGAACAGCGGGATGCGCAGGTTGCGGTCGACGCGCAGGGCGCGCAGCGCGCGTTGGGCGATCAACTGGCGCACCCGGGTGGCGGTGACGCCCAGCCGTGCGGCGGCCTGGGCCGGGGTCAGACTGGTCTCCAGCAGTGCCGCGAAGGTGGTGGCGTAGTCGAGCAGCGGATCCCCGGCGCCGCGCCGTTCGGCGACCCGTGCCCCGCTCGCTTCCAGCAGTTCCTGCTCCTGGGCGGTGAGCTCCTCGGCGGAGGGGCCGTAGAGGGTCTCGCGCAGCTCGCCGATGGCTTCCCGCAGCGAGCGGTTGAGCGCTTCGGGTGTTTTCGAGCGCAGGCCGTGGAGCTGGAAGTAGCGCCGGTCGGCGCTGCTGTTGGCGGCCATGGGGCCTCTCCCTTGCGTTGCCTTGCGTCGCAAGGATACGCAAGCGACCGACCGGGCTCAAGCCGCGGTCAGCCCCGCATTTCCACCGGGTTCACCTTCTGCAGGCCGTGCTCGCCGCGATGGTGCTCGAGATCGCCGCGGCCCCGGGGCGGGATGGTGCGGCCGCTGTGCGGCGGATCCGGGCGGCCGGCAACGGTCTGTGACCTCCGGGTTCAGGGGCTGGGTGCCGGGGACCCGGGCTCGTACACTGGAGCCATCGTCCTTGAGGCGGCGTTCCCCGGACCGCTGCCGGTCAGCCGTTCTTTCAACTGGAGCCCACCCATGAGCAACAATGCCGCCGACGACATCGTCATGCACGGCGCCCTGCGCCTCGACTCACCGCAGTTCGGGGTCATGGACCCGCTTTCCGAGGAAACCCACCCCCAGGAGTACTACGACGCCATCAAGGCGCGCTTCGCCCGGGAGCGCGACATCCGCCTGGCTTACCGGCCCGAGGGCAGCAGGCAATACGACACCGAGCTCCAGGGAGAACTGGCGCGCTACGACCTCGACCCCTGCGCCGCGCCGCCGGCGCCGCGCGCGCCCCTGACCGACACCGTCGAGTGCCTGTTCATCGGCGGCGGTTTCTCGGCGCTGCTGACCGCGGCCAAGCTGCGCGACATCGGGGTCGAGAGCATCCGCATCGTCGAGCGCGGCGCCGATGTCGGCGGCACCTGGTACTGGAACCGCTACCCGGGCATCGCCTGCGACGTGCCCTCCTATGATTATTTGCCGCTGCTTGACGAGATGAACTACGTGCCCAAGCGGCGCTATGCCACCGGCGAGGAGATCTTCGCCCACTGCCAGGCGATCGCGCGGCGCTACGACCTCTACCAACTGGCGGTGTTCCAGACCACCATCACCGAGACCCGCTGGAGTGGGGACGAGCAGCTGTGGCATCTCCGGACCGACCGCGGCGACCACATGAAGGCGCGCTTCGTGATCTGCGCCAACGGTATCCTCTCCAAGCCCAAGCTCACCAAAATCAAGGGGATGGAGACTTTCCAAGGGCATTCTTTCCACACTTCGCGCTGGGACTATGACTACACCGGCGCCGACCTCGAGAAACTGAAGGACAAGCGCGTCGGCATCATCGGCACCGGCGCCACCGCGGTGCAGGCGGTGCCCGGGCTGGGCGCCAACGCCAGGGAGCTCTACGTATTCCAGCGCACGCCCTCGTCGATCGACATCCGCGACGACTGGGAGACCGACCCGGAGTGGGCGAACAAGCTGCCGCGCGGCTGGCAGGCGATGCGCCGCGACGAGCTGCTGCGGCCCCCGGTATTGAGCGAGGAGGCCAGGGCGCGGATCGCCGCCATGCCCCGCGAGGAACGCCGCCGCCGGCAGGAAAACGCCAACATCGACGCCATGATGCGCATCCACAGGCGCATCGAGGAGATCGTCGAGGATCCGCAGACCGCGGAATCGCTCAAGCCCTGGTACATGATGATGTGCAAGCGGCCCTGCTTCCACGAAGACTATCTGCCCACCTTCAACCGGCCCAACGTGCACCTGGTCGACACCAGGGGCCAGGGCATCACCGAGATCAACGCCCGGGGGCCGGTGTACGACGGCCGACAGTACGAACTGGACCTGCTGATCTACGCCACCGGCTTCGAGATCCAGAAAACCGGCATCTACAACCAGATCATCGGCGCCGGCGGCATCGAATTGAACGACAAGTACCAAGATGGCATCCGCACCCTGCTCGGCATTCACTCCCGCGGCTACCCGAACCTGTTCATCATGAACGGTTATCAGGCCTCCTTTCAGTTCAACCTCACCGATCTGATTCAAAGCCAGGGCGCGCACATCGCCGCCTGCATCGATCATCTGCGCAGGCATGGTCACCGGGCCCTGGACGTCAGCGAAGAGGCCGAGGAGTTCTGGGTGCAGGAGGTGATCGCCCATCGCGGCAAGACCGACCGCAACAAGCAGTGCACCCCCGGCTACTACAACTTCGAAGGCGAGGAAAACCGCCGTCAGGACGGCACCTACAACGGCGGCTTCGCCAGATACCTGGCGCACATCGACGGCATCGAAAGCGATATCGGGCGCTATTTCGAGCTGTCCTGAAGCGGCCGCTGCGGCGGCAACCGGGGCGCGCCCGAGCGCGCTCCCGCACAACCTGGAGGAGGCAGCCATGGCACTGCAGGTCATCGGCGCCGGGTTCGGCCGTACCGGCACCCTGTCGCTCAAACTGGCCCTGGAAACCCTGGGGTTCGGTCCCTGCTACCACATGCTCGAGGTGATCCGGCAGCCGGAACAGGCCGCGGTCTGGCAACGGGCGACCCGCGGCGAAGCGGTGGACTGGGACGCCCTGTTCGCCGGCTACCAGAGCGGCGTCGACTGGCCGCTGTGCGCCTTCTGGGAGCCCCTCGCCGCGCACTATCCCGACGCCCGGGTGATTCTCACCGAGCGCGACCCGGAGAGCTGGTTCCGGAGCGCCTGCGACACCATTTTCGAGGTGCTCGACAAGGCCCCCGAGGGGGGTGACGCCTCCCAGGGCAGCATGGCCCGGGAACTGATCTGCGAGCGCACCTTCGGCGGCCGCCACCGCGACCGCGACCACGCCATCGCGGTCTATCAGGCGCACCGCCAGCGGGTGATCGACGGTCTGCCGCCGCAGCGGCTGCTGCGCTTCCGCGCCGCCGACGGCTGGCCGCCGCTGTGCGAGTTCCTCGGGGTGCCGGTGCCCGGAATCCCCTATCCCCGGGTCAACTCCACCGAGGAGTTCGGCCAGCTCCTGCGCAGGCTCGACGCGGAGCGGTAGGCCTGGCGCTGAGCGTTGCCGCCCAGTGGTGGTTGCGGCGGCGCAGGGGGGCGGTTTCCAGCCCCGAGAATCGATACCGACGTGGCTATTCGAGTCATCCGGGTTGCCAATCGCTTGCGAGATATGGTAATCAAGCGGCAACTAGGGATGTGCCTCGGCGCAATGCCGGGCTTGCAAAGGAGGGCGCGGCAATGTCCGGTCTTTTGGTTTCTGTCTCTCGGTCTGCAATTTGTGCGGTTACGCTGGCGATCTTGGCGTTCGGTGCCGGTTCAGTTGCTGCCGTGGTTCCGCCGACGAAGGGCGTTGCGGACGAGGGGATTTCTGCCTTCGCCAGGATCCATCAGGTTCCCGGCCTGGAAGAGCCGTTGGTGCCGACCGGTCCTACGACCCAGGCCGAAGACCAGGCGCTGCGGGCGTTGCTCGATGCCTATCGGCGCCAGGCCGATCCTGGCCGGGCCCAGGCCAACCGGGCCTTGTTCGAACGCTTTCTGCGCGACCACCCCCAGTCCGCCTGGCGCACCGCCATCCTCACCAATCTGGGGTTGAGTGACTATCGCGAAGGGTACTTTTCCCGGGCCATCGCCGCCTGGACCGATGCCTGGGCGGCGGGCCGTGCGGCGACAGAGCCCCGTGCGCGGGCCTTGGCGGATCGCGCCGTCGGTGAACTGCTGCGCATGCATGCCCGCCTGGGGCATGCCGACGAGTTGACCGCGCTGCTCGCGGACTTGGGCGACCGGGAACTCTCCGGCCAGGCCAGCGAAGCCCTGGCTGGCGCTCGCGAGGGCCTGTGGAGCATGCGCCACAACCCTGGGGTGGCCTATCTGTGCGGGCCTATGGCGCTGAAGAACCTGTTGCTGTCCCAAGGTGCCAGCGAGCAGAAGGTGCGCTTTCTCGACGACTTCCGCTCCGGACCCAAGGGTGTGTCGTTGCGGCAGGTTGCACGCCTGGCCGATCGGGCTGGGCTGGATTATCGGCTGGTCCGCCGCGAGGCGGGCGGCGCCGTTCCGGTGCCGGCCATTGTGCACTGGAAGCTCAGCCACTTCGCCGCCATCGTTGGCGAAATAAACGGTCGCTATCATCTGAAAGATCCCACCTTCGGTCGCGACCTCTGGGTGACCCGCGCGGCACTGGAGGCCGAGAGCAGTGGATACTTTCTGATCCCCGCGGCCAGCAAGCCCGACGGATTCCAGGCGGTCAGCTTGGCGGAAGCCGGCAAGGTCCGCGGCATGGGCAATACCGGCAACAACATGCCCGAAGCCACCACGCCAGACGATCAAACCGCGCAGCCGGACGACTGTGACAGCCATGGCATGTGCCGCTACAGCTTCACCGAGATGGTGGTCAGTCTGCGCCTCAAGGACACCCCGGTGGGCTACCGGCCGCCCAAGGGCCCTCCGGTATTCCTTACCCTGACCCCTACAACCAGCGGGAGGCCACCCAACCCGCCAACTTCAGCTATTTCAACGTGGGGCCCAAGTGGTCGCTGAACTGGCTGTCCTTCATCGTCGACGACCCCGCAATTCCCGGCGCCAGCGTCTCCCGCGCCGTGGCCGGGGGCGGTGGCACTGTTTACGCTGGTTACAACAGCAGTACCGGTGCCTTCACGCCAGAACGCAAGAAAGGGGCAGTTTTGGTGCGGATTCAGGATGCCCCCATCACCTATGAGCGGCGCCTGCCGGATGGCAGCATCGAGGTCTACGCCCAGGGCGATGGCGCCGCAACCTACCCCCGGCGCGTCTTCCTGACCCGGCGTATCGACCCGGCCGGCAACGCAGTCAATCTGACCTACGACGATCAACTGCGCCTGGTGGGCATTACCGATGCCACTGGCCGCGTCACGACCCTGAGTTACGAGCGCCCCGATTGGCCGCTGGTGGTCACCCGGGTGACCGATCCCTTTGGGCGCAGCGCCCAGTTGAGCTACAACGCCGAGGGCCGGCTCACGGCCATCACCGACGTATTGGGTTTGACGTCCAGCTTTGTCTACAACACTGCGTCCCAGGTGACCAGCCTCACGACACCCTATGGCACCACCACGTTCCGGTTTGGCGGCAGCGGCAATTCCCGCTACCTGGAAGCCACCGACCCGCTGGGCTATGTCGAGCGCCTGGAATACCGGCACAACCCGCCCGGCATCGCCTCGTCCGACCCGGCCAGCCTGGTGCCCAGCGGCGTACTCGGTCTGCGCAACGCCTATCTCAACTACCGCAACACCATCTACTGGGACAAGAATGCCTACCAACTCGGCGCGGGCACCTACACCAAGGGGCGGATCAAGCACTGGACCCATCTGACCAGCGCGTTGACCTCGGATCTGGTCGAGAGCATCAAGAATCCATTGGAGAGCCGCATCTGGTACAGCTACCCGGGACAGCCAAACACCATCAACGTCGGTACCCTCGACAAACCCAATCGGGCCGGGCGCGTACTGGATGATGGCACTACCCAACTCTACCAATACACCTACAACACCGCCGGCAATGTCACCAGCATCACCGATCCGGTCGGGCGCGTGACCTTCTTCGATTACGCCTGGAATCAGATCGACATGGTCGCAGTGCGCCAGCAGACTGCCAACAGTAGCGTCACCCTCGCCAGCTTTACGTACAACCCGCAACACCGGCCCCAGATCGTCAAGGATGCGGCCGGCAAGAGCACCGAATATACCTACAATGCCGCCGGGCAGGTGCTCACCGAGTCCAACCCGCTCAACCAGACAACCACCTATACCTACGACAGCCTGGGGTATCTGCTGCGCATCCAGAACCCCAACGGCACCACCCGCGAGGCCTACACCTACGACGCCTACGGGCGGATCGCCACCCGCACCGACTCCGAAGGCCATACGCTGACCTATGCCTACGACGCCTTCGATCGCGTAATCAGCGAGACCTGGCCGGACGGTACCGCCCGCACCTACGTCTACGACAAGCTTGATCTCGTCGCCGAGACCGACGGCGAAGGGCGCACCACGACCTACGAATACGACGCCAACCGCAACCGCACCGCAGTGATCGATCCCGAAGGACGGCGCACCGAATATGGCTATGACGGCGACGGCCGCCTGATCCGCCTTACCGACCCCAACGGCAACGTCACCACCTGGGAGCGCGATCTCCAGGGCCGGGTGACCGCCAAGGTCTACGCCGACGGCAGCCGGGACACCTATGCCTACGAAGTGCGCACCAGCCGGCTCAAATCCCGCACCGATGCGCTGGGACAGATCGCCACCCGCACTTACGCCAAGGACGATCGTCTGATGGCGCTCGGCTACACCAATGCGGTCAACGCCACGCCGAACGTGAGTTTTGCCTACGACGCCTACTTCCCCCGCGTCAGGACCATGATCGACGGCAATGGCACGACGGAGTACAGCTATCACCAGGTAAACCAGCCCGGCGCCCTGCAACTGCGGTCGGAGGACGGCCCCTTCGGCCACGACGAGCTGGAATACACCTACGATGCCCTGGGGCGGATGAGCTCGCGCAAGGTCGACGGCCAGGTGGAGTCGTTCACCTACGACTTGCTGGGCCGCCTCACCGGCCACAGCAGCCCGCTGGGCAGCTTTGCGCTGAGCTATCTGGGCCAGACCGGCCAGGTGGTGCGCCGCGCCCTGCCGCCTGCCAACAACCAACCGCGCTGGACGGTCGACTGGACCTACGGCGACAACCTGGCGGACCGGCGCCTGGAAGCCATCGACCACAGCCCGCGACCGAACAGTGGGGCCCGCAACTATGCCTACACCACCAGCCCGGAGCATCGCATCCTGGGGCTGACCGAGTCCACCGCCGCCGGCGCCACCGCGACCTGGGGCTACGGCTACGATCTGGCCGATCGGCTCACCGACGCGCTCGTCACCCCGGGCGGAGCCTATGCCTACGACCTGGATGACGGCGACAACCTGCTCAGTATCCAGACCCCGCCCGGCATTGCCACCAGCACCTACAACAGCCTCAACCAGATCGACCTGCGCAATGGCCAGCCATTCACCTACGACGCCGCCGGCAATCTGCTCGACGACGGCCAGCGCAGCTACGAGTGGGATGCCGCGCAGCGGCTGGTGCGTATCCGTTACCCCGGCTCCACCCGCTCCACCGAGTTCCGCTACGACGGCCTGGGCCGGCGCAGTGCGATCCTGGAGTGGCACAACAACAACAACTACACCGAGACCCGCTACCTCTGGTGCGGCGAGCGCATCTGCCAGGCGCGCAGCGGCAGCGACACCGTGATCCGCCGCTACTATGACGAAGGCGAACTCGGCCCCAACGCCTATTACTACGCCCAGGACCATCTGGGCTCGGTGCGCGATCTGGTCAATGCCAGCGGTCAGGTGCTGGCGTCCTACGACTACGATCCCTACGGCAACCCGACCCGTACCGAGGAGAGTGGCTCGGCGCGCGCCGACTACCGCTATGCGGGGTTGTTCTACCACGCCCCCAGCGGCCTGTACCTGACCCACTACCGGGTCTATGATCCGGTCACGGCCCGATGGTTGTCGCGCGATCCGATTGAGGAGGCGGGGGGAGTCAATCTGTATGGGTATGTGGGGAATAACCCTCTGGCCTTCTCGGATCCGCTTGGGTTGATCCCCTTCTTGGGTGTCGCAGGGGCATGCGCCAGAATCCCTGCTTGCGCAAGGGCCGCGGTAGCGACCGGGCAGGCGGTGGTGGACGCCATCGGAGTCGGCGTTTCAGTGATGATGGCCCGCGGCAAGAGCGATCCTGTCTCTGGCTTGCAACCTGTAAGGGTCGGTCGTGATTGCAATGGAAATTGCAACCCTTGCCCTGATCCAGAAATATGGGAGGCTGAGGGTAGCGCTCACGGTTCTACCAGCGGTACACATTGGCATTGGATTGCATGGAACCAAGACAAGAGCGATCCAGACTGCACGTGCTATCCGAAACGAGGTTCTGGGCCAACAAGACCTGCTTTTTGAGAGGGCATTTCGTGCGTGATTTCACAGATATTCTGCTTTCCTATCGCGAAGCAAAACGGCATTTGTGGAATACTCACTTTGTCGACAAGCTGACCTCTTTGCGTGAATGCCATTTGCTTGATAGATTTGAAGAAATTGATAGATTGTTATTTTTGTCGATCGTTCTTGGTCCACTGCAACGCGATTTTGAGTTCGATAAAATTAATCGTCAGCCAATTTACTTTCTTGAAGTCATCCCGCTAGAAGAATCAGATACACTGCCTATGATGGTTAGTGATCCGTTCGACGGCGCCAACCGATCTTGGAATCCGGAGACGTTTTATAAAATCGATGCAGAGACAAAGATTGCGTTTATTAGTTTCTTTGATTGGAATGAATACGGTTACGTGAGCTTTCCCTACTACCGTGTGAAAATAGTAAATCTTCCTATTAGTCCCGACTTTGGCGGTAGAGAGGCGCTAGTAGATACATCAAGGTCCCGGATTGTTCTGACGTGATCCACATCACGCGATGGGTTTGTAAATTTCATACACTCTCAGTCGGGCGATTCGGCTGGTCGTCAACTGAGCGGGGAGCGCGGGGAATGGGGTCCGCGGGGAATGGGGTCAGTTCTCGCATTGCAGCACCACGCGCTACGCGGGGAATGGGGTCAGTTCTCGCATTGCAGCACCACGCGCTACGAATACGACGCCAGCAATCTGGGCCAGACCGGCCAAGTGGTGCGCCGCGCCCTGCCGTCTGCCACCAACCAACCGTGGACGGTGGACTGGACCTACGGCGACAACCTGGCGGACCGGCGCCTGGAAGCCATCGACCACAGCCCGCAGCCGAGCAATGCGGCCCGCAGCATGCCTACACCACCAGCCCGGAGCACCGCATCCTGGGGCTGATCGAGTCCACCGGCGCCACCGCGACCTGGGGCTACACCTACGACCAGGCCGACCGGCTCACCCAGGCCCTGTCGAGCCTGGTTGGGCCCTACGGCTACGAGCTCGATGCCGGCGACAACCTGCTCAGTATCCAGACCCCGCCCGGCATTGCCACCAGCACCTACAACGGCCTCAACCAGATCGACCTGCGCGACGGCCAGCCGTTCACCTACGACGCCGCCGGCAATCTGCTCGACGACGGCCAGCGCAGCTACGAGTGGGATGCCGCGCAGCGGCTGGTGCGTATCCGTTACCCCGGCTCCACCCGCTCCACCGAGTTCCGCTACGACGGCCTGGGCCGGCGCAGTGCGATCCTGGAGTGGCACAACAACAACAACTACACCGAGACCCGCTACCTCTGGTGCGGCGAGCGCATCTGCCAGGCGCGCAGCGGCAGCGACACCGTGATCCGCCGCTACTATGACGAAGGCGAACTCGGCCCCAACGCCTATTACTACGCCCAGGACCATCTGGGCTCGGTGCGCGATCTGGTCAATGCCAGCGGTCAGGTGCTGGCGTCCTACGACTACGATCCCTACGGCAACCCGACCCGTACCGAGGAGAGTGGCTCGGCGCGCGCCGACTACCGCTATGCGGGGTTGTTCTACCACGCCCCCAGCGGCCTGTACCTGACCCACTACCGGGTCTATGATCCGGTCACGGCCCGATGGTTGTCGCGCGATCCGATTGAGGAAATGGGTGGGGTGAATTTGTACGGGTATGTTTTTCAAAACCCAATCAACTTTTATGACCCACTTGGATTACGTTGCTGGACTAACGAGCTAGGCCAGTCGGTATGTGACAGCGGAAGCCCGTTCCCGGACACTTACTGTCCTGGCGGAGATTGCGCTGCATTTCCTGCGTCAATGAATGATCACAGTGACAGAGAGTGCGTAGAGAAATGCAGAAAGGAGAAAATCTGGATTGATGTGTTATGTGATTATGTAGGGGGTGGGGTAGGTGACGCCGTAGTTAAATCGGGTAGAGCTAGCCAGCTTGTTGGTTTTTCTGTAGGGCAGGCTGTATCTGGAGCATGCGGAAAATTTGTAGAGATTCTGATTTGTGAATGTGATGAAGAATCTAATAGCTGTCCTGCTAAGTAGTAGGGGAAAAATGGCCGATGAAGTGTCCAAGCTGCCTTTCCAGAGTAAAATTTACTACTTATTTAATGTCAGGAAGATGTTTTGAGTGCACGAGATGTAAATCTCTTCTTCAAAGAGATAATAGCAATTCAACATTCATTTACTTAATTTATTTAGGATTTTTTCTATTGGTAAAATATTCTTATGGGGTGTCCTTTTTGTTCATTGTTGGGTACGTAATTTTTATCGCGTTTATTGACTTTCTGCTTGTTAGCAAGGCGAAAATTGTAGAGCAATAGGAATCGCAGGGTCTGTTCAAGTGGGGGTGTATGAAATTCTGTGTGTTGAGCCATGGTAGCGATCCGAGGAGGATCCCATGGCAAGACGCAACAAGTCCACGCTTGATGACGAACTGATCGACAAGCTGCTGGAGGGCCGCGAGCACAGTGCCGCCCTGCTCGGCAACGATGGTCTGATCGGCGAACTGAAGAAACGGCTGGCCGAGCGCAAGCTGTCCGCGAGCCCTATCCACCTTTTCCAGAGCAGCCTTCCGGTTCTCCCCGCACCTCCACCCGATCCACCTTCTGCAGGCCGCGGGGCAGCTTGTTGCCGCGCCGGCCGCGCTCGCCGCGATAGTGCTCGAGATCGCCGTAGTCCAGGGCGAGATGACGCTTGCCGGCGTGCAGCACCAGCTCCTGGCCGGCGTCGATGACCGCGACGGCGATCATCAGCTCCTCGCGCTGGGCGGCGCGGGCGCTGGGGATGTTGAGGATGCGGTTGCCCTTGCCGCGGGCGAGTTCGGGCAGTTCGGTGACCGGAAAGGCGAGCAGGCGGCCCTCGCTGCTGACCGCGGCGATGAGCGCGCCGGCGGTGAGCGTGATCGGCCGGGGCGGCAGCACCCGGGCGTTGGCGGGCACGCTGAGCACCTGCTTGCCGGCGCGGTTCTTGGTCTGCAGGTCGCCGAGCCGGGCGATGAAGCCGTAGCCGGCGTCGGTGGCGAGCAGCAGGCGCTGGTCGTCGGCGCCCATGGCGAGGCCGCAGAACAGCGCGCCCGAGGGCGCATTGAGGCGGCCGGTGGCGGGCTCGCCCTGGCCGCGCGCCGAGGGCAGGCTGTGGGCGGGCAGCGAATAGGCCCGGCCCTGGCTGTCGAGCAGCAGCACAGCCTGGTTGGCGCGGCCGCGGGCGGCGGCGAGGAAGCCGTCGCCGGATCTGTAGCTGAGATTCTCGACGTCGACCTCGTGGCCGCGGGCGGCGCGGATCCAGCCCATTCGGGACAGCACCACGGTGACCGGCTCGCTGCTGGCCAGCTCCTCCTCGCGGAAGGCGGCGGCCTCGGCGCGGCTCACCAGGGGTGCGCGGCGCGCATCGCCGTAGGTTTCCGCGGCGGCCTCCAGTTCCTCGCGCAGCAGCTTGGTGAGGCGCTTGTCCGAGCCCAGCAGCTGTTGCAACTGGTCGCGTTCGGCGGCGAGTTCGTCCTGTTCGGCGCGGATGCGGATCTCCTCGAGCCGGGCGAGCTGGCGCAGGCGCAGATCGAGGATGGCGTCGGCCTGGGCCTCGCTGAGGGCGAAGCGGCGCATCAGCTCGGCGCGCGGGCGGTCCTCGCTGCGGATGATGGCGATCACCTCGTCGATGTTGAGGAAGGCGATCAGCAAGCCGGCCAGCAGGTGCAGGCGCGTCTCGACCCTGTCCAGGCGGTGCTGCAGGCGGCGGCGCACGGTGGTGCGGCGGAAGTCGAGCCACTCGCGCAGGATGACGTCCAGCGGCTTGACCGCGGGGCGGCCGTCGAGGCCGATCAGGTTGAGGTTGACGCGGTAGCTGCGCTCCAGGTCGGTGGTGGCGAACAGGTGGCTCATCAGGGCGTCGGCGTCGACCCGGTTGGAGCGCGGCACGATCACCAGCCGGGTGGGGTTCTCGTGGTCGGACTCGTCGCGCAGGTCGGCGACCATGGGCAGCTTGCGGGCCTGCATCTGGGCGGCGATCTGCTCCAGGATGCGCGCCGGCGAGCTCTGGTAGGGCAGTGCGGTGACCAGGATCTCGCCGTCCTCGAGCTGCCAGACGGCGCGGGCCCGGACCGAGCCGCGCCCGCTTTGGTAGAGGGCGCGCAACTCTTGCCGCGGCGTAATGATCTCGGCGGCGGTGGGGAAGTCGGGGCCCGCGATGTGTTCGCAGAGCTGGGCGACGCCGGCGTCGGGCTGGTCCAGCAGGCGGATGCAGGCGGCGGCCACCTCGCGCAGGTTGTGGGGCGGGATGTCGGTGGCCATGCCCACCGCGATGCCGCTGCCGCCGTTGAGCAGGATATGGGGCACCTGGGCGGGCAAGACCACGGGTTCTTCCAGGGTGCCGTCGAAATTGGGCTGCCAGTCCACCGTGCCCTGGCCGAGCTCGGCGAGCAGCAGCTCGGCGAAGGGCGCCAGCCGCGCCTCGGTGTAGCGCATGGCGGCGAAGGATTTGGGATCGTCCGGCGAGCCCCAGTTGCCCTGGCCCTCGATCAGCGGGTAGCGGTAGGCGAAGGGCTGGGCCATCAGCACCATGGCCTCGTAGGCGGCGCTGTCGCCGTGGGGGTGGAACTTGCCGATCACGTCACCCACGGTGCGGGCGGACTTCTTGAACTTGGCGTCGGCGCCCAGGCCGAGCTCGCTCATCGCGTAGATGATGCGCCGCTGCACCGGCTTGAGGCCGTCGCAGACGCTGGGCAGGGCGCGGTCGAGGATGACGTACATCGAGTAGTCGAGGTAGGACTTCTCGGCGAACTCGCGCAGCGGGCGGGTCTCGAAGCCGGGATCCGGGGTGGTGGTGTCGGACATGGGTGCCTCTGGTCGCCGGCGCGGCGGTTCAAATCAGGACTTCGGCGAGATCGCCCTTGGTCTCCAGCCAGCTCTTGCGGTCGCCGGCGCGTTTCTTGGCGAGCAGCATGTCGAGCAGGTCATTGGTGTCGTCGCCCTCGGCCAGGGTGAGCTGCACCAGGCGGCGGGTGTCGGGCGCCATGGTGGTCTCGCGCAATTGCAGGGGGTTCATCTCGCCCAGCCCCTTGAAGCGGGTGACCTGGGGCTTGCCGCGGCGCTTCTCGGCCTCGATGTGCTCGAGGATGCCGCGGCGCTCGTCGTCGTCGAGCGCGTACCAGGTGTCCTTGCCGAGGTCGATCCGGTAGAGCGGCGGCATGGCCACGAATACATGGCCGGCGGCCACCAGGGGCCGGAAGTGGCGCACGAACAGCGCGCACAGCAGGGTGGCGATGTGCGCGCCGTCGGAGTCGGCGTCGGCGAGGATGCAGATCTTGTGGTAGCGCAATCCCGAGAGATCGCCGCTGCCCGGCTCGATGCCCAGGGCCACGGCGATGTCGTGGACCTCCTGGGAGGCCAGCACCTGGGCGCCGTCCACCTCCCAGGTGTTGAGGATCTTGCCGCGCAGCGGCATCACCGCCTGGAACTCCCGGCTGCGGGCCTGTTTGGCGGAGCCGCCGGCGGAATCCCCCTCGACCAGGAAGATCTCGGTCCGCGCCGGGTCGCCGGCGGTGCAGTCGGCCAGCTTGCCGGGCAGCGCCGGCCCCGCGGTGACCTTCTTGCGCGCCACCTGGCGCGCCGACTTCATGCGCGCCTGGGCGCTGGCGATGCAGAGTTCGGCGAGGCGTTCGGCCTCGGCGGTGTGCTGGTTGAGCCACAGGCTGAAGCTGTCCTTGACCACGCCGCCGACGAAGGACGCCGCCTCCCGGGAGGAGAGCCGCTCCTTGGTCTGGCCGGAGAACTGCGGTTCGGCGAGCTTGGCGGAGAGCACGTAGCAGACCCGCTCCCAGATGTCCTCCGGGGTCAGCCGCAGGCCCCGCGGCAGCAGGTTGCGAAACTCGCAGAACTCGCGCAGCGCCTCCAGCAGGCCGGTGCGGAAGCCGTTGACATGGGTGCCGCCCTGGGCGGTGGGGATCAGGTTGACATAGCTTTCCTGCAGCAGGTCACCGCCCTCGGGCAGCCATTGCACCGCCCAGTCCACCCCGGCCTCGGCGGCGGCGAAGTGCCCGGTGAAGGGCTGCGCCGGCAGGGGTGTGGACCGCTCGGTCGCCGCCAGCAGGTAGTCGCCGAGGCCATCGCGGTAGTGCCAGGTCTCGGTCTCGCCGCTGGTGGTGTCGTGAAACACCAGGGTCAGCCCGGCGCACAGCACCGCCTTGGCGCGCAGCAGGTGTTTGAGCCGGGGCAGCGCCAGGCGCGGCGAATCGAAGTACCTGGGGTCCGGCCAGAAGCGCAGGCCGGTGCCGGTATCGCGCTTGGCGCAGCTTTCCACCACCCGCAGATCGCTGGTCTTTTCGCCGCCGGCGAAGGTCATCTGGTGCACCTGGCCGTCGCGCTTGACGCGCACTTCGAGGCGTTCGGACAGGGCGTTGACCACGGATACGCCGACGCCGTGCAGACCGCCGGAGAACCGGTAATGCTTGCCGGAGAACTTGCCGCCGGCGTGCAGGGTGGAAAGGATCACCTCGACCCCGGGGCGGCCCTGCTCGGGGTGGATGTCCACCGGCATGCCGCGGCCGTCGTCGGTCACCTCGATCGAGCCGTCGCCGTGCAGGGTCACCTCGATGCGGGTGGCGTGACCGGCCAGCGCCTCGTCGACGCTGTTGTCGACC
This sequence comes from Pseudomonadota bacterium, assembly GCA_049325095.1. Classification (GTDB taxonomy): domain Bacteria; phylum Pseudomonadota; class Gammaproteobacteria; order Pseudomonadales; family Porticoccaceae; genus JAGPUQ01. The sequence goes on along the minus strand of JBMOPO010000053.1, from coordinate 205,496 downwards.
ACTTCCTGGACCAGGTGATTGGGCCGGCTGGTGTCGGTGTACATGCCGGGGCGGCGGCGTACCGGATCCAGGCCGGTGAGCACCTCGATGTCGGCGGCGTCGTAGCGGCTCATCGGGCGGGGGCGGTGAAGAACGCGTGGATCGCCGGCAGGTGGCGCTCGAAATGCTGGAAGCTGTGGTCGCCGCCGGGCTCGACCACCAGCCGGCAGGCGCGGTACTTGTCCTCCGCCTGGCGGTAATCGAGCACCTCGTCGCCGGTCTGCAGCAGCACCAGCAGGTCCTGCGGGCGGGGCAGTGGATCGACCTCCCAGGCGCGCAGCGCCTCGAGATGGCGCGGTTCGATGATCGCGATCTCGCCGGTGTGGTGGTTGGTCTGGGGTCCGAGCAGATAATCCCGCCCCAGCCAAGGCCGCACCGCCGGATTGACCAGCACCGCGCGGGCGCCGCGCCGCGCCGCGAGCCAGGTGGCGTAGAAGCCGCCCATCGAGCTGCCGATCAGGTACACCGGGTCGGGCAGGGCGCCGAGTTCGGCTTCGAGCTGGCGCATGGCCGCGTCCGGGTAGGGGCTCAGGAACGGGCAGCGGAAGGCGATTTCCGGGTGCTCTGCGGCCAGCCAGTCGCCGGTCTGCCGGGCCTTGTGGGACTGCGGCGAACTGTTGAAGCCGTGGATGTAGAGCAGTGTGGCCATGGGCGCCCGGCTGGGGTTGCGGGCGGGATTATAGGGGTTTCGCCCCGGCCGGGCAGGGCCGGGTGCCGGTGGGTCGGGCCGCCGGCGCCGGGCCGGGTCAGTAGCTCGGCACGCGGCGGTCCAGATGCAGCGCCGGGCGCTCCAGATAGCGGCAGCCGGTGGTCAGCCCGCCCTCGGGGTACAGCTGGATCCAGCGGTAGCCGGGCGGCTGATCGCCGAGCGCGAAGTCCGCGCTGTTGGGGCGAAACTGGAAGCAGGTGGCCGGCGCGGTATAGACCTGGGTCCCGGCCCATTCGGTGTGGAATTCCTGGTGGACATGCCCGGCGAACAGCGCCCGGACATTGCGGTGGCGGCGCAGGATGGCTTCCAGGTCGGCGGCGTTGGCCACCCGCTGGGTGTCGAGCCAGGCGCAGCCCACGGCCACCGGCGGGTGGTGCATGAAGATCAGCGTCGGGGCCTCGGGCTCCCGGGCCAGTTGCCGGTCCAGGAACGACAGCTCCTCGTCGGCCAGCCGGCCGCCGACCTCATCGGGCACCGCGGTGTCGAGTGAGAGCACCCGCCACGCGCCCAGCTCCAGCAGCGGCCAATAGGGGGTGGCGCTCACGCCTTCCCGGATCACCCGCTTGTCGTCGTGATTGCCGGGCAGCCACTGGTAGGGCAGTTCCAGGAACTGGATCTGCTGGGTGAACAGCCGGTAGGCCGCGGCGGAACCGTCGGCGGCGATGTCGCCGGTGGCGCAGATCAGCTCCGGGGGCTGGGGGGCGGTGGCGACTTCGGCCAGCACCTCGCGCAGGGTGTCGAGGGTCTCGACGCCGGCCAGGCGGTAATCCCGCGCCGGGCCGATGTGGGGGTCGCTGATCTGGACCAGCCGCCGGATCACCGTGGACATCAGGCACCGCCGGGGCCGCAGCGGGCGGCGCGCTGGCCGGACGGCGGGGTGGCCCGGACGAGTCGGTGGGCGGCCCGCTCAGGGCAGCGGGCAGGCGTCGGCCGCGATGAACCCCCTGGCGAGGCAGATACCCAGCCATTCGCCCAGAAAGTGGTTCCATTGGGCCTTTTCATCGCGCTGCAGCATGCTCCGGTTCGGATAGCTCTGGCGTGGCCAGATGTTGCGCTCCCCCTCGCAGGCGGTGACCTCCGCGAGGCGGGCGTCGTGGTAGACCCGCACCATCAGGACCGGGGTCCGCAGCCAGCGGTTGGCGTCCAGGGTCTGCTGGCGGATGCCGAGCAGGGTGGTATGGGCACTGCGCTCGCGAACCTCGAACACCATTTCCCGCGCGGTCGGGCCGTCCAGTCCGAGCCGCCGTTCATCCGCCACCACCATGTCCGGGAACAGCTTGGCGAGCCGCCGGTAATTGGCTGCACACTCGGCCAGGAAGCGTTTCAGATCGACCTTGTAACGCGTTTTTCTCACGACCTCAATTCCCGGGTGCTCGGTCTGTGGACTGGTCCGCGCATTGGCCGCGACCCTCGCGCAGCCGCGCGCCATGGAGGGCCAGCCACTGCAGGCAGACGATGGTGGCGGCATTGTTGTAGCGCCCGGCGGCCAGGCCGGCGAGCGCTTCCGCCTCGGGCATCACCAAGAGGCGAATGTCCTCGTGTTCGTGGGCGAGGCCGAAGTGGCCCGCGCGGTCGCGCAGGTCGGTGAGACCGCAAAACAGGGTGTGGGTCTCGTCGCTGCCCCCCGGGCTGGTCAGGTAGCGGCAGATGGGTTCCAGGACCAGGTCGTGGATTCCCGCCTCCTCGGCCACCTCCCGGCGGGCCACGGCCCGGGCGTCCTCGCCCTCCTCCACCATGCCCGCCACCATCTCGATCACCCAGGGGCCGGCCGGCTCCTCGAGGGCGCCGATGCGGAATTGCTCGACCAGCCCCACCAGCCGGTGGCGCGGGTCGTAGAGCAGCACCCCGACCGCCGGGCCGCGCACGAACAGCTCCCGGGTCAGGGGCGCGCTCCAGCCGCCGGCGAACAGGCGGTGGCGCAGGCGGATGCGGTGCAGCGCGAAGAAGCCCTGGTACACAGTGCTGCGCGCCAGGATCTCGACGGCGCCGGGGCGGTCGCCCGCGCTGCGGGAGGGGTGATCGGTCATGGTGTCCCGGCCGCGATCGGCCCTGGTGGATTGCGCGCAAGGTTAGCACGGCGCGCCGCGGTCCCGAACCGGCCGGTGCCGGTTCTGGGCGGCTCCCCGCGCGGCATTGGCGGCGAATTCATATCTGCTAGACTCCGGCCGCTCACTGCCGGATCAGGATCAGAATCATGCGGAACCCTTTCGCCACGGCCCTGTGCGCCGCGTTCGTCGCCCTCGCGGCGAGCGGCATGGCGCGCGCGGAAACCCTGCTCGAGATCTACCAGTTGGCGATGGAAAACGCCCCGCAGGTGAAGATCGCCGAGGCCAACTACAAGGCCGGCAAGGAGGCCCTGCCGCAGGCGCGCGCCGGCCTGCTGCCCCAAATCTCCGGCGGCTACGACTTCCAGGACGGCGACGGCAACCAGAACGTCTCGCGGGTGCTGGGTGCCGATTTCGTGTCCCGGGCCCCGGGCGACTTCGACGACGAGACCGAGACCTACTGGCTGTCGCTCCGGCAGCCCGTGTTCGATCTCGCCGCCTGGTTCAATTTCCAGCGCGGCAAGGTGCTCGATGCGCGCGCCGCCAGCCAGTTTTCCGTCGATCAGCAGGCGGTCCTGCTGGAGGTGACCGACGCCTACTTCGGGGTGCTGCGCGCCGGCGAGAACCTGGTCTCCGCCCAGGCCGAGGAGCGCGCCATCGCGCGGCAACTGGAGCAGACCAAGGAGCGCTTCGACGTCGGCCTGGTGCCCATCACCGACGTGCACGAGGCGCAGGCCGCCTTCGATACCGCCAGCGTCAACACCCTGGAAGCCGAGAGCGCCCTGAACATCGCCTTCGAGGCCCTCGAGGTGCTGACCGGGCGGACGCACGACCGGTTGATCGGGCTGGCAGACAGCTTTCCGGTCACCAAGCCGGAGCCGATCGATTCCGAAGCCTGGGTCCGGTTCGCCCAGGAGAACAACTTCGCCCTGGCGGTGTCCCGGCTCGACATGCAGAGCGCGGAACGAGCGGCCGAGATCGCCAACGCCGGGCACCTGCCCACGGTGACCGCCGGCATCGACTACCAGAAGAACCAGAACCAGGGCGTGCTCAACCGCGATGGCGGCATCCCCAACCCCGCCGGCGGCCTGGATCCGCCGCTGCGCCAGCCGTTCGTCAACGATCTGGAGGCCACCGTGTTCAGCGTCAACCTGCAGGTGCCCATCTTTTCCGGCGGACTGGTCAGCGCCCAGCGCCGCGAGGCCTACCAGCAGTGGCAGAGCGCGCGCGAGAACTATGTGCTGGCCCAGCGCAACACCACCCAGGACGCGCGCTCCCGCCACCTCCAGGTGTTGACCGACGCGGCGCGCATCCAGGCGCGGCGCCAGGCGGTGACCTCGGCGCAGAGCGCCCTGGATGCGACCGAGGCGGGCTACGAGGTGGGCACCCGCAACATCGTCGATGTGCTGATCTCCCAGCGCACCCTCTACCAGGCGCAGCGCGACTACGCCAACGCCCGGTTCGATTACATCAACAGCATGCTGCGGCTGCGCGAGGTGGCGGCCCAGTTGAACCCGGGGGATATCGAACAGCTCAACCGCTGGCTCGACCCCAATCTCAGCGTGGGCAGAGCGGCGCGATGACCGCCCACAGCCGCTCCAGGGCGCCGCGGTTGGCTTCCGCCACCGCGCCCGCCGCCGCGCCCATCGCGGCGCGGCGTGCCGGCTGAGCCAGCAGTTCCTCGACCGCTGCGGCGAGCGCCGCGCCGTCGGCGCAGACCCGCAACCCCCCGCCCGTCTCCAGCAGCGCCGCGGCTTCGGCGAAATTGAACAGATGCGGCCCGGCCAGCACCGGCCGGCCCCAGGCCGCGGGCTCGATCAGGTTGTGTCCGCCCGCCCGCACCAGGCTGCCGCCCACGAACACCAGATCCGCCGCGCCGCAGAAGGCCAGCAGCTCGCCCATGGTGTCGCCCAGCAGCACCTGGGTGCCGGCGTCGGGGTCCGCTCCCGCCGAGCGGCGCCGGACGCGCAAGCCCTCCCGCCGGCACAGGGCATGGACGCCGTCGAAGCGCTCGGGATGCCGGGGCACCAGCACCAGCAGGGCGTCGGGCAGCCGGGCCAGCAGTGTGCGGTGGGCGGCGAGCACCGGCTCGTCCTCGCCGGCATGGGTGCTGGCGGCGAGCCAGATCGGCCGCTGCCCGCCCCCCCAGGCCGCGCGCAGCGCGGCCGCCCGCCGGCGCAGGTCCTCGTCCAGCTCCAGGTCGAACTTGATGTTGCCGGTGACCTGCAACCGCTCCGCCGCCAGACCCAGATGCAGCAGGCGCTCGGCGTCGGCGCCGGTCTGGGCGGCGACCCGGGTCAGCGCCGCCAGCATGGGAGCGGTCAGGGCGCGCACCCGGGCGTAGCCCGCCGCGGAGCGCGCCGAGAGCCGGGCATTGGCCAGTACCACCGGAATCCCGCGCCGCGCGCAGCCGTGCAGCAGGTTGGGCCAGAGCTCGGTTTCCATCACGATCAGCAGCGCCGGCCGCACCAAGTCCAGGAAGCGGCGCACCGTGTGGGGAAAATCGTAGGGCGCGTAACAGTGCGCTACCCCGGCGCCGAACTGGGCGCGCACCCGCTCCGAGCCGGTCGGGGTGGTGGTGGTGACCAGCAGCCGTGCGCCGGGGCACTCGGCGCGCAGCCGGCGGATCAGCGGGACCGCGGCCAGGGTCTCGCCCACCGACACCGCGTGGACCCAGATCACCGGGCGGCCCGGCGGCGTCACGCGGCCGAAGCGCTCGCCCCAGCGGCGCGCGTAGGCCGGCGCGCGCAGTGCCCGCCAGCACAGGCGCAGCAGGATCGCCGGCAGCAGCAGATACAGCAGCAGTGAATAGAGCAGGCGGGCGGGCACGATTCCTCCGCCGTCAAGCATAGCGGGAAGCGGCCGCCGGCGCTGGCCGGCCTGGCCCGGCCCGGGGGCGCCGGCGGCTATACTGCGGGCCCACGGATCACCAGGCGCGCCATGTCCCAGGCCGACCCCCTGCACTGCGATATCGTCATTCTCGGCGGTGGCATCGCGGGCCTGTGGCTGCTCGACGACCTGCGCCGGCGCGGCTACAGCGCCCTGCTGCTGGAGGCGCGCGCGCTGGGCGGGGGCCAGACGCTGGCCAGCCAGGGCATGATCCACGGCGGCATCAAGTACAGCCTCTCCGGTGCCCTCTCCGGCGCGTCCGAGGCCATCGCCGGCATGCCCGCGCACTGGCGGCGCTGTCTGGCGGGCGAGGCAACCCCCGACCTGCGCGCGGTGCGCGTGCTCAGCGAGCATTTCTACCTCTGGTCGAGCAGCGCGGCCGGCAGCCGGCTGACCGCCTTCCTTGCCAGCCGCGCGGTACGCGGCCGGGTGGAAGCCGTGGCGCCCGCGCAGCGCCCGCCGCTGTTCCGCGAGCCCGGGTTCCGGGGCGGGCTCTACCGCCTCGTCGATCTGGTGCTGGACGTGCCCAGCCTGGTCGAGGCGCTCGCCGCGCCCTGGCGGGAGGCGATCTTTTCCCTGGCCGGACTCGAGCGCGGCTGGCGGCGCAGCGCGCGCGGCGACCTCGCCCTCGACCTGGCCGGTACGGATGCGCGCCTGCGCCTCGCGCCGGCGGCCTTCGTGTGCGCGGCCGGCGCCGGCAACCAGGGCCTGCTCGCCGAACTCGGCGCGAACGCGCCCGCCATGCAGCGCCGGCCGCTGCAGCAGGTCATGGTCCGCCACCGCTACCCCCATCCGCTGCACGGCCACTGCCTGGGCCGCGAGACCAGGCCGCGGCTGACCGTCTCCAGCCACCCTGCCGGGGCCGGCGAACAGGTCTGGTACCTGGGCGGGAACCTCGCCGAACAGGGCGTGGACCTGGAACCCGGGGCGCTGATCGCCCGGGCGCGCGCCGAACTCGCCGAGCTGCTGCCCTGGGTGCAACTGGGCGAGGACGCGCGCTGGGCCACCTTGAAGATCGACCGCGCCGAGCCCCGCCAGCGCGGCCTGGTGCGCCCGGATCAGGCCTTTGCGGACTGGGCGGACTGCCCGGGCAACGCCCTGGTCGCCTGGCCCACCAAGCTCAGCCTGTGCCCCGATCTGGCGCGGCAGGTGGCGGCGCGCCTGGCCGAGCGCGGCATCGCGCCCCGCGGCGGCGGCGTACCGGTACTGCCGCTGCCGCGCCCGCCGCTGGCGCCGACCCCCTGGCAGGAGGCCTTCGGTGGCTGAGTCGACCGGACCCCTGCCGCGCCGCCGCCTGGGCCGCACCGGTATCGAGGTCGGGGTGCTGGGCCTGGGCACCGTCAAGTTCGGGCGCAACCAGGGCGTCAAGTATCCGCGCGGCTTTGCGCTGCCCGGCGACGCCGCAGTGCGCGACCTGCTCGCCCTGGCCGCGGACCTGGGCATCAACCTGATCGACACCGCGCCGGCCTACGGCAGCAGCGAGGAGCGCCTGGGCCGCCTGCTGCCCGGGCCGCGCGAACGCTGGGTGCTGGGCACCAAGGTCGGCGAGGAATTCCGGGACGGGGTCTCCCGCCACGACTTTTCCCCGGCCGCGGTGCGCGCCAGCGTCGAGCGCAGCCTGCGCCGCCTGCGCACCGACTGGCTGGACCTGGTGCTGGTGCACTCCGACGGCGCCGACCTGGACATCATCGAGCGCTCCGGTGCGCTGGAGATCCTGGCCGAACTCAAGCGCGCCGGCAAGCTGCGCGCCTTCGGCATGTCCACCAAGACCCTCGCCGGCGGCCTGCGCGCCGCCGGATGCTGCGATGTGCTCATGGTCACCTGGCATCTGGGCTACGAAGCGGAAGTGCCGGTCATCGACCGCTGTCTGGAACTCGGTACCGGCGTGCTCATCAAGAAGGCGCTGGCCAGCGGCCACGCGGCCGCGGGCGGCGGCGATCCGGTGCGCGCGGCCTTCGCCCGGCTGCTCGCCCATCCCGGCGTCGGCAGTCTGGTGGTCGGCACCATCGACCCGGATCACCTGTGCGCCAATGCCGCGGCGGCGCGCTCCTGCCTGCGGCGGGATTCGCCCCCCGTTGGAGATGGTTGAGAAAGCGGCGCGCCGGCGCGGACGGGAACTGTCGGATTGCACCTGGGTTGGGGGCGGTGGGAATGACCGGGGCGACGACCATCCCGGCGCAGGGGGTGGGGTTACCGAAGGCGCCCGGCTGAACCCGTCGGTCGAAGTCCGCGGGCAGGTACTTCAACCCCGGTGACGCGGCTTGCATCGCGGCACTCGTTCCCCCGAGAAGCGAATCGCGTGCGGTGAATTATGCCGGGGTAAGGCGGGGCAGCAGAGGGAGTTTTTTCAGCGTCAACATTGCGATTGACCCGCATGCTCACGATGCCTGCCTTAGAAGTACCCGAACGCGCTCGCATTCCGCGTTCTCGTAGGCGTGCCCTTTACGGTGCGCGAAGTGCGCCATGCGGATAATCTGATACCCGCGATTCGTCGCCGTGAGGTCCAACGCGAAATAGCGCATGACGCTTGCGCCACCCATAAGGACAACTGTCCCGGGCCTGAGGACCTCGATCATCGGCATGGAATGCCGAGACCAACAATTCCGCAGCATCCAGGTCGGATACTTGTTGTTTGCGGTGGCACATAGCGCAATGTTTCCCACCGCGATACGGTCAACCGCGAGCCCAAGGCGACGTAGGCGGGCCAAGTACCTGGGGTTCCAGAATCGCTCCGCGTCCGTTGCGAGCGCAGCCCAGTAGTCTGTCAATGCTGTGTCATCATCCGCCGCGAAGCGTTCGAGAGTCCGCTTCCGCGCTTCCTCGCAGCCCCCATCCTTTGCGGCACCTGGGTTGATGCCAACGACAGCGACGCCGCCAGGCTGGTAGTTGGCGCCAATGCTGAACGGTTGCGCCATGGCGATACCGGCCCGCGCCAGATGTTCGGCATCGAAGCAGGTGCCACACGAGATGGCGGCACGCGCAAGCGGCGTCACCAAGGTCAAGTTTTGTTTCACGCATCCACCCGTCATCGCACCCGTGCATGAAACAAGACCGGACCCCTCATCTGTTCGTCAGTTGCGGTTAGCTTCGGCATGGAGCTTGAGCCCCAGAGCCCCGATGACTTTGAGGATGGTATCGAAGCTCGGGCTGCGCTCCCCGGAGAGCGCCTTGTACAGGCTTTCGCGGGACAGGCCGGCATCGCGGGCAACCTGCGCCATGCCTTTGGCACGGGCGATATCGCCAAGTGCCTTGGCAATGAAGGCGGCATCTCCATCAGCCTCTTCGAGGCAAGCCTCAAGGTAAGCAGCCATCTCCTCGGGAGTTCTGAGGTGTTCGGCAACGTCGTAGCGAGTGGTAGCGGTCTTGGCCATAGCGGCTACTCCGAGAGATTGCGGGCGAGGCGCTCAATCCTGGCCTGGACCCGCGCTCTCGCCCGGATGTCGCGCAATCCATCAAGCCACTCTGCAAATACGTCGGTCTTGCGGATTTCAATCGTGGCCCACCGTAGCCACACGGCTACTCGATGTCAAATCCGCTGCACCGCTTCTCCGGTGCCCAACGTTTGAGCACAAAGCGAGCACAAAGGGTCAGGCCTTGCATCGTGCGTCAACCCGTCGCCGCTCTCGTGCAGGACACAAGACCTCATATCTTGCCGCCGTGGCCCGTGCCATGGTTTGATCGGGCAAGGATGCGCAAGACATCCGTACAGGACACTGGCAAGGGGAGGAGAGCGATGGAATACGGCATTCATCTCGCTCCGTCGGCGCAGGCGTGGCGAGTGGTCCGGCGCGCGGAGGAGCTCGGCTTCAGTCATGCCTGGTTCTACGACACGCAGCTGATCTCGGCCGATCCCTTCGTCGCCATGGCGGCGGCAGCGATGGTGACCTCAAGGATCCGCCTCGGCACCGGTGTGCTGATTCCCTCGAACCGGATCGCGCCGGTCGCCGCCAACGCGCTCGCCTCGCTCAACCGCCTGGCGCCGGGGCGGATCGATTTCGGCGTCGGCACCGGCTTCACCGCGCGGCGCAGCATGGGCCTCAACGCACTGCCGCTCGCGAGATCGCGGCCTATGTCCGCGCGGTGAGCGGCCTGCTCGCGGGCGAGACGGTGGAGTGTGTGATCGAGGGCGCCCCGCGCCGGATCCGCTTCCTCAATCCCGAGGCGGGCCTGATCGATCTCGACCACCCGATCCCGCTCCATTTCTCGGCCATGGGACCGAAGTCGCGCGCGCTGACCGCGGAACTCGGCGCCGGCTGGATCGGCATCGCGGCCCAGGTTCCGGCCGCCGAGACCGCGATCGCGGAGATGCAGCAGGCCTGGCGCGCTGCGGGGCGCGAGAGCGGCGACCTCCATGCCACCGCCTTCACCGCCGGTTGCGTGCTGGCCGAGAACGAGCCTGCCGACAGCCCGCGCGCCAAGGCGCAGGCCGGGCCGTTCGCGGCCGTACCCCTGCATGAAATGGTGGAGGCTTCGGAGCGCGGGCGGCTCAACATGGGGGCCTCTCCGGCACTGGCGCAGGCGCTCGACCGGTATCGCAGCATCCATGCCGGCTGCGGCGCAGCAGCGCCCTATCTCGACCTCCATCGCGGCCACACCCTGTTCCTGCGCCCGGAGGAGGCGGACGTGATCACGGGCGATCTCATCCGCGAGATGACCTTCACCGCCACGGCGCCCGAGCTGCGCGAGCGGCTGCGGGCGCTCGCCCGCGCGGGCTTCCGGCAGGTCGCCGTTCTGATCGTGGAGGGGCAGGAGGACATGCTCGAGGACTGGGCGCGGGTGATCGAGGGCGTCTGAGGTGCGTCAGGGATGCGCCGCCGCGTCCGCGCCGAGCGCGGAGTCACAGGGGGCGCCTACTACCGTCTTTCATGCATCAGCCCGTCGTTGCATTCGTGCATGAAACGAGACCTGGCCCCTTCATCTCCGAGTTACGTCTTCGGATCCGAAAAGAACGCCTGCCACGCCTCAAGCACGGACTCCGCAAACTGCATGACCTCGTACTTGGCTCCAGTCGACAGCAAGACTTTGACGCGAAAAGCGGGTGCTGGATCAGTTTCGATTCCGACTCCGGAGATCGAAAGTGGGGCTGCGATGGTGCCCGTGCCGGTAGCGGAGGCATAGACATCTTGAGCCAAGGGAATGTAGTGGGTGATCGTGTAGTGTTTATTGGAGTTACAGACGTCGCGGCATGCGCTTAGGGCCGGATTGTCGTTGACGTGTTGCTCTACGTCATTCTTTGCATCGTTGTCGGGAGCGTCAGCCTTCAGCCACTCTTTGATGCTGTAACCGGTATTGGCGAAATCAAAGATGCAATCGGCTATGCGTTCCTTGTCGCCCGACTCAACAGCTTCGTTCAGCCGCACGAAATCACGACCGAGCTTGGCCAGTAGATCCCGGGGCGTTGAGAAATGGAATGTGAGGCGCGTCATGCCTTCGGGGCCCAACGCCGGTGCTCACCCGCGCTGAGCGCGCTTGCGCGCGAAGCGTCGGTGTGGAGCGGCCGGTTGGACCGCAGCCTAATCACGGTGCGCTCGGTGCTGGGCCAGCGAGCTTGGTGAATCTCTGCGCTAGATGCTCCATCTCGTACACAGAGCGAAGCAGTTGTGCTGTGAACTGGAGCGTGCCTTCCGCACGAGGTCGATCTGGCGACGCGAGCTTGTGATTCGATTCATTCCCGTGGTCTTTGATTAGTGTGACCCAACCTCGCATCGGCGGGGTGACGTATCCCTGCTGCTGCAAGTAATCAATGTAGAAGGCGAACGTCTTTCCTTCCTCCGCTCCTTTGTCCACAGCAACGTGCATCAGAATCTTACGGCACATTACTTCCGAGGAGGTATTGGCGTTGACGGAGAGACAGCGTCGTGCTTCTTCATAAGCATCGCCGACTTCGGCGGGTAGGCCCTCGAGCACTGGACCATAAGCAGAACCGGGATAGTGAGCACCTGAGTCCGATCTAACGGATGCGTCATGACAAACTGGGCACTGCAGCCAGCAGATCAAGTGACCGCCTTCACGACGCCCGATATACGCAATTACGGCTCCAGAGACGTCGCGACCACAGTGGCCACACCTGTACGGATGCCAACTGTCTGGGCTGCTTCCATTCGGCTTGGAGATTGATTGGTGGCCGAAAGCGGCGGCCGTCATATAGGCATCTCCGTATGTTCTGACCGCGTGGCTGCGGTCCAACATAGAGTATCCGGAAATATCCCCTGTTCAAACACGGAACACCTCTTCCGCGTAACCCGCACCAGCAGCACCGGACCGGCGTGTACCGCATCGGTGCCCATGCTACCAAAATCCTGTTCGGAACAATCACCTGCATGCTTCGCCATGGGCCGAGCATCCGCCTCGATGCGAGCCAGGTTCAGTGGAATTCCGGAACACTTCAGTACAGTCTGCGCGAATGCGTTGCCGTTCGACCCAGCGCCCCGGCAGGAACATGAGCGGCTCGGCGGCCGGCGTGCACTTCCCAGGTCTGCGAGTCCACTGTCATCGGCGGCGCGCAGTCATCGAGCCCCGTGTCGACCTTGCGGATGCTGCGCGCGCCTTTCACCGCTACGGCGCGGCGCCTGAGGCTGAGTCTTTCCGGGATGCCGGTGGCGGGCGCGGTACGGGAGACGAATGCGGCACCGGCACCCCGAAGCCGAGCAGGAAGGCCGGCAGCAGAAAGGCGAGCAGGATCGCCGAGGGGTTGACGAACAGCCGGTCGCCGTCGGTGAGAAAGCCCAGTTGCATGGCACCCACCAGCACGCCCCACAGCCACAGTCCGGGCTCGCCCCGGGCGCGGCGCAGCAGGCTCACCACCCAGCCCAGGTAGAGCGCGACGCCGATCAGGCCGCTATAGAACCACTGGTTGAGCAGCAGGTTGTGGTAGTGGGCGGCGGGCTCGCCCGCGACCCGGCTCGCCGCCTCGGCGGACAGCCCGTGGCCGACCCACAGCCGCCAGCCGCTGTCGAGAATCCGCTGCCAGCCATGCTGCCAGATGGCCAGGCGGCCGGAGGTGCCTCGCATCAACAGGTGATCGGCCACGTCCGCCAGCCGCTCGTGGAACAGGAGCGCGAGGGCCAGTGCGACGGCGACGCCGGCCGCGGCGAGGATCGCCGCGCGGCGGCCGCGCCACAGCAGCAGCAGAAGTGCGGCGCCGCCGGCCAGCACCAGGTAGGCGCCGCGCGCCTGGACCCAGAACACCACCGGCGCGAGCCCCAGGGCGGCGAGCCCGTGGAGCGCGGCGGCGCGCGGTTGTGGCACCGTGAGGCAGCGGTACAGGGCCACCAGGGCCACCATCGAGAGGGCCCAACCCACCAGCACATGGTGCTTGAACACGCCGCGCGCGCTGTGCGCGTGGTAGTTCCAGCCCTGTTCCCTGAGCTCCGGCCAGTCGCTGACGATCAACACTGCCCCGATCACGCCCAGGGCCACCAGGGCGTCGAGCAGCAGACCCAGGCGCGGCCGGTGCAGATCGCCGATCAGAAAGGCGAGATAGAACAGCGCCAGCACGTTCAGTTCGCGCAAGAGCAGCTTGAAGTCCTTGTAGCTCCACCCGTCCCACAGCAGGGTCAGGGTCAGCCAGCCGCACAGCAGCAGGAACCAGCGCGCCGGCGCTTCCCGCCAGAGCGCGGCGAGGTCGGCCGGCCGGAAGCACAGCAGCATGGGCACCACCACGAACAGCCGGTAGAGGTTGGTGGCCCCGGTGCTGTTGCCGGGCAGGAAGCAGATGGCGAACAACAGCAGCAGCGCGACCCAGGCGTAGCGCGTGCGGATCGCGCTGCGCAGGCGGCCGGGGGCGGAAACGCGGGTTGCGGCGGGGGAGGCCAAGCGCCGGGGTCGCTCAGGATTCGGAATCTGCGGGCCGGGTGCGGATCCGCTCGACCAGGGTGGTGGTCGAGCAGTCCTCGACCAGGCCCAGGGTGCGGACCTCGCCGCCGTAGCCGGCGACGATCTGCCAGCCGACCACCTGGTCGGTGCGGTAGTCGCCGCCCTTGACCAGGATGTCGGGGCGCAGCCGGTGCAGCAGGTCTTCAGGGGTGTCCTCGGCGAAGCCCACCACCCAGTCCACGGCCTCCAGCCCGGCGAGCACCGCCATCCGCCGCGCCAGCGGATTGAGCGGCCGGCCCGCGCCCTTGAGGCGGCGCACCGAGGCGTCGTCGTTGACCGCCACGATCAGCCGGTCGCCGAGGGCCCGGGCCTCGCGCAGGTAATGGACGTGGCCGGCATGGAGCAGGTCGAAGCAGCCGTTGGTGAACACGATGCGCTCGCCGCGGGCGCGGGCGGCGGCGAGCTCGACCTGCAACTGCCCGACATCGACCAGGCCGCGCCGCACGGTGCGGCCGGCGTGCAGGGCCTGGCGCAATTCCGGGGCGCTGACCGTGGCCGTGCCCAGCTTGCCGACCACGATGCCGGCGGCGAGGTTGGCCAGGGTCACGGCGTCGGGAAGCGCGGCGCCCGCCGCCAGGGCGCTGGCCAGGGTGGCGATCACGGTGTCGCCGGCGCCGGTGACGTCGTAGACCTCGCGCGCTTGTGCCGGCAGATGCAGCTCGGGGTGTCCGGCGCGCAGCAGGGTCATGCCTTGTTCACCGCGGGTGACCAGCAGGGCGCCCAGCTCCAGCGCCTCGATCAGCCCCAGGCCGCGCGCGCGGAGCATGGCCGGGTCGGGGCAGGGGCCGGCCACCGCCTCCAGTTCGGCGAGGTTCGGGGTGAGCAGGGTGGCGCCGCGATAGCGGTCGAAGTCGCTGCCCTTGGGGTCCACCAGCACCGGCAGGCCCCGGGCGGCGGCCTGTGCGATCAGCGCGGCCGGGTCCTGGAGTCCGCCCTTGGCGTAGTCCGACAGCACCAGCACCGCGCAGTCGGCCAGCAGCGCCTCGACCCGCTCCACGAGGCCGGCGGCGTCCGCGGCGGCGAGCGGCTCCTCGAAGTCCAGGCGCAGCAGTTGCTGGTTGCGGGCGAGAACGCGCAGCTTGGTGGTGGTGGGCTTGTCCGGGCAGGGGATGAGCTGGGGCCGGACCCCGGCCGCGGTCAGTTGGGCGAGCAGGATCCGGCCCGCCTCGTCATCGCCCACCACCCCGACCACGGTGGCGCTGGCGCCCAGCGCGGCGATGTTGAGCGCCACGTTGGCGGCCCCGCCCGGGCGGTCGTCGCCGCCGGTGATCCGCACCACGGGCACCGGCGCCTCCGGCGAGATCCGGGTGGCGGGCCCGTACCAGTAGCGGTCGAGCATGATGTCGCCCACCACCAATACCCGGGCCTGCTCGAAAGACGGAAACTCGACCGACAACGGAAAACTCCTCGCAGGTGGCGGTCAGGTGCGGGACGCGGAGAGTACCCGCAGGAGCCGTGCCCATGCCAGTGCCGGGGTCAGCTCGTGCAGGCAGCGCGCCTCGGGGCCGCGGTAGTCGGGAGTATGACAGCGCCGGCGCCCGCAGGGCACGCAGGGCCGGCCGGCCGCCTGCAACGGATCGGCCCCGGGTCCGGTGGCGGCGATCAGGCGCGGATCCGTGGGGCCGTACAGGGTCAGCGTGGGCCGGCCCAGCGCGGCGGCGAGGTGCGCCAGGCCGGTATCGACGCTGAGCACGGCGGCGCTCGAGCACAGCACCCCGGCCACCTCGGCGAGCGACATCCGCGGCGGTACCAGCACGTGTTCCCGGCCCGCGGCCAGGTCCTTTGCGCGCCGGCGCTCGGGTTCGCAGCCCCAGGGCAGCACCACCCGATAGCCCGCCTCGCCGGCGCGGGCGATCAACTCCCGCCAGTGCCCGGCCGGCCAGTGCTTGGTGGGCCAGGTGGCGTTGGCGATGAAGGTCAGCACCGGCGCCTCCGCCTTGACCGGGGGTGCCGGCCAGGTGCGGCCGGCGAGTCCGAAATCCGGGGCTCCCGCCGGCCGGGGGTAGCCGATCGCCGCCGCCAGCAGCGCGCGCCAGCGCTCGATCGCCAACTGCCGGCGGGGTACGGGGTGGCGATACCGGTACAGCCAGTGCGCGCCCGGCTCGCGGATCGAGCGCCGGTCGAGGCCGGCGCCGGGCCCGCGCGCCAGCGCGGTCACCAGCGCGCTCTTCCAGGCGCCCTGGGCGTCGATCACCAGATCGTAGCGGCGCGCGCGCAGCTCGCCGAGCCAGGCGCGGGCGCCGCGGCGCAGAAATTCTCCCGGGTTGCGGCGCCAGCGCCGGTGGGCGCTGACGATTACCCGGTCCACCGCCGGATGCCAGCGGGGGATCTCGGCGAAGGCGGCATCGGCGACCCAGTCGAAGCGCAGCTCCGGGCGCGCCGCGGCGGCGTCGCTGAGCGCGGGCAGCAGCTGGATCAGGTCGCCCATGGAGCTGAGCTTGACCAGCAGGATACGGGTCACACCGGCATTCCTCGATCGGCCGCGGGATCCGGTGCCGCCGGCGCCCGGACATGGTGGGGCGCGACTCTAGCAAATGACGCTCCCGCCGGGGTGCGGGGTCGCGCCGGCCGGGCCGGCGGAGCGGCTAGAATGCCGCTTGGCGCGGCGCGGGGCGGTGGTGTTCCGGGATGGTGAAGGCGGTAGGGTTCGACTGGCTGGACGAGCCCGGCTATGCGCGTTTGACCGAGGGCGGCCGGGTGCTGGAGGCCGATCGCCACGGCGCCAAGTTGCTGGCCCTGCGCGACGGCCGTTACCTGAAACTGTTTCGCCGCAAGCGGCTGTTGAGCAGCGCCCTGATGCGGCCCTACTCCCGGCGCTTCCAGCGCAACGCCGAACGCCTCGGCCGGCTGGGCATTCCCACCGTGGTCCCGGAGCGCCTGCTGCGCATTCCCCACCTCCGCCGCACCGCGGTGCTGTACCGGCCGCTGGCCGGCCGCACCTTGCGCGAGCTGCTGGCCGACGCGGCCGATCGCGAGCCCTGGATCGACCGCTTCGGCGGCTTTCTGGGCGAGCTGCACGGCCGCGGGATCTATTTCCGGTCGCTGCACTTCGGCAACCTGGTGGTGGGCGACGCCGGCTCCCTGGGTCTCATCGACGTGGCCGACCTGGAGTTTCGCAGCGCGCCGCTGCGCGCCGGGCTGGTCGCCCGCAATCTGCGCCACCTGATGCGCTATCCGGCCGACTGGATCCACATTCGCGGCGCCGCGGCGGCCTTTCGCCGCGGCTACGCCCGCAGTGGACGCCCATTGCCGGCACCGGCCGAGACCCTGATCGGCGGACCATCCGGGTAGCGTCCGGCGCGATTCGCGGTTGGCGCCGCAGCCCCGGCATCGCTTACCGGCGTACCAGGCCCTGGTCTCCGAAAGCCAGGCCCTGGGTCTCCAGATAGCGGCGCAGCGCCCGGTTTCCGGTGATGCGCCGCTGCTGTTCCGCGCTCAGGAATTCCTGCCAGCGGAGGTCGAAAAAGGAGTTTTGCTGCCGCTTGACCCATTGATACTCGGATTTCTCCGTGCCGTGGTGGGAGAATCGCCAATAGTGCTGCTGCCCGGGTTCGAATTCGCAGCCCAGCCGGGCGTTGATCCGGGCCAGGGCCGCGGCCGGATCCCGGGCGATCTCTTCGTAGGTGACCAGTATCCGGGGGCCGCCGCTGTGGGCCAGATAGGCGCTGATCTCCTGATTCTGGCGCAGCCACTTGCGGATATAGACTTCGAGCATGTCGCCAAACAATAGGGGCAGCGCGGCCGCCGGTCTGCGGCGCAGCATCTTGATGCGCTCGCGGCGCTGGACATGGGGGTCGGCGAAGTGCAGCAGCCAGCGGCGGGCCAGGGCACGTGGGTCGCGCAGCAGATGGATGCGGTGCACTCCTTGCGCACCGGCCCGGTCGCGGGCCCGGAACCAGTCCGGCTTCTTGGAGGCGTCGACCAGCAGGACCGCGGCGTCCGGCAGGCGCTGGAAGATCTGCGCGTAGAGATCCGCGCCCGGTCGCATGTCCAGCTCGCGGACCAGCGCGCAGGCTGCCGCGTCCCCGCAGGTCGCGCAGGGGCGGCTCCGCTTGACCAGGTTCTTGAGCTCGCCCAGATGCACGAAGCGCGAATGGCTGCCCAGCATCAGCGACAGAAAGTGCGAACCGCTGAAGTTCGAGGACAGGATATACACCACGCCGCGGTTCACGACTTTTTCCCCGGTGCGAGGCCGCAGCGCAGCTTCAGGTACTTGCGCAGGTAGGACCAGCGGCCGAGGGTGGCCAGCGGGGCGCTGGCCAGCGCGCGGTGAAAGCAATCGAGTGCCGCCGGGTGTTCGCCGGCCAGGTAATGGGTGCGAAACAGCGACAGGTGGCGCTGGGCCCGGTAGCGCTCGCGCCAGGCCAGCGCCCAGTCCGGCATGAGGTCGGGGCGGAACACCTCGTCGGGCAGCACCGCGGCCGCCGCGGCGGCGCGGGCGGCGTCGTGGCGCAGCGAGTCGGGATGGCGGTGGGTGATGGCCACCGGGATCGGGGTGACCGCGAGCTCGCCGGTGGCCAGCAGGTGGGCGAACACCGGGAGGTCCTCGGTGGAGGGCAGGTGTTCGGGGTAGCGCCGCGCGGCCAGGGCGCCGCGCCGGAAGGCCACCGCGCTGCCGGTGAGATGGAGGCTCTTGCCGAACAGATAGGCCCGCAGCCGCCGCTTGCGGCTGGCCGGCGGGTCGCCCACCGGCCGCAATCTGGACCGTCCGTCCTCGGTGACGGCGAAATAGGCGCCGGCCAGCAGGTCGGCATCCGGGCGGCGCGCGAGCAGCGCGCGATAGGCGCCGAGCGCCTCCGGGGACAGTTCGTCGTCGGCGTCGAGAAAGATCAGGTAGCGGCCGCGGGTCGCGTCGAGCCCCCGGTTGCGGGTCGCGGCCGCGCCGCGGTTGGGCTGGCTCAGCAGGCGCAGCCGGCCGGGGTGGCGGGCCAGCAGGTCCTGCGCCACCGCCGCGGTAGCGTCGGTGGAACCGTCGTCGATGACCAGCAGGTCCCAATCGTCGCCACCCTGGGCAAGGACCGAGTTCACCGCCCGCTCCAGCCAGTGGCCGTAGTTGTAGCAGGGGATGACGATGCTGAACAGCGGCGGCTCAGCCATGGGATTCGCCGTCGGATTTGGTGACCAGCAGATCCTCCATTGCCAGGTACTGGAGATCGGACCCGAAGAACATCGCCAGGGCATCGTCCGGCGAGCACACCATGGGCTCGCCGCGGCGATTGAGCGAGGTGTTGAGCACCACGCCGTTGCCGGTGAGACGTTCGAGCTCCTCCAGCAGTTCGTAATAGCGCGGATTGTGGCGTTGCTCAACGGCCTGGGCCCGGGCGGTGCCGTCCTCGTGGACCACCTCCGGTACCCGCGCCTTCCATTCGTCGCGGACCTCGAAGGTGAAGGTCATGAAGGGCGCGGGGTGATCCACCTTGAACATCTGCGGCCGCACCCGGTCGAGCAGGCTGGGGCAGAACGGCCGCCAGCGCTCGCGGAACTTGATCTGCTGGTTGATGCGCTCGGCGATGCCGGGCACGCTGGGGCAGCCAAGGATGGAGCGCGCGCCCAGGGCGCGGGGGCCGAATTCCATGCGGCCCTGGAACCAGGCCACCGGATGGCCGGCGGCGAGCAGTCGGGCCACCCGCTGCGGGATATCCGCCACCCGCTCCCAGGACGGTCGCTGCGGGTGACGCTGGCACGCCGCCAGACATTCCTCCGTGGTGTAGGCCGGCCCCAGGTAGACGTGCTCCATGGGTTCCGGCTGGATGCCGCGTTTGACCAGCGCATAGGACGCGGAGCCCACCGCGGTGCCGGCATCGCCGGAGGCCGGCTGCACGAACAGCTCGCGCACCTCGGGCCGGGCGATGATCTTCTGGTTGAGCTTGACATTGAGCGCCCCGCCGCCGGCGAACGCCAGGCGGCCGGTCTCGCGCAGGATGTCGCCCAGGTAGTGGTCCATCAACTGGAGCACCGCCTTTTCATAGAGCGCCTGGATGGCCGCCGCATAGTCGATGTAGGGCTGGTCGGCGCTGTCGCCCTGGCGCCGCGGGCCCAGCCATTCGATCAGCCGCGGGCTGAAGTAGAAGCCCCGGCCGTTTTCCTTGTAGCGGCGCAGGCCGACGGTGTTGACATAGCGGGTGTTGACCCGCAGCCGGCGGCCGTCGCAGTCGAGCAGCCGCGACAGGTCGTGGCGGCCGGGGTCGCCGTAGGGCGCCATGCCCATCACCTTGTACTCGCCGTCGAGCATCTCGAAGCCCAGGTACTCGGTGAGCGCGCCGTACAGGCCGCCCAGGGAATCCGGGTCGTAGAATTCCTTGATCTTGTGGATGCGGCCGCCCTCCCCGTAGCCGAAGAAGGTGGTGGCGTATTCGCCCTTGCCGTCGACGCCGAGGATCGCGGTCTTGCCCTCGAAGCCGCTGAGGTGATAGGCGCTGCTGGCGTGCGCCAGATGGTGTTCCACCGGCTCGAACTCGATCCGCGCCGGGTCGATGCCCAGGGTGCGCAGCAGTTCGAAGACGCGCGCGCGATAGCGCCGGTAGCGGCGGTTGCCGTTGAGCAGGGCGTCGAGCGCGCGGTCCGGGGCGTACCAGTAGCGGCGCGCGAAGTGCCAGCGGGCGGGCGACCCCAGCGGAATGGGCGCGAAGGGCACCGCCACCACGGTGACATCGGCGGGCCGCACTCCCGCCTGGCGCAGGCAGAACCTGGCCGCCTCCAGGGGCAGGCGGTTCCTGGCGTGCTTGTCGCGGATGAAGCGCTCCTCCTCCGCCGCCGCGGCCAGGTGGCCGTCGATATAGAGCGCCGCCGAGGGGTCGTGGCCCAGGGCGCCGGAGAGGCCGAGTACGATGGTGGGCAAAGCCGATGCTCCCTATGGGTTGC
The DNA here is from genome assembly GCA_049325095.1 of Pseudomonadota bacterium. Classification (GTDB taxonomy): domain Bacteria; phylum Pseudomonadota; class Gammaproteobacteria; order Pseudomonadales; family Porticoccaceae; genus JAGPUQ01. Next base: position 185,078 of record JBMOPO010000053.1, on the reverse strand, counting down.
GGTCGCCGGCCGCCAGCGGCGCCAGCAGCCGCGCGAAATGCGCGCGCAGGCCGCCGTCCCAGTTGGCCAGGAAGCGGTCCAGGTCGCGCCGCCGGGCGCGCCCGTGGCGGCTGCGGTGCAGGCGCATGCCGTCGAGGTCGATCAGCAGCAGCCGCCGCCCGGCCTCCTCGACCAGGAAATTGCTGGCCTTGAGGTCGCCGTGGCTGAGGCCGGCGCCGCCCAGCGCGGCCAGGATCTCGACCAGGGCCAGATCCAGCCAGGGCGGCACCGCCGCGGCCTCGCGGGTGGCGATCCAGTCCTGCAACGGGACGCCCTCACTGGTTTCGGTGATCAGATAGGTGACCAGCCGCAGCGGTCCCCAGCGCTCCTCGCGCAGGCCCAGCGCCTGGGGCGTCGGCACCCCGAGGTGGGCGAGGGTGTGGGCGTTCTGCCAGGCGATCCAGGCGCGGGAGCGGCGCGGCGCGCGGCGCAGCCCGTGCCGCCAGTCTTTGACATTGTAGCGTTTGACGACCAGATCCGAAGCCGCGTCGCGGCAGCGCACCACGGTGGCGCTGTTGCCGTCCTTGAGGCGCGGCGCCCCCGCGACCGCCGCCGCGGGGGCGGCCAGCAGGTCCAGGAAGACCCGGTCGGCGCGGTCCCGGCGGCGGGCCGTGAAGCGGCGCCAGGTCCGCTCGACGGCGAATTCGCCGCAGTTGCGCACGCACTTGCGGCGGTAGTTGCGCAATCTCCGGTAGCGGGCGCGGGCCCGCTGCCGGCGCAGGTCGCGGAGGTCGGGGACCGGCCCGTAGGCGGGCAGCAGGGCTTCGAGCTGCGCGTCGCGGGCGGGCGGAAACTGGGCCAGGAACAGCGCCAGGTTGGCGGCGATGGCGCCCGGCGAGGCCCGCCGGATGCCGGCGCCATCGATGGCCAGGGCGCGGCCGCCGGCGAGCAGGAAATTGTCGAGGTGGGGATCCTCCTGGATCAGCCCGGCGCGGTGCAGGGCGCCGAGCAGCGCCAGCACGGCGCCGGCATCCGCCGCGGCCACCGGCCGGTGCAGCCCCGGGTCCAGGGCGCGCGCCGCGGGCAGGAACTCGGTCGCCAGCAGCCAGGCGCCGGCGTCGCGGCAGTCCCAGCGCAGCGCCGGGCTGGGGATGCGGCAGGCGCGCAACAGCTCCAGCCCGGCGCGTTCGCGCCGGTAGTCGCGGTGGCGGAAGAACAGCTTGACCAGGATCTGGTCGCCGCCCTGGCGGGCCCGGAACACCAGCCGGCGCCCGGGCAGATGGCGCAGGATCCCGGTGCCCAGCAGGGGCTCGCCACCCGCCGGTCGGAACTCGAAGGTCTCGAGCGCCCCGGGGGCCGCGGCGCGCAGTTCCGCCACGCCCAGGCGCCGCGGGGTGCTCATCGCCGGCTCCGCTCGACCCGCCGGGCGAGCGCCCCGGGGGTGACTTCCAGTCCCAGCCCGGCGCCGTAGGCGGCGAGGATCCGCTCGCGCAGCGGGGCATCCAGGGCCGGGCAGTGGCGCAACAGGGTGTCGAGATCGCGCAGGCCGCCCCAGCGGCGGCGGATGCGCTTGCACTTCTCCAGGTCGATCAGCCGCAGCGCCGCGGGGCCGGCCCCGGCGGCGAAATCCCGCGCCACGAACAGGTGCTTGGGGTAGAGGCAGCCGTGCCGCCAGCCCGACCGGTGGAGGGCGGCGAGCAGGGCGCCGACCGCCGCCGCCAGGTGCTGGCGGAACTCCGCCTCGGGATGTGCCGCCAGCCAGGCATCCAGGTCCTGATGATCGTCGAGCGCCCGGGTCAGCAGCAGGGCGCGGTCTTCGCCGCCGCGCCGCTCGCGCCCGAAGGCGGCCACCTCCAGGGTGGCGATGCCGCGCGCCTGCAGGGCCTGGATCGCCTGCCATTCGCGCTGGGCGAGCGGGATGCCGCGCCAGCAGTGGCGCAGGGTGCGGCAATTGAAGTTGCGCTGGCGCTTGAGATAGTAGCGCCGCGGGCCCTCGGGGGCGGACAGTTCCAGGATGCCGACCGCGCTTTCGCCCCCGCGCGCGCGGTTGCCGGCCTCCACCGGGGCGGTGGCCACCGCCCACAGGGCCGCGAAGCTGTCCAGTCCGGCCCCGCTGAGCGCCGTCCGCTCGGCGGCGGCGACCAGGAGCCGCGGGTGGACGTTCATGGGTGATAACCCTTGCGCACGCCCTTGGCGCGCAGCGCCCGGGCGCGCCGGTCCACCTGCCACCAGGGCCGGGCGGTGAGCGCGGCGCGCAGCGCACCGCCCTGGTAGTGGCGCAGGAAATGGAACTCGTCGCGGCGGTTGCAGCCGGCCTGGCGGGCGGAGTAGCAGAGACTCGCCAGATCCTTGCGGCGCCAGCGCCAGGGGGTGCGGCGGCGCTGCTGGAGGCGGTGCAGATCGATCAGGTACAGCGGGCGGTCGGCCGGGGGCCGGGCGCGCCAGCGGGGCGCGGTGTCGAGCAGCAGGTGGCAGAGATAGAAATCGCGGTGGTTGAGGCCGTGCTCGTGCAGGGTGCGGGCGAGGCCGGCGACGCGCGCCACCAGCCGCCGCCGCTCGGCGACGCCGAGCGCGGCCAGTCCGCCGCCGGCGCAGAAGGTCTCCAGATCGACGCTCGGCTCCAGCGCCTCGGTGATCAGAAAGGACAGCCGGCGGGCCGGGTTCCAGCCGCGCTCGCCGAAGGCCACCGGGTGCAGGGTGTCGAGCCCCAGCGCGTGCAGCCGGGCGATGGCGCGCCACTCGCGCGCTGCGCCCAGCACCGGCAGCCGCAGGCGCAGCAGATTCTTGGCGATTTCTCCCCAGCCGACCCCGCGGTGGACCTTGGCGAAGTAGGCGCGGCCGTCGAGTTCGAAGCGCAGCGTGCGGCGGCCCTCCAGGGCGCGAAATTCCTCGCCCCGGAGGGCCAGCACCTCGGCGAAGGGGTCGCGGCCCGCCCAGGCGCGGGCCAGTTCGCCGCCGATCACGACGCGCATCGGCGCTCCCGGCCCGGCGCCAGCCGCTCGATCAGTTGCGCGGCGCATTCGGGCAGGCGATGGATATCGGCGCGATCCGCCCAGGCCAGCGCCCGCCGGCGCAGCGCGGCGCGGTCCGCGCCCAGCAGCTCGGCCAGCGCGCGGTCGAAGTCGGCCTGCCGGAAGGGATTGGGCAGCACGCGGCCCGCCCCGGCGGCGGCGACATGATGGGCGTAGCCGCAGTTGGCGGTGGTCAGCACCGGCAGGCCGGCGACCAGGGCCTCGAGCAGCACGGTGCCGGTGTTCTCGCTGTAGGCCGGATGGACCAGCAGGTCGGCGCCCTGCAGAAAGCGGGGCACGTCGTCGCGGCCGGAGAAGAAGCGCACCCGCTCCCCCACGCCCAGCCGGCGGGCCAGGCGCCGGAAGGCGGCCGGGTCGTCCTGGCCGATCACGAACAGGCGGGCGGCGGCCAGTTCCGCCGGCAGCGCCGCGAGCCCGCGCAGCGTCCGGTCGAGGCCCTTGGTGCGGAATCCCGAGCCGATCGACAACAGCAGGGGCTCGGCCGCGCCCAGCCCGAATTCGGCGCGCAGCGCGGCGCGCTGTTGGGCCGCGTCGGGCGGCGCCCGGCGGCTGGGGTCGATGCCCGGCGGCAGGCTGTGGAAGCGCTCGTCGGGGGTGCCGTGGTAGCGCTGAAACAGGGGCTTCTGCAGGTCGGAAATCATCAGGATCCGGGTGTTCGAGGTCGGCCCGAACACCGCCGCCTCGTAGTCCAGGAAATGCCGGAAGCGGGGCGAGCACCGGTACAGGAAGCCGCGCTGGGTATGCGCCTTGTGGGCGTAGCAGGGGTCGGCCGCATAGTAGATGTCGAGCCCGGGCATCTTGTTGAAGCCGACCACGGCGTCGGCCGGGGCGCGCGCCAGGTGGTCCTGCACGGCGCGGGTGAAGTGCCGGTAGCGGGCCGGCCCGCGAAAGCCGCGGGCGGCGACCAGTTCGAGGTCCAGCCCGGCCGGGCGCGGGCCGGTCCACTCCAGCGCCAGCACCTGTACCTGGTGGCCGCGCTCGCGGCAGGCGCCGGCGATGCGCAGGAAGTCCCGCTGCAGGCCGCCGTGGGGAAAGTACTTGTACAGGCAGAACACCAGCCGCATGGCCGCCCCGGTCACCCGCTGGTCAGCAGGCGCTCGGCGGCATCGAGCACCATGGCGGGGGGGAGGTCCTGGAGGCACTTGAGGTGGCGCTTGGGGCACTCGCGCCGGAAGCAGGGGCCGCAGTCGACCGGGATCGCCAGGGTCTCGGCGCGCGCCGACAGCGGCGGGGTGAAGGCCGGGCTGCTGGAGCCGTAGACCACCACCAGCGGGCGGTCCAGGGCCGCGGCGATGTGCATCAGGCCGGAGTCGTTGCTGACCACCAGCTCGGCGCCGGCCAGCAGGTCCACGGCATCGACCAGTTCGGTGGCGCCGGCCAGGTTGCGGGCCCGGTCGCGCTGTGCGGCCGGCAGGTGCTCGACGATCGCTTCGGCCACTTCCCGGTCGCGGGCCGAGCCCAGCAGCCAGACCTGCCAGCCGCGCGCGATCAGGGTGCCGGCGACGCTGGCGTAGTGGCGCTCCGGCCAGCGCTTGGCGGGGCCGAACTCGGCGCCCGGACACAGCGCCAGCACCGGCGCGGCCGGATCCAGGTCGAACCGGGCGCGCAGCGCCGCAAGGCGCTGGGGATCGGCGCGCAGCCGGGGCCGCGGCAGCGGCTCGGGCAGCGGCCGGCCCGGCGGCCAGGCCAGGGCGACGCAGCGCTCGACCATGCGCGGGTAGCGGCGCGCGTCGAGCAGGCGGATGTCGTTGAGCAGCCAAAAGCGCATCTCCCCGCGCCAGCCGGTGCGCACCGGAATCCCGGCGACGGCCGGGATCAGTGCCGACTTGAAGGAGTTGGGCAGCACGATGGCCCGGTCGAAGCGCTTGGGCCGCAGGCTGCGCCCCAGCGCGATGCGGCCGCCGAGATCGAGTTCGCCGTGGGCGAACGGCAGGTCGATGGCGGAATCCACCTCCGGCATGCGCGCCAGCAGCGGGCGGCTCCAGACCGGCGCCAGCACCGTGATGCGGCAGTCCGGATGGCGCTGGCGCAGCGCCATGAACAGCGCCTGGGACATGACCATGTCGCCGACCCAGGACGCCCCGACCACCAGGATCCTGGGTCCGCCGCTGTGCTCCGGGTCCGCGGCCATGGGCTCAGTCGTCGACCGGCGTCAGCCACTCCGGGTGGGCGTCGAGGCGGCCGCGCACCGCGTCGAAGTACAGGTTCTGCAGGCGGCTGGTGATGGGCCCGCGGCGGCCGCTGCCGATCACCCGGTTGTCGAGTTCGCGGATCGGCAGCACCTCGGCCGCGGTGCCGGTGAAGAAGGCCTCGTCGGCGACATAGACCTCGTCGCGGGTGATGCGCTTCTCGCGGATCTCGTAGCCGCACTCCCGCGCCAGTTCGATGACGGTCTCCCGGGTGATGCCGTCGAGACAGGAGGTCAGCTCGGGCGTGTAGAGCACGCCGCGGTTGACGATGAAGATGTTCTCGCCGCTGCCCTCGGCGACATAGCCTTCCGGATCGAGCAGCAGCGCCTCGTCATAGCCGCACTGCAGGGCCTCGCGCAGCGCCAGCATCGAATTGGTGTAGTTGCCGGTCGCCTTGGCCTTGCACATGGTGATGTTGACGTGATGGCGGGTGATCGACGAGGTGCGGATGCGGATGCCCTGCTCCAGCGCCTCCGGGCTCATGTAGGAGGGCCACTCCCAGGCGGCGACGCTGACATGGGTTTGCAGGCCGTCGGCGCGCAGGCCCATGCCCTCGGAGCCGAGAAAGGCGAGCGGCCTTACATAGCCCTCGCGCAGCCCATTGGCGCGGACCACCTGGCGCTGGGCGGCGTTGAGCGTCGGGGCGTCGAAGGGCATGTGCATGCCCAGGATCTTGGCGGAGTTGAACAGCCGCCGGGTGTGGTCCTCGAGCCGGAAGATGGCCGTGCCGCGGCTTTCGGTGTGGTAGGCGCGCACCCCCTCGAACACGCCCATCCCGTAGTGCAGGGTATGGGTGAGCACATGCACCCGGGCCTCGCGCCACGGCACCAGTTGGCCGTCGAACCAGATGAAGCCGTCGCGATCGGCAAAGGACTCGGACATGGTCTCCTCACAAGCAGTGTCGTTGGCCGGCGGTCGAAGCACGCCCTGCAACGGCCGGATACGGCAGCCGTCGCGGGCGGGTACCGCGCCGCGCCGGGTTGAAGAATGGCGGATAACGCATTTTTCAACACCTCCGTCAGGCGCCCAGCAGGCGCGTCCAGATGGCGCCGACCGCGGCGCGCTGGGCGGCGAACTCCGCCGCCGGTACCCGCGCCGGCTGGTCCTGCAGTTGCAGTCGGTGCCCCGCCATGCGGTAACTCTTGTAGGCCTCGCGCAGGGTCTCGGCGTCCGCCGGACGCAGTACGCCCGCCGCCTCGAGGTCACCCAGGATGCGAATGTTGTCGGTCCAGCGGGTCAGTTCGGGGTGGCGGTGGGACTCGGCCAAGACCAGGAATTGAACCATAAATTCGATATCCACGATACCGCCGCGGTCCTGCTTCAGATCAAACCGGCCGGCGTCCGCGGCGGCCTCCCGAGACCCCAGGTGGGCGCGCATTCTGTCGCGCATGGCGCGCACTTCAGCGGCCAGTGAGTCGCGCTCGCGGGGCCGGCAGAGGATCTCGCGGCGCACCTGGGCGAAGCGCTCCGCGAGGCGCGCGCTGCCGGCTACGGGTCGGGCGCGGACCAGGGCCTGATGCTCCCAGACCCAGGCATCATTCGCCTGGTAGCGCGCGAAGGCGGCCAGCGAGCTGACCAGCAGCCCCGAGTTGCCGGACGGCCGTAGGCGCATGTCGACCTCGTAGAGGGCGCCCGAGGCGGTGCGCGCGGTGAGCATGTGGATGATGCGCTGGCCGAGGCGGATGAAGAACTGCTCGTTGCTGAGCGGGTGGTCGCCGTCGGTTTCCAGCGCGCCCTCGGCATCGTGCAGGAACACCAGATCGAGATCCGAGCCGTGGGCCAGCTCGAGGCCGCCGAGCTTGCCGTACCCCAGGATCAGGAATTCCGGCGGCGGGGCGCCGGGCGCCGCCCGCGGCCGGCCGTGGCGCGCGGCCAGATGGGCGCCGGCGAGGTCCAGCACCGCGCCGAGGATCGCCTCGGCGAGCCAGGTCAGGTAGTCGCTGACCTGCATCAGCGGCAGTGCGCCGGTGAGTTCCGCGGCCGCCACCCGCAGGGCGTGGGCGCGGCGAAAGTAGCGCAGCGACTCCATCTGGGCATCGAGGTCGCCGGCCGGCACCCGCGCCAGGTGGTCGCCCAGTTCCCGGGCGATGCCCGCCCGGTCCGGCGGGGCGTAGAGGGTGCCCGGGTCGAGCAGTTCGTCGAGCAGCGCCGGATGCCGGGCCAGCTCCCCGGCGATCCAGGGGCTCGCGGCGCACAGCCGGACCAGTTGGCGGCGGGCGCCGGGATTTTCGCCGAGCAGGCTCAGGTAGACGCTGCGCCGCGCCACCGCCCCGATCACCGCGGCGACCCGGCGCAGGGTCTGCGCCGGGCCTTCGGCGCCGGCGCAGTCGGCAATCAGGAGCGGCATCAGCCGATCGAGCCGCTGCCGGGCCGCCGCGGCCATCGCCTGCACCGGCCGGGCGGCGAGCAGTTCGCGCAGCGCCTCGGCCGCGGCGCCGGCCTCGCCGCCGTAGCCGAGCCCGGCCAGCTCGGCGGCCGCGCCGGCGGCCGCCGCTTCCAGCCAGACGGCGCGCAGCGGTTCGGCGTCGGCCTCGGTCTCCGCCGGCGCCACCACCGCATCGAACAGCCGCTGCACCCGCGCCCGCACCTCCGCCAGCGCCGCGGCGAAGCCGGACCAGTCCGGGTAGCCCAGCACTTCGGCCAGGCGCGCGCGGTCCTCGGCGGCGGTGGGCAGCCGCTGGGTCTGCTGGTCCCGCCAGCCCTGCAGCGCATGCTCGGTGTAGCGCAGCAGCCGGTAGTCCTGCCACAGGCGCTCGCCGGCGCCGTCGGGCAACAGCTGCTCGTGGTCGATCAGCGCCAGCACCTCGCGCAGCCGCTGGGTCTGGAAGCGGCGGGGGCGGACGCCGCGGACCAGTTGGAACGCCTGGGCGATGAATTCGATCTCGCGGATGCCGCCGCGGCCCAGCTTGATGTCGTCGGCCAGTTCGCGGCGGGCGACCTCCCGGTTGATCAGCGCCTTCATGTCGCGCAGCGACTGGATCACCGAATAGTCGATGTACCTGCGGTAGGTGAAGCTGCGCAGCAGTTCGCCGAGCCGCGCGCCGGATTCCGGGTCGCCGCTGATGGGGCGGGCCTTGATCAGGGCGTAGCGCTCCCAGTCGCGGCCCTGGGTCTGGTAGTAGTCGGCCAGGGCGTCGAAGCTGGCCACCAGGGGGCCGCTGTCGCCGAACGGGCGCAGGCGCAGGTCGACCCGGAACACGAAGCCCTCGGCGGTGGGCTGGTCGAGGGCGCGGATCAGTTTGCGCCCCAGGCGCAGAAAGAATTCCTGGTTGTCGAGGCTGCGGCTGCCGTCAGTCTCGCCCCCCTCCGGGTAGGCGAACAGCAGGTCGATGTCGGAGGACAGGTTGAGCTCGCCGCCGCCGAGCTTGCCCATGGCCACCACCACCAGCTCCTGGGGTCGCCCCGAGTCGCGGCCCAGCGGCACGCCCCACTGCCCGCAGGCCAGCGGATGCAGGACCTCGAGGGCGCCGCGCACGCAGGCCTCGGCGAGCTCGGTGAGCGCGGCGAGGGTCTCTTCGAGTGGCGCGCTGCGGGTCAGGTCGCGCCACAGGATGCGCACCATCTGGAGGTTGCGAAAGCGGCGCAACCGGACGCCGAGCGCGTCTTCGTCGCGGCATCCGGCGAGGCGTTGGCCGAGTTCGGCGGCGATGGACCCGGGCCGGATGGGATCGTCGAGCAGACCGCCTTCGGCGAGTTCGAGAAAGGCTTCGGGCTGGCGCCGGCACACCGCGGCGGCGAACTCGCTGGCCGACCACACCCAGGCCAGCTCGCGCGCCCACCGGGGATCGCCGTACAGCCGGGCGAAGCGCGGCCGCAGCGCCGCTTCCAGTCCGTCCACAAACTGCTCGCGCTGGCGCGCGAACAGCGCCGCGCGGGCGGCCGAAAGGGCGGGCCCGGAATCCACGGCTAGCCGCCGGGTTCTGGTGTCACGCGCAGCACCTCGGCCACCGAGGTGGTGCCGGCGGCAACCTTCTGGGCGCCCGCCAGGCGCAGGGTGCGCATGCCCTCGCGCAGCGCCTGGGTGCGCAGCGCGGCGATGTCGCAGCGGTCGGCGATGGCGGGCTTGAGGGTCTCGGTCATGACCATGATCTCGTAGAGGCCTTGGCGGCCCAGATAGCCGGTCTCGCGGCACTCCAGGCAGCCGACCGGCTCGCGGAACTGCGCCGGCGGCGGCGCCTTCCAGGGTTGCACCAGGGCGCGCCAGACGTTGTCGTCCACCGGCCCGGAGCGGGCGCAGTGCGGGCACAGGGTGCGCACCAGGCGCTGGGCCATGACGCCGTTGAGGGTGACCTTGAGCAAATGGGCGGGCACGCCCAGGTCGAGCAGCCGGGTGATGGCGGTGGGGGCGTCGTTGGTGTGCAGGGTGGAGAGCACCAGGTGGCCGGTGAGCGCCGCCTGGATGGCCATCTCGGCGGTCTCCAGGTCGCGGATCTCGCCGACCATGATGATGTCGGGATCCTGGCGCATCAGGGTGCGCACTCCCTCGGCGAAGCCGAACTGGATCTGCGGCTGCACCTGGGTCTGGTTGAAGCTGTCCTCGACCATCTCGATGGGGTCTTCGACGGTGCTGACGTTGACGTCCTCGGTGGCGAGCTGCTTGAGGGTCGAGTACAGGGTCGTGGTCTTGCCCGAGCCGGTCGGCCCGGTGACCAGCACGATGCCGTGGGGCTGATCCACCATCTGCTGCCAGCGCCGATAGTCCGCGCCGCCGAGGCCCAGCTCGCCGAAGCTGCGCAGCAGTACCTCCGGGTCGAAGATGCGCAGCACCATCTTCTCGCCGAAGGCGGTGGGCAGGGTGGACAGGCGCAGTTCCACTTCGCCCCCGGCGGGGGTGCGGGTCTTGACCCGGCCGTCCTGGGGCTTGCGCTTCTCGGCGACGTTCATCCGGCCGAGGATCTTGAGGCGGCTGGTGACCGCGGCCAGCACCGGGCTGGGCAGTTCGTAGACCCGGTGCAGGATGCCGTCGATGCGGAAGCGGACCTTGCCCAGTTCCCGGCGCGGTTCGATGTGGATGTCGCTGGCGCGCTGGTCGAAGGCGTACTGCAGCAGCCAGTCGACGATGTTGACGATGTGCTGGTCCTGGGCGTCCGGGTCCTTCAGCGAGCCCAGCTCCAGGAGCTGTTCGAAGTTGCCGCTGCCGGGGCGGCCGCCGGACACCGCGCTGCCGGCGCCGAACACCGAGCGCGACAGGGTGTAGAACTCGAGCAGGTATTTCTCGATGTCGGCGGGGTTGGCCACCACCCGGCGCACCCGCCGGCGGGTCGCCTGTTCGAGGCCGGGGATCCAGGCGCTGACGAAGGGTTGCGCGGTGGCGATCACGATCTCCTCGGCGCCGGCTTCCAGGCAGAGGATCCCGTGGCGCTTGGCGAATTCGAACGACATCACCCGGGTCACCTCGGCGACCCGGATCTTGAGCGGATCGATGCGCTGCACCGGCAGGCCGGCGGCGTCCGCCAGCCACTGGGTGAGGGTTTCGAGGTCGAGCAGGCGGCCCGGGCGGGCGGCGTTCTCCAATTGCTGGCCGGCGATCTGGATCAGCGGATGCCGCAGCGCCTGCTCCCGGCTGCGGTGGGCGCCGGCGGCCTGGTTGGCGTCCTCCCGGCGCAACAGCCCACCCGCCACCAGGCCGTCGAGCGCGGCGCGCAGGTCCAGGGGTTGCTCTGGCTTGAAGGCCGCCGTCACGCTGTCGTGCCCTCCCGACCGCACAGGCCGCCGGTGATTGTAGCCCAGTCCCGCGCCCGGGTCGGGGCCATCGCCCGGCGCGGGGTTGCCTGCCGCGGCCCCAGGAAATAATCTGTGCGGCATAACAGACATAACCCGGTGGACTGCCATGCTGGTTGCGGACCATTTCGCCACCCTGCGCCAGACGCGCTGCTGGAGCCCGGCGATCACCTTCCAGGGCCGGACCCACTGTTTTGGCGAGCTGGTCGCCCACGGCTGGCAGGTCGGCAACGGCCTGCTCGGCATCGGGCTGCCGGGCCGCGAGCGGATCGCGATCCTGGCGCACAACCGCCCCGAATTCATCGAATTGCTGATCGGTGCCGCCGCCAGCGGCCAGGCGCTGGCGGCGCTGGACTGGCGCCTGCCGGACCTGGATCTGATCGAACGGCTGGACGAGGCCGGGAGCCGGGTGCTGTTCGTGGCGGGGGAGTTCTACGAACGGGCGGCGCGCATGGCGCCGCAGCTCGGTCGCCTGCGCCACATCATCGCGCTGGACGACGGACACCGGCGGTGGCCGGATTATCGCCGCTGGCGCGATGCGCAGCGCGCTGCCCGGCCCCGGGTGCGAACCCGGGGAGAAGAGGAGCTCCTGCACCTCTACGCCCGCGGCGCCGCCGGTCGACCCAGGGCCATCGGCCTTACCCAGCAGAGCTACGAGCGCCTGTTCCAGGCCCTGCTCGGCCGCCGCCTGCTGGCCGGCGCGGCCGCGGCGGTGCGCAACATGATGCCGATGTTTCACCTGGGCGGAGTCAACCGGTCGGTGCTGCCCCTGCTGCGCGGCGCACACCTGCACCTGGCGGACGAGGCTCCGGCGCCGGGCCGAGGGCCCCCACCGGCGGCAGCCCGCAGCGCCCGTCAGCCGGCGGGCGAGAGGTGCTGAAACAGCCAGGTTTCGCTCAGGGCGCGGTCGTTGTGGCGCAGGTACAGGCGCAGATCGGCGACCTCCCCCGGCTCGACCGCCAGATCGAACAGCGCCCGCCAGCGGGCCTGGACGGCGGGTACCGGCTCGGCGCGCGCCAGCAGGATCCGCTCCGCCCCGGTCGAACTCGACACCACCGCCGCGACCTCCGCCTGGGGATCGAGCCCGGCGAGCACCGGGCCGGCGAACTCCACCACATAGCGCACCTGCCCGGGCTTGCGGATGGTGCCCGGTTCGCCGCCGCGGCCGGAGCGGGTGGCGATCACCCGGGCCAGGTCGCGCGCCGGGTAGGGCTCGTCGGCCAGCCAGTGCATGCGGTAGCGGTAGCGATAGCGATTGCCGCGCCGGGCCGCGCCCGCCGGCACCCACATGGCCACCATGTTGTCGTGAATCTCGTCGTCGGTGGCCAGTTCGACCAGTTGCACTGAGCCCTCGCCCCAGGCTTCCAGGGGCTCGATCCACAGGCTGGGGCGGAGGTCGTAGCGCACCCCGTCGAGATAGTGCTCGAAATCCCGGTCGCGCTGCAGCAGGCCGAAGCCCCGCGGGTTGAAATCCAGGAAGCTGCTGGCGGTGGGGAACGGTGGGTTGCGCAGCGGCCGCCAGATGCGTTCGCCGGCGCCGTTCCAGATCGCCAGGCCGTCCGAGTCGTGGATTTCCGGCCGCCAGTCCAGCTCGCGGCCGCGGCCCTGTTCGCTGTACCAGAACATGGAGGTGAGCGGCGCGATCCCCAGGCGGAGGAGGTCGCGGCGCAGGAACAGATGGCACTCGACCTCCATGACCACGCCCTCGCGGCGCAGCAGCTCGAAGCGATAGGCGCCGCAGATGCCCGGCCCCTCGAGCAGGGCGTGGACCAGCACCGGGGCGTCCGGGGTGGGGGTGGGCTCCAGATAGAACTCGCGAAACTGGGGGAACTCCTCGGGGCCGACCACCGCGGTGTCGATGGCCACGCCGCGCGCCGACAGCCCGTACTGGCCGAGCGCGCCGATCGCGCGGAAATAGGAGGCGCCTAGAAAGGCGACCCAATCCTGGGTGCGCCAGTCGGCGCGGGCGCGGGATTCGTGGAATCGAAACCCGGCGAAGCCGGCGTCGTCCGGCATGCGCTGCGCGGGGTTGTCCGGCGGAATCGAAAAGTAGTCGCGGCGATAGCGGATCTCCCGCGCCCGGCCTCCGGCCAAGGTGTAGAGGTGCACCGGCTGTCGAAACCATTTGCCGAGGTGGAAGAAGGTCGCCGGAAAGGCGCCCGGGCCGTCCGCCCACAGCGCCAGTTCCGGCCGGTGGCGGATCTGGCCGTGCTGGTCGTAGTCGATCTCGGTCACCACGTCCGCGCCCGGCGAACGCGGCTCGCGATAGGGCTGGTCGGCGAGCTCCCGGGCGCGCTCGATGAGCGCCGCAAAGCTGAACGGCCGCTCCGGCCCGAACTCGAGCCGGGGCGCCGCGCCGGCGGCGCTCCGGGGCAGCCAGCCGGCGAGGCCGGCACCCGCCGCCAGCAAGCCTTGCAGCACCCGGCGTCTGTCTTGGTCGATCGAGGTCAAGTGAGCGCTCCTGTGTGTCCCGATGGGCGGCGGGCGGCGCGGGGCGGGCGCCCATGGCGGCCCGGCCGCGCCAGACAAACCCACAGGGCGCGCAGTATAGGGATCGTCGCGCCCGGTGCCACCACCGGCGCGCGATCCCGGGCGGCGGCGCGGAAATTTTCTGCGCCGGTCGATGTCTCGCACCCAGGAACTTCTTTACAATCGCGCGCCATCGCCCGGTCGTTCTCTCCGCGCCGCCCAGGCGCTGCGGGCCGATCCACGGCCCGGATGGCTTCCCGGATTGCTGCAGGACCTCAATGCGCAGTGCACGGTCGTTTCTCAACCCCTGGCTGATCGCCCTGGCGGCAATGTCCTGGTGGCCGGCGGCCGCAGACGCCTTCGGCTGGTCCGAGGTGGTGGCGCTGGCCGAGCGCCGCGCGGCGGAGCCTTACCGGGAGCCGCAGAAAATCCCGGATTTTCTCCGCGAGCTGTCCTACGAGCAGGCGCGCCGGTTTCGATTTCTGCACGAGCGGCGGCTGTGGCGCACGGGCAACCCCTCGTTTCAGGTGTCGTTCGTGGCGCCGGCCCGCCACCTCGATCACCCGGTGCGGATCCACCGGATTGCCTCCGACGGCGTGCACGCGGTGCCGTTCGAGCGCGACTACTTCGATTTTGGCGATCCGGAACTGGTCAAACGGATCCCCCCGGACCTGGGCTTCGCCGGCTTTCGGGTCCATTACGGGGCCCGGTCCGACGACCGCCCCGTGGTGATGGAGTTCAGCGCGGCGAGCTATTTCCGCGCCACCGGCCGGGATGGCGTCCTCGGCCAGTGGGCGCGCGGCCTGGCGATCGACACCGGGTTGCCCAGCGGCGAGGAGTTTCCCGCGTTCACCGAGTTCTGGCTGGAGCAGCCGCGCCCGGATGCCGCCGAGCTGCGCATCTATGCGCTGCTCGACGGCCCCCGGGTGACCGGCGGCTACGAGTTCCTGATCACCCCGGGGGATGCCACCCGGATCGCCGTGCGCGCCGCGCTGTTCGTGCGCGAGGGCATCGATCTGTTCGGCATCGCCCCGCTGACCAGCATGTTCTTCTACGGCGAGAACACCCCCCGTCCGCTCGGCCAGTGGCGCCCCGAAGTCCACAACAGCGATGGCCTGTCGATCCATGACGGGAACGGGGAATGGCTGTGGCGGCCGCTGCTCAATCCGCGGGCGCCCGAGATCTACACCTTCGCGGTCGCCGACGCCCGGGGATTCGGGCTGCTGCAGCGCGACCGCCGGTTCGATGCCTACGAGGACGGCGACGCGGGGTACGAGCGGCAGCCCGGGGCCTGGGTGGCACTGGACGAGCCGGCCGGGCCGGGGCGCATCGTGCTGGTCGAAATCCCCTCGCCCGACGAGACCAACGACAACATGGTGGCGTTCTGGAGTCCGCGGCAGCCGGTGCCGGCCGGGCAGCGGCTGCGGCTCGAGTACGAGGTGCGGTTCGGTCCGGCGCCGGCGCCGGAACAGCCGGTGGCGGCGGTGGTCAACACCCTGGTCGGACGCGCCCAGGGCAGCGACCGGCGGCTGAGTGCCGACAGCTACCGCTTCGCGGTCGATTTCGCCGGCGGCCCGCTGGACCAGGTGCGGGATCCGGAGGCCCAGGTGCTGGGCGAGGTCACGGTGGCGGGCGGCAAGGTGCTCGAACAGTATGTCGAGTATCTGGAAGCCGCCGGGCGCTGGCGATTGGTGTTCACCGCGCGCCCGGAAAACGAGTCCGGCATGGAGATGCGCGCATTTCTGCGCCGCGACGACCAGACGCTCACCGAGACCTGGAGTTACCATCTGCCTTGGATCAACTCGCTGACACCCTGATGCCACCGGTACCAGATCGCGGCCCCGTCCCCCTGCTGTTCGAACCGGAGCTGTTGCCGCTGGTGCGGGCCTACGGGTATCTGCGCCTGGCCGGCGTGGCGCCGGGAGCGGCCGCCGCCGCCGTCGCGCGGCTGCAGGCGGCCATCGCCGGGGACCTCGCCGGGGGCCGCGACTGGCGGCGGCAACTGCTCGCCGATCCCTCCTGGATGGGGCGCCGGACGGTTTCGGTCAGCCTTCCGCCCCCCCTGAGCGGGCGCTGGCAGCGGCCGGTCGATGGCCGCGCGGGCTGAGGCGGGGTTCCGGTGGCGGGCTCGGGCCCGCTGGCGGCGCAGCCTGTTTCTGGTGCTGGTACTGGCTTCGGTGGCGGCCGCCGGCTGGGGTATGCGCGAGGTACTGCCCTACCATGGCGCCAAGCCGCTGGAAGTGGTGATCCTGGCGCTGTTCTGCCTGCTGTTCGCCGGCATCACCGCGGGTTTCTGGATCGCGGTCTACGGCTTTGCGCTGCGGCGCTTGGGCGGCGACCCGCTGAGCCCGCTGCGGCGCACCGCCGCCGATCGCCTCGCCGCCACCGGGTTGGCGCCCACCGCGATCCTGTTTCCCATCTACCACGAGGAGATCGAGCGCAGCTTCGCCGGCCTGCGCGCCACCTACCTCAGCCTGGCCGCCAGTGGCGAGCTGGCCCACTTCGAGTTTTTCATCCTGTCCGACAGCCGCGACCCCGAGGTCTGGCTGGCCGAGCGCGAAGCCTGGTTCGAACTGTGCGAGGAACTCGGCGCCCACGGCCGCATCCACTACCGCCGCCGCACCCTCAACGTCAAGCGCAAGCCCGGCAACGTCGGCGATTTCCTGGCGCGCTGGGGCGACCGCTATCGCTACATGGTGGTGCTCGACGCCGACAGCCTGATGACCGGCGCCACCCTGGTCACCCTGGTGCGGCTGATGGAACTCGCCCCGCAGATCGCCATCCTCCAGACCGCCCCGGCGCTGATCAACGCCAATACCCTGCACGCCCGCGTCCAGCAGTTCGGCTCGCGCCTCTACGGGCCGCTGTTCCTCGCCGGGCTCGCCGCCCTGCAGTTGGGGGAGAGCGTGTTCTGGGGCCACAACGCGGTGCTGCGGGTAGCGCCCTTCATGGCCCACGCCGGGCTGCCGCAGTTGCGCGGCTGGGGTCTGTTCCGCGGCGCGGTGCTCAGCCACGATTTCGTCGAAGCCGCGCTGCTGCGCCGCGCCGGCCACGAAATCTGGCTGGAGCCGGGCCTGGGCGGCAGCTACGAGGAGGCGCCGCCCACCCTGGTCGACGAGCTCACCCGCGACCGGCGCTGGGTGAAGGGCAATCTCCAGCATCTCGCCTTCCTGTTCGGCCGCGGCTTTTGCGCCGCCCACCGCGCCGCCTTTCTCAACGGCATCATGAACTATGTGTCGTCCCTGCTGTGGCTGGCGTTTCTGGCGGCGGCGACCGCCGAGGCCGCACTCCTGACCCTGCTGCCGGTCGAGTATTTTCCGGAGCCGCACGCGCTCTACCCACTGTGGCCGGAGTGGCGACCGAACTGGGCCCTGACCCTGATCGGCGTCACCCTGGTGGTGCTGTTCCTGCCCAAGCTGCTGGCGCTGCTCGAAGTGCTCTGCGACCGCGGCCGGCGGCGCGCCATGGGCGGCGCGCTGCGGCTCGGCGGGAGCCTGCTGCTGGAGGTGCTGGTGGCCTCCCTGCTCGCCCCCATCCGCATGCTGGCCCATGCCCGGTACGTGGTCGAAGCCCTGCTCGGCACCCAGGTGCAGTGGGCCGGGCAGAACCGCACCCGGGAGACGCTCTGGGCCGACGCCCTGGTCCGCCAGGCGCCGGGCACCCTGCTGGCGCTGGCCTGGGGCGGTTTCGCCTTCTGGCTGGATCCGGGATTCTTTCTGTGGTCGCTGCCGGTGGCGCTGCCGCTGGTGTTCGCGGCGCCGATCTCGGTGTGGCTCAGCCGCTACCGCGCCGGCACTAGGTTGCGCAGCGCCGGCTGGCTGCTGGTGCCCGAGGAGGCCGCACCGCCCCCCGTGCTCCAGGACCTGGCGGCCTACCGCTGTCCGGTGGCGGGGGTGCCCCGGGGATTCTCGAGGGCGGTGTTGAGCCCGATCGCCAACGCCCTGCACCGGCAACTGGCGCGCACCCGCCGCGCCACGCCGCTGCGGCGCGCCCGGCGCGCGGTCCTGACCGCGGCCTGCATCGAGCGGGGTCCGGGCGCGCTCACTGCCGCCGACAAGGGGTTCCTCGCCGAAGACGCGGAGGCGCTTGCCGATCTGCATCGGATGGCCTGGTCGCAACCGCCGGATACCTCCTGGGGGCGCTTGATCGAGGCGCTGTTCCAGGCGCCGGTGCCGCCGTGGCGCGCAGCCCCCGCGCCCGGGCGCGGTGCGGCGGAGCCCGCCCCCGCCGGCGGCACGCCGCAGTCGATGGGCACGGCGGGGGCGCCCGGCCGGCCATGACCGCCAACCTCGGCCGCGTCGCCAAGTTCCGGATCGGGCAGGTGGTGAAGCACCGGCTCTACCCGTTTCGGGGTGTCATCTTCGATGTCGATCCGGTGTTCAGCCACTCCGAGGCGTGGCTCGCCGCCATTCCCGAGGCGGTGCGCCCGCACCGCGACCAGCCCTTCTACCACCTGCTGGCGGAAAACGCCGAGTCCTGTTACATCGCCTATGTATCCGAGCAGAATCTGCTGCCCGACACCAGCGGCCGCCCGGTCAGGCATCCCCAGGTGGCGCGGCTGTTCGGTGCCTTCGCCGGCGATCACTACCTGCGCGCCACCCCCGGCCATTGAGGCGGTCAGGGCGCCAGCAGGCGGATCGCCTCCCGGGTGGCGGTCAGCCGATCGGCCTCGCCCACCGGGCTCACCGCGAGCAGCGGTAGGCGGGCGCCGGCGGCGCGAAACGCCGCCAGTTGCGAGCGGCACATCTGCGGCGAGCCGTACACGCACACCTGATTGATCATGCCTTCGCTGATGCAGGCCGCCGCCGCGCGCCGGTCGCCGCTCTTCCAGGCCTCCGCCACCGCGTCCATCTCGGCGCCGAACCCGCACAGCCGCCACTGGCGCCGGTAGTTGGGCAGGCGCGCGAAGAACGCCAGGTTGTGCTTGGCGGCGGAGATCGCCGCGCCCAGGTTGTTGGACACGAAGGTGGGGATGCTGAGGATGCAATCCACCGCCGCCGGATCGCGGCCGGCGGCCGCGGCGGCCTCGCGGGCCGCCCGCAGCAGGGTCTTGAGATGGTCCAGGGTCGGCAGGAAGGGCATCAGCCCGTCGCCGACCGCGCCCGCCACCGCCGCGCTCTCGACCGTGAGTCCGGCCACCAGCACCGGCACGGGGTACGGGCAGGGGCGCGCGGGGAACAAGGGGTTGTCGTCCTTTCCGGCCAGAATGTCCTTGACCCTGACCACATAGTCGCGCAGGTCGTCGCGGGGCGAGCGCGTCTCGACGCCCTGGCTGGTGCGCAGCAGGGCGTGGCTGCTGCCCAGGCCCAGCACCAGGCGGCCGCCCGAGAGTTCGGCGATGGTGGCCGCGGTCATGGCGGCGAGAAAGGGGTGGCGGTAATAGATGTTGGCGATGTTGGTGCCGACCTGCAGGCGCTCGGTGACCGCGGCGATCGCCTGGGCGCAGGCCAGGGCGTCGCCGCGGCCTTCGTTGACCAGCACCGCGCTGAAGCCCCGTTGTTCGGCGAGGCGGCCGATCGCCGCCAGCTCGCGGGGCGGCGCCTCGGTGGCGGTGGAGAGGACCAGACCGAGTTCGTTGGTGCGCATGCGATGACTCTCTGGTGGTGCGGACGCGGCCGAGTATAGGCAAGGATGCATCGCCTGTGCGGCTACTCCGCGGGACCGGTGGCCTCGCGCTGGTCGAGGGCGCCGATCGCCAGCACCGGGGCGGCATCGATGCGATCGGCATTCATCAGCTGCGCCACCCGTTGCAGGGCCGCCAGGATCATGTGCTGTTCCCACGGCTGCAGGCCCTCGAAGCGGCGGACGAACTGTTCCTGCAGCGGCAGCGGCGCCCGTGCCAGTGCCGCCTGCGCGGCGGGCGTCAGGCGCAGCAGGACCCGGCGCCTGTCGGTCGGCGAGCGCTCCCGGTCCACCAGGCCGCGGGCCTGCAGGCGGTCGAGAATGCTGGTCACCGTGCCCTGGCTGAGGCTGATGCGCCGCGCCAGGGCGCTGACCGAGAGCTCCCCGGCGCCGTCCAGTTCACGCAGCACCAGCAGTTGCGGTGCCGTGAGCCCGGTGGTCTTCATCAGGTGGCGGGAGTGGAGGTCGGTGGCGCGGATCACCTGGCGAAGGGCGACCAGTACCTGAGCGATGATGTCCAAGAGCGGTTTCCGCCGGCCGGGGGCGGCGCCATTCTAGCCGACCCGGCCCAGCCCGCGGCGCGGGTTGGCATCCGAAAATAATTTGAATACAATCGATAAATCATCCGGCCATGGTCATCCATCAGCGGCCGGCAATCACCCGGATCTGCAAATTCCGGAGAATAGTTCAGCGGTTATCCCTGGAAAACAGGGTGTTCCCGGCGATGGCCATCGCCAGGGTTCCCCGGGGCGCCATACCAGACAACCCCATAGATAATCAGCGAACACAAACGATCTGCTTCATGATGGAATTCAATCAAAATACCGCTGATCCAGACCCCGGCAGGGGCGCCCGCGCATGTGGCACGGCGGCCGTCGAACTGCGCCAGCCCCGCCCCGCCGACGGGGCCTCGGTATTCGAGTTGATCGCCCGCTGCCCGCCCCTGGATCCCAACTCCCGCTACTGCAACCTGTTGCAGTGCAGCCATTTTGCCGACACCTCGATCATCGCCATGGCCGCAGACGGGCGCGTGCTCGGGTTTCTCTCCGGGTACCGGATTCCGGCCCGCCCGGACACCCTGTTCGTCTGGCAGGTGGCGGTGGCTGCCGCGGCCCGCGGCCTGGGCCTGGGCTCGCGCCTGTTGCGGGACTTGCTGGCCCGGCCCCAATTGGCCGACATCCGCTTTCTGGAGACCACCATCGGCCCCGACAACCGGGCTTCGCGGGCGCTGTTCGAACGCCTGGCGCGAAGCCGCGGGGCGGCGATCGACAGCGCCACCCTGTTCGAATCGGACCGCCATTTCGGCGGCCGGCACGCCGACGAAATCCTGTTGCGAATCGGGCCCTTGGCCGCCGCAGGCGCCGGCTGAGGGCTGCCGAGACGCCATCCCGAGGAGGCCATCATGGATATCTTCACCGAACTCGAATCCTCCGCGCAGTGCTACGCCAAGGCCTTTCCGGCGGTATTCACCCAGGGCCGCGGCAGTTATCTCCACGACGACCGGGGCAGGGCCTATCTGGATTTTCTGGCCGGCGCCGGCGCGCTCAACTACGGCCACAACCACCCGGTGTTGAAGCGGGCACTGCTCGACTACATCGCCGGCGACGGCATCGCCCACGGCCTCGACCTGCACACCGCCGCCAAGGCCCGCTTCATGGCCGCGTTCCGCGCGCGCGTGCTGGCACCCCGCGGGCTCGAGTACCGGCTGCAGTTCACCGGCCCCACCGGGGCCAATGCCGTCGAGGCGGCCCTCAAACTGGCGCGCAAGGTGAAGGGCCGCGCTTCGGTGATCGCCTTCACCAACGGCTTTCACGGAGCCACCCTGGGCGCCCTGGCGGCCACCGGCAACAGTCATCAGCGCGGCGGCGCGGGAGTGCCGCTCACCCATGTCGCGCGCATGCCCTATGCCGGCTATCTGGGGCGCGCAGCCGATACCCTGCGGGTGCTCGACCGCATGCTGGGCGATCCCTCCAGCGGCATCGACCGGCCGGCGGCGGCCATCGTCGAGACGGTGCAGGGCGAGGGCGGGCTCAACGCCGCCAGCAACGCCTGGCTGCAGGGCCTGGAGCGGTTGTGCCGCAAGCACGACCTGCTGCTGATCGTCGACGACATCCAGGCCGGCTGCGGGCGCACTGGCACCTTCTTCAGCTTCGAGCCGGCGGGCATCGAGCCGGACCTGGTCACCCTGTCGAAGTCCCTGAGCGGCTACGGCCTGCCCATGTCGCTGCTGCTGTACCGGCCCGAACTCGATATCTGGAAGCCGGGCGAGCACAACGGCACCTTCCGCGGCGACAACCACGCCTTCGTCACCGCGACCGCCGCGCTGGAGCACTTCTGGAGCGACGACGGCTTCATGGATTCGGTCCGCGCCCGCGCCGCGCAGTTGCACGCCGGCCTGCACCGGCTGAGCGAGCAGTTCGGTGTGGCCCGGGTCCGGGTCAAGGGCCGCGGCCTGATGCAGGGCATCGAATGCAGCGATGGCGAAACCGCCGGGCGCATCAGCCGTGCCGCCTTCGCGCGCGGCCTGATCATCGAGACCTCCGGCAATCGCGGCCAGGTGCTCAAGTGCCTGTGCCCCCTCACCATCACCGAGGGGGAGCTCCGCGAGGGGCTGGCCCTGCTCGCCGCCAGCCTCCAGCAGGAACTGGGCGGCCGTGCCACCGGGGTGTCCTGAGCCGGTGAATTTTCCAGGCTTCCCAAACTTTGAGCGCCCGCAACGCAGGAGGAGCAAGCCGATGATCGTACGCAACCTGCGGGAAGCCGAGCAGACCGGCCGCCGCATCCGGACCCCCGGCTGGGAGAGCACCCGGCTGCTGCTGAAAAACGACCACGCCGGCTTTTCGTTTCACATCACCACCATCTACCGCGGCGCCGAGCTGCCGATGCATTACCGGAACCACATCGAGTCGGTGTACTGCATCTCCGGGCACGGGGAGGTGGAGACCCTCGCCGACGGCCGGGTCCATCCGATCGCCCCGGGCACCCTCTACATCCTCGATCAGCACGACGCCCACATCCTGCGCGCCGAGACCGAGATGGTGATGGCCTGTGTGTTCAACCCGCCGCTGAACGGCACCGAGGTCCATGATGCCGACGGCGTGTATCCACTGGAAGCCGAAGCCGTGGCCGACTGAATGCCGATGGGAGGAACCGCGCCGATGAATGCCGAAGCCAGAGACCCTTATCCGTCCCGGGCGGGGTGCCCGGCCGCCCTGGCGCCCCGCGTGGACCCCGTGGTCCATGCCCCGGCCGACCGCGAGCCGCCGCTGGCGCGGCCGGCCATCGAATCCTACGACCGGCAGGGTTTCCTGATACTGGAGTCGCTGTTCGAGCGCGCCGAGATCGCCGCCATGCAGGCCGAGCTCGAGCGGCTGCGCAACGACCCCCTGATCGCGCAGCGCCCGGAGGCGATCCGGGAGCGGGAGACCGGGGCCTTGCGCTCGCTGTTCCGGGTCCACCAGTTGAGCCCGCTGTTCGCCGCGGTCGCCGCCGACCCCCGGCTGGTCGAGCTGGCCCGCTACCTCCTCGACGACGAGGTGTATATCCACCAGTCCCGGCTCAACTACAAGCCCGGATTCGGCGGCAGGGAGTTCTACTGGCATTCGGATTTCGAGACCTGGCACGTCGAGGATGGCATGCCGCGCATGCGGGCGCTCAGCATCTCCCTTTCGCTGACCCCCAACCACGCCCACAACGGGCCCTTGCTGCTGCTCCCCGGCTCCCACCGCAGCTATGTGGTCTGCACTGGGGAGACCCCCGCCAATCATTACCGGCAGTCCCTGGTGAAGCAGGAGTACGGGGTGCCCAGCGACGCCTGCCTGCGCCGGTTGGCCGAGCGGAGCGGCGGAGTGGTCGCCGCGGTCGGCTCCCCGGGAACGATCACGGTGTTCGACTGCAACCTCATGCACGGCTCCAACGGCAACATCACCCCGGATCCGCGCAGCAACCTGTTTTTCGTCTACAACGCGATGCGCAATGCGCTGCGCGAGCCCTACTGCGGGCAGCCGCCACGGCCCGGGTTCATCGCCGCGCGCGGCAATGTCCGGCCGCTGGTGCCGGCGCCGCTGCGGCTCGATTCGGTCTCCTGAGCAAGGCGGTCTGCGCTCCCGGCCCGCCGCAGCCGCACTCCAGCTCTGCAGGAACCCGCCCTGGCCGCCGCGAGCTTCGTCTTCTTCCTGTCGGCGTTCGTCGCCATCGGGCTGGCGTCGCTGCGGGCCAGCCGCGGCACCGGCGCCGACTATTACCTCGCCAGCCGCAGCATCCCGGCGCCCCTGGCGGCCCTGTCCGCGGTGGCGACCAACAACAGCGGCTACATGTTCATCGGGGTCATCGGCTACACCTACAGCACCGGGCTGGCGGCGGTCTGGCTGATGCTGGGCTGGATCCTGGGCGACTACCTGGCCTCGCGCTGGATTCACCCGCGGTTGCGCGCCGCGGCGGCGGCCGGCGCCGAGTTGAGCTTCGTGGGCCTGATCAGCGACTGGAACATCAGCGCCCAGCCGGCGCTCAAGCGCCTGCTGGCGCTGACGGCCCTGCTGTTCATGCTGGCCTATACCAGTGCCCAGTTGGTGGCCGGCAGCAAGGCGCTGCACGGGCTCTTCGCCTGGCCGCAATGGAGCGGAGCGGTGCTGACGGCGGCGCTGGTGGTAGCCTATTCCGCAGCCGGCGGCCTGCGCGCCTCCATCTGGACCGACGTCGCCCAGGCGCTGGTGATGCTAGGCGCCATGGGAGTGCTGCTGTGGGCCGCACTCGCGGCGGCCGGCGGTTTTGCCGGCGCCCGCGCCGAACTGGCGGGGACCGGGCACCTGCTCGACTGGTTCCCGCCGGGCATCGCCTGGCCCGGGGTTGGCGGGGCGCTGCTGTTTGCGGTGGGCTGGCTGTTCGCCGGGTTCTCGGTGATCGGCCAGCCGCACATCATGGTGCGTTTCATGGCGCTCTCCGGCGATCCCGGGCTGACCCGCACCCGCCGCTGGTACTACACCTGGTTCACCTTGTTCTATGCCATGGCCACCGGGGTCGGCCTGCTCTCGCGGGTGCTGATCGCCGATCCCGGCCAGTTCGACGCCGAACTGGCGCTGCCCAGGATGGCCCAGGAGCTGCTGCACCCGGTCGGCGTCGGACTGATTCTGGCGGGCGTATTCGCCGCCACCCTGTCGACCGCCGATTCCCTGGTGCTCGGGTGCTCCTCGGCGCTGGCCCGGGATCTGCCCGCGGCGGCGGCCGGCGAAACACCGCTGCTGCGCTACAAGCTCGCCACCGTCCTGGTGGTGCTGGGGGCGCTGGCCTGGGCGCTGCTCGGCCGCGGCAGCGTGTTCGCCATCGTGATCTTCTCTTGGTCGGGCCTGGCCGCGGCCCTGGCCCCGTTGCTGGTGCTGCGGGCCTGGGGCGTGCCGGTGGCCTTCGGCAACGGCGCCCTGGCCGCCCTGCTGGGGGTCGCCACGGCCGTCGCCTGGCGGCTGTCCGGGCTGCACGACGGAGTCTATGAGGGCATGCCGGGCATCCTGGTCGGCGTGCTGGCGGGGTGGCTGGCGCGGCCGCGCCGCCGCTGAGCGGCCCGCTGTGCCCGCAGCCGATCGTCCCCGCGCACCGCGGTTTTGTGAACCCGGTGCGTTGGCGCGGTCCGGCGGGTGCCTCTATACTCGGCCGCACCTGCCACGGGATGGTTGCGCCGGCTGGCGGGCATCACTCTGGAGGGACTATCCGTGACACTGCAAACCATCAGAAGCGGCGGGATTGCCCGGCCGCTGGTGCTGGCGGCGGCGCTGTTGCTCTGCCATCCGGCGCTGGCGGAGGTGGCGGACACCGAGGATCCGAATTCTCCCTCGGGGGTGGCGATGGGAGCCGATCTGATCATCGGTCGCCCGATGCTGCTCGCGGCCACCGTCCTGGGCACCGCGATCTGGCTCGTGGCGCTGCCGTTTTCCGCCCTCGGCGGCAACGTCAAGGAGTCGGGCGACAAGCTCGTGGTGTGGCCGGCGAAGAACACCTTCGTGCGCTGCCTGGGCTGCGCGAGTGCGGGTTACAAGAAGGACTGAGCCGGTGAAGATTGGGTCGCGAGTAAAGGCGGGTCGCATTCTGCCGCAGCGGAGCAGCCGCAGTGCATTGCAATCCCTGCGGATTGCGGGTGCCGCCGGAACGCGAGCTGCCGGGCGCAGCAAGATTCACCAGCGCTGAGGATTCGCGCCGGCCACCAACCCGCGGCGGGAACGGGCGCTTGACGATGGATGCGGACGCCCGGTTCTCCCCCTGTCGCCGCTATCGCTACGCGCTCTGGCGCCGCTGGGCGGACGGCCCGCAGGTGCTGTTCATCATGCTCAACCCGGCCAGCGCCGACGAGTCCCGCGACGATCCCACCATCCGCCGCTGCCTGGGCTTCGCCCGCGCCTGGGGTTGCGGAAGCCTGGCGGTCGGCAATCTGTTCGCCCGCCGCTGCGGGTCGGCGGCCGGGCTGGCCGCGGCGGCCGGGACGCCGGCGGAGGGCCTGATCGGCGCCGACAACGACCCCTGGCTGCTGCGCCTGCACGGGGAATCCCAGCTCACCATCGCCGCCTGGGGCGACCGGGGCCGGTTGCTGGGCCGCAGCCGGGCGGTGCGCACCCTGATTCCCGAGCTGCATTGCCTGGGCGTCACCCGGCGCGGCGAGCCCCGACACCCGCTCTATGTCCCGGCCAGCGCGAACTACCGGCCGCTGGGAGCGGTGCAGCGCGCGCGGCCCGGTTGGCTCGACCCCGACGCATTCTGAGGCCGGACTGACCGGCCGGCGCAGGGCCGGGCCTCAGGCCGGGGCGGGTTCGATCCGCCAGCGGTAGTCGCGTCTTCCGGTGGCCCGACCGCGGTGGTAGCTCTGCTCGGCAAAGCGCAGTTCGCCGTCGCTGCGGATGGTCAGCACCGTGGTGGCCCTGGTGCCATAGCTGTCGGAGACGATGAAGGGCGCCGACAGCACCCGCTCCAGTTCCAGGCCGACCCCGGTGTCGGGCAGGTGGGCATCCGGAAACTGCTCGCGGGAGCCGAGGATCGCCAGCAGCCGATCTTGACCGAGTTCGCCCGGTTCGGCGAGCACCGCGGCGAGCATGCGCCGCGCGTACTCGGCCTTGGGCCAGGGGGTGTCGAGGACGTCGTTGCTGAGAGTGTAGATGCCGGGGGCGAGGGCGCGGGCATGGGGATCCTGGTTGGTGCAGTAGGCCAGGTCCGCCGCGCTGCCGGCGAGCAGGCTGAAGCCGCGGTAGCGGTGGGCGGTGGTGAGCACCCGATCCACATAGGTCAACGCCGGCTGGCCGGCGTCGAGAAAACCCACCGGCAATTCCCCGCGGGAGCGGGCGTCGGCGCCGATCGCGCCGCCGCGGTAGTTGGTCACCGTGGCCCAGCGCCCGCTGCGGTCCACCGCGAACCAGGTGCCGCCGGCCTCCTGATCGCGCCCGCCGAGGATGTGCGGGCGATCCTCCCAGAAGTGCGCGGGCAGCGCCGGCCGATCGTAGTATTCGTCGCGATTGGCGACCACCACCAGCGGATAGTCGGGGTGGTGGCGAAAGGCGAGCACGACCAGGCACACGGCGGCACTTCCCGGACCGGCCGGTTTCAGCCCGCCTCCTGCTCCTCGACCGCGGCCAGGTAGCCGTCGGCGTCGAGCAGGTCGTCGAGCTCGGCGGCGTCCGCCACCCGCAGGCGATAGAACCAGCCGTCGCCGTACGGGGAGGCGTTGATGATCTCCGGCGTTTCTTCGAGCGCCTCGTTCACGGCGACCACGGTGCCGGCGATCGGCGCATAGATGTCGGAGGCGGCCTTGACCGATTCCACCACGCCCGCCTCCTGCCCGGCTTCCAGCTCGTCGCCGACCGCGGGGAGCTCGACATAGACGATGTCCCCCAGGCTCTCCTGGGCGTAATCGGTAATGCCCACGGTCACGGTGCCGTCGCCCTCGTTGCGTACCCATTCGTGGGTTTCGCGGTAGCCAAGCTCCCTGGGGGTATCGACCATGCTGTTTCTCCGCCGTCCGGCCGGTGCAGCCCGGGATGTCGGACGCTGGGTGGATGGAAGGCCCGGTGGGGCCGCGTCAGTTGTATACCTTTTTGCCGTGGCGGACAAAGGGCGGGCGCACGATCCGCACCGGTGCCTGCCGCCCGCGAAGGTCCACCAGCGCCTGCCGCGCCTCGACCCGGGGCACGCGCGCCAGGGCGATGGCATGGCCCAGGGTGGGTGAATAGGTGCCGCTGGTGATGACCCCGGTTTCGATGGTGCCCGGCAGGCGCACCAGTTGCCCGGCGCGCAGCACCCCGGGCTGGGTCATGACCAGCCCGGTGAGTACCTGGTAGTCGCCGCGGTCGCGCAGCGCTTCGAGGGCGGGTCGCCCGATGAAATTTCGGGATTCGGGTTCCCAGGACACCGTCCAGCCCATGTTGGCCTCCAGCGGCGAGACGTCCTCGTCCATCTCGTGGCCGTGCAAATTCAGGCCCGCCTCCAGGCGCAGGGTGTCGCGGGCCGCGAGCCCCGCGGGACTCGCGCCGGCCGCCACCAGCGCGGTCCAGCAGGCTCCCGCCGCGGCGGCCGGCAGCATGATCTCGAAGCCGTCCTCGCCGGTATAGCCGGTGCGCGCGATCAGCCAGCCGTGGCACCAGGCGGCGTGGAAGGGGGCCAGATCGTCGAACCCGGTCGGACAGGGGCGCAGCACGCTGCCCAGGGTTGCCGCCGCGGCCGGGCCCTGCACCGCGATCATGGCGGTGTCCGCCAGTTCGCGGATCTCCACCCTGCGGCCGCGCGCCTGGCGGCCGATCCATTCCAGCACCCGCGCGCGGGTGGCGGCATTGAACACCAGCCGGTAGCGGTCTTCGAGGCGGTAGGCGATGAGGTCGTCGATGACCCCGCCGCGCTCGTTGAGCATGGCACTGTAGAGTGCAGCGCCCGGCGCTTGCAGGCGCGCGATGTCATTGGCCAGCAGTTCGCGCAGCCAGTCCCGGGCGTCGGCGCCGGCGACCTCGAGGAGGGTCATGTGGCTGACGTCGAACAGTCCCACCTGCTCGCGTACCCGGTGGTGTTCCTGCAACTGGGAGCCGTAATGCAGCGGCATCTCCCAGCCGGCGAACTCCACCATGCGCGCGCCCGCGGCGACGTGGATATCGAACAGTGGTGTGCGCTGACCCATGACAACTCTTCGTGGCGGGAGCCGCGCATTCTAAACAGCGCGCCGGCCTGGTCCAAGGCTCGCCAGCGCCGCGGAGAGGGGCGGACGGGTCCTCCGGGAGCCCGGCGTGCCGGGCTTTCGACCGGGGGCGCAGACGATCGCGCTTTGCAAGGGACCGGCGGGATGTTGTAATGCCGGTCTCCCCCGGATTTGTCGCCGATCCACGCCGATCTGGGTCGGCCCGCGCCCCGGCGCGCAGCCCGCGCCGGCACCGGCGCACCGCAGAGAATTTTTCAACCGAGAGACCCAGCCATGGCGAGCAACGCAATCACCACGGATCCGAAAACCGGCCTGAAGCGCTTCCACACCCGGGCCGGCAACGCCCATGCCCACATCACCGGCAAGGGCTATGCCGTGCTCCGGGACGCCGCCCTCAAGGCGCTGCCGGAAGAACCCGTCGGGGCGGTGTTCGACGCCGAGGAGCAGGCCAGATACCGCGAGTTCAAGGAGGCCCGCCGGGGCGCGGCCGACTACCTGGCCATGGACGGCGATTTCAGCCGCTATCTCGCCGACGTGCACTCCACGGCCCCGGTGCCGCGGGAGGCGCTGCACGACAGTTGCGAGATCCTGGTGGTGGGCGCCGGTTTCGCGGGCCTGCTGCTGTGGTACCGGCTGCGCGAGGCCGGCTTTGTCGATGTGCGCTTCTGCGAGAAGGGTGGCGACGTGGGCGGCACCTGGTACTGGAACCGCTATCCCGGCATCGCCTGCGACGTGGAGTCCTACAGCTACCTGCCGCTGCTCGAGGAGATGGGCTACTACCCCTCGATGAAGTTCGCCAGCGGGTTCGAGATCTTCGAGTACTGCCAGCAGATGGCGGAGAAATTCGGCTTCTACGACCGCTGCCTGTTCCATACCACGGTCGAAAGGACCGAGTGGGACGATGCCGCCAAGCGCTGGATCGTCACCACCGACCGCGGCGATGCGATGCGGGCGAAATACGTGATCCTCGCCAACGGCATTCTCACCACGCCGAAACTGGCCAAGATCCAGGGCATGGAGACCTTCCAGGGCGAATCCTTCCACACCTCGCGCTGGAACTACGACGTGCCCCTGGAGGGCCGGCGCGTGGGCATCATCGGCACCGGTGCCACCGCGGTACAGGTGATCCCCGAGCTGGCCAAGGTGGTCGCTGAGCTGTATGTGTTCCAGCGCACTCCGTCTTCGGTGGACGTGCGCGATCAGCGCGAGACCACGCCGGAGGAGATCGAGACCTGGCAGCACGAGTCCGGCTGGGCCCGCGCCCGGCGCGCCCGGTTCGCGAAAATCTCCTCCGGCCGGACCGCGATCCGCGCCAACGACGATTACCTGTCCGGCAAGGTCCCGCTGGAGACCAGGCAGCGGGATCCCAACGCCAAGCCGCTGTCTCCGGAAGAGATCATGCAGAAGCAGCTCGACACCAACTTCCGCATCATGGAGCAGATCCGCGCGCGGGTGGACGCCATCGTCAAGGATCCCAAGACCGCGGCCGCGCTCAAGCCCTACTACGCCTACGGCTGCAAGCGGCCCACCTTCCACGATGAATACCTGCCCACCTTCAACCTGCCCCACGTGCATCTGGTCGACACCGCACCGCGCGGGGTGAGCCAGATCAACGCGCGCGGCGTGGTGCACGACGGCGTCGAATACCCGCTCGAGGTGCTGATCTACGCCACCGGCTTCCAGTGGATGGCGACCGCGACCTTCAACATGATTGTCGGCCGCGAGGGCAAGACCCTCAAGCAGAAGTGGCAGGACGAGGGCACCAGGACCTTCCTGGGTCTGCACAGCCACGGCTTTCCCAACCTGTTCATCGTCACCGGGCCCCAGGGCGGCGGCGGCAGCTTCAATTTCACCGACGCCATCGAGGCCCACGCCGAATACATCCTGTGGATGCTCAAGACCTTGCGCGAGCGGGATGCCGATGTCGTCGACGTCACCCGGGAGGCCGAGGAGCGCTACGCCGACCACTGCCGCCAGGTGGATATCGCCACCGCGCCGTTCCGCGACTGCCTGTCCTACTACAACCACGAGGGCAATGCCGAGCCCGGCGCGCTGGCCTATTACGGCGGCGGTCAATGGCACAAGCTCCGCATCCAGGCGCAACAGAGCCTGGCGCCCTATGTGTTCGAACGGTCGGCGTAACGCCCAATGGCGGCAAGCCCTCGACCGGGGGTGCCGGTCGGCGGCCCACCGCCGGCTGCCCAAAGGGGTACTCCGCAAGTGACAGCGCCCGGCGACCGCATCCGCGCCGACTTCAGCCGCCCCGAGCTGGTGCGGGTGTCCCGCGAGCCCTGGACGGCGGCGCCGGCACCCGGTGTTGCGCGGTGCATGCTGGATCGGGTGGGCGGCGAGTTGGCGCGGGCGACCACTGTGGTGCGCTACCAGCCGGGTTGCCGCTTCCCCGCCCACGAGCACCCGTTGGGCGAGGAATTTCTGGTGCTGGAGGGGGTGTTCGAGGATGAGCTGGGCGAATACCCGGCGGGCACCTATGTGCGCAATCCGCCGGGTTCCCGCCATGCGCCGGGCGCCGCCCGGGGCTGCACCATCCTGGTCAAGCTGATGCAGTTTGCGCCCGACGACCGGCGCCGGGTATGCATCGACACCCGGGCCGCGGCCGCGCAGCCGGTGCCCGGGGTTCTCGGGGTGCACCGGCTGCCGCTGTTCGAGGCACGGCACGAACGGGTGCGGCTTGAGTACTGGGCGCCCGGCGCGCAGCCAGATCCGGACACGGCGGCCGGCTGCGAACTCTTTGTGCTGGACGGCAGCCTGGCGGTCGGCGGCGAGCCCCTGGGTCGCTGGGACTGGCTGCGCCTGCCGCCCGGATCTCCGTGGCCGGAGATCCGGGTATCGGACCCGGCGGCGCTGTGGATCAAGAGCGGCCACCTGGGGGAGCTGGCGGCCGCGGACCGGTGAGCCCCAGGCCCGGTCGATCCGGGCCGAGGGCTTTGGCCCAGAGTTTGTGAAGAAATGCACGTCCAGTGCATTTCTTCCGTCGCAAGCCCGGTGCACGCCCGGACTTGCTCGCGCGGATCAAGCACTTGTGTGCTCGATCCGCGACCGGCCATCCCTGGCCGGGCTGAGAGCCTGACAATTCACAAGATCTCAGAAGCGGTGGCCGCGCCCGCGCTGGTGCAGGGCGATGGGCCGGCCGTCCTCCCGCCAGATGGTGTAGGTCACCCCGAGCCCTTGGGAGTTGACCGCCATGATGCGGTCCCCCGGGGCGAAGCAGGCGCCGGCGAACTCGCTGGTATCGAGCAGGTTGTGGGCGAAGTGGAACAGCCCGCCGGCGCCGTCGACCCCGACGACATACTGGCCATAGTTGGGGTCGCCGGGGCTGCCGTCGCTGCCGTCCTCGCACAGGTAGAGGGTGCCGTCGCCGGCGATGGTGAGATTGTCGGGGCTGTCGAGCAGGTTCTCGTCGGTGGATTCGAGCAGCAGGGTGACGGTCTCGGTCCAGGGATCGTAGCACCAGACCTGGCCTTCGCCGGCGTCTCCGGCGCCCGAGCAGACCCAATAGTGCCGGCCGTTGTGGTGCCAGGCGCCCTCGCCGCGCCAGAACACCGCCGCGCCCTTGGCCTGGGCCTCCAGGCGCAGGGTATCGCCGGCCGGATCGACCTCGTCGATGCGCACCCAGCGCACCTTCAGGGGCTGCCCGACGAAGGCCAGCATGCCGGCCGGCGCCCCGCGCCCCGCACCCCGGGTGTCGACCACTGCGGCGCCCTGCAGCAGGCTGGTCGGCAGGGGTTCGCCGGTGCAGGCCGAACGCTGCCCGGGGTCGATCACCAGGGCATGGAGCTCGCCGCCCTCGTGCAGATCGCCGTAGCGGTACGGGCGCCGGCGGGGCACGAACCGATACCAGCAGCTGTCATTGCGGTCCTCGGTCTGGTAGATGATCCCGGTGAAGGGATCCACCGAGACCGCCTCGTGGTTCATCCGCCCCATGGCGACCAGGGGCACCGGGTCGACCGCCTCGCCGAGATCCGCGGGCACCTCGAAGTTGTAGCCGTGGCGTTTGGTGGCCAGCGGATTGGTCGCCGGGGTGGTGACATCCTCTTCGCAGCTGATCCAGGAACTCCAGGGCGTGGGGCCGCCGGCGCAGTTGCGGATGGTGCCGCCCAGGGACACATAGTCCCGCACCCGGCGCCCGAAGCGGTCGATGATCAGGGTGCTGGTGCCGCCGCCGCCCAGGCCGGCGGCGATCCCCGCGAAGGGGTCGTACCGGCGGCCATTGGGCGCCAGGCAGCCGGTCACGCTGCCGGCCTCGTCTTCGATGATGCTGAGCTCGTGGTTGCGCACCAGGGCGTAATCGCCGCGCCGGGTGCGGAAGCAGGCCATGCCGTCGTGATCGCCGGGCACCAGGGCGCCGTCGCTCATCCGGTCGCCGCGGATCGAGACGGCGTTGTAGCGAAAGCCCTCGGGCAGCGCCAGCAGCGGCAGGCCGCGCAGATCGCCGAGGCCGGCCACATTGCCGAGCTCGGCGGTGTTTTCGGGCAGCCGCGGGGCGATGGGTCCGAAACCCGGCGCGGCGAGACTGGCCGGCATGCACTCCAGCGCGGCGGTCATGGCGCGCGCCTGCAACAGGCCCAGCGGCGCGATCAGGGTGCCGGCCGCGGCCGTCCCGGCGATCCTGATGAACTGTCTGCGATCGATCTTGCTCATGCGCAATCCTCCGTATCGGCCTTGGTGTGGAGCCGGGGGCTCCGGATGCGCAGATCCTGGACGGCCGGCATGGCATGCGCACGACAGCCCGATGGCCGCCGGATGACAGCGGGGCGCTGGCGCGGTGGCGACGGTCGCCGCATGCACCGCCGGTCCCGCCAGCGGGAACCTGGACCTGGCATGCCGCCTTGCGCCATCGGCTGCGGCCGTGCTCTATTGGGCGGACGCCGCTACACGCCGGGTGAAGGCGCGGCGGAGCCTCGGGGGTGGCAGGTCATGGCGGGAACAGGACGGATGTGCAGAGTGCTGCTGGCGGCGGCGATGGTGACCGGGCTCTGTGGCGGGGCCGCGGCGGCCGGATCTCCGCCGGCGCCCCTGACGGTCTACAAGGACGCCAACTGCGGCTGCTGCGCGAAGTGGATCGAGCACCTCGATGCCCATGGCATCGCCGCACGCGCAGTCGATCTGGACACGGGTGCACTCGCCGCGCGCAAGCGCGAACTCGGCATCCCGCCGCGCATGCAGTCCTGCCACACCGGCGTGACCGCCGCCGGTCTGGTCTTCGAGGGCCATGTCCCGGCCACCAGCATGGCGCGCTTTCTCGCCGACCACCCCCCCGGCGCGCGCGGCCTGGCGGTACCCGGCATGCCGCCGGGCAGCCCGGGCATGGAAATGGGTGATCGCTTCGCACCCTACACCGTTTGGCAGCTGGATGCGGACGGTGGCGCCGCCGCCTTCGAGGAGATCGAGGATCGCGGCGCCCAGTACGCGCCTGGCCGGAGACCCTGAGGGCCGCGCGGGCACACCGGGCGTCGACCGCCGGAAACATCCGGGGGCAGTCCGCCCGCCCCCTGTGCACCCTCCCCTGGGGGGAGGACCGCGAAGCTCAGTTCCGAAGCAGA
Source organism: Pseudomonadota bacterium (assembly GCA_049325095.1). GTDB lineage: Bacteria > Pseudomonadota > Gammaproteobacteria > Pseudomonadales > Porticoccaceae > JAGPUQ01. The sequence continues at coordinate 151,351 of JBMOPO010000053.1, read as the reverse complement.
AACTCGAGCTGGCCGTCTTCGATCAGGTCGCCATCCGGGAAGCGCGAACCCGCCTTGCCGGCGACCGCGTCCTAATCTTCGATACCGTGCGCCTGGACGTCGCACAGAAACTGCGTTCCGGTTCGTCGAACAGCGCGGACAGGTCCGGATTGTCGGGACTGCGCGGGGCCCGGCTCGGGTCCGCGTCGCCGCATAGACCATGGTCAGTTCCGCGGTCAGATTCGCGAAGTTGGTCTTCAGGGTGTACCGGGTGCCGGAGCTGTCGCCGAAAGGCAGCACATCCAGTGTCGACACCAGTCGAGGCGAACACGACTTCGCCGGGATCGGCGGGATTGCGGGGGACGTCCTGCGGAGGATCCGGGGTCACCGTTTCTAGGTTCCGGTGTGGTTGAGACGCGGACGCGGCCCCTCAGTGCGGAGGGCAGGGGATTGTGGACTCAAATATGCTGTGGGGTGGGGATTTAGGGCATCAGCGCCGACCCCGCGGCGACTGCGGGAGCCGGCGGTGCAATGCGCGGCGGACGGGAGGCAACCGCCGCGCATTGCTTGGCCACCCAACTGCACATGGGATCAGGCGACCACCGTGCGGGCGTCGAATGCCGCCGACAGAACAGCCAGTACATAAGCCCAGCCGCCGAGGCCGACTGCGGCCAGTATCAGGGTGCTCAGCGTTTCGCTGACGATCTTGTTCATGACCCTATTCCTCCTATAATCAATTGGTTTGACTTGGTCGTCCCGAGACTCGGATCCGACACCAGTGCCAAGGTAACGGTCTTGCGTAGCAAGGCGATTTCGGCCCGGTATCCGAATTGTTTAAAGAAGGTTGTGCGCTATTTCGGGGTCCAGGGGCGGAGTCCGGTTGGCAGGGGGCGTCATGGAGAGGACTGCTTTCATTCTGGTGATCGATGATGATCCGGATATCCGGGCGCTGCTCGGCGAGTATCTGCAGTCCCAGGATTTCGAGGTGGCGTGCGCCGCTGATGCCGCCCAGGCGCGCGCCGCCATGGAGCGCCGCAAACCGGATCTGGTGGTGTTGGATATCGGCATGCCCGGAGAGGACGGGCTCAGCGTCGCCCGCTATGTGCGCGAACAGCACGATATCGGCATCATCATGGTGTCGGGTGCGGGCGATACCCTCGACCGCATCATTGGCCTGGAGGTCGGCTCCGACGACTATCTGGCGAAACCCTTTGATCTGCGCGAACTGCGCGCCCGTATCCGGAGCGTGCTGAGACGCTATCCCAGGCGGGATCAGACGCCAGCGGAGCTTTCTCCCGGGGTGGTGAAGATGGGGCGCGTATCCTTCGATGTCGATGCCCGCCATTTGCTGGATGACCAGGGCGGCGAGATCCCCCTGACTTCCTCCGAGTACGAGTTGCTGAAGACGCTAGTCGAGCGGCCGCGGCGGGTCCTGAGCCGCGATCAGATCATGAACCTGATCCACAATCGCGACTGGGTACCCTACGATCGCAGCATCGACATCCTGGTCACCCGCCTGCGGCGCAAGGTGGAGGTCGATCCGGCGCATCCCCGACTGATCAAGACGGTGCGCGGCACCGGCTATATGTATCTGCCGCCGCGCGATCCCTAGCCGTTCCAAAAGCCCATCCATGGGGTTTTTTTCAACTCCCTTCGCCGCGGCCCATGTCCGCAGCTCGCACAGAAAATCAAACAGTTGCGCGTTTGATTCTCGATGCGGTGCCTCCCCGCGGCGCCTGCCGGGCGTTGCGCGGCCTGCCGCGTTGGCGCCCGGTATCAATTGTTGCCGTTGCGTAACAGGAAGGCACCGCGGGTCGAGGCCTTGCTAGACTGAATCTCCGTTTCCCCGGGATTTCGCATGGCCGACCTTCTACCCCCGCTGTCGCAACTTCCGGTCGTCCGGGAGCTGGAGTACGAGGCCTTCGAGACGCGGTTGCTGGAAGTGGCGACCCGACTTTCGGAGGTGTCAGGTGCCGAGGTGTTTCGGGAGGTCGCGCTCGCGGTCAACCGCCTGCTCGGCGCCGATATCGTGCTGGTCGGCGCCGCGCGCGACGAGGCCGGGGTCGAAATGATCGATACCCTGGCGGTCTGCACCGAGGGGGAGCTGGCCGAGAACTTCAGCTACCCGCTGGCGGGAACACCCTGTGAATCCGTGGTCGGCAAGGAGTTTCGCCTGTACCGGAACGGTGTGCAGCGGTTGTTTGACGATCCCCATCTGGTGGAGCTTTCGGTGGAGGCCTATGCGGCCTTTCCGCTGATCGGCGCGGCGGACGAAGCGCGAGGCGTGATCGCGGCCATGTGGCGCCAGCCGGTGACCGACGGGCGCAGGATCGAATCCCTGCTGCGCCTGTTCGCCGAGCGGGTGGTCGCGGAGCTCGATCGGGAGCGCAGCCGCGCGGCACTGCGCGAGGCCGAAGAGAGCTATCGGAGCATCTTCGATGCCGCCGAAGACCCCATCTTCATGCACGATTGGGACTCACTGGCGTTCGTCGACGTCAATGTCAAGGCTTGCGAAGAATACGGTTTCTCGCGCGAGGAATTTCTTCGCATCGGTGTCGGTGAGATCAGCTCCGGGGAGCCCCCGTACACGGAAGCCGACGCCATCCGTCTTATCGAGCGCGCCAAGCGTACCGGGCTGGTGGAATTCGAGTGGCACCGCAGGAACAAGGACGGCAGCCTGCACTGGGACGAAGTGCGGCTCAAGCGCGCGGTGATCGGCGGCCAGCCGAGGATTCTCGCCTTCACCCGTGAGATCACCGCGCGCAAACAGGCCGAGGCCGAGCGCTGCAGGTTGGAGGAATGTCTGCGCCAGGCACAGAAGATGGAGGCCATCGGCCAGTTGACCGGAGGCATAGCTCACGATTTCAACAACATCCTGACCAGCGTACTCGGCTACATCGGTATGGCGCTCGATCATCCGGATACGGCAAATTCCCAGCGCGTCACACACTATCTGCAGCGCGCCCAGGCATCGGGCGATCGCGCGCGCAAGCTTATCCAGCAGATGCTGACCTACAGCCGCGGCGGCCGCGGCGAACCCAGCGTACTCGCGGTGGCTGGGCTGGTTCGCGAGGTGCTGAGCGTGCTCGAGTCGATTCTTCCCTCCGGCATCCGCATCGAGGTGGAGCTGCCGCCTGAATTGCCGGCGGTGCGCCTGGAACCCAATGGTGCCGCGCAGGCGTTGATCAACCTTTGCGTCAACGCCAGGGATGCCATGGTCGATCGCGGCCGGTTGCGGGTCGGCGCAGGGCTGCGCGATTTTCGCGACGCCACCTGCGCGTCCTGCCGGCGCCCGCTCTCCGGAACCTATGTGGCCATAGAGGTGGCCGATACCGGACCGGGCATTGCGCCCGATGTGCTGGAGCACATCTTCGAGCCGTTCTTCTCCACCAAACCACCGGGCAAGGGCAGCGGAATGGGGCTGGCCACCAGCCACGGCATCATCCACGAACACGGCGGCCACATCTGGGTCGAAAGCCGCCCGGATGAAGGCACCGCGATCGCGTTGCTGGTGCCACCGGTGCAGGCTGCCGCCGGCACCTGCAGCGCACCTGCGCGCGACGACATTGGATCCGGCAACATGCCGCAAGGCCGCATTGCCCTGGTGGACGACAACCCCGAGGTGGCGGAATTCATGACCGACCTCCTGACCAGCTGGGGATTCGACGTCAGTGCCCACACCGACAGCCTCCAAGCGCGCGACTTGTTGCTCGCCGAAGGTGGCAAGTTCGATCTGCTGCTGCTGGACCAGACCATGCCCGGCATCACCGGCATCGAACTTGCCGGCGCAGTGCTGGACGCTCACCCGGAATTGCCAGTGATGATCTACACCGGCCACAGCGATCAGATCGACGAGGCGTCCGTGGCGGCAGCCGGTGTGCGGGCGTTGCTGCGCAAGCCGATCGACAACGCCAAGTTGCGCAGTTTGCTGGCCGCGCACGTTCATTCGAGATAGCTGCCATTTTGGAAAGAAGTCATCCAGGAACAGAATTGCTGGAAAAGCCGGTCCGGGAAAAGTACTGACGCATGATGCGTCAAAGGTTTGCAAGTTGCCCAAATGGATTGGAATGGCCCTGAAAACAAAACGTGTTCTGGTCAGGGTGCCGAGCTTGGTGGGGGAATCAGCTTGGACGGCGCCGCGCGCCAATTCAGATGGCTCTGGCCCCTTGTCCGGCGATCAGATCGCGCTTCTCCGGCCATACCGCCACCAGGATGTACAGGGCGGTTACCACTGCACGATTGCGCCGCAGAGCAAAAACAGGAAACGCCTTTGATGACGGCGGCCCACTCCGGAGTGGCAATAGCGCGCGGCGAGCTCACGGATTCGTGAATCTCCCGATCCGCGCCCCTTCGATTCCGCCAAGTATCTGTCAGCGCGCGGCGACCCAGGTTGTTATTGCTTCCGCTTTGTTGCGAAGCGTCATCAACCGTTCCGGCAAAAAGACGCGCCCATTTGCGGCCACTCGACAGCGCCGCTCGTCCCGCTGAAGTTTCCCATTTTTGGGTGCGTGTCTCGCGCCGCTCGGAGCGCTGCAAATCGCTACATCTCGGTTACGGATTCGCCTGGAGCCCGAAACACAAAGCCAACCGCGGAGCAACGTCTCTGGTGCAGTCTTGGCGCTGCGGCTGCGGGTTGGGCCGCATGCAACTGACCATAATCGAGGAGCGGAACCATGACTGGTACACAGCAACAACAGAACAGAATCCATCGCAACGGGATCGACGTGTCTGCGCTCTATGACACCATAGATGCGGTCCGGGCCGACGGGCATTTGGCCCAGTTTCAGTTCCGTGCGCGGAATCGATGGTTGGCCGGCGGTCACAACCGCTCTCTCATCCAGTCGTTCTCCGCCGCAGGTGCGGAAGACCGCACGCGCACCGAGCCATTCGTGCTCGATGCGGACGAGCCGCCAGCGCTGCTCGGCAAGGATGCCGGTCCCAATCCGGTCGAGTTCGTCCTTCACGCGCTGGCCGCCTGCATGACCACTTCGCTGGCCTATCACGCCGCGGCGCGCGGCATCGATATCCAAGCCATCGACTCCGAACTGGAGGGCGACCTGGATCTGCGGGGGTTTCTCGGCTTGTCGGACGAGGTGCGCAAGGGCTTCCGGCAGGTGCGGGTGAAAATGCGCGTGAAGACCAGGGCATCGCCGCAGCTGCTGTGGGAGCTGACCCGGTTTTCGCCGGTGCATGACATTGTGTCGCGGTCGCTGCCGGTGGAAACCCTGGTGGAAACCTACTGAGCGCAGATCGCCCCGGATGTCGGGCGCGCCTGGTCCGGCCGCTAGAGATGATCGCGCAGGCGCGCCCAGTCCCCCGGCTGGTTGAGGTTGGCGAACTCCTCCGCATCGCCGGGCAGGGGCAGGGCGCGGGCGCCCAGTGCGCGCAGCAGGCCGGCCAGTGAGCGATCGCGGGCGTCGGTCGCGGTCCGTGCGGCGATGGCGGCGATCGCGACCGGGTCCAGCACCAGCCGCAGCGGCAGGAAATGGGCGTGATAGTGGCGCGGCGCCCGATCCCCCCCGCCGAGCAGCGCGCTCAGGGTCGCGGCGCGCAGCAGGGGCATGTCCACCGGCACCGCCAGCAGTTCCCGCCCGGGATAAGCCAGACTCAGGCTGTACAGGGCGCCGAGGGGGCCGAGTCCGGGAAGGGCGTCGGCCAGGCAGCCGGGCGCATCGCGGCAGATCACGACCTCGTCGAGCGGCAGGGCGCGCAGCTTGGCCAGCATATGATCGAGCAGGGTGCCGCCGCCCACCGCCAGCAGCGCCTTGTCGGTGCCCATGCGCCGCGAGCGGCCGCCGGCGAGCAGGGCGCCGATGGCGTTCACGGGCGCGGATTCACTGGGTTTGCCGGCTGGCCTGCCAGCGCGCCGCGGCGGCGCGGTCGCTGTCCCTGGCCTCCACCCAGCGCCCGCCGCCGGGGGTGATCTCCTTCTTCCACAGCGGCGCCTCGGTCTTGAGGTAGTCCATCAGCGCCTGGCAGGCGGCGAAGGCCTCACCGCGGTGGGCGGCGGTGACGCCGACCAACACGATGGGCTCGCCGGGCTCTAGGCGGCCGACGCGGTGGGCGATCAGGATCCGGCCCAGCGGCCAGCGCCCGCGCACCCGCGCGGCGAGGTCGGCGAGCGCCTTCTCGGTCATGCCCGGGTAGTGCTCCAGCTCCAGGGCCTCGACCGGATCGTCGAACAGATCCCGGACCAGGCCGATGAAGGTCACCAGGGCGCCCTGCTCCCGGGTGTCGCGGGCCAGTTCGGCGGTCAGTGCGGCGGGGTCGAGGGCGGTGTCGAGGATGCGGATCCAGGTATTCATCGCAGCTCCTGCCGGGATTTGGTGGCCGGCGCAGCAGGGGATTCACGGCGGCTCAGCGTTTGTGAAGAAATGCCCGTCCAGTGCATTTCTTCTGTCGCAAGTCCGGTACACGCCCGGACTTGCGCGCGCGGATCGAGCACCCAAATGCTCGATCCGCGACCGGCCATCCCTGGCCGGGCTGAGCGCTTGAAAAATTCACAAGCTCAGCCGCCGGTGGCGGGGGGAAACAGGGCCACCTCGTCGCCCGGGCGGATCGGAGTGGTGTCGTCGGCCATTTCCCGATTGACCGCCACCAGCACCTGGCATTGGCCCAGCGCCTGCTGCCAGGCGATGCCGCGCGCGGCCAGCAGCTCCTTGAGGCGAGCGACGGTGATGGGCGCGTCGAGTTCCAGGGCCAGCCGCGAGAGCCCCAGGGCCTCGCGCAGCCGGGCGAAGAACAGCACCTCAAGCATCGCCGCGCTCCCAGGAGCCGGTCTTGCCGCCCTCCTTGCGCAGCACCCGGATGGCGCCGATCTCCATGCCCGGATCCACCGCCTTGCACATGTCGAACAGGGTGAGGGCGGCGACCGAGACCGCGGTCAGGGCTTCCATTTCCACCCCCGTCTGGCCGTCGAGCCGGCATTCGGCGCGGATGCGCACGCCGCCGTCCTCCAGCGCGAAATCGACCTGTACCCGGGACAGCGCGAGCGGATGGCACAGCGGGATGAGGTCGGCGCAGCGCTTGGCGGCCAGGATGCCGGCGACGCGCGCGGTGGCCAGCACGTCGCCCTTGGCGTGGCCGCCGCCGGCGATCAGCGCCCGGGTCTCGGGGCGCATGGCGACGAAGCCCTCGGCGACCGCGGTGCGGGTGGTGATCGCCTTGCCGCTGACGTCGACCATGTTGGCCTCGCCGGCGGCGTTGAGGTGCGACAGCCCGCTCACGATGCCTCCCGGGGGCCGCAGTCGGCGCCCGCCACCTGTTTGAGTTGGGCGACGAAATTGCAGGGCCGGTGGGTGGCGTCGAGCTGCTCGGCGATGATCCCGTCCCAGGCGGTGCGGCAGGCATTGGTGGAGCCCGGCATGCAGCAGATCAGGGTGCCGTTGGAGAGGCCCGCCAGCGCCCGCGACTGCACCGTCGAGGAGCCGATATCGCCATGGGAGAGCTGCCGGAACAGCTCGCCGAAGCCTTCCACGGCGACGTCGAACAGCGGCGCCACCGCCTGCGGGGTGGAGTCGCGCCCGGTGAAGCCGGTGCCGCCGGTGATCAGCACCACCTGGATGTGATCGGAGGCGATCCAGGCGGCGACCTGGGCGCGGATGCGGTAGAGATCGTCTTTGAGGATGAGCTTCTCGGCCAGCCGGTGGCCGGCGGCGGTGAGCCGTTCGACGAGGAGCTGGCCAGAGGTGTCGGTCGCCTCGGTGCGGCTGTCGGAGACCGTCAGCACGGCGATCTGCAGGGGTATGGAGCGGTCGGAGTAGGTCTTGGCCAAGGCGCGTTCTCCATTCAGCCGCCGAGCATGGCGAGGTGGCGGGTGCCGCCGCTGAAGCCCTCGTGCAGGAAGTGGCTGACTTTTTTGTCGGCCAGCCGATCGCGCAGAAAGGCGATCAGTTCCTCGCGCTGGGTATCCTCCCGCAGCAGGTGGCGCAGGTCGATGCCCTGCTCGGAGAACAGGCACAGGTGCAGCCGGCCCAGGGCGCTGACCCGCAGGCGGTTGCAGGTGGCACAGAAATCCCTGCTGTAGGGCAGGATCAGGCCGATGCGGCCGCGGTAGTCGGGGTGGTGGAACTCCTGCGCCGGGCCGGCGTCGCGGCTGCGGATCACCGGCATCCAGCCGGCGTCCAACAGGCGCTGGCGCAGGGCCTCGCCGGAGACGTGGTGGCGGCGGAAGAAATCCCCGTTGTCGCCGGTCTGCATCAGCTCGATGAAGCGCAGGGTGATGGGCAAATCGCGGATCCAGTCGAGAAAGCGGTCGATCTGCCCGTCGTTCCGACCGCGCAGCAGCACCGTGTTGACCTTCACCCGGGGGATGCCGAGCGCCAGCGCGCGGTCGAGGCCGTCGAGCAGCTCGCGCAGCCGCGTGTGGCCGGTGATCGCCGCGAATACCCCGGGATCCAGGCTGTCGATGCTGAGGTTGAGCCCGTCCAGCCCGGCCGCCGCCCAGCGGTCGATGCGCTCCGGCAGCCGGTAGCCGTTGGTGGTCAGCGCCACGGTGCGGATGCCGGGGGTTGCCTTGGCCGCGGCGATGATCTCCGGCAGGTCGGCGCGCACCGAGGGCTCGCCGCCGGTGATGCGGATCTTGGCGGTGCCGGTGGCGGCGAAGGCGCCGATCACCCGGCGGATCTCATCGAGGGACAGGAAGGCGCTGTCCGGCCTGCCCTGGTAGCCGTCGGGCAGGCAATAGGTGCAACGGAAGTTGCAGACATCGGTCACGGACAGGCGCAAGTAATGAAACTCGCGCCCGAAACTGTCCTGCAGCATCGCAAACACCTTTCCAAGTGCGGGAGGAGGCGCGGTTTCCCAGGCCTCCCTCGGATCCGGTGGATCCTCGGCGCCGGGTTCGTTTCCCCGGCCCTCGCGTGGCGCGTCGGGTGGGGAGGCAGAGCCCCGGGGCTCGGAGTTTGTCGTCGGCCGCGGCAGGGGGCGGCGGCCGTTGCAGTGTAGCACGGTCGCCGCACTCGGGGCTTTGCTAGACTGCCCTGGCCATCCACAAGAGCGGGAAACCAGCCATGGCGTCCGATTCCGAGCCTTCACCGCCCAGCTCACCCGTGTGCGCCGCCGCGGATGGCAGCGACGCCTACCAGCACCGCGTCGAGGCGGAGGAACTGCTGGCCTTTCTCAATGTGCTGCTCGAAGCCGAGCGCGCCGGCACCCGGGTGGCGCGCGAATCCGGGGCGGACTGCAAGACCGCCGCCGAGCGGGCGCTGTTGGACGAGGTGTTCGCCGACGAGGCGCGCTGGTGCGGGATGCTGACCGCGGCGGTCGCGGCGCTGGGCGGCACGCCCTCGGCGGCGACCGGCGATTTCCACCCGCGGGCGATGGCGATCGGGGACCTGGGCGAGCGGCTGCGGTTTCTCAACCGCGGCCAGGGCTGGGTCGCCAAACGGTTGGGCGAGATGATTCCCCGGGTCGGCGACCCGGGGTTGCGGGAGGCGCTGATCGGGATGCGCGAGAACCATCTGGCCAACATCCGGCGCGTCGACGACCTGCTGGCCTCGGGCTGACCCCTTGCTGGCGCGGCTGCGCCGCTGGCGCGAAGACCGCTGCCTGCGGCGCCTGGACAGCTCTCCGGCCGAATGGGAGGCCGCCATCGCCGACTGGCCGGTGGCGGCCCGCTATCGGGGCGAGGCCCGCGCCCGGCTGCGGGACCTGGCGCTGCGCTTCCTGGTCCGCAAGGAGCTGGTCGGCGTCGGGGGGCTGGAAGTCACCCGGCCCATGGCACTGCGTATCGCCACCATGGCGGTGGTGCCGGTGCTGGAGCTGGGGCTCCACTGGTACGACGATTGGGTGACTGTCCTGATCTATCCCGAGGCCTTCGTTCCCGCCCACGACCGCGAGGACGAGTTTGGGGTGGTGCACACCGACCGCGAGCCGCTGACCGGCGAGACCTCCAAAGGGGGGCCGGTGATTCTCTCCTGGGAGGACGTGCTCGAGGCGAACGGGGAGGACGCCTACAACGTGGTGATCCACGAGATGGCGCACAAGCTCGATCTGCGCGGGGCCGGCGGCACCAACGGCGCCCCGCCGCTGCACCCGGGGATGAGCCAAGCCGCCTGGGCCGCCGCCTTCGGCGCGGCGCGCGATGATCTGCGCGCCCGGGAGGCGGCCGGCCGGGAGGGCCCGCTGGATCCCTATGCGCTGGAGGACGCCGGCGAGTTCTTTGCGGTGGCCAGCGAATGCTTCTTCGAGGCGCCGCGCCGGCTGGCCAGCGACTGGCCGGAACTCCACGGCCAGTTGTGCGCCTTCTACCGGCAGGATCCGCTGCGCCCCCACTGACCGGCGCCGACCGCCTGTGGGGCGGGCCCTTGCCCGCGCCCGCAGTGGGCGGCACGCCTTGGGCAGCGGTCGGAAAGCAGGCCCGTCTCCAGAAACCATAACCGGAAAGAATGGATTTTTCTCCAAAAAATCATAACTTTCAGTATTTGATTTCAGTCAACTCCATTCTTCAAGGTTGTTATACTCTGCGCGTACCGGCAATTCCCATGGAGGTCTGCCATGAATGTCTTCAACCATGAATTCAATGACAAACTGGTGGTCGGCGCGTTTTCCGCGCTGGTCGGCAGCGTGTTTGCGGCGATCGTCATCGCCAACCTGGGCCTGCTCTGAGCCCAGGTTCCCGACCGCCCGGATAGAGTTCAACCCCTGATGTCTCGGCCGCCTTGCGCGGCCTTTTTTTGGCCTGCCGCGGCCGGCTGTCACCGGTCCGGGGGTGCCGAAAACCGCTGCGCCCTCCGCCCCCGGGCGAAGTACTCCGGCTCCCCGCCGGCCCAGATCTCGCCCAGCATCTGGTAGCCGCCGTCCACCGCCAGCACCTCCCCGGTGATGAAATCGGCGGCCCCGGACCCCAGGTAGACGCCGGCCTCGGCGATGTCCCAGACATCGCCGGCGCGACGCATCACATTGGCGTAGCGGAACCGCTCGGCGGCTTCCCGGGAATAGTTGCGCAGCCCCGGGGAGGCGATGGCGCCGGGGGCGATGCAGTTGACGCGGATGCCGAGCGGCGCCCATTCCACGGCCAGGCTCTTGCTCAGATAGACCACCCCGGCCCGCGCCGCCGCGCTGTGGGTGGTCTGCAGGGTGCCGCGCTGGATGTTGACCACGATGTTGACGATGGCGCCGCCGCGGCCGGCGTCGCGCCAGCGCTGCGCCGCCTGCTGCATCATGTACCAAGTGCCGTTGAGGTTGGTGTCGATGACCGCCCGCCAGCCCTTGACCGAGTAATCGAGGGAATCCTGGGCGAACTGCCCGCCGGCGTTGTTGACCAGCACGTCGAGCCCGCCGCACCGCTGCCATACCAATGCCATGAGGTCCGCGACCTGCTCCGGATCGCGGATGGTCATCGCCTGGGTGAGGACCTCGGCGCCACCGGCGGCGTGAATGCCGGCGGCGGTCTCGGCCAGGGGTTCGCTCCGCCGCCCGCAGATGACGACCCGGGCGCCCAGCCGAGCGTAGAGGTAGGCAATGGCCCTGCCGATACCGGTCCCGCCCCCCGACACCAGCACCACCCGGCCGGCGCACAGCCCCGGCGCGAACACCGTGGGGTGGGCGGCCAGATCGGCGTCTTCCAGGCCATAGAGCGCCCTGTCGTCGGGTGCGGTCACCTCGAGGCTCCCATCAGGGCGTTTCGAACCAGGCCGGCCGGCCGTGCGGCCAGACTTCGCCCCACAGTTGCTGGCCGCCGTCCACGGTGAGGCACTCGCCGGTCACGAACTTGCCGGAGCTGGCGGCCAGATAGACGACCGCCTCGGCGATGTCCATGGCGTCGCCGAGGCGCAGCATGGGGTTGGCGCGGTGGAAGTCGCGGGCCGCCTCCTGCGGATAGACCTCCAGGCCGGGGGTGGCGATGGTGCCGGGTGCCACGCAGTTGACCCGGATGTGCAGCGGCGCCCATTCCACCGCCAGGCTGCGGGTCGCGAACACCACGCCGGCGCGGGCCGCGCAGGCGTGGGCGATGCCCGGCATGCCGCGCCAGATGTCGGCGACCACGTTGACGATGGCGCCGCCGCGGCCGGCGTCGCGCCAGCGCCGCGCCGCCTGCTGCATCATGTACCAGGTGCCGTTGAGGTTGGTGTCGATGACCGCATTCCAGCCCTTGACGCTGTAGTCGATGGCCGGCTGCGGGAACTGGCCGCCGCCGTTGTTGACCAGGATGTCCAGCGCGCCGAAGCGCGACCAGGTCTGCTCGACCAGCGCCGCCACCGCGTCGGGATCGCGGATGGTCATGGCCCGGCAGGCGATCTCGCGGCCCAGGTATTTGCGTATTCCCGCCGCGGTCTCATCGAGCTTCTCCTGGCGCCGGCCGCAGATCATCACCTCAGCGCCTAGACGGGCGAACAGGTAGGCCATGGCGCGGCCCAGGCCGGTGCCGCCGCCGGAAATCAGCGCGACCTGTCCGGCCAGCAGGTCGGCTCGATAGACCGTGGGGTAGTCCGCCAGCTCGGCATCGTCGAATCCCCAGCGCGGCGGTATCCCGCCATGGCTCACGGCGGGGACCCCGCGGCGCGGGAGTCCTCGAACCGGTACCCGCTCTTGGCCATGGTCAGCCGATGGCGCGGGCCCGGAAGGCTGGCGTCCCAGGCTTCGTAGCCGGCATCCCCCTCCCAGAGGGCGACCCGGTCGCCCTCCGGCGTCTTGCCGAGGTGGGTGACATAGATCCGCGGCGGGCGGGCGCTCAGCAGATCGAGCAACTCCGCCACCGAGTCCCGCGCCGAGAGCTGGTGCAGGGTCATCCAGGTCGGCGGCACCAGGTCGATCTCGCCGGCGGCGTGGCGGGCCAGGGCCTGCGCCGGGTTGATCCACTGGTGGTCGTCGATCTCCCCGCCGTCGATGGTGATGGTGCCGTGGTGGCCCGCGGCGCGGGCCGCGAAGAACCAGGTACTGAAGCGCTTGGGCGTGATCGGCGGCGGCGTCCAGTGGGAGAACCAGACGAACTCGTCCGGATCCACCTCGATGCCGGCTTCCTCCCGCGCCTCGCGCGCGGCGGCGCGGCGCGCCGCCAGGGTCTGGTCGCCGTCGCCCGCATGGTCCTCCGGATCGACCCGGCCGCCGGGAAACACCCACATGCCGCCGAAGCGGATCTCCGAGGTCTTGCGCAGCATCAGCACCTCGACGCCGCCGGCGCCGTCGCGCAGCAGGGTGAGGGTGGCGGCCGGGATCGGCGGCGGCACCTGGGCGGCATCCACCTGGTCGGGTTTGAGCAGATCCGCATAGGGATCGAATTTCCGGCCTTCGGCCATGATCATCTCCTGGGTTTCCGGCCCGCTCGGGGTCGTGACGAAATGCATGCCCTGCGCATTGCTTCTGTCTCTGTCGCAAGTCGGGTACATGCCCGGACTTGCCCGCGCGGGTCAAGTGCCGGCGTGCTCGATCCGCGACCGGCCGTCTGTGGCCGGGCCGAGCGCCTGAAAATTCACCAGCTCAGGGGTCGATGCGCGCCGTTGCCCTGCCTTCGATGACCGTCTGGCCGTGTTGGTTCACCGTGATCACTTCGAGCTGCACGAAACGCTGGCCCTCGATGTTGTCGATGGCGGTCACCCTGGCCGTGGCGGTGAGGTCGTCCCCCGGCCATACCTGGCGGGTGAAGCGGGCGCTGTATTCGGTCAGGCGGCCGTCGCCCACCCAGTTGGTGAGCATGACGCCGGTGGCGCCCATCGACAGCATGCCGTGGGCGAACACGGCCGGGTAGCCGGCGACCTCGCGGGCGTAGACCTCGTCGGTATGCAGGGGCATGTAATCGCCGGAGGCGCCGGCGTACTGCACGATCTGGGTGCGGGTGAGGTTGCTGGCGACCACTTCCGAGTGGGTGTCGCCGATGTTGAGCTGGCTGGCTTTCAGCGCCATGGCGCCCTCCTAGTTTTGCGAGACGGCCTGCCCGGTTTCGACCCCGACCATGGTCGCGGTCACCACCAGTTCGCCGTGCTGATTGCGGAATTCGCTGATCGTTTCGCTGAATTTCAGCGTGCCGCCGCGCTTGCCCTCCTTTTCCCAGCGCTGGCCGGGCCTGGTGGTGACGGTGAGCACATCGCCCGGCCGGATCGGCCGGTGATACTGGAACTTCTGCTCGGCGTGCAGCACCCGGGCGCTCTGGCCGATGCCGCCTTCCTTCCTGGCGTCCCTGGCGTCGGCGGCGGATTTTTCTTTCGGCTTGACGCCGGTCGGCTCGCGGCCGGAGCCGAACCAGGGCTCGCCGATGCGCGGCCGCAAGGGAAAGTTCGGGTCGTACTGGGCCGCCGCCTGGACGAAGGTGGGCGGGGCGATGATGCCGCCGACCTCTGTGCCGCGGGCGTATTCGGCGTCGTAATAGATGGGGTTCTTGTCGCCGATGGCGCGCGCAAACAGCATGATCTGGCTGGCGTCGACGGGAAACCGGTATTCCGCCATGGGTGCCTCCGCTGGTTGTTGTGGTATGGACAGCCCCCGCATTCTTGTCCTTTTGCCGCCGCACTGACAACTGCGCCGCGCGCCGGCACCGGCGGTTTTGAACTTATAATCCCGCGCCGAGTCCTGCTTTCCAGCCGCGCTTCCATCGTCCATCGAGGTCATCCATGCGTCACCCCCAAGCCGCCGTCCGCCGCTCGCGCGGTTTCACGCTGATCGAGCTGCTGGTCGTGCTCGCCATTCTCAGCCTGCTCGCGGGGTTGGTCGGCCCCCGGGTGCTGAGCCAGCTCGGCGGGGCCAAGAGCAAGACCGCGGTGGTGCAGATTCGCGATCTGGAACAGGCCGCGGAGTTGTTCAAGCTCGACGTCGGCCGCTTCCCCACCAGCCAGGAGGGGCTCTCCGCCCTGGTGTCGGCGCCGCCCACCGCCAATGGCTGGAACGGCCCCTATCTGCGCAAGGGCCTGCCCAACGATCCCTGGGGCAACCCTTACCACTATGAATTCCCGGGCCGCAACGGCGAGCTCGACATCTATACCCTGGGCGCCGACAACGCGCCGGGCGGCGACGGCGAGAACGCCGACGTCGGCAACTGGCAGTGATGGCGCCGGCGTCGACCTCGCTCGGGCGGGCGGGTCGCGGCGCCGGGTTCACCCTGCTCGAACTGCTGGTCGCCATCGCGGTGGCGGCGCTGTTGCTGACTGCGGTGCCGGCGATGCTCTCCCGCGGGCTGGCGACCATGGAATACCGCAGCGAGGTGCGCGAACTGGTGGCGGGCCTGAAGGGCGCGCGGCGCGCGGCCATGGATCGCGGGGAGAGCGTCGCCTTCTGGGTGGATACCGCGGCGCGCCGGTTTGGCACCGGCACCGAACTCGACGGCGAAATTCCCGCGGACTTGCAGGTCGAGCTGACGGTCGCCGAAACCGAGGTCGAGAGTCCCGAGCGGGGTGCGATCCGCTTCTATCCCGATGGCAGTGCCACCGGCGGCAGCATCCAGTTGCTGCGCCCCGGCGGTGGCGGGGTGCGGCTGCGGGTCGACTGGCTGCTCGGCCGCATCAGCCAGGAGCCTCCGGAACCCCGATGAACCCGCCGCGGCGCCAGGCCGGCTTTTCGCTGCTCGAAGTGCTGGTCGCCTTCGCGATCATGGCGCTGGCCCTCGGGGTGCTCTATCAGGCGCTGGGCGGCAGCCTGCGCGGCGTGGAGGCCGCCGGGGACAGCACCCGCGCGGTGCTGCTCGCCCAGGCCCTGCTCAACCTCCACGACCTGGTGCCGCCGGAAGGGCTGGCCGAGGATGGCGTCACCGAGGACGGTCTCGCCTGGGAACTGCGCTCGGCACCCTTTCCCGTGGCCATCGAGAATCCGCACTGGGATCTGCACGAGGTGGTCGCCCGGGTGCGCTGGGAGGAGCGCGGCCGCCAGCGGGAGTTCGCCCTCGATACCCTGCTGCCGGTGGATTCGCGGGGCCCATGAGGGGGCGGCGGGCGGCCGGTTTCACCCTGGTCGAGGTGGTGGTGGCGACCGCGCTGCTGGCCGCCATCCTCGCCGGGCTGGTCAGCGCCCTGGTGACCTTCGCCCGCACCGGCGAGCGCATCGAGCGGCATACCCTGGCGAGCGACGACGTGCGCCTGGTGTATGCCTTCCTCGAACAGTCGCTGGGCCCGGCCTCGGCCCGGGTGCGGTCCCGGCCGGACGACAGTGCGGTGGTGGGCTGGCTGCAGGGCACCGACGCCGGGCTGGAGTGGCTGGGCCTGATGCCCGCCCGGCACGGCGTCGGCGGTCTGTACCACCTGCGCCTGGCCGCCGAGCGCAGCGGCGAGCGGGCCCGGCTGATGCTGTATTACCTGCCCTACGCCGGCGACGATCCGCCGCCCGACTGGAGCCAAGCCGGCGCCCATGTGCTGCTCGACGGCCTGACCCGCCTGGCGATCGCCTATCGCGCGCTGGACGAGCCGGAGTGGCGCGCCGAGTGGCTGGATGCCGAGGTGCTCCCGGCGCGGGTGCGCATCGATCTCGCCCGCGACGGCATCCCCTGGCCGCCGCTGATCGTGCCGCTCCTGGCCGCCCAGCCGCGCGCCGACCTCGAGCGCTCCGAACCCCTGGGGGGTGGTTGATGCGGCGCATCCGGCAGGCGGGCGTCGCCCTGGTCGCGGTGCTGTGGATGGTCGCCGCGCTGTCGGTGCTGGCGCTGGGTCTGGCCGCCGCGACCCGGAGCGAAGTCCGCTCCGCGCAGGGGGTCCGCGACCGCGCCCTGGCCACCGCCCTGGGCGATGCGGGGATCCAGCTCGCGGTGCTGGAGCTGCGGTCGGCGGCCGAGGGCTACGAAGACTACCGCCGGTTCGATTACCCGCTGGGCGGGCGGGAAGTCAGCGTCACCGCAGTCCCCGCCGGGGGCCTGATCGACCTCAATCAGGCCAGCGAGGAGCTGCTCGCCGGCCTGTTCGCCGGTACCGGCGAGGTCGATCCCGAGCTGGCCGCGGAACTCGCCAAGCGGGTGGTGGCCTGGCGCACGCCGGGCCTGGTGGTGGAAGCCGAGGACTATGCCGGTGCCGGGGTGGCGTTCCGGCCCCGCGGCGGGCCGTTCGAGTACCCCGAGGACCTGCTCCAGGTGCTGGGTGTCACCTACCCGCTTTATGCTAGAGTGCGCGACCTGATCACGGTGCGCGGCGGCGGCGCCGGGGTGGCGCCCAAGGCCGCGTCCGAGGCGGTCCTCGCCCTGCTTGCGGGGGGCGACCGCGAATTGGCGGCGCACATCGCACAGCGTCGCCTGGAAGACCCGGCGACCGACTTCACCGGGCTGGACAATCGTTTCTTGGGGGGAGGCAGCTCGCCCGTGTACCGGATGGAGGCCCGAGTGCGGATGGGCGCGCGCACCTATGTGCGCGTCCGGTGGCTGGATCTCAGCGCGGGCTCCCCCAATGGCGCGCCCTGGCGCAGCTTTCGCGTCGAACCCGTGACCGGGGGTTGAGCGGGCCGTGGCCTTCGAGGCGACCAACCTGCGTCTGTTCGGCCTGGATCTGAGCGACCTGGCCCAGATCCTGCGCCGCGGCTGGGACGGCCTGCGGCGCTGGCCGCTGTGCGCCTGGCTGAACCCCGCCGAGCCGGTTTGGGCCCACTGGCCGGACGGCACGCGCCGCGCCGTGCTGGGCGCGTCCAACCGCCCCGCGCCGAACCCCGGGGCCATCGACTTCCATGCCCTGGTGCTGCCCCCCGACCTGGTCTTGACCCGCAGTCTGCGCCTGCCCCATCTGGCCGATGCCGAGATCGAGGCCGCCCTGCAGCTCGAGTTGCAGGCGGAGAGCCCCTTTCCGGTCGAGGCCCTGGACTGGGGCTGGCGGCTGGATCGGGTGGACGACAGCGGGCTCGCGGTGACCCTGGCCTTTGCGGCCCGCGACCATGTCGAAGCCGAGGTGCGCGCGCGGCGCGGCACCCTGCCGGACCACTTCGAAATCTGGGCCGACGCCGGCGGCCCGGTGGTGCTGCGCGGTCGCGGCGAGCAGCCGCGCCTGAGAAGGGTGCAGGCCCGGCGCCGGCGGATCCTGCTGCTGGTGCTGCTCAATGGCGTCCTGCTGGGGATCCTGTCGGCCGCGCCCTATTGGCAACTGCGCGCGCGCACCATCGACGCCCAGCGCCAGCTCGAGCTGTTGCAGAACGCCAGCAGGGTCCCCCTGGAGGCGCGCGCGGCCCTGGTCGAGGCCGACACCCGCGCCGCCGCCATTGCCGAGTGGCGCCGCGGCCAGGCGGACATGCCGGCGCTGCTCCACAAGCTCACCCTGCTGCTGCCCGACAACGCCTATCTCAACCGCTTCGACGCCGAGGGGCGCCGCGTGCGCATCACCGGCAGCGCCGCCGATGGCGCGGGACTCATGGACAGCCTGCGCGCCGATCCCGGGATCGGGGAATTGCGCGCCCTGAGCCCCATCGTGCGCGGCCGCGACGGGCTGGACAACTTCTATCTGGAGTTCCAGATACTGCCCCCGCCGGCCGCGCCCGCCGCGGTCGAGGCGGGCGGTGAGGGGGCCGGATGAGTCGCTTCCCTGGGCGCCCGGCGCGGCTGGTCGCGATCCTGTGCCTGCTGCCGGTGGCGCTGGCGGCGGGCGCCTGGACCGCCGAACTGGGCGCGCGCATCTGGCGGATGGCGGAGGTGCGCGCCGACATCGAACCCAGGTACGCCCGGCTGGCCGGCATCCAGGCGCGGGGCGAGGACATCCTGGCCGCGCAGCGCGCCGCAGCGGACTGGCTGGCGCGGCACGCCTACCCGGCCACCGCCGACAGCGGCGAAATCGGCACCGAACTCCAGCAGCGGGTGCGCCGGCTCGCCGAGGCCGCCGAGGTGCGGGTGGCCGGCAGCCAGATCCTGCCCGCGCGCGAGGAGGCCGGCTTTTCGATCATCACCGTGGCCGGCACCCTGGAGGGCGAGACCGGTGCCCTGGCCGCTTTCCTGCTCGCGCTGCAGGCCGAGGAGCCGCCCATCGTGGTCGAAAAGCTCGCGGTGCAGGCGCCGCGCGCGCGGCGGGGAGAGGCGAGTGCCGACGTCAACGCCCAGGTCAACATGAGCGTGCTGAGGCTCGCGCCCTGATGACGGCGCAGCGGCTGTTGATCGGTCTGGCGCTGGGATTGTCCGCCGCCACCGCCCTGCTGTTGGCGCTGATCGACAGCCACTGGCAGCCGCCGCCGCCCCATCCGGCCGAGGTGCCGGCACCCGTCGCCGGGAGCGCGGCGCCGGCGGTCAGCGGCGAACTGCTGGTCGATATCGCCGCCCGGCCGCTGTTCCTGCCGCAGCGCCGGCCGCCCGAGCCCGAGGCGGTCGAGGCGCCCGCGCCCGAGGCCGCGCCGGACCCGCTGGCGGGCGTGACCCTGCTCGGCATCTACGGGTCGGGCGGCAATGCCGGCGTGCTGCTGGGCAACGGCAAGGAGGTCTCCCGGCTGCGGGCCGGCGGCGAATGGCAGGGCTGGCGGCTGTTGTCGGTCAGCGCCACCGGCGCCACGCTGATCGCCGCCGATGGCCAAACCCGGGCGCTGGCCCTTGAGCGCCGCCCCCAACTGGGCGGCATGGTGGCCACTCCCGAGCCCGCGGCGAAGCCGGCCAAGGGCGCCGCCGCCGCGCGCAACGGCCGGCCCTCGACACCGGCCGAGCGCCAGGCGGCATTGCGCGCCGCGCGGGAGCGGGCGGCGCGATTCAACCAAGCAGAAAACAAGGACTGAAGACCATGAAGTCTCCTGCGTCGAGAACGGTTGGGGCCGGCATTGCGCTGTTGGCGCTGCTGGTGGCGGGTTGCGCCGGACCCATGGACCAGCGGCGCGAGCTGGTGATCCCCATCGCGGGCCGGGCCGCGGAGCGGGTACCGGCGCCCGAACCCGAACCCGAGCCCGAACAGCGCCCCAACAAGGAGCCGTTGATCCTGCGCGGTGACGATCAGCTGTTCAAGCCGCCGCGGCCGCTGCCCGACGGGGTCGGCGCCGGCGACCCGGTGTCCCTGGATTTCGAGCAGGCGCCGGTCACCGAGGTGATCCACGCCGTGCTCGGCGACATCCTCCAGCTCCCCTATGTCATCAACCAGCCGGTGGACGGCTCCCTGACCATCCATACCGTCCAGCCGCTGCCCCGCGAGCAGTTGCTGCCGGTGTTCGAGGCACTGTTGCAGGCCAACGGCCTCGCCCTGGTGGTCGGCGAGGGCGGCGTCTACCACGTCGGCAAGCCCGAAACCCTGCGCGGGATCGCCCCCAATCTGGGCAATCTCGGCGGCGCCCTGCCGCCCGGCCAGAACCTGGTGATCGTGCCGCTGCGCTTCATCGGCGCCCAGGCGGCGGCCGATATCCTGGCGCCGATCGCGGACCCCAACGCCATCCTGCGCGTCGACGGGCTGCGCAACCTGCTCATCCTGGCCGGCAGCCGCTCCCAGATCGACGGCTACCTGGATATCGTCCGGACCTTCGATATCGACGTGCTCGACGGCATGTCGATCGGGCTCTTTCCCCTGGAACACGTCAACGTCGCCGAGGTGGCGGCGGCACTGAGCGCGCTCTCCGGAGAGGGCGAGGGCGCCGCCCCCGGCAAGCCCCCCGCGGGCCGCGTCGCCGCCGGCGGCGGCGAACAGAAGCCCGGCACGGCCCCGGATCAAGGCCCCGGAGCGGCCGGCCTGGGCCTGCCCGGGCCGCTCGCCGGGGTGGTGAAGGTGATCGCCCTGGAGCGCCTCAATGCCCTGCTGGTGGTCACCTCGCGCGCCCACTACCTGGATCGGGCCCGCGATTGGATCGAGCGCTTCGACCAGCCGCGCGGCGATGGCAATGAGCCCCAGTTGTTCGTCTACGAGGTGCAGAACGGCACCTCCGAGCATCTGGCGGAGCTCCTCAACGCCCTCTATGGCGGCAGCACCACGCCGGCGGGCGGCGCCGATTCCGGAGTGGCGCCGGGACTGGGCGGGTCGCGCCTGGGCGGCGGCGCCTTCGGTGGTGGCGGCTTCGGCGGTGGCCGCACCGGCATGGGCAGCGGTCGCAGCGGCGCCTTTGGCAGCAGCGGCGGCGGCTTCGGGAGCGGGAGCAACCGCGGCGCCTTCGGCAGCAGCCGCAGCGGCTTTACCTCCAGCAATATTGGTGGCACCAGCGGCATCCTGGGCGGGTCCGGCGGCCTCGCCGGCGGCGGCCTGGCGGGCGGCGGCCTGCGCGGCGGCCAGAGCGGCATGCCGCAGACCGCCGTCGTCGAATTCGGCCCCGATGTCCGCGTGGTCTCCGACGAGTTCAACAACGCCCTGTTGGTCTACGCCCCGCGCCGCGACTACGAAAAGATCCGCGATGCGCTGCGCCGCCTCGACGTGCCGCCCACCCAGATCCTGATCGAGGCCAGCATCCTTGAAGTCACGCTCACCGATGAGCTGAGCTACGGCCTGCAATGGGCGTTCAACAACGGCCTGGGCGGCAACGGCCGCACCGGTACCGGCCTGTTCAACCCCAATTCCTCCGGTGGCATCGGGCCCCAGCAGCCGGGTTTCTCCTACACCATCACCAACCGCGCCGGCGAGGTGCGGGCGGTGTTGAACGCCCTGGCGCAGAAAAACCTGGTCAACGTCATCTCCAGTCCCAGCATCATGGTGCTCGACAACCACAACGCCCAGATCCAGGTGGGCAACCAGCAGCCGGTGCGCTCCTCCACCATCGTCACCGACGGCGGCAACACCACCACTTCGATCGAGTTCAAGGACACCGGGGTGATGCTCAACGTGCTGCCCTCGGTCAATGCCGGCGGCCTGGTCACCATGGACATCGCCCAGGCGGTGACCGATGTCGGTCCGATCGACGAGGCCACCGAGCAGCGCAGTTTTCTACAGCGCGAGATTCTCAGCCGCGTGTCCGTCCGCTCCGGCGAGACCGTGGTGCTCGGCGGCCTGATCCGCGACAACACCTCCCAGGGCGATCTCGGCGTGCCCTTCCTCAAGGACATTCCGCTGCTCGGCAACCTGTTCCGCACTCAGTCGCGCACCAACGACCGCACCGAGCTGGTGGTGTTGATCACCCCGCAGTCGCTCCAGAACGACGCACAACTGCGCGCAGTCTCCGACGAGATGCGCAAGCGGTTTTCCAACTCGTTGGGCGGCATCGTCAACTGGTCGGAGATCCGAGCCGAGAAACCCGCCCAACCAGGGGAATCCGCGACACCGGCGCAACCCGAGGCCGGGAAATCCGCCGAACCGGCCGAATCCGCGACACCGGCACAACCCGAGGCCGAGTGACCGCGGCCCGGGCCGCGGCAGAACGCCCGGCACCGCTGCAGATGGGGGGTCCGCTGCGCTTGCCCCCTACGCCAGCGGCAGGGCCGATGGTGGATGCGCTGCATTCCACGACATCACCACGGATACCGACCATCCGCCGCCGTTCGAGGTCATCGTCCCGCTGCGCGCCGACGCGCCCAACCCCGTCACCTACGACGGCGCCGACAGCGCCCGCCAGCAGCTGGCGGCCTATCCCGACATCCAGTCCATCGTGCTGCCGACGACTTCCGCGGTCGCGTTCGACCGCGCGCTCGCCGCTGCCCGCGATCTGGGCTGGGAGATCGTCGCCGCCGTGCCTGACCAGGGCCGCATCGAGGCCACGGATACCAGCTTCTGGTACGGCTTCAAGGACGATGTGGTGATTCGCGTCGCCGGCGCTGAGCGCGAGAGTCGCATCGACATCCGTTCCAAGTCCCGGGTCGGAAAAAGCGATCTGGGGAAAAATGCCGAGCGGATTCGCGCATTCCAGAAAAATTTTCTGGAACGGCAATGAGCCCGTCGACGGCCTGGGGCGTCGACGCCGACGAAGTTTCGAACCGGGAACAACGGCCGTGAAATATCTTTCATCCCAGCGGAATCCGGCAATTCATCAAGCGGTATCAACAGAAAGGGTTTTGCTCAATTGGGGAGTACAGTATGAATCGACACCAGCCCACCACGCAGCGCTTTGATATCGGCGGCATGACCGTCACCAAGATCATCGATACCGTCGAGTCGTTCAGTCCCAAGGTGCTGTATGTGGACAAGGACCGCAGCGCCTTCGACCCCCATCTGGACTGGTTGCAGCCGCACTTTGTCGACGCCGACAAGGCCATGCGGCTCAGTATCCACAGCTTCATCATCGAGACGC
This sequence comes from Pseudomonadota bacterium, assembly GCA_049325095.1. Taxonomy (GTDB): domain Bacteria; phylum Pseudomonadota; class Gammaproteobacteria; order Pseudomonadales; family Porticoccaceae; genus JAGPUQ01. The sequence continues at coordinate 128,383 of JBMOPO010000053.1, read as the reverse complement.
GCCACCACCGCGTGCTGGTGGACACCTGTATCGGCAATCACAAGCAGGGCTCGGGCTTTCCCCAGTGGAACGACCGCACCGACAGCGGCTACCTGACCGACCTGGCGGCGGCAGGCCTGCGTCCCGAGGACATCGACTATGTGTTCTGCACCCACATGCACGTCGATCACACCGGCTGGAACACGCGCCTCAGGGACGGCCGCTGGGTGCCCACCTTCCCCAACGCCCGCTACCTGTTCAACCGGCGCGAATGGGCCGCCTGGGAGCACAGCGACAACCCTCACGACAAGGCCACGATGACGCAGAACGTGCTGCCCATCATCGAAGCCGGTCAGGTGCAGTGGGTGGACAACCACTGGGCCATCGACGACCAGGTCGAACTGCTGCCGACTCCCGGCCACACGCCGGGCCATTGCAGCGTGCGGATCGCGCATCGGGGCGCGAGCGCCGTGATCACCGGCGACATGATGATTCACCCGGTGCAGATCGCCGAGCCCGGCTGGCACCAGAGGGCCGACGCCGACAAGGCGCTGGCGGTACGCACCCGGCAGGCGTTCGTGGACCATCATTGCGACCGGGACGTGATGGTCCTGGGCACCCATTTCCATACCCCCACGGGGGTTTACATCGTCGAGCACAACGGCGCGCGGCGCGTGCGTCTTCCCGCTGACTGATCGTCCTGCCGGAGAAACCCAGTGAATTTCGATCTCGACGAGGAATACCGCCTCATCAACACCACGGTGAACCGTTTCGTGGATGAGGCGCTGATGCCGCTCGAAGCCACCGTCCTGGCCCGCGAAGCCGCGGGCGGAGGCTACCGCCTGACCCCGGCGGAGCTGGAACCCCTGCACCGGCAATGCCGCGAGCTGGGGCTGTGGGGACTCGACTGCCCGGCTGCCACTGGCGGCGCCGAACTGCCGGCGCTCGCCATGGTGGGCGTGAATGAAGCACTCGGGCGCACCGTGACGCCTTTTACCTTTCCGCCCGACTCGCCCAACCTGCACATGCTCCAGGCCACGGTGAACGACGCTCAGCGCGTCAAGTATCTGGAGCCCTATGCGCGCGGCGAGACCATCTCCGCCATCGCCATTTCCGAACCCGGCGCGGGCGCGGATCCGGCGGCGATGATCACCCGTGCCCGGCGCGACGGCGACGACTGGGTGCTGGACGGCCGCAAGATCTGGGTCAGCAAGGTGGACGAGGCCGATTTCACCGTGGTGATGGCGGTTACCGACCCGGCGCGGGGCGCGCGCGGCGGTATCTCGGCGTTTGTGGTGGACCGCGGCACGCCGGGTTTCGAAGTGGCGCGCGCCATTCCCATCATCGGCGGCCACACCACTTTCGAGGTGGTACTGGACAACTGTCGCCTGCCGGCTTCGCAATTGCTGGGCGCCGAGGGTCAGGGCTTCGCGCCCATGCAACTGCGCCTGATCGTGCGCCGCCTGCAGATGGGCGCCTGGTGCCTGGGCATGGCGCGCCGCGCGCTCGCAATGCTCTGCCGGCACGCCAACGAGCGCACCACTTTTGGCGCGCTGCTGGCGGACCGCCAGGCGATCCAGTGGTGGGTAGCCGATGCCGAGACCCGCATCCACTGTCTGCAACTCATGCTCTGGCACGCCGCCTGCCGGCAGGATGCGGGCGCCGATGTGCGCACCGAGGCCAGCATGATCAAGCTCTACGGCACCGAACTCGCCACCGATGTCATCGACTGGGCCATGCAGGCCCACGGCGCCATGGGCATGACCAAGGAGCTGCCGCTGCAACTGATGGCGCAGCGGGTGCGGGTGATGCGCATCTACGAGGGACCGAGCGAAGTCCATCGCTGGGTTCTGGCGCGCAATCGGCTGCGGGAAGGGCAATAGTCTCGCCCAGGGCGGACCAGCGTCAGCGCGCTCGCCTGGTCCTGCCGCCGTCTGCGCAAGCCGTTGTCGATGCGCTGCGCTTGCCCCCTACGCCGCCGGCAGGACCGATGGTGGATGCGCTGCTACCCCTAAGACCACTACGCGCGCCGGCATGGGCGTGGGCCGGATAAGCCGTGCAGCGGCGCATCCGGCAATCCCCAAGGCGCATCCGGCACGACCCTCAGCGCTGCGCCGCCAGCGGCCCGCGCAGCAGTTGTCCGGGATAGGCGCCGGTGTGCTCGCCGTTGCGCATCAGCACCCTGCCGTTGACCACGGTGGCCGAGATGCCGTCGGCCTTCTGCACCAGGCGGCGGGCGCCGGCGGGCAGGTCGTGGCGCACTTCCGGCATCTGCGGCATCACCCGGTCGGGATCGAACACGAGCAGATCGGCGGCCAGGCCCACGCGAATCAGCCCGCGGTCGTGGAAGCCCCAGGCGGTGGCCGGCACCAGGGTGAGCATGCGCACGGCTTCTTCCAGGGTGAACGCCTGCCGCTCGCGCACCCAGTGGCTGAGCAGATGGGTCTGCAGGGAGGAATCCATGATCTGGGAGACGTGGGCGCCGGAGTCGGAGAAGGTCACCACCGAGCGCGGATGGCGCATCATGGCCAGCACGTGCTCGTCGATCTCGTTGAACAGCGGCTGGCGGAAGAACAGCCGCAGGTCGTGTTCCAGGGCCAGGTCGATCATCGCCTCGACCGGGGTCACGCCGCGCTCGCGGGCGATCTCGGCCACCGAGCGGTGCGGGCCGGCGATGGTGTCCATCACGAACAGCCAGTCGTAGTCGGGGCGGCGCATCTCGGCGCCCACGCCCTGCTGTTCCATCTGGTTGCCGGCGGCCGCCTCGATCAGTTGGGCGCGCAGCAGCGGATCGCGCAGGCCGGCCTCCTGCTCGGCCAGGGACTTCCTGCGGAACTCCTTCCACACCGGGAACCTGTCGAACGGCAGCCGGGTTTCGAAGGACATCAGCACGTTCAGCGCACGGCTGTGGGCCTGGATGAACATGCGCCCGCCCAGGGCCGCGGTCTCGTCGAGCAGGTCGAAGTAGCCGGGCCAGATGTCCGGCGCGCGGCGGCTGCTGAACATGCCGAAGGTGAGCGGCCGGCCGGATTCCACGGCCAGATCGCGCAGCCGGACTTGGTAGGCGCGCTGGGCTTCGGGGTCGCGGCCGACCTCCTCGTTGGCGATCTCGACGATGCCGGCATCCAGCTCGCCGAGCACGCCCACCAGCTCGCGCACCTCGTCCCAGGTGGCGACCCGGCTGGCTACGGGTTGTCCATCCGGGGTCTGGTGGTTGCGGGTGCGGGAGGTGGAAAAGCCGATCGCGCCGGCGCGCATGGCGGATTCCAGCTCCTGCTTCATGGCGCGCATTTCGTCGGCGGTCGGCGCCTCGCTGAAGGCGCGCTCGCCCATGGCGTAGGTGCGCAGCGCCGAGTGGCCGACGTAGCCGCTGTAGTTGATGCCCTTAGGCAGGCGCTCGAGGGTGTCGAGATACTCGGCGAAGGTCTCCCAGGTCCAGTCGATGCCGGCCTCCATGGCCTCGCCGGCGATGTCCTCGGCGCGCTCCAGGTTGCGCACCACCAGGGCCTTGTCCCGGGCGGCGCAGGGCGCGAGCGTGAAGCCGCAGTTGCCCATCACCACGGTGGTGATGCCGTGCCAGACCGAGCAGGTGCCCAGCGGATCCCAGTTGATCTGGGCGTCCATGTGGGTGTGGCCGTCGATGAAGCCCGGGGTGACCACCTGGCCCTCGGCGTCGAGGGTCTCCCGGGCCGCTTCGCGGATGCGCCCGATGTGGGCGATTTTGCCCCCGATCACGCCGACGTCGGCGCGATAGCGGGGCAGGCCGGAACCGTCGATCACGGTGCCATTTTTGATGACGAGGTCGTAACTCATGGAAGGCTCCCGATGCGGTGCATCTCGATGAAAAATCCGGCGGGCGCTGCGCTGGGGCGTGCGGGCGATGCGGGCGGATTGTCGCAGTGGCGCCTTTCGGCACGCCGCGCAAGGACTTATGGCCCCGAGCATAGCCCAGGGCGCCGGTGCGGGCCACCGCCCGGGTACCGTCCTGCGGCCGGCGCCCGGGTTCCGGTCACGCCGCCTACTGGGCGATGAAGCCGCCGTCGATTACCAGCTCGGCGCCGGTGACGTACTTGGACTCGTCGCTGGCCAGGTAGAGCACGCCCTGGGCGATGTCGAGCGGTTCGCCCAGGTGGCCCAGGGGCGCGAGCTGCTCGAACATGGTGCGCACCTGCGGGGTGCCGCCCAGATCGGCCATACCCTGTTCCAGCATGGGGGTGAGGATCGGCCCCGGGTGGATGGAGTTCACTCGCACCTTGTTCCTGCGCTGGGCGCACTCCAGCGCCATGGCCTTGGTGATCAGCCGCACCGCGCCCTTGCTGCAACTGTAGCCGCCGGCGGCCGGGAAGCCGACGATGCCGGCGCCCGAGGAGATATTGATGATGGAGCCGCCGCCGGCGCGCTCCATGGCCGGCAGCACCGCCTTCATGCCGAAGAACACGCCGTCGACGTTGACCGCGTTCTGGCGGCGGAACTCCTCGGTGCTGGTCTCCATCAGCGGCTTGGCGATGAACATGGCGGCGTTGTTGTCGAGGATGTCGATGGCACCGAACGCGTCCAGTGCCAGCGCGACGATCCGCCGCCAGTCCTCCTCGCTGGAGACATCCTGGCGCATCGCCACCGCCTGGCCGCCGGCGGCCTGGATCAGCTTCGCGGTCTCCTGCGCGCCGGCCTCGTTGATGTCGCCCACCACCACGCTGGCGCCCTCGCGGGCCAGCAACTGCGCGGTGACCCGGCCCATGCCGGAACTGCCCGCGCCCGTGATGATGGCCACCTTGCCTGCCACTCGTCCCATGATCGTTTCCCCCTGTTGCTAGTTGTAGAAGACGTTGTAGTCGTAGGCCGGATAAGCGCAGCGCATCCGGCGTGATGGCTCAATCCCCCGCGATCCCATAGGCCAGCCGCTTGAACTCGTGGCTGAACGGATGCCAGAAGCCATAGGCGCGCTGGGTGAAGATCAGCCCGGCCAGGTTGGCGCGCGGCGCGATCCAGGAATGGGTGCCGGCCATGCCGCCCCAGTGGTGCTCGCCGATGGCGCTGTCCGGTTCGCCCTCGGCCGGCGCCTCCTTGATCGCGAAGCCGGCGCCGAACACGGTATTCGGCATGTGCCAGGTGGGCAGCTTCACCGCAACCCCGGACGGCAGCAGATTGGTGTGCATCAGCGCCACCGCCGAGGGTGTCAGATAGCGCCGGCCCTGCCATTCGCCGCCATTCACAATCATCTGGATGAAGCGGGTGTAATCGCCGATGGTGCCCACCAGCCCGCCGCCGCCGGAATGAAAGCGCTTGGGCTCGCGCACACTGCCGATCAGCAGATCCGCGCAGGGTTTGAGCCCCGGCTTCATGTTGTCGCGCAGGTCGAGCGGCAGGTACAGCGTGGTCAGGCGTTCGTGCTTCTCTTCGGGCACATGAAAATCGGTGTCCACCATGCCCAGCGGCTGGAACAGCCGCTCGCGCAGGAAATCGCGGAACGTCCTGCCGCTCCAGATCTCGATCAGCCGCCCCAGGATGTCGATGCCGATGCTGTAGTTCCAGCGCGCGCCCGGCTGGAAGATCAGCGGCAGTGCGGCGAGCTTGTCGACCATCTCCTCCAGCGACGAATGCATGTCCATGATGCGCTGCTCGGTGTAGAGCTTGTCCACCAGGGTCTCCGGGAAAAGCCCGTAGGTGAAGCCCGACTGGTGGCTGATCAGCTCGCGGATGGTCGGCGGCCGCGACAGCGGCTCCGTATCCGTCACCTCGGTGGCGCCCGGCCTCAGCACCCGCAGCCCGGCGAACTGGGGAATGTATTTGGCCACCGGGTCGTCGAGCGAGAAGGCGCCCGCGTCGTGCAGCATCATCGCCGCCGCCGAGGTGATGATCTTGGTACCCGAGTAGTAGCGGAAGATGGCGTCCTCGCGCAGCGGCGTGCTGCGCTCCAGGTCCGCCTGGCCCCAGGTCTGCGACCAGACCACCTCGGTGCCCTTCAGGATCACCGCCGCCAGGCCGCTGACCAGACCGGCATCGACATACTTCTGCATGGCCGCCCGAATGGGGCTGAAATCGTAGCGGGACGGGGTGATGGCGAGCGTGCTGATGGCGGCTTCTCCGGTGCTGGCCCCCGCACCGCGCGGCAGGGCGAGGGACGGAAGTTACCCCAGGGTAGAAGAAGCGTCCAGTGGGGGCCGGTCAGGGCCGGGAACGGTCGAGCGAACAGCGCCCGGCAGGCGGATCCGCGGGCGGTCGTTCGCGCCAGCCGGCCCGGATAGCAGCTTACGCCCCGCGGAGAATTCCGCTACGCTCCGCGCATGGAAATTGCCTCTCGGGGGCCGCGCAACTGCGGTTCCTTCGGCCCGCAGTCATCACAAGGAAGCATCGCCAGACGTGCATCGGCCTATGAGCTTCGTCAAATCCAAGCAACGCGTCGCCGACCACGGCGAGGTCTTCACCCCGCCCTGGCTGGTCGAGGCCATGCTCGACCTGGTGAAGGACGAGACCCAGCGCATCGACTCGCGCTTTCTGGAGCCGGCCTGCGGCAGCGGCAACTTCCTCGTCCGCATCCTTCAGCGCAAGCTCGCCGCAGTGGAACTCAAGTACGGCAAGTCCGACTTCGAGCGGCGGCACTACGGGCTGCTGGCGCTGATGTGCATCTACGGCATCGAACTGCTGCCGGACAACATCGCCGAATGCCGCGCCAACCTGCTGGAGATTTTCGCGGAGTACCTGAACCTCGGTGAGGCGGACGACCTGTATCGCGCCGCCGGCCAGGTGCTGTCGCTCAACCTGGTGCATGGCGACGCGCTGACCATGAAGGGCAGCGACGGCGCCCCGATCACCTTCGCCGAGTGGGGCTACCTGGGCAAGGGCCGGTTCCAGCGGCGCGACTTCCGGTTCGACGTCCTGGCCGGCTCCTCGGCCTTCAGCGCCGAGGGTTCGCTGTTCGCCCATCTGGGCAAGCACGAAATCTTCACGCCGGTGACGGTTTACCCGCCGATGACGGTCAGCGAGCTGGCGGCCGGATTTGTGCAAGCGGCACTTGCACCAACGCCCAGGGAGGAAGCATGACGACCGTGGCCGCTTCCGTGCCCGTGCTGCGCTGGGCGGCGCGGCGCGCGCGCCTGCACGACGACGATCTGGTGGTCCGGTTTCACAAATGGCCCTTGTGGCTCAGCAGTGCCGCCCAACCCACGCTCAAACAACTGGAAGATTTCGCGCGTCTCACACACACGCCCTTCGGCTACTTCTTCCTGCCCGAGCCGCCCGCATTGGCACTTCCAGTGCCGGATTTCCGCACCCTGCGCGACGAGGCGTTCGCCGAACCCAGCAGCAATCTGCTGGACACCCTCTACCTGTGCCAGCAGCGGCAGGACTGGTACCGCGACCACGCCCGTATGCACGGCTTGCCGGCATTGCCATTCGTCGGCAGTGCCAGCCTGCGGGAAGCGCCCGAGGTCGTGGCGCAACGCCTGCGCGAGACGCTGAATCTCTCCACCGAAGCGCGTCGCCAAATGCCCACCTGGACGGACGCGCTGCGCCAGTTGATCGCCAAGGCCGAAGACGCCGGGGTGATGGTGATGGCGAGTTCCGTGGTCGGCAGCAACAGCCACCGCAAGCTGGACGTGGCCGAGTTTCGCGGCTTCGCGCTGGCGGACGATCTGGCGCCGCTGGTCTTCCTGAACGGCGCCGACAGCAAGGCCGCGCAGATGTTCACGCTGGCGCACGAGTTGGCCCATGTATGGCTGGGCGCAACGGGCGTATCGGACGCGCAGGCGGGCCAGGTGCCCGAGCAGCAAACCGAACGCTGGTGCAATCAGGTGGCGGCGGAACTGCTGATGCCCATGGATGAACTGCGCGCAACGCACCGCCGCAACGCGCCGATTCCGGAAGAAATCCAGCGGCTGGCGCGGGAGTTCAAGGTCAGCACGCTGGTCGCCCTGCGCCGCCTGTTCGACGCGGGCTACATCAGCGAGGTCGCGCTGTGGCAGCACTACCGGGAGGAACAGGAACGACTGCGCATACTCAAGGAAAGCGATAGCCCTGGCGGCGACTTCTACCGTTCCCTGGGGGCACGTACCAGCAAGCGTTTTGCCCGCGCCCTCGTGTCCAGCACGCTGGAGGGCTTGACCTCGTTTCCTGATGCCTTCCGCATGCTGGGCGTGCGCAGAACCGCCACGTTCTATAAAACGGCGCGCGAGCTGGGAGTGATGGCGTGAGCTATCTGCTGGACGCCAACGTATTCATGGCCGCGAAAAACCTGCACTACGGCTTGGATTTCTGCCCGGCGTTCTGGGATTGGCTGGTGCACAAGGGCAACACGGGCTCAGTGTTCAGCATCGACAAGGTGGCCGATGAAATCGAAGCCGGCCAGGACGAATTGTCGGACTGGGCCAAGAGTTCCGGCCACGCGCTGTTCCGGCGCACGCCGCCGGCGCTGGCCGCGCAGTTCACGGAGGTCAGCACCTGGGCCACCGCGCAGCAATACACACCGGCCGCCATCAACACATTTCTACAGGCCGCCGACTTCTACCTGATCGCTCATGCACTGGCCGGCAATCATGTGGTGGTGACTCACGAGGTTCTTTCCAACTCGCCGGGACGCATCAAGATTCCCAATGCCTGCGTGGGTCTGGCGGTGCGGTTCATGACGCCCTACCAGATGCTGCGCATCGAACAAGCCCGCTTCGTGTTGGGAGCGCACGCATGATGGAGCAAGCCGCCTTCACCCTGCGCGGGCGCAACCCGGATGTGCTGACCTGCATCGCGAACCTTTCCAACGACGAGGTGTTCACGCCGCCGGAGTTCGCCAACCGGATGCTGGACACGCTGGCCGCAGCCTGGGCCGCCGACCACGGCGGCGCGAACCTCTGGGCCGACAGCTCGGTGAAGTTCCTGGACCCCTGCACCAAGTCCGGCGTGTTCCTGCGCGAGATCACCGGCCGCCTCGTCAAGGGGCTGGCCGACGAGATTCCGGACCTCCAGGCGCGCGTCGATCACATTCTGACCAGGCAGGTGTTCGGCATCGGCATCACCCGGCTGACTGCCATGCTGGCGCGGCGCAGTGTCTATTGCTCGAAGCACGCCAACGGACCGCACTCCATTGCAAAATCATTCAACAGTGACTCGGGAAACATCTGGTTCGAGCGTACCGAGCATACATGGGCCAATGGCAAATGCGCTTTTTGCGGCGCGAGCCAGAGCGCACTGGATCGCGGCGAAGGACTGGAGACCCATGCCTACGCGTTCATTCACACCGACGACGTCCGGGCGCGCTTGACGGAAATTTTGGGAGGCGATATGCAGTTCGACGTAATTATCGGCAATCCACCGTATCAGTTGGCAAGCGACGGCGGCACGCGCGACATTCCTATCTACAACAAGTTTGTCGAGCAGGCGAAGAAACTGGAGCCGCGCTATCTCTCGATGATTATTCCCTCACGGTGGATGGCGTCGGGGCTTGGACTGAGCGAATTCCGCAAAACCATGCTGGAGGACCGACATATCAGGAAGCTGATGGACTACGAGCGCATGGACTTGGTGTTTCCGGGGGTGGATTTCGAGGGCGGCATCTGCTACTTCCTATGGGATCGTGATCACACAGGAAAGTGCGAGGTCATCACCGTTACTGGCGAGGAAACCATCGGGCCGATGATGCGCGACCTGAACGAATACGACATTTTTGTCCGAGATAGCCGTGGCTTGAATATTCTCAAGAAAGTGCGTGCGGCAGGCGAGCCCTCCATCATCGAAATCCTCTCCGCTGACAAGGAATTTGGATGGACATCTAATTTCGACGGTTTTCGCCCTGAGAAAAAGTCGACCGACGTAGCTCTGTATTACGGTCGCGCTGGCAAGCGACTCGTCGGCGGCATCGCCCGCGAGGACATAACCAAGAGTTCGCACCTCATAGACACGTGGAAGGTGATGATCTCCGCGGCCTATGGCGAGCGCGGTGCGCGGCCTGCGATGGTACTCGGCCCCAGCTTCATAGCCGAATCACCTTCGGTTTGCACGCAGACCTACTTGTTCTTTTACGTTTCTTCAAGGAATCAGGCTGAAAGCCTGCAAAGCTATCTCAACACGCGCTTTTTCCGATTTCTGGTGTCGTTACGAAAGATCACCCAGCACGCAACTCGCGCAACATACACATGGGTGCCACAACAAACATGGGACCGCGTTTGGACAGACGAGGCACTTTACAAGAAATACCAACTGAATAACGCCGAAATAGCCCACATTGAGGCAAGCATTCGACCGAAGCCTGCCGCCGATGAGTAAGACCATCGACGAAATCCTCGCGCCCAAGCCGGAAGCCCGCCCGCGCATCTACGCCTACTCGATCGCCGACGCGGCGCACGCGGGACTGCTCAAAATCGGCCAGACCACGCGCGATGTGAAACAGCGCGTGGCCGAGCAGCTCCGAACAGCCGCCATCAGGAACTACACCATCGAGCTCGACGAACCTGCCGAGCGGCACGACGGCAGCATTTTCAGCGACTTTGATGTGCGTGCGGCGCTGGTCAGGAAGGGCTTGCCGAGCGAGGAACTGGAATGGGTGCGGTGCTCGGTCGAGGATGTGAAAACCGTGCTGATCGAGTTGCGCACCGGCCAGCAGTTCGTCGGTACGCATCACGAAACCTTTCCGATGCGCCGCGAACAGCTTGATGCGGTGGACAAGACCTTCGCCTACTACCAGTCGATCTGGGCCGAAGACAGCAATGCCACGCCGCGCTTTCTGTGGAACGCGAAGATGCGCTTCGGCAAGACCTTCACCACCTACCAGTTGGCCCGGAAGCTCGGGGCCAAACGGGTGCTGGTGGTGACGTTCAAGCCGGCCGTCGAGGATGCCTGGCAGACGGATCTTGAGTCGCACGTGGACTTCGATGGGTGGCAGTACCTTTCCCGCAACTCCGACGGCGACCCGCGGAAGATCGACGGCAACAAGCCGGTCGTCTATTTCGGTTCCTTCCAGGACCTGCTCGGCCGCGACGCGGCGGGGAACATCAAGCCCAGGAACGAGTGGATTCACACCATCAACTGGGACCTCGTGGTGTTCGACGAGTACCACTTCGGCGCCTGGCGCGACACGGCGAAGGAGCTGTTCGAGGGCGAGGAAGAGGCGGTCGCGAAGAAGGAAACCAAGCTCGAATACGCCGAGGGGCTGACGGATATCAACGAAGACCTCAGCGTGCTCTCGGAGCAGGAGTCCGAGTTTCTGCCCATCACCACGCGGGCGTATCTGTACCTCTCGGGCACGCCGTTCAAGGCGCTGGCGACGGGCGAGTTCATCGAGGAACAGATCTTCAACTGGACCTACACCGACGAACAGCGCGCCAAGGAGGCGTTCGCGGCGGCGCATCCGGGCGAGCGCAACCCCTACGGCGCGCTGCCGCAGATGCGCCTGCTGACCTACCAGATGCCGGAAGAATTGGTGGCCATCGCCAGCGCCGGGGAGTTCGACGAGTTCGATCTCAATGCCTTCTTCGAGGCGTCCGGCCGCGGCGCCGCGGCCACGTTCAAGCACAAAAGCGATGTGCAGAAGTGGCTGGACATCATCCGTGGCGGCTACGCGCCCCGGTCGGTCGAACATCTGAAGACGGGCACGCGGCCGCCGTTTCCCTATTCCGACGTGCGTCTGCTGCCCTACCTGCAACACGCATTCTGGTTCCTGCCCAATGTCGCGGCCTGTCACGCGATGGCGAACCTGCTGGGCGAGCGGCACAACACCTTCTGGCACGACTACCAGGTGATCGTCGCGGCCGGGGCTCAGGCCGGCATCGGGCTGGACGCCTTGCCGCCGGTGCGTCGCGCCATCGGCAGCGGCTTCGACACCAAGACCATCACCCTCTCCTGCGGCAAGCTGACGACCGGGGTTACGGTGCCGCAGTGGTCGGCGATCCTGATGCTGCGCAGCCTCAAGTCACCCGAAACCTATTTCCAGGCCGCCTTTCGGGTGCAGTCGCCCTGGACCATCAGGAACCCGAACGGCGACAACCCGAACGAGGAGGAAGTCCTCAAGCCGGTCTGCTTCGTGTTCGACTTCGCGCCCACGCGCGCGCTGCGGCAGATCTCCGAATACGGCATCGGGCTTGCGCCTGAAGCCGCCAACCCGGAGCACGCGGTCAAGGAGCTGGTGTCCTTCCTGCCGGTGCTGGCTTTTGATGGCGCCAACATGACGCAGATCGACGCCGGCGGCATTCTCGACATCGCCATGGCCGGCACCTCGGCCACGCTGCTGGCGCGCAAGTGGGAAAGCGCGCTGCTGGTGAACGTGGATAACGACACGCTCCGGCGCATCATGGACAACCCCGAGGCGATGGCTGCCGTGGAGCGCATCGAGGGCTGGCGCGCGCTGGGTGACAACATCATCGAGACCATCATCAACAAGAGCGAGAAGGTCAAGGCACTCAAGAACAAGGCCAAGGACAAGGACTTGTCCGAAAAGGAAAAGAAGGAACTCACCGCCGAGGAAAGGGAATACAAGTCCAAGCGCAAGCTGGTTCAGGAAAAGCTGATCAAGTTCGCGACGCGCATCCCTGCCTTCATGTACCTGACCGACTTTCGCGAGAACACGCTGCAGGATGTCATCACCAGGCTGGAACCGGACCTGTTCCTGGCCGTCACCGGCCTGACGGTGCAGGATTTCCACCTGCTGGTGCGGCTCAAGGTGTTCAACACCGAGCAGATGAACCAGGCCGTGTTCGCCTTCCGCCGCTACGAGGATGCCTCGCTGCGTTACACCGGCATCGACAGCCACCCTGGGCTGACGCACGTCGGGCTGTACGACACCGTGGTGGCGCGGGAGCGCCTGCCTCGACCTGCTTGAGTAAAGTGATGATCGGGCTGTCACTGAATCGGGACTTCTTCACGTAGAACTTCCTCGGGTCGTATGGGAGAAAATTCTACTTCCGGGAACGGTGGTTTTTAGGGGGGATTACCGTCTCTCGGTCTGCTCGCTTCGCTTTTGCCTCTTGGAGATGCCGAAGCGAGAGTTCTGTCCAGGTAGGACAGACATCAAACCGCACATGAAGGGTCAGATTGCCCGTGAAGTTCCCGTCATCGCCTATGCCGATCGTCAGACCGCCAGCGGGTACGGCGACCGTCATACCTCGGGAAATGAAGATCCCTGTCATTGTTTCGTGAGATTCCTATGAGCCCCAACATTGAATATCTGGAAATCTTCCGTGTTTAAACACGGAAGATTTCCGCATATCCCGCACGACTCTTGCTCGGTGAGTGTATCCCAGATCTTTCAATTCTTCGATCCGAAAGTCGTCGTTTAACAATCACTGGAACGTCCATCGCTGCTCTTCCATACGCCACCGGGCAAGCCGGCCGCCGCGCAATTCGGGAGCATTCCGTATTGCCCACATGGCCCAGAAATCTGCCCTTGCCCGCGCGAAAGCAAAGCCGCCGGCAGCAGGTAATCGCTGTTCGGGCGTGGGTCGCAGGGTGGCCCGGCTCCCTCCCGATAATCGATGTTGCGCATGGCGCCCGATCCGGTCGCCGTTGCTGCATGCAGTGTAGTCCCGGCCAGAAGGATTTGTGACATGGCGCATCGGCGAAAGCGACTCTCCCTTCATCTCATAGCCCAGCCGCCTCAAAACAAGAAATACCGCTGCGCGAGCGGCAGCACCTTGGCCGGCTCGCAGGTCAGCAGCATCCCGTCCGCTCGCACCTCATAGGTCTGCGAATCCACCTCCATCCGCGGTGCGTAGTCGTTGAGCACCATGTCGGCCTTGCCGATGGTGCGGGTGTTTTTCACGGCCACGGCACGGCGCTTCAGACCGAGTCTGTCCGGCACGCCGGCGGCGAGTGCGGCCTGGGAGACGAAGGTGAGGCAGGTGCTGGCGATGGCCGGGCCGAGTGCGCCGAACATGGGCCGGTAGTGCACCGGCTGGGGGGTGGGGATGGAGGCGTTGGGGTCGCCCATGGGCGCGGCGGCGATGGCGCCGCCCTTGAGGATCAGTGCCGGCTTGGCGCCGAAGAAGGCGGGCTTCCACAGCACGATGTCGGCGAGCTTGCCAGGCTCGAGCGAGCCGACTTCGTGGGCGATGCCGTGGCTGATGGCCGGGTTGATGGTGTATTTGGCGACGTAGCGGCGGGCGCGGAAGTTGTCGGCGCGGTCCGAATCCGGCGCCAGCGGGCCGCGCTGCACCTTCATCTTGTGCGCGGTCTGCCAGGTGCGGGTGATGACCTCGCCCACCCGGCCCATGGCCTGTGAATCCGAGCTGATCATCGAGAAGGCGCCCAGATCGTGCAGGATGTCCTCGGCGGCGATGGTTTCGCGGCGGATGCGCGATTCGGCGAAGGCCACGTCCTCGGCGATGCCGGGATCGAGGTGATGGCAGACCATCAGCATGTCGAGATGCTCGTCCACCGTGTTGACCGTGTAGGGCCGCGTCGGGTTGGTGGAAGACGGCAGCACGTTGGCCGCTCCGCAGGCCTTGATGATGTCCGGCGCATGGCCGCCGCCGGCGCCCTCGGTGTGGTAGGTGTGGATGGTGCGGCCCTTGAAGGCGGCGAGCGTGTCCTCGACGAAGCCGGATTCGTTGAGCGTGTCGGTGTGAATGGCGACCTGCACGTCGTATTGATCGGCGACGGTCAGGCAGCAATCTATTGCCGCCGGGGTGGTGCCCCAGTCCTCGTGCAGTTTGAGACCCATGGCACCGGCCTCGATCTGCTCGACGAGCGCCTCCGGCCGGCTGGCGTTACCCTTGCCCAGAAAACCTAGATTCACCGGCAGGCTTTCCGCCGCCTCCAGCATGCGCGCCAGATGCCAGGCGCCGGGGGTGCAGGTGGTGGCATTGGTGCCGGTGGCCGGGCCGGTGCCGCCGCCGATCATCGTCGTGATGCCGGACATCAGCGCGTCCTCCACCTGCTGCGGGCAGATGAAGTGGATGTGGGCGTCGATGCCGCCGGCGGTGGCGATCAGGCCTTCGCCGGCGATGACTTCGGTGCCGGGGCCAATGATGAGCGTCACGCCCGGCTGCACGTCCGGGTTGCCGGCCTTGCCGATGCCGGCGATGCGCCCGCCCTTGATGCCGATGTCGGCCTTGACGATGCCCCAGTGGTCCAGGATCAGCGCGTTGGTGATGACGGTGTCGAGCGCGCCGGCGGCGCGGCTCGCCTGGGCTTGGCCCATGCCGTCGCGGATCACCTTGCCGCCGCCGAACTTGACCTCCTCGCCGTAGACGGTGCAGTCGCGCTCGACCTCGATCCACAGCTCGGTGTCGCCCAGGCGCACCCGGTCGCCGGTGGTGGGGCCGAACATCTCGGCATAGGCGCGGCGGGAGATGCGGCTCATGGCTGGCCTCCGAGTTCACCCATCACCTCGCCGCGAAAGCCCCACACGGCGCGCGCGCCGGCGTAGGCCACCAGCGTCACCTCGCGGCTCTGCCCCGGCTCGAAGCGCACCGCGGTGCCGGCGGGGATGTCGAGCCGCATGCCGCGCGCGGCGGCGCGGTCGAAGCGCAGCGCAGGGTTGGTCTCGGCGAAGTGGTAGTGCGAGCCGACCTGGATCGGCCGGTCGCCGGTGTTGGCCACACTGAGCGTCACCACCGGGCGGCCGGCGTTGAGGTCGATTTCGCCGGGGGCGGTGTCGAGTTCTCCGGGGATCATGGGGGCTCCTGTGGAACGCGAGCGCTCACACCCGGCGCACCGGTCCGCCGTAACCGGCGAGCTGCGCATCGGCGGTGAGCAGGGTGAGTCCTTCGCACAGGGCCTGCGCCAGCAGCAGGCGGTCGAAGGGGTCCTTGTGCAGCAGCGGCAGCGCGCCGACGGCCACCGCATGCGCGCCGGTCACCGGCAGCTCGCGGTAGGCGTTGTCCGTCAGCCCGCGCCGCAGTGCGCCCGGATCGGCCCGGAAGTCCTCCCGGCCGAGGGTGTTCTTGATGGCGATTTCCCACAGGCTCGCAGCGCTGAAGACCAGCTCGTTGCCGGCGTCGTCGAGCAGCTTGCGCGCGCGCCGGGAAAGCCGCTCCGGCAGCCCGGCCGCCCACAACAGCACCTGGGTGTCGAGCAGCAGCCTCACGAATCGGCCCCGAACAGGGCTTCGATTTCCGCCTGGCCCATGCGGTCGAAGTCGTCCGGCACCGCGATTTCGCCGGCCATGAAGCCGAGCCGGCACGGCGCCACTGGCGCCTCTACCGCCACCAGCCGCACCAGCGGCTTGCCCGCCCTGGCAATGATCACCGGCTCGCCCTGCACGGCGCGCTCGACGAGGCGCGAGAGGTGCGTTTTGGCTTCGTGGATGTTGACCGTGACCATGCCCGCTCCGGTTGACTAAGTCTGGATGACCAAGCTCCATGATTGCGCGCCGCCTGTCAACCGCGCTGTCTCACAGGATCGGCTCGTGCACCGTCACCAGCTTGGTACCGTCCGGGAAGGTGGCTTCCACCTGCACGTCGGGGATCATCTCGGGCACGCCTTCCATGACGTCGTCGCGGGTCAGCAGGGTGCGGCCGTAATCCATCAGCTCGGCGACCGTGCGGCCGTCGCGGGCGCCTTCCAGGATCGCGGCGCTGATGTAGGCCACGGCCTCGGGGTAGTTGAGCTTGAGGCCGCGGGCCTTGCGCCGCTCGGCGAGCAGCGCGGCGGTGAACAGCAGCAGCTTGTCCTTCTCGCGGGGGGTGAGTTCCATGCGGTCTCCTTCTCGAAAATCAGGTGGCCCAGATGCGCGGGACCGCGGGCGCGCAGCCGTCCTCCAGCGCGCGCAGTTCCCGCCACAGGGCGACGAACAATCCGCACAGCCGGGTCGCGCAGCGGGCGCGGGCGCGGACCACCAGCAGTTCGGGCAGTGCGGTCGCGGCGGCGAGCAGCCCGGCCTCGGCGTGGCGGTCGATGAGTTCCCGCGCCAACTCGAGCGCCGCCGCTTCCGCCGTGGTGGTCACCAGGGTGCCGAAGGCCGGACATCCGCCCAGGCCCCAGGGCGCGTCCAGCAGGGCATCGCCGCCCTCGATGCACAGGCGTTCGCCGAGCAGCGGCCGCTCCCCGCGCCACAGCCACAGGGTCTGTTCGAACTGCCCGCGGCAAAAGGCTTCCTCCGCCGCCGGCCGGCCCAGGCAGGCGATGTCCCAGCCGGTGTAGCGGGCGCCGGGCTCTAGGGTCACATGTACATCGCTGCGCGCCCAGGCGCCGTCGAACAAGAGGTTTTCCTGGGGCAGCCACTCGCCCCGGGCGCCGGCGGCGATGTGCAGGTTCAGGGCCTGGACCTGCGGCCGTGCGGCGCTGCCGCCGCGATAGGCGCGCCCGGCGCCGGGGGTGGTGAACAGGGTCTTGGTGCCGGCTTCGCAGCGGATGTCGAGATCCAGGCGGTCGCCGGCCACCAGCCCGCCGGGGGGATGCAGGACATAGAGATGGCATTCGCCCCGGCCCGGGTAGAAGGGGCGTTGCACGCGCAGCGGGCCCAGGTTGCGATTACGCACCAGCGCGGTGCGCTCGCCGCGCCGGGCCAGCACCAGCTCGAGCCGCGCGGCCCAGCCGGCGGCGGTCGGTAGGGGGGTGGCGACCGGGAAGTTCAAAGCTGCGGTCCGCTGGCGCTCGTCGGTGGCGTGCTCGCCGAAAGGCAATAAGCATACCGCGAGCGAGGGCGGCGGCAGCTCAGCCGGTTCCGTGCAGGTACTTGAGCGGGTGGCGGCCGGCGGCGTGGCCCATGAACGGCGGGTGGATCGAATAGCCGAGCAGGGCCTGGAGGCGCGGGCTCATGGCGCGCGCCTGGTCTCTGGGCACGGTGAGGAAATAGTTTTCCTGGGTGCGCGCCCAGGGCTGGCAATACTGGATCGAGAAGGCGCGCCGCGGGGCGTCGGTGCGGTTGGCGCCGCCGCGGTGGAGCAGGTTGCCGGCGAACACCAGGCAGCCGCCCGCGGGCAGCTCGACACCGATGCCGCGCCCGGCCATGCGCCGGGCGAATTCGGGGTCGGCCTCGTGGTCGCCGCTGCGGTAGTCGCCGCCGATCTCCGCCTCGCTCCAGCGATGGCTGCCCGGGATCAGCTCGGTGCCGCCGTTGTCGGCGGTGAAGGCGTCCACCGCCACGATGGTCGACAGGCTGACCATGGGCCGCGGCCGCGGCAGCGGATAGAAGGCGTCGTCGTTGTGCCAGGGCTGCGGCGACTCGCCGGGATAAATGCAGATCGCCAGGCTGCCGGTGAGCAGGTAGTTGGGGTCGAGGAAGGCGTCGCACAGCGCCAGCGCCCGGGGGTCCTCGACGATATCCTGGAACACCGGATCGCGCGCCACCAGGGTGTAGACGCGCTCGGTGGCGTGGCCCTCGAAGTTGTTGCGGCCCCGGTACGCGCCCAGTTCGCGGTCGAGCGCGGCGCGCACCCGGGCCAGGCGCTCCGCGTCCAGGAAGTCGGGGATCAATGTGTAGCCGCGGCGCTCGATCTGGTCGCGGGCGGTGTCGAGGTCGAACATTGGCGGCCTGGGTCGAGGTTTGCGAAGCGGTCGCGCGCCCTGGGCGGATGCATCCGGCCTCAGGATTTGCGCAGGATCGGCACCCAGTGGAACAGTCCCACCAGGATCACCATGAGGATGTCCGTGGTTTCGGCGCGCCCGGCGGTCCGCAGTTTCCCGTGCACGAACGCCAGTTCGCCCAGGTGGGCCAGGAGGACCACGAAGGCGATGGCGAGCAGGCGGTAATCCCAGGGTGGCGCGAACACGCCGAGCAGGGCGAGCAGCGGCAGGATCCAGAAGGCGAGGGTCAGCAGCTTGCCGATGGCGAAGAACTTTTGCATGTGCGCTCCTTGGGAGAATGAACCGGGACCCGGACCCGATCGAGTGTAGCAGGGGCCATTGCACCGCTACAGGTCGCCGGCGGCGGATTCGCGGCCTTGCGGTCGCGTCACCCGCGCGCGGATCCAGTGCAGAAACAGGGCGGCGGCGATCCCGGAGGCGCCCAGGATCATCGCCATCACCACGATCTGGTAGCGTGCCGCCACCAGCGGCGCAACCCCGGAGAGGATCTGCCCGGTCATGGTGCCGGGCAGGGTCACCAGGCCCACCGCGAAAAACGAGTTGAACACCGGGATCAGCGCCGCGCGAAAGGCGGTGTCGCGGGCCGCGCGGTAGTCGCCGCTGCGCGCGAATTCGGCGTACAGGCGCTCGCCGGCCAGGCTGACGCTGTTCATCGCCGCCGCAAAGATCATCCCGGCGAGCGGAATCAGGGTGCGCGGCTGGTACCAGGGTTCGACCCGCAGCACCGGGCCCGCCACCAGGGCCAGCACGCCCAGGCCGGCGCAGGCGATGGCCGCCAGGCCGGGCCCCAGCAGATCGCGCCGGGCGTCCGGCACATTGCCCAGCGCGATCCAGCAGGATGCGGCGATCATCACCGCCAGCACCGCCACCACGGGCCAGGGATGCTCCGCGGCAAAGATGAAATTGAGCGCGTAGCCGACCAGCAGCAACTGGGCCAGCATCCGCGCCAGGGCGTACCAGCCGTGTCCGGTGGGCTGCGACCAGGCCGCCTGGATGCCGATCACCGCCAGCGCCGGCAGCAGGGCGAGGCCCAGTTGCAGCGGCGGGATGTTTTGAACCACTGGATGCTCCTGCGCCGGGCTGGGGGCTGCGCCGATGCGCCGTTATCATCCGGGCAAAGCGGGGCGGGGACAATGCGGCCTGTCGCGCAGGCGCGGGCGATGCCGCCGTGACACAGGGCCGTCATACCGGCCGCCGACAATCACCGGCTGCATCTTTCCTTCCATCGGTATTTCCATGAACGGGCTGCCCGAGCGGTCCGCGGCCCTGCCGGATCATCGGCTGCTGGCAGCGCTCTACGACGAAGTGCGGGAGCTGCGCTCCGCGGTGCTGGCCGATGCCGGGCGCATCCTGCGCCGCAGTGGCGGAAGCTGCGCGCCCGAGCGCGACAATCTGGCCCACTATCTCGCCCTGCGCAGCCGGGACCTGCGGCCGTTGCAGGAGCGCCTGGCGCAGTGCGCGCTGTCCTCGCTGGGCCGCAGCGAAAGTCATGTCGCCGCCACCCTGGACCGCCTGCTGGCGCTGCTCGCCGCCGTAGTCGGCCGCCCGGGGCCCGAGCCGCCGGCGGGCCTGCCGGATTTCGACGCCGGGCGGCGCGGGCTGAGCGATCGCCGTGTGCGCCTGTTCGGGCCGCTGCCGCCGGATCGCCCCAGCCACATCCTGGTGACCCTGCCGACGGCGGTCGCCGAAGACTCCCGGCTGGCCGCCGAACTGGTCGCCGCGGGCATGGACTGCGCGCGCGTCAATTGCGCCCACGACCAGGCCGCGGCCTGGCGGGAACTGATCGCCAGGGTGCGCACCGCGGCGGCCGCGGCCGGCCGCGAATGCCGGATTCTGATGGACCTCGCCGGGCCCAAGCTGCGCACCGGCCCGCTCGCGCCCGCGGAAAGCGTGCGCCTCAAGGGCCCGGTGCGCCTGGTGTCGGGCACCGCGGCGGCGGCAGGCGTGCTCGGCTTCCCGGCGCAGGTGATGGCCGCCCTCAAGGCCGGAGACCGTTTGTCGCTGCGCGATCGGCGCGGCAGGAAACGCGAGCTGGTCATCGGCGATGTTCACCCCGACGGCGGCCTGCGGGCGGAATTCCCGCGCGCCGCCGAGCTGGGCCCGGATACCGAATTCCGCTTCCGTGCCGGCCGCCGCCGCGGCGCGGTCTGTGCCGCGCTGCGGCTGCCGGAAGTGGAGATCCGCCTGTTCGAGGGCGACCTGCTGCTCTTGGAGCGGGCGCCCCGGCCGGGGGCGCCGGCGCGGGGCGACGGCTGGCCGGCGCACATCTCCTGCGGCGAACCCGGCGTGCTCGACCAACTGCACCCGGGCGATCCGGTATGGATCGACGACGGCAGGATCGGCGCGGCGGTGGAACGCATCGACGCCGAGGGCGCCTGGCTGCGCATCCTCGAGGCCGGGCCCGACGGCCGCCGGCTGCGGGCCGACAAGGGGCTCAATTTCCCCCGCTCGGACCTGCGCCTGCCGGCGCTCAACGCCAAGGATCTGCGCGACCTGGATTTCGCGGCGCGCCACGCCGATCTGGTCGGGCTCTCCTTCGCCCAGTCGCTGGCCGACCTGGACCAGTTGCGCGCCGCGCTGGCCGAGCGGGGCGCCCCCGAGCTGCCCATCGTCGCCAAGATCGAGACCGCCCGGGGTGTCGAAAACCTGGCCGAGATGCTGCTTGGCACCGTCGGCCGCCACCCCCTGGGGGTGATGATCGCGCGCGGCGATCTGATGGTGGAGATCGGCGCGGAGCGCATGGCCGAACTCCAGGAGGAGATCCTCTGGCTGTGCGAGGCCGCCCAGGTCCCGGTGATCTGGGCCACCCAGGTACTGGAGACCCTGACCAAAAAGGGTACCCTGTCGCGGCCGGAGATCACCGATGCCGCGGCCGCGGCGCGCGCCGACTGCGTGATGCTCAACAAGGGCCCCCATCTGGAGCGGGCGCTGCGGGTGCTGGCCGACATTCTTTCCCGCATGGCCGGACACCAGGACAAGAAGAACCCCCAGTTGCGCGCGCTGTCCCTCGCCACCCGGGTCCTCGAGGGCGCGCCTTCCCCGACCGGTGACTGAGGGGCGGTCCTGGCCCGCCGGAGAACCAGGTCGCCCCTGTGGTCTATCCGTTGCGCTCTGCAAGTGGCGCCGGTTGGGTTAGGCTGCCTCGGGGCGCCGGGCCGAAACCGACCACAGAGCAGTGCGGCCGCGTCCGCTGGGCCCACCCGCCTCGCAAGCGGGCGGCGGGTCGGGTTCGTGTCGTCGATGACAATCAGCCTTCCGGGGCAGGCTCCGGGGCAGGGGTGTGGGAGGACATCATGAAAGAACTGAACAGCCAGGTGCTGGCCGAGGGGTTCGTGTTTCTGGAGGGGCCGCGCTGGCGCGGCCACCGGCTCTGGGTCTCGGACATGCACGATCACAGGGTCTATCGCATACAGGAGAACGGGGCCCGGGAGGTGGTGGCGGAAGTGCCGGGCAAGCCCTCGGGGATCGGCTTTCTGCCCGACGGCACGCCGCTGATCGTGTCCATGCACGATCGCCGGCTGCTGAAACTGGTCGACGGCCGGCTGGTCGAGCACGCCGACCTGTCGCGCCTGTGCCGCTACGAGATCAACGACATGGTGGTCGATGGCCGCGGCAACGCCTACGTCGGCAACATCGGCTTCGATCTGCTGGCCGGGGAGAAATTCAAGCCCACCAACCTGGTGCTGGTCACCGCGGAGGGTGAGGTGCGCGAGGTGGCGCAGGAGCTGCACGTGCCCAACGGCCCGGTGGTGACTGCCGACGGCCGGCGGCTGATCGTCGCCGAGTCCTGGGCGAAACGGCTGACCGCCTTCGATATCCAGCCCGACGGCAGCCTGGCCAACCGGCGCCTGTTCGCCGAGCTCGACGTCTCGCCGGACGGCATCTGCCTCGACGCCGAGGGCGCCATCTGGGTGGCGGGCTTCAACAGCGACCGTTTCGTGCGGGTCCGCGAAGGCGGCGAGGTGACCCATTGCGTGCGCGTCCAGGACCGCTACCCGGTGGCCTGCACCCTGGGCGGGGCCGACGGCCGCACCCTGTTCTGTCTGACCTTCCAGGGCACCATCAAGGATCTGGGCCGGATTCGCGACGCCTCGCGCATCGAGACCGCGCGGGTCGAAGTGCCCTCCGGCGGCTCGCCCTGAGCCGCGCCATCCGGTGCCGGCCGGCTGGCGGCGACCGCGCCGGCCGGCGCATTCACCGAACTGTCATTCCGGTGTCACAGGCTGTCCATGAAGCCTGTGGCAGCATCGCCTCGTCCCGTCCGAAGCCCCAGGGTTTCGAAGCCCGGACCACACGCCGCCCCGCGCGGTCAACCAGAGAGCTTCCCCATGCCGGTATCCCGCAGATCCTTCCTGCTGTTTGGCGCCGCCGCCGTGGGTGTGGCCGGCTCCCTTGGCGCAGTGATCGCTTCGCCGCGGCCGCCCGCGCGGCTTGCCGACGAAGGCGATTGCCCGGTTCATGGCTTCGGTGGCCTGGTCGAGGATCCCGACGGCCTGCTGGACCTGCCGCGGGGCTTCCGCTACCGCATGTTCTCGCGGGAAAACTCCCCGATGGCGGACGGCAACCCGGTGCCGTCCAGCCATGACGGCATGGCGGCCTTTGCCGGCCCGGGCGGCAGCACCCTGCTGGTGCGCAACCACGAGATGGATCTCGGCGACATCCTCGAGGATGCGCTGACCCCGGTCCCGCAGGTCGGCGGCCTGGTCTACGACCCCGAGGTGACGGCCGGCGGCACCACCACCCTGGTGGTCGGTCGCGATCGCCGCCTGGTGAGCGACCGGGTCAGCCTCGCCGGCACCCTGGACAACTGCGCCGGCGGCCCCAGCCCCTGGGGCACCTGGCTGAGTTGCGAGGAGTCCTCGGAGACGATCGCCAAGCCCCACGGCTATGTGTTCGAGGTCGATCCCCTGGCCGGTGGCAATCCGCTGCCGATCGTCGCCATGGGGCGCTTCGACCACGAGGCCGTGTCCTTCGACCGGCGCGGCGTCGCCTACCTGACCGAAGACGCCGACAGCCCGCACGGCTGCTTCTATCGCTTCATCCCCGACTTTCCCCTGGGCGGGCGCGGCAGCCTGCACGCCGGCGGGCGGCTGGCGGCGCTGGCGGTGCCCGGCCTGGTAGGCACCGATCTGTCCATCGTGCAAACGCCGGGCATGCTGCTGAACGCGACCTGGGTCGACGTCCCCAATCCCAACCCGGCGGATGGCGAGATCCCGGTGCGCGAGCAGGTCATCGCCCTGGGCGCGGTGCCCATCCAGAAGGCGGAAGGCACCTGGGCCGATCCCGGCGGCTCGATCTGGTTCGTCTCCAGCCGCGGCGACGGGCCCGATGCGGATGACGAGGAAGACCGCAGCGCGGCCGAACACAGCGGGCAGATCTGGCGCTACGATCCCGTTGGCGAAACCATCGAGCTGGTCGCCCTGTTTCCCAAGGGCACGCCCTATGATGAACCCGACAACATCATCGCCGGGCCCCACGGCTTCGCCATCGCCTGCACCGATGGAGAACACGACCAGTGGCTGGTCGGCATCAATCCCGAAGGCCGCGTGTTCCCGTTCGGCTTCAACGCCCTCAACCATGAGGAGTTCGCCGGCGCCACCTTCTCGCCCGACGGCCAGACCCTGTTCGTCAATATGCAGGGCCCGCCCGGCATGACCTTCGCCATCTGGGGACCCTGGCGCGGCGAGCTGCCGGAGCGATCGGCGCGCTGAGCGATACCCCGGCGGCGATCGCGGATCAGCGCCCCGGGGGCCGGAAGACGGCCCGCGCGCGCTCCACCGCCGGGCGGGACACGCAGCCTTCGGCGTGGTCGTTGATCAGACCCACCGCCTGCATGAAGGCGTACACCGTGGTCGGCCCGACGAACTTCCAGCCGCGTTTCTTGAGCTCCTTGGACAGCGCCACGGATTCCGGCGAGGTCGAGGCGCTCTGCGCTGGGCCGAGCTTTGCGGGATCCAGCTCGTAGCGCCATACGAAGGCGGCCAGCGAGCCTTCCCGCGCGACCAGCTCCCCCGCCCGCTGCGCGTTGTTGATCACCGCCTCGATCTTGCCGCGGTGGCGGACGATGCCCGGATCCTGGAGCAGGCGCTCGACGTCGCTCCGGTCGAAGGCGGCGATGCGGTGGAAATCGAAGCCGTGGAAGGCGGCGCGGAAGTGCTCGCGCTTGGCCAGGATGGTCCGCCAGCTCAGCCCCGCCTGAAAGCCTTCCAGGCAGAGCTTCTCGAACAGGCGGCGATCGTCGGCCACCGGCAGGCCCCATTCGCTGTCGTGATAGGCGAAAAACTCCGGCGCGGCGCTGCACCAGGCGCAGCGCGGTCTGCCGTCCGGTCCCGGTGTGGTGGCGTTCATGCGAGTGGCTGCCTCCCCCTGGTGGCGCGGTTCCGCGACCGGCCAGCCCCGGCCGGGCGGAGCGCCTGAAAAATTCACCGGCGACTCAGCTCAACCGGCGTACCGCCAGGCGCACGCTGCCGCGATTGTTGTCGTAAAAATTCCAGGCGTCGTTGGCGAAGCAGTAGAGATAGCCGGCGGCGCCGACCCGATAATCCTCGATCCCGGTCCTGATGGGAATGGTTTCGCACGGGCTCAGGCTGCCGCTCGCGGTGGGGTGACCGCCGTTGCCGATCGCGCCCACCAGGGCGAACCAGGGCAGGCTTTCGATGCGGCGCGTGCCCTTGAAGTCGGCCAGCTCGTTGTTGCTGAACCGCTGGAACAGGCCTTCGACCTTGCCCCACAGGGTGCCCGCGAGGTGCGCCAGTTCGGCGAGCTGGAATTTGCCGTCGGAGGTGCCGCCCGGCCCGCACTTGATATTGCGGTCCAGCCACTCGCCGCTGGCCGAGAAGGCGTAGCGCTCCCCCGTCTCCAGCCAGAGGCCGGTGGCATTCCAGGGCTCGGCGGCGTAGATGGTCAGTTCGCGGGACTCCCCGGGTTGCAGGCGCAGCGAGGGGTGATAGGGCGCCTGGGTGATGGGCGGGTTGCGATGCCGGGCCAGGGTGGCGGGATGCAGCCGGCGGCCTTCGTTGGCGGCGCTGAGTTCGGGAAAGCTGCGCGGCTGGGCGCGCAGGAGCTGAAACAGCCCGCGGCGCGAATCGTGCAGCACGCCGCGCGGATCGGGCCGCAGCTGCGCCATCATCTGCGGCAGCAGGCCGAGCCCGAGGGCCTCCGCCTCCGCCATCATCCAGTGCAGGGCGAGGTCCGAGAGGCCGGTCTCCGGATAACCGCCGCCGACGTCGGAGTGCACTCCCGGAAACCAGAGCTGCTGCACGGTGGGCCGGTGTTCGATGTTGCTCCACAGGGTCGGCGCATAGCTGAGCCGGCATTCGTCCAGGGCCACGGCATGGCGGGCGTGGAGCACCAGATCGTTGAGCTCCGTGTCGTGAAAGGCGTAGCGGCGCGGATCGTCGAGCAGGTTGAGCACCGCCAGGTCGTCGGGGATGCCGAGCGCGCCCACCGTGTCCCAGACGCCGAGCAGGTACACCGGCACGGGGGCGCCGCCGGGATCGGCCCGATGGAATTCCCAGTCCCCGGCCCAGGCAGCGCGATCCTTGCGATCCCGGTAGCCCTTGCGGTAGGCGCGCTCGATGCGCTTCCAGACCTCCGCCTCGGCCAGGCCGTCGAGGCGCAGCAGGCCGCAGCGCGGCGAGGTGATCATCCCGGCCAGGCTGCGCACCGTGTAGGCGCCGCGGCTGAAGCCGAACAGGAATATCCGGTCGCCGGGCCGATAGTGCTCGGCCAGCCACCGGTAGGCGCTCATCACGTTGCGGCCGAGGCCGATGCCCATGCCGCCGCCCGCGAGCCGGTCCCACCAGGAGCCGTCGGTGCCGACGCCCGGGTGGTAGTAGCGCAGCTGCGGCTCGCCGCCGGCACCCTGGTCCGCGAGGCTGTTGAACAGGCGCACCACATTGGTCGGCGTCGGCACCCCCTGTTCGCTCTGGTCGGGGGTGTTCCAGGTGCCGTCACAGCAGACGACGAGGTTGCTCATGGGTCGTTCCTCCCTGATCCTGGTGGTGAACTCGGCCCGTTGCCGCCACTGGCGGCCAGTATGCGTGGGGTGTCGGGAGAGCGGCAAGGTTACCCTCGCGAGCTCCCGGGCTGCGCGGCCGCCGCAGAACACGCCGGGCGGCGCCCGCCTCGCTCAGGGGTGAGCGCCGGCGGTCGCCGCCTCCAGGTGATCGGTGCGGCCCAGGTAGCCGAGTTCGCGGCGGTGCAGGCAGAGCTCGGTCACCGAGGTGTTGTCGACCCGGTAGCGGGTCCAGCTGGTGCTGTCGCGGTCGATCCAGTGCGACAGCGCGAAGGCGATCGCGAGGCCGTGGCTGACCACCACGATGTTTTCCCCGGGGTGGTTGGCGTGGAACTCCTCGACCGCGGCCACGAACCTCAGGGTCACCTCGTGGCGGCTCTCGCCGCCGGGGGCGCGGTGGTGCGGGTCGGCCATCATCCGCTGCACGAAGCCGTCGTCGCCGCTCAGCTCCTGGAAGCTCCGGCCCTCGAACTCGCCGGCGCCGAACTCGACCAGCCGGGGGTCGAGGCGCAGGTCGTGTCCCCGGCGGGCGGCGATCCGCTCGGCGGTGTGCCGGGCGCGCTGCAGCGGGCTCGAATAGACGGCGTGGACCTCGGGCAGATAGTTGTGGAACCAGGCGCCCAGGAGTTCGGCCTGCGCATGGCCCAGTTCGTTGAGCGGCGTGTCGGTATGGCCGTGCCAGACCTGATCGACATTGGCGTGGGTCTGGCCGTGGCGGACCAGCAGCACCTTGCCCGGTTTCATCGGCGGCAGTTTCCGGACCGAATGGAGAGGTGCGATTTTATCAGCAGCCCGCCGGCCGGCGCGGGGCCGGACCCCCGGATCCGCTGTCCGGCCGGCCGGGCCTGGTTCAGCGCGGCCTCAGGGTGCGGAATACGTGCCGCATCACGTCATTGGCCGAATCATGGGGCTGGGCGCCGCCCATGTCGGCGATGCGCGCATAGTTGTCGCGCACCTCCTCCGGCGTCGGCACGCGCCCGCCGCCCAGCACCACGCCGGCGGCTTCCACGATCTGCACCCGGGCGTAGTAGCCGGCGCCCGCCTCGACGATGTCGCCCGTGGTGTCGTTTCCCTCGGCGCAGAACCAGGCCACCACGGGGGTGACGAATTCCGGCTTGACCAGCGGCTTGATCTGCTCGGACATGATGTCCTCGGTCATCCGGGTCAGGGCCATGGGCGCGATGGTGTTGACATGGATGTTGTACTTGCGGCCCTCGTGCTTGAGCGCGTTCATGAGGCCCACCACGCCGAGCTTGGCGGCCGCATAGTTGCTCTGGCCGAAGTTGCCGAACAGCCCGGCGGCCGAGGTGGTCATCACGATGCGGCCGTAGTTGGCTTCCTTCATGTGCGGCCAGGCGGCGAGCGTGCAGTAGGCGGCGCCCGACAGGTGGACAGCGACCACGGCGTCGAAATCCTCCGCGGTCATCTTCGCCAGGGTCTTGTCGCGCAGGTTGCCGGCGTTGTTGATGAGGATGTCGATGCGGCCCCAGCGGTCGAGGGCGGTCTGCACGATGCGCGCCGCCCCCGCGGGGGTGGCCACCGAATCGGCGTTGGCGACCGCCTCGCCGCCGGCGGCCTCGATTTCGGCGACCACCTGTTGCGCGGGCGTCGCCGAACCGCCGCTGCCGTCGACTGCCCCGCCGAGGTCGTTCACCACCACCCGGGCGCCGCGCGAGGCGAGGAACAGAGCGTGGCTGCGGCCCAGTCCGGCGCCGGCCCCGGTGACCACCGCCACCCGCCCGTCATATCGGATTTCCATCGTGGTCGTCTCCGTTGATTATTGGTCGATCGATTGTACATCGGCGACTCGACAAGCTGGCCCGGAGCGGCAACAATCGCTTGACATAAGCCATAAGAACGCCGCCAGTCATGAGCATCAATCCCAAGACCCTGCCCCGGCCGACGCCGGAGACCCGCCATTTCTGGGAGGGAGCGCGGCGCGGCGAACTGCTGCTGCAGCAGTGCGACGACTGCGCCAAGGTGTATTTTCCGCCGCGTCCCTTCTGCCCGGAGTGCGCGTCCCGCCGCGTCCGGGTGATCCGCGCCAGCGGTCGCGCCACACTCTACAGCTATGTGATCAACCACCGGCTGCCCAAGTGGATCGACGCCCCCTATGCGATCGCGGTGGTGGAGCTGGAGGAGGGGCCGCGGATGATGACCAACATCGTCGATGTGCCCCAGACGCCCGAGGCCCTGGTGCTCGACATGCCCCTCGAGGTGGTGTTCGAGCCGGTTACCGCGGACCTCAGCCTGCCCAAGTTCCGCCCGCTGCGGGGAGGTGCGCGATGAAGCCCGGCGCAGTGGCCATCGTCGGCGCCGCGGAGAGCACCGAGCTCGGGCTGGTCCCGCAGCTGTCGCAGCTTCAGCTGCATGCAGACGCCGCCCTCAATGCGCTCGCCGACTGCGGCCTGACGCCCAGGGACATCGACGGCCTGGCCTGCGCCGCCGAGTGGCCCACGGACCTCGCCCATTACCTCGGCATCACCCCGACCTGGGTGGACGGCACCATGGTCGGCGGCTGTTCGTTCATGCTCCATGTGCGCCATGCCGCGGCGGCGATCGCCGAGGGGCTGTGCTCCACGGTGCTCATCACCCACGGCGAGAGCGGCCGCTCCTGGGTGGGCACCCAGGCCGTGCAGATCAATCAGGCGAGCCTGGCCGGCCAGTTCGAGCTGCCCTATGGCGTGCTCGGCGCGCCCACCATGTTCACCATCCCGGTGCTGCGCTACATGAAGGACTATGGCCTCACCCACGAGCAGCTGGCCAATGTCGCGGTGGTGCAGCGCGAATGGGCGGCCCGCAACCCGCGCGCCACCCACCGCGATCCCATCAGCGTCGAAGACGTGCTCAACTCCAAGGTGATCGCCTGGCCGTTCCACGTCCTCGAATGCTGTCTGGTCACCGATGGCGGCGGCGCCCTGGTGTTGACCAGCGCCGAGCGGGCGCAGGACTTTCCGACCCGGCCCGTGTACGTGCTGGGCACCGGCGAGAGCGTGGAGACGCCGATGATCAGCCAGATGAACGATTTCACCAGCTCGCGCGCGTTCCGCGTTTCCGGCGCCAGGGCGTTTGCAGAGGCCGGCATCCGCCACGCCGATGTCGATCACCTGATGCTCTACGACGCCTTCGCCCACCTGCCCATCTACGGCTTGGAGGATCTGGGCTTCGTCGCTCGGGGTGAGGCCGGCGCCTTCATCTGGGAGCGGCACACCGCCCCGGGCGGCAAGCTGCCGGTCAATACCAATGGCGGCGGTCTGAGCTACATGCACTCCGGCATGTACGGCATGTATGCCCTGCAGGAGAGCGTGCGCCAGTTGCGCGGCACGGCACCGGCCCAGGTGCCGGGGGTGGAGATTTCGGTGTGCCACGGCGTCGGCGGCATGTTCGGCGCGAGTGGCACCGTCGTGCTGGGCAATCAGCGGCCCTGAATCCGCGCCGGCGGGTGGTCGGTGTTCACAGCGCGTCGCGTGCAGGCGGATTTCGATTCCGCCGCCGGCAGGGCCGGCGCCGGGAGGAATCCGGATGGAGGTTTTCATTGCCCCGGCGTTGGCGTAGAATCCCGCGCCTTCACCGCGCCCGAGGCGCGAATTCCGCACAGGGTGAGTCATGGTAAAAATTCGTTTGACCCGCGGCGGCGCGAAAAAGCGGCCGTTCTACCACGTGGTGGTCAGTGACAGCAGGGCCGGGCGGGACGGCCGGTTCATCGAGCGCCTGGGCTTTTTCAACCCCATCGCGACCGGCGGTGAAGAGCGCCTGCGCATCGATCTGGCGCGGGTCGATCACTGGAGCAGCCGCGGCGCCCAGGTGACCGACCGGGTGGCCGATCTGGTACGCGAGGTCCGCCAGCGCGCGGCCGGCGCTGCCGCCTGAGGGGTGGTGCGGCCCGCGGATCCGGCGCCGGAACACCCGCTTCGGGTCGGCCGCATCGCGACCGTACACGGGGTGCGCGGCTGGTTGAAGATCGAATCGGCGACCGAGCCCGCCGGCAACATCCTGAAGTACCGCCCCTGGTGGCTGGCGGCGCGCGATGGCTGGCTGGCGGTGGAGCCGGATGCCGGGGAGGCCAACGGCCGGCGCGTGCTCGCGCATCTGGCCGGAGTCGATGACCGCGATCAGGCTCGCCGCTTCTGCCAGCTCGACATCCACGTCGAGGCCGCGCAGCTGCCACCGCTGCCGGAGCACGAATACTACTGGCACCAGCTGATCGGCCTGCGGGTGATCGGGCGGGCCGCCGGGCAGCCGGCGGCATTGGGGTCGGTGGTCGCGCTGCTGGAGACCGGGGCGCACGACGTGCTGGTGGTCAGGGGCGACGCGGCCGCGGTGGACCGGCGCGAGCGGCTGATTCCGTATGCCGATCCCCTGGTGCTGGGGGTGGATCTCGGCGCGGGCACCATCGAGGTCGACTGGGATCCCGAATACTGACGGGTGAATCCGTGAAAGTGGCGCTGGTTACGCTGTTCCCGGAGATGCTCGGGCTGTTGGTGGATTACGGTGTCACCGGCCGGGCGGTGCGCGCCGGGGTCGTCGAGATCGCGTGTTTCAATCCGCGCGATTATGCGCCGGACCGGCACCGGACCGTGGACGATCGCCCCTACGGCGGCGGCCCGGGGATGGTGATGACGCCGGAGCCGCTGGCGGCGGCGATTGCGGCGGCCCGGGCCTGGACCCGCGCCGCGCGGGTGATCTATCTGTCGCCCCAGGGCGCGGTGCTGCACCATGGCGCGGTGGTGGCGATGGCGCAGGCGGCGCGGGACCTGATCCTGATCGCCGGGCGCTACGAGGGCATCGACGAGCGCGTGGTCGAGCTCGAGGTCGACGAGGAGTGGTCGATCGGCGACTATGTGTTGAGCGGCGGCGAACTGCCGGCCATGGTGTTGCTGGATGCCCTGATCCGGCAGCTGCCCGGCGCGCTGGGCGATGCGGACTCGGCCCGGCAGGACTCGTTTGCCGACGGCATGCTGGACTGCCCGCATTACACCCGGCCGCCCGAGTATCGCGGCCTGAGGGTTCCCGCGGTGCTGGTTTCCGGCGACCATGCCGCCATCGAGCGGTGGCGCAGGGAGCAGGCGCTGGCGCGGACGCGAGCGCGCCGCCCGGACCTGCTGGGCGAGGGCGGTGCGGAATGACCGCCGGCCGGGAGGGTCGGGCGGCGCTGCACAGGATGGCGGAGCGGCGGCAGTGGGCGGGCGCGGCGGCGCCGGTGTCGCGGGTATTGAGCGGTTATTGAGATCGGAGCGGAACATGAGCAAGCATCCCATCATCGCGGCACTCGAAGCCGAGCAGATGAACAAGGAAATTCCGGATTTTCGTCCCGGGGACACCCTGGTCGTGCAGGTCAAGGTGGTGGAGGGCAACCGCGAGCGGCTGCAGGCGTTCGAAGGCGTGGTGATCGGCAAGCGCAAGCGGGGGCTGAATTCGGCGTTCACGCTGCGCAAGATCTCCAACGGGATCGGCGTGGAGCGCACCTTCCAGACCTACAGCCCGCTGATCGACAGCATCCGCTTGGTGCGCCGCGGCGACGTGCGCCAGGCCAAGCTGTACTATCTGCGCGAACTGTCCGGCAAGGCGGCGCGCATCAAGGAGCGCCTGGACTGAATCCGGCAGCCGGCTGCGGCCGGCGCGCCGAGCCGGATGCGACCGCGTGAGCGACGGCGCTGCCCTGATCGACGAATACCTGGGCGCACTCTGGCTCGAACGGGGGCTGAGCGACCACAGCCGGGCGGCCTACCGGCACGATCTGAGGTCCTTTCGGGACTGGCTGGCAGCGCGCGACCGCACGCTGCTCGAAACCGATCCCGCGGCGCTGCAGGAGTATCTGGCCGATCGCTACCAGCGCGGCGCCAGCGCCCGTTCGGTGGCGCGCGGCCTGTCCTGCCTGCGCGGCTTCTTCGACCATCAGGTGCGCTGCGGGCGCCTGCCGCACAGCCCGGTGACCGGCATTCGCAGCCCCCGCCTCGGGCGCCCGCTGCCGGCGGCGCTGTCCGAGATCGAGGTCGAGGCCCTGCTCGCCGCCCCGCCGCCCGACACGGCGCTCGGGCTGCGCGATCGAACCATGCTGGAGGTGCTCTATGCCACCGGCCTGCGGGTCAGCGAGCTGGTCGGCCTGGGGCTCGCGGAAGTCAACCTGCGCCAGGGGGTGGTGCGGGTGCTGGGCAAGGGCCGCAAGGAGCGGCTGGTGCCGCTGGGCGAGGAGGCGCTCGACTGGCTGCGGCGGTATCTCGCCGAGGCGCGTCCGGCGCTGGCCGGATCCCGCCAGACCCGGGCGTTGTTCCTGACCCCGCGGGGCGCCGGCATGACCCGCCAGGCATTCTGGTATCGGGTCCGCCACTGGGCGGTGCAGGCGGGCATCGACCGGCCGCTGTCGCCGCATACCCTGCGCCACGCCTTCGCCACCCATCTCCTCGATCACGGCGCGGATCTGCGCGTGGTGCAGCTGCTGCTCGGGCACAGCGACCTGTCGACCACCCAGATCTACACCCATGTCGCCCAGCGCCGGCTGCGCGAGCTGCATGCCCGCCATCATCCGCGCGGCGGCTGACCGTCCGGCACCGGCTATAATCCTCCCCGCCACCCTGCCCTGGAGCCGTCCGTGAAGACCATCCTGATTTGTCTGGCGGTATTGTCGTCCCTGGTGAGTGTCCCGGCGGCTGCCGAAGCCGGTGCCGGGGTCGATCCGGAGATCGCCGCCGCCATCGTCGCCCGGCTGCGGGCCGCGCGGCCGGACCTCGAGTATTCGGTGGTGGCGCCGAGCCAGGTCCCCGGCTTCTATCAGGTCCAGGTAGCGGGCGGCCCCCTGCTCCACGTGCAACAGGGCGGCGAGTATTTCTTCGACGGCTCGCTGTACCAGGCGCGGCCCGGCATGTTCGTCAACCTCAGCGAACAGGAGCTGGTCGCGCAGCGGCAGAAGGCGATCGCGGCGGTGGCGGTCGCCGACACCATCGTGTTCGCGCCCGCCGATGGCAACACCAAGGGGGTGTTGAACGTGTTCACCGACGTCGATTGCGGCTATTGCCGCAAGTTGCACCAGAGCGTTCCGGAGCTCAATGCGCTCGGCATCGAGGTGCGCTATCTGGCCTTTCCCCGCGCCGGGATCGGCTCCGAGTCCTACCGCAAGGCGGTCGCGGCCTGGTGCGCGAAGGATCGCCAGACCACGCTGACGCGGCTGAAGAACGGCGAGGCGGTGGACTTGCAGCAGTGCGAGGACAACCCGGTGGCGGCGCAGTTCGAACTCGGTCAGCAGCTGGGCGTCAACGGCACCCCGGCCACCATCCTGGCCGACGGGACCCTGGTTCCCGGCTATCACAGCGCGGAGGACTTCGCCCGCATTCTGGGCATCGCCACGGCGGCCGGATCGCCATGACCGCGGCCGGCAGCGCCCGCCGGGCGCCGCGCACTTGCGGGGCGGCCTGATGCCCGTCAGCGTCGGCCTGTGCGGCCTGGGCACGGTGGGGCGCGGCACGGTGGAGGTCTTGCGGCGCAATGCCGGAGTGCTGGCGCAGCGCTGCGGCCACGATATCCGGGTCGTGCGCATCGGCGCGCGCAGCGCCCGGCCCGAAGCCGTCATCGGCGACATCCCCTTCACCCAGGATATCTTCGAGGTGGCCGCCGATCCCGGGGTGGACATCCTGGTCGAGCTGATCGGCGGCGTGCATCCGGCGCGCGAGCTAGTGATGACCGCGATCGCCAACGGCAAGCAGGTGGTCACCGCCAACAAGGCGCTGATCGCCTGCTGCGGCGACGAACTGTTCGCGGCGGCCCGGGCGCGGGGGGTCACCCTGGCCTACGAGGCCGCGGTGGCCGGCGGCATTCCGATCATCAAGGCGCTGCGCGAGGGCCTGGCCGCCAATCGCATCCGCTGGCTGGCCGGGATCATCAACGGCACCAGCAACTTCATCCTCAGCGAGATGCGCGACAAGGGCCGCGAGTTCGCCGACGTCCTGGTGGAAGCGCAACTGCTGGGCTACGCCGAGGCAGATCCCAGCCTGGACGTGGACGGTGTCGACGCGGCCCACAAGCTGGTGATCCTGGCGGCGCTGGCATTCGGCATGCCGCTGCGCATGGACGCCGTGTACATCGAGGGCATTCGGGCCATCCAGCCGGAGGATGTGCGCTACGCCGGAGAACTCGGCTACCGCATCAAGCACCTGGGCATCGCCCGGCGCAACGGGCGGGGCATCGAGCTGCGCGTGCATCCGACCCTGGTCCCCGAGCGCAGCCTGATCGCCCAGGTGCACGGCGCCATGAACGCGGTCATGGTGCGCGGCGACGCGGCCGGGGCGACCCTGTACTGCGGCCCGGGCGCCGGCGCCGAGCCCACGGCGTCGGCGGTGATCGCCGATATCCTGGACATCGCCCGCCGCCTGGGCAGCGGCGGCCGGGACGCGACCCCGCTGCCGGGCATCGACCCGGACCCCGACCGCCAACCGATACTGGACATCGCGGATGCCGAGAGCGCCCACTACCTGCGGGTCTCGGCGCTCGACCGCCCCGGGGTACTCTCCCAGCTCGCCCAGATCCTCAGCGCCCGGGGCATCAGCATCGAGGCGATCATCCAGAAGGAGCCCGGCCCCGGCGAGGACCATGTGCCGCTGATCATGCTCACCAACCGCACCCGGGAAAGCGAGATCCGCGCCGCGATCGAGGCCATCGAGGCGCTGGATTCGGTGGCCGGCGCCGTGGTGCACCTGCGCAAGGAGGCGCTCGACGATGGCTGACCGATGGCCGCGCCGCCTGCGCGCCGCTCGCGCGCGGCCGTGCCCCGGCGGCGGTCGAGGAGGGCGGTGGTGAAATACCTGAGCACCCGGGGCGGCTGCCCGCCGCATTCGTTCAGCGACGCGGTGCTCACCGGGCTGGCGCCGGACGGCGGCCTGTTCGTTCCCGAATGCATTCCCGGCTTCGCCGCCGCCGAGATCGCCGGCTGGCGCGGCCTGGATTACGCGCAATTGGCGCAGCGGGTGATGGCGCCCTACGTCGGCGACGAACTCGCCGCGGCGGATCTGGAACGCATCATCGCCGCTTCCTACCGCGGTTTCCGGCACCGGGCGGTGGCACCCCTGGTGCAGCTCGGCGCCAACGAATGGGTGCTGGAGCTGTTCCACGGGCCCACGCTGGCGTTCAAGGACTTCGCGCTCCAGTTCCTCGGCCATCTGCTCGATCACCTGCTCGAACGGCGCGGGCAGAAGGTGGCGATCCTGGGCGCGACCTCGGGGGACACCGGCTCGGCGGCCATCGAGGGCTGCCGGCGCTGCCGCAACATCGACATCTTCATCCTCCATCCGCACCAGCGGGTGTCCGAGGTGCAGCGCCGGCAGATGACCACGGTGCTGGCCGACAACATCCACAACCTGGCCATCGAGGGCAATTTCGACGACTGCCAGCGGCTGGTGAAGGCGGGATTCGCGGATCAGTCGTTCCTGCCCGCGGAGCGGCGCCTGGTGGCGGTCAACTCGATCAACTGGGCGCGGATCATGGCCCAGATCGTCTATTACTTCTGGGCCGCCCTGGCGCTGGGCGCGCCCCAGCGGCCGGTGAGCTTCGCGGTGCCCACCGGGAATTTCGGCGACATCTTCGCCGGCTATCTCGCCCAGCGCATGGGGCTGCCGGTCGAGCGGCTGATCATCGCCACCAACGCCAACGACATCCTGCACCGCTGCATCAGCGCCAACGACTGCCGCCGCCAGCCCCTGGTCCACACACTGTCGCCGAGCATGGACATCATGATCTCCAGCAACTTCGAGCGCCTGCTGTTCGATCTCTACGACCGCGACGGCCGGGCGATCTCCGCCCTGATGGCGGCGTTCGAGGCGGGGGAGACCCGGCTCGATCCGGCGGCGCTGGCCCGGGCCCGCACCCTGTTCGACAGCCAGCGGCTGGACGATGCGGCCACGGTGGCGACCATCCGCGCCGAGTTCGAGGCCAGCGAATACCTGCTCGATCCGCACAGCGCCATCGGGGTGGCGGCCGCCCGGCGCTGCCGGCGCGACCCCCGCACGCCCATGGTCTGCCTGGCCACCGCGCACCCGGCCAAGTTTCCGGAGGCCGTGCAGCGGGCGGGTTATCCGGGGCCGCCGCCGCTCCCGGCACACCTCGCCGACCTGTTCGCGCGCCCCGAGCGCTGCGCGGTGCTGCCCAACGACCTCGATGCCCTGCGGCGCCACATCGCCGCCCACCTGAGCGCCTGAGGGGCCGCCCGCGGTGACCGGATCGCGGGCAGCACCCCAAGACCGGCCCGCGGCGGCCGGCGCGCCGAGGCTGGTGCAGCGGCCCCTGCGGCTCGATCCCGAGACCCTGGATCCGGCGCTGCCGGCCTGGCTGCGCCGGGTGCGGGCCGCCCGGGTGGATGCCCCGCAGGACCTCGAACTGGGCATGGCCGCGCTGCCGGAGCCGGATTCGCTGCGTGGCATCGATGCCGCCGCGACCCTGTTGGAACGCGCCCTGGCGCTCGGCCAGCGCATCCTGGTGGTGGGGGATTTCGACGCCGACGGCGCCACCAGCACCGCGCTTGCGGTGCTCGCGCTGCGCGCCTGCGGCGCCACCGCGGTGGACTTTCTGGTGCCCAACCGCTTCGAGTACGGCTACGGCCTGACCCCGGAAATCGTCGCCCTCGCGGCGGCCCGGCGCCCGGATCTGCTCCTCACCGTCGACAACGGCATCTCCAGCCTGGCCGGTGTCGAGGCCGCCCGCGCCGCGGGGATCCGGGTGCTGATCACCGACCATCATCTGCCCGGCCGAACCCTGCCCGCGGCCGACGCCATCGTCAATCCCCACCAACCCGGGTGCGGCTTTCCATCCCGGGCGCTGGCCGGCGTGGGGGTGATGTTCTATGTGCTCGCCGCGCTGCGCGCGCGGCTCCGGCGGTCGGGCTGGTTCGCCGCCCGCGGGATCGCCGAACCGGCGCTCGCCGACTGGCTCGATCTGGTCGCCCTGGGCACGGTCGCCGACGTGGTGCCCCTGGATCGGGTCAACCGGATTCTCGTCCACCAGGGCCTGCTGCGGATCCGCGCCGGGCGCGCGCGCGCCGGGCTGCTTGCGCTGTTCGCCCTGGCCAACCGGGATCACCGCCGGGCGGTGGCCGCCGATCTGGGCTTCGCCGCCGGGCCGCGCCTCAACGCCGCCGGCCGGCTCGACGACATGAGCCTCGGCATTCGCTGCCTGCTCGCCGAGGATCCGGCGGAGGCCCATGGCCTGGCGGTCCAGCTTGACGAACTGAACCGCGATCGGCGCCTGCTGGAAGAGCAGATGCGGCGCGAGGCGGAAGCCCAGCTCGCCGCACTCGAATTCGCCGCCGACCCGCCCTGGGGACTGTGCCTGTACGATCCGACCTGGCACCAGGGGATCGTCGGGCTGGTCGCCGGGCGGGTGCGCGAGCGCCTGCACCGGCCGGCGATCGCCTTCGCCGCGGCCGGTGGCGGCGAACTCAAGGGCTCGGCGCGCTCCGTCCCCGGGCTGCACATCCGCGATGCCCTGGACCTGGTGGCGGCGCGCAATCCGGGGCTGCTCGGCCGCTTCGGCGGCCATGCGGCGGCGGCCGGACTGACCCTCGAAGCGGGCGCCCTGGAGACCTTCGCGACGGCCTTCGACGCCGTGGTCCGCGAACTCCTGGCGCCGGAGGATCTGGAGCTCGCGCTGCTCCACGACGGGGCGCTGCCCGCCGCCGCCCTGACCCTCGACAGCGCCCGGCTGCTGCGCGATGCCGGCCCCTGGGGCCAGCACTTCCCGGAACCCTGCTTTCTGGGCGAGTTCCAGGTGCTCGACGCGCGGGTGGTCGGCGCCACTCACCTCCGGCTCCGGCTGGTGGCCGAGGGGGGCGCGGAGCCGCTCGACGCCATCGCCTTCAACGCCCTGGAGGAGGGCGCGGCGCCGACCCGCTCCAGCACCATCCGGATCCTGTACCGGCTCGACGTCAACCACTTCCGCGGCACCGAGCGCCTGCAATTGGTGGTCGAGCGCCTGCTCTGAACGGCCGCCGCCCGGCGGCTGGCGCCCGCCGCACTGCAAACCCTGGCGGCGGATCGGAGACAGGAGTGTAACGCCCCTTCGAGTTCGACCCCGTTGCGGCGGCAGAGCCCGCCAATACCGGACTGGAGAAGAAAAGTTGCTCCCTGCGGTGGATGCCGGTCGGTGAAGGGCCTGTAGAGGACCGGGTTGTTGTCCCAGGGCGCCCCGAATACCGCTGTGGGCGGAACCCATCAAGGACTCGCCGCTGGTCGTCACTATCCGCCGGTGGGTACGTGCTCGATTCGAGAATGAGCCATCCCTGGCTCACTTGCGAGGGCCCTTCCCGGCCTCTCAATCCTTATTCAGTCTTCGATGGTGATTCCGGTGTCGGTGTTTGCGGAACGCACCACTTCGACCGACAGCGAGCCCAGATTGAGGACCACTTCTCCGCTGGCGGTGGCGGTGCCCTCGGCGGAGACATCGGCCACCACTTCGATGGCGTGATCACCAGGTCCCACATCGGGAGCGATGAAATTGAAGTGATTGGCGGAAGTGGT
Organism: Pseudomonadota bacterium; assembly: GCA_049325095.1. Classification (GTDB taxonomy): domain Bacteria; phylum Pseudomonadota; class Gammaproteobacteria; order Pseudomonadales; family Porticoccaceae; genus JAGPUQ01. The sequence continues at coordinate 89,446 of JBMOPO010000053.1, read as the reverse complement.
GTCGAGAATCAGCTGGATTTCTTCGTCGGAGACTGTGCACTCTTCACTGACGTCGATGACGCCGTCGAGATTCCCGTCCGCGCAACTTTCGATGACGCCGCCGAGCACGGTGTTGAGGGTCTGGCAGCGATGGGAGAAACGCACCGGGCCGGGTGCCGCCGCTTCGCCGTCCACCAGCACGGTGATGTCCACCGTGGCACAGGCGGTCTGGGAATCCGCTGAGCCGTTTTTGCCCTTGGCCAGGGTGTCGGTCAAGAGGCTGCTTTGCAACGAGACCCCGAGCAGCAGGTCTTTCTTGCTGCCGGGAACCTTGAGCACGGATTCCAGTATGGTCGCGCTGTCTGCGGCTGCGGAATCCGTGGCCACTACACTGAGGTCGGGGCTGCCGTTGACCGCGCCGGAGAAGGTCGAGGCGGGTACTGCAAAGGCTGCCGCAGAGCCGAGCGATGCAGCCAGGACGGCTGCCGCGAAGGTGAACCTGGACTGATGTTCCATGACGTTTTCCTCCCAAGTCTCTTGTGGGTTTCCCTTGGCCGGCCCGCTGGTGGCGGGCCGGGCGAAGCGCATAGATCCATTCGATCGACTTTGTCAAGCGGAATCCATTGCGCGGAATGAGATTAACGTGATGCAGTTTGCAAAATGAAGACGAAAAAAAGGCCGTTCGCTCGTCCTATCCCGCCGTTCGTCGATTTGTGGGAGGGGTTGCCCTCGACTTCTCCGAATGGCGGAGAGCGCAGGTGTCGGCCGATCCGCCGGCTCGCCGGAGCCTGGCGGTGCCGGCGGAGACAGTGGCTTGCGGTGCGCGCCGCAAGCCTCGGGCCGGCGGTGGCAGGGGCCGGGCCGCGGGGTCGGGCGGTCCGGCGGGGCCCCGCGAGCGATCAGAACGGCCGGTCGCCCTTCAGGGAGATCCGGTGCAGCAGGCGGCGGTGGCCGTGGTAGTCGTTGACCGGGTAGTGCTGGCAGGCGCGGTTGTCCCACATCGCCAGCGCGCCCGGGCTCCAGCGGAAGCGGCACTGGAACTCGGGCTTGCGCTGGTGTTTGTACAGTGCCTCCAGGAGCGGCAGGCTGTCCGCCTCGGTCCAGCCGTCGAAGCGCACCGCGTGGCCCTCGTTGACGTAGAGGATCCGTTCGCCGGTCTCCGGGTGGGTGCGGACCACGGGATGGATGCTCGTGAATTCCTGCGGGGGAGTGCGATCCCCGACCTCCTTGAGGCGGTCCTCGCGGGTCTTGGTGACGTCCGCCTTGGCCGAGGAGTTGACCGCCTTGAGACCGGCGATGGTGGCCTTGAGAGCGTCCGGCAGGGTCTCGTAAGCCAGCACCATGTTGGCGAACAGGGTGTCGCCGCCCAGGGGCGGGATTTCGATGGCGTAGAGGGTCGCCCCGGCGGCCGGGGTCTCCAGATAGGTGGTGTCGGAATGCCAGAGGCCGCCGAAGTTCACCTTCTCGTGGGGCAGTTTGAGCACCGGGGCGATCAGCGGATAGCCCTCGATACCGGGCAGGAAGGGGTACTTCTCCAGTTCGCCGAACTGGGCGGTGAAGGCGAGCTGCTGGTCGGGGGTGAGGTGCTGGTCGCGAAAGAACAGCACCTTGCGCTCCAGCCACAGCGCGCGCACCGCGCTCAGGGTCGCCGGCGGCAGGGGCCGGGACAGATCCAGCCCCCGGACCTCGGTGCCGATGGCGGGGGTGAGATGCTCGATGCCGAAGTCGGTGTTCATTGGTGCCGGAGCGCCTCGCGGAGCCGGGCGGCGACCCGGTCGCCGAAATCCGGGGTGGAGATGATGTTCGCCGCGCCGCCCAGTTGCGCCAGATCCGGGGTCGAGAAGCCGTCGGCGAACACGCCCTGCAGGGCCGCCCAGACCTGCCGCGCCGCGGCGGCCATGCCGAAGCTGTGTTCCAGCATCATCGCCGCCGAGCCGATCATCGAATAGGGGTTGGCGATGTTGCGGCCGGCGATGTCCGGCGCCGAGCCGTGGGCGGGCTCGTAGTAGGCCTTGTCGTCGCCCAGACAGGCCGAGGGCATCAGGCCCAGGGAGCCGATGATGCCGCCGCCCTGGTCGCTGAGGATATCGCCGAACATATTCTCCATGACCATGACATCGAACTGGCGCGGATTGAGGCACAGGTGGGTGGCCGCGGCGTCCACCAGCATGTGGACGACCTTCACCTCGGGGTAATCCGGTGCCATCTCCTCCAGAATCTCGTTCCAGAGCACGCTGGACTTCAGCACATTGCTCTTGTGGATATTGTGCAGCACGCCCTTGCGCTGCTGCGCCAGTTGGAATGCTTTTTTCAGCACCTGTTTGATCTGGATCTCGTCGTAGCGCAGGGTTTCCTCGACATAGCGGTGGCCGGCGGCGTCGATCCCGACCGTCTTGGCGCCGAAGTAGAGCCCGCCCACCAGTTCGCGGATCAGCATGATGTCGATGCCCTCGCCGACCACCTCCGGGCGCAGCGGGGAAAAATGGGCCAGCGACCGCGGCAGGACCACCGGGCGAAAATTGGCGTAGGTGTGGTAGCGGGCGCGCAGCGGCAGCACTGCGCCGCGCTCCGGCTGCAGGTCCACCGGAATCTGCCGGGTCGCCTCATGGGACAGCCCCACCGGCCCCTTGATGATGGCGTCGGCTGTGTCGCAGATGGCCTTGGTGGCGGCGGGGAACGGATGGCCGTGGTCGAAGTAGGCCTGGGCGCCGAACGGGGCCTCGACCAGTTCGAAGCGCGCCGCGCCGCACTCCTCCACCACCCGCAGCACCTTGAGGGCCTCCTGCATGATCTCCGGGCCTATGCCGTCGCCGGCCAGTACTGCGATGCGATGGGTCTTCATGCGGCCTCCGCGCAAGTGGATGGGGCGCCATTGTAAGGGGTACGCCGCACGCCCGACGTGCTGTGGTCAGCGCCTGACCGGCCGTTTGCCGAGCTTGCGCTGCAGGGTGCGGCGGTGCAGGCCCAGGGCGCGGGCGGTGGCGGCGACATTGCCCCCGTGTTCATCCAGCGCGCGCTGGATGTGCTCCCATTCCACCCGCTCGAGGGACGGCAGGCTCACCGGCGGGAGCTCGGGCGCGGCCTGTGCCGCGGCGAAGGCCGCCAGGATCTCGTCGAGGCCGGCGGGCTTGGCGAGATAGTTCACCGCGCCCAGCTTGATCGCGCTGACCGCGGTGGCGACGCTCGAATAGCCGGTCAGCACCACGACTTCCGGCGCCGGCTGCTGCGCTTTCAGGTGCGGCAACAGGTGCAGGCCGGAGGTCTCCGCGAGCTTGAGATCCAAGACCACGCGCGTCGGTCGCAGCCGGCGGCAACAGTCGAGGGCCGCCTCCGGGTCGGTGGCGACCTCCGCCGCGTGGCCGCGCCGGCGCAGGCGCCGCGCCAGCGTCTCGGCGAACACGGCGTCGTCGTCGATGACCAGATAGCGGTCGCTCACGGGGCGGGATCCGGCAGGGGCAACAAAACCCGGGTGAGGGTGCCGCCCCCCGCGGCCGGGGTCAACTCCACCGAGCCGCCGTGGCGCTCGATGGTGGCGTGCGACAGGAACAGCCCCAGGCCCAGCCCCCCGGGTTTGCTGCTGGCGCCGGGCCGGACGGGTGCGTCCCCCGGCGGGTGGCGGAACCCCGGCCCGGCATCGCGGATGTCGAGCACCAGCCGGCTGCGGTCCCAGCGGGCGGTCATTTCCACTTCGGCAGAGGCGTCTGCGGCATTGTCGAGCAGGTTCTGGACCGCCGGCTCCAGGGTGGGGTGGAAGCGCGCCGCGAGCGCCGGGCTGTCCGGATCGAGGCGCAGTTGCAGGCGGGCCTGGGGGCGGATCACCCGCCAGCGCTCCGCCAGGGCTTCGAGATATTCGCGGACCGGACAGGCGGCCGGCGGGCTGTCGCCGAGCTCGCCCCGGCGGGCGAGCCGGCGCAGGGTTCCCCGGCACCGCTCCAGTTGTCGGGCGAGAGTGTCGAGCTCCGCGCCCGCCAGTGCCTGGCGGTCCTCGCGCCCCCCGTCCACCAGCAGCTGCATGGTGTTGAGCGGGGTGCCGAGTTCGTGGGCGGCGCCGGCCGCCAGGGTGGCGATGCTCAGCAGTTGTTCATCGCGCAGTTGCTCCTCGCGCTGGCGAGCGAGGGCCCGCTGCTGGCGGCGCAGCTCGGCCGCCATGTCGAGCAGGAAGTGGCCGATCAGCCCGGCGCTGACCGCGAAATTCGCCCACATGCCCAACACGTGCAGGTTGACCTCGGCGTGGTGGGCCGCGGGCAGCAGCGCCGGCACCGGCCGGTACCACAGCAGGAGCAGGCTGTAGCAGGCGAAAGCGAGCCCGGTGACCGTCCAGCTCAGCCGCCGGGTCAGGGTCGCGGCGGCGATGCACACCGGGACCAGCAGGTAGGAGACCAGCGGGTTGGTGGCGCCGCCGGTGAAATACAGGAGCAGGCTCAGCCCGCCGATGTCGAGCAGCAGATGCCCGAAGAACTCCCCCTCGGAAATCGGCCGCGGCCGTCGGGTGCGGTAGCGGGCAAGGGCGTTGAGCGCCGCGAACAGCGCCAGCAGCCCGAGCAGCGCCACCGGCAGGGGCTGGTCGGGCAACCAGGGCGCGACCCCCGGCAGCGCCAGCGTGCAGGCGCTCAGGGCGATGTAGCGGAGCGCGGTCAGGCGGCGCAGGTTGAGGCGGGCCGCGGCGTTGCCGGAGGTATCCATCGCGCCATCTTAGGCAAGCGGACCGGCGGCGGATATGCCCCTTCCGCGGACCGCGCCGGGCGGACCGGGATCGAGGCGCCGGGCCTGCGGGTCGCCGGCGCCGTCCGGCCCCCGGCCGCGGCAATGGGTCAGTGCCGGCACCGTGCAGCGCCGCAGGCGGCCGGGTAGAATTCGCCTCCCGCACCGCGCTGGCTCCGAGGAGTTTCCCGTGTCCGACGTCAACAAAGTGGTGCTCGCCTATTCGGGCGGCCTGGATACCTCGGTCATCGTGCGCTGGCTGCAGGAGACCTACGGGTGCGAGGTGGTGACCTTCACCGCGGACATCGGCCAGGGCGAAGAGGTCGAGCCGGCGCGCGCCAAGGCGCAGGCGCTGGGGGTGCGCGAGATCCACATCGAGGACCTGCGCGAGGAATTCGCGCGCGACTTCGTGTTTCCCATGTTTCGCGCCAACGCCCTCTACGAGGGCGAATACCTGCTCGGCACCTCGATCGCCCGCCCGCTGATCGCCAAGCGGCTGGTGGAGATCGCCGATGCCAGCGGCGCGGACGCCATCTCCCACGGCGCCACCGGCAAGGGCAACGACCAGGTGCGCTTCGAGCTGGGCGCCTACGCGCTCAAGCCCGGCATCCGGGTGATCGCGCCCTGGCGGGAGTGGCAGCTGGGTTCGCGGGATGCGCTGATGGCCTACTGCCGGCAGCACCGGATACCGGTGGATTTCTCCAGCGGCAAGAAGTCACCCTATTCGATGGACGCCAACCTGTTGCATATTTCCTACGAGGGCGGGCGGCTCGAAGATCCCTGGGCCGAGCCCGAAGAGGCGATGTGGCGCTGGACGGTGGCGCCGGAGGCGGCGCCCGCTACCGCGGTCAGCATCACGCTGCGCTACCGCGCCGGGGACATCGTGGCCATCGACGGCGCGCCGCTGAGTCCGGCGGAGGTGCTGGCCCAGCTCAACCGGCTGGGCGGCGAGCACGGCATCGGCCGCCTGGATCTGGTCGAGAACCGCTACGTGGGCATGAAGTCGCGCGGCTGTTACGAGACCCCGGGCGGCACCATCATGCTCAAGGCCCACCGCGCCATCGAGTCGCTCACCCTGGATCGCGAGGTCGCCCACCTGAAGGACGAGCTCATGCCCCGCTACGCCAGCCTGATCTACAACGGCTACTGGTGGTCCCCTGAGCGCCGGCTGCTGCAGGGGCTGATCGACGCCTCCCAGCAGCAGGTCAACGGCGAGGTGCGGGTCAGGCTGTACAAGGGTATGGTCACGGTGACCGGGCGCCGGTCGGAAGACAGCCTGTTCGACGACCGCATCGCCACCTTCGACGAGGATGCGGGCGCCTACGACCAGAAGGACGCCGAGGGTTTCATCAAACTCAATGCGCTGCGCCTGCGCATCGCCGCCATCCGCGGGCGCAGGCTGAGCTGAAGCGGCAGCGCGCCGAGCGGGAGGATCAGCGACCATGAGACTGTTGCATACCATGCTGCGGGTGGGCGACCTGGAGCGCTCGATCGCCTTCTATACCGAGCTGCTGGGCATGCGGCTGCTGCGGCGGCGGGACTTCCCCGGCGGGCGGTTCACGCTGGCGTTTCTGGGCTACGGCCCCGAGTCCGAGCAGACGGTGCTGGAGCTCACCCACAACTGGGACACCAGCAGCTACGATCTGGGCACCGGCTACGGGCACATCGCCATCGGGGTCGAGGACGTCCAGGCCGCCTGCGAGCGGATTCGCGCCGGCGGCGGCAAGGTGGTCCGTGAGCCGGGCCCCATGCAGCACGGCAGCACGGTGCTCGCCTTCGTCGAGGACCCCGACGGCTATCGCATCGAACTGCTCGCGGATTGATCCGCGGGCCCGGCCGCGCGGCGGGCCCGTCAGTCATCCCGATGGTCGATCACCAGAGGTGCGGCGCCGGCCCGCGCCCGCAGCCAATTGAGGCCCGAGAGCACCGAGTGCTGGCGGGCGATGCGGCGCTCCAGGGCGAACTTGCCGGGATAATCCAGCAGCAGCAATCCCATCGCCATGGTCAGCAGGCCCTGGCCGGGCACGAACAGCATGAGCAATCCGCCGGCCAGCAGCGTGGCGCCGAGCAGATTCTTGCCGATCAGCAGCAGCAGCCGGATCAGGGGGTGGCGCTGTTTGAGCGGTGTGCCATGGCGCTTTCGGTACGCGAAATAGTCTGCCGGGATCCGCGCCACCAACCAGGGCAGCGCCGCCAGGCTGATCACGATGGTGGCCACGGAGGCAAAGGTCAGCCAGCCCAACAGGCCCTGGTTGGCGGTGAGCCAGTCGATCATCCGGGTTCCGCCGCCACCGGCAGCGACAGGAACTCCACGGGCCGCGGCCCGGTGCCGAAGTCGAGCGCCGGGTGCCGTTCGGAGCCGTCCAGCAACACTGCCAGCGCCTCGCAGCGATCCGCGCCGCAGCGCACCGCCCGCAGCAGGGTGCCCACCGCCTGGGCGGTCTCGGGAACCTGAATGGCGGCGCCGGGCGACGGCGGGGCTGCGCCGCCGATCGCCAGCCGGTGCAGATGGCGCTTGAGCGAGCCCCGGTACTGGCTGCGCGCGACCACTTCCTGGCCCGTATAGCAGCCTTTCGAAAAGCTCAGCATGCCGCGCAGCTGGAAGTTCAGCATCTGCGGGACGAAGGCTGCGCGGGTCGCGGGTTCCAGCGTCGCGATGCCGGCGCGGATGTCCGCGAGGTGCCACAGCGGCAGGCCGACCGGCCGGGCAAGGGTCTCGAGGCTGGCCCAGCGGGCTTCCGCGGCCGCGCTCGGCACCGCGAGCAGCTGGCGGCCTGGTTCGTGCGCCAGGGTTCGAGTCCCGTCCGGCGCGGGGCCGTCGGGGTGCAGGCCGAGCGCGGCGAGGGTGGCTGCGGCCGCCGGGCCGGCGAGTCCCAGCAGGCGCCAGTGCTCGCTGGCGTCGGCGAGTTCGACCCGCGCCAGCGCCGCGTACGGGGCCAGGGTGGCGCAGGCCGGAGCGATCAGGGAGCGGGGCATGATCAGCAGATATCCGGTGGCGGTCGGCAGCGCCACGAAGTGGGCAAATACCCGGCCCTGGGGCGTGCAGCAGGCCCCGGCGATGGGTCCGGGCGCTGCCGGAGCAGCGAAATCCGCGGTGGTTTGGCCCTGCAGGAATCGGGCGCTGTGGGGACCGGTCACGGCGAGCGCGCCCAGATGGCCGAGCTCACTCAGGGTGTCGATCGCCAGCAGGTGGTCGCAGTCCGCCGGGCCCTCGCCGAACGTCTCCACCTGTCCGCCGGCGATCAGGGCGCCCCGGGCGACGAGGAATGAATGCCAGTCGGTCACGCTCGGTTCTCCAGCAAGGCTGCGAGTGTACCCAAGCCCGATGCCGGCAATCCACCGCAGCGGGGATGGGGCGCAGGATGCCGCCGGCGGCTGGTGCGGGCGGCCGTCTATAATCGGCCCAAGCACCCCACCGAGGTTCGCCATGGATCGCAATCGGCTGCGCTGGGCGGCCCGCCGCGGCATGCTGGAACTCGATCTGCTCCTCGAGACCTTTCTCGATGCGGAGTACGAGTCGCTGTCGTCCGAGCAGCGGGCGGTCTTGCGGCGGCTGCTGGAGTGCGAGGATCAGCAGTTGTTCGCCTGGCTGCTGGGGCGGGCAACCGCCCCCGACGCCCAATTGCAGGCCATGGTGCAGCGGGTGCGGGAGGCGCGGCGTGACGGAGCGCCTTGAGCTCGCGCTGGGCCGGTCCCGGCTGGAATCGGCGCTGCGGTTGACCGCCCTGGCGGCACTGCTCGCGGGAATCTGGGCGCTGCCGCTGGCGCCGGGCTGGCGGCTGGCGGCGAGCGCCCTGTGGCTGGTCGAGATCGGGCTCGCACTGCGTCCCGGGCCGGGCGGCACCCTGCTGTGGGATGGCAGCCACTGGTGGCTGCGCGGCGCCGGCAACCGGCCCCTCGGGACCGAGTGCCGGGTGGCGTTCGTGTCCGGTTGGCTGGTGGTGCTGGGGTTTCGCCGCGGTTGGCGGCGCCACTACCTGCCGGTATTCGCCGACGCCGTCTCCGGCGACGGATTCCGCGTGCTGCTGGTGCGCGCGCGGGCCGGGAAGCTGGGTTGACGCGGCCGGATCAACCCAGTTTGTCCACGATCAACTCCTGGTTGGCGAAATTCATCGGCACCAGGATGCTGTCCTTGGCGATCACCGACTGCTCGGGGTGATCCAGCGTGAAGTGCAGCCCGCGGCTCTCCTTGCGCAACAGCGCCGAGCGGATGATCAGCTCCGCCACCATCGCCAGGTTGCGCAGTTCGAGCAGGTCGCGGCTCACCCGGTAGTTGCTGTAGTACTCGTGAATTTCCCGCTGCAGCAGTTGTACCCGGTGCTGGGCCCGCTCCAGCCGCTTGCGGGTGCGGACGATGCCGACGTAGTCCCACATGAAGCGCCGCACCTCGTCCCAGTTGTGGGCGATCACCACATCCTCGTCCGAGGAGGTCACCCGCGACGCATCCCAGGGTTTGGTGAAGCTGGGCATGGGGATCTCGGGGAGGCTGGCGGCGATGTCCGCCGCCGCGGCGGTGCCGAGGACCACGCACTCGAGCAGGGAGTTGCTGGCCAGCCGATTGGCCCCGTGCAGGCCGGTGAAGGCGCATTCCCCGACCGCGTAGAGATGCTTGAGGTCGGTGCGCCCGCGGGTGTCGGTCACCACGCCGCCGCAGGTGTAGTGCGCCGCCGGGACCACCGGGATGCGCTGGCGGGCGATGTCGATGCCGAAGCTCAGGCACTGGGCGCGCAGGGTGGGGAAATGCGCTTCGATGAACGCCAGGGGTTTGTGGCGGATGTCGAGATAGACGCAGTCGGCGCCCAGCCGCTTGATCTCGTGGTCGATGGCCCGCGCGACGATGTCGCGGGGCGCCAGTTCGGCATCGGGGTGAAACCTCGGCATGAAGCGGCTGCCGTCCGGCAGTTGCAGTTGGGCGCCCTCGCCGCGCAGCGCCTCGGAGATCAGGAACGACTTGGCATTGGGGTGGAACAGGCAGGTGGGGTGGAACTGGTTGAATTCCATGTTCGCCACCCGGCAGCCGCGCCGCCAGGCAACGGCGATGCCGTCGCCGCTGGCCCCGTCGGGGTTGGTGGTATAGAGGTAGACCTTGCTCGCCCCGCCGGTGGCGAGCACCACTGCGCGGGCCTGGAACAGGCAGACCTCGCCGGTGCTGGCGTCGAGTACGTAGGCGCCGTTGCAGCGCAGGTGACGGGAGCCGGCATCGGCCTGGGTGGTCAGGTCCACCACCAGGTGCTGTTCGAACACCTCGATTCCCGGATGCTCTGCGACCCGCTCGGCGAGGGCTCCCGAAATCGCTTGGCCGGTGGCGTCGGCGGCGTGCAGGATACGGCGGTGACTATGGCCGCCCTCGCGGGTGAGATGATGGCCGCCGTCGCTGTCGCGGCTGAATTCGACTCCCTGTTCGATCAGCCAGGCGATCGCCTCCGGCCCGCGCCGGATGATGAAATCGACCACCTCGGGATGGCAGAGACCGGCCCCCGCGATCAGGGTGTCCCGAATATGGGCGTCGCAACTGTCGCCGGCTTCGGTGACCGCGGCGATGCCGCCCTGGGCATAGGCGGTGGAGCCCGACTGCACTCCTCCCTTGGTCAGCAGCGCCACGCTGCAGCGATCCGCCAGATGCAGGGCGACGGTCATGCCCGCCGCGCCACTGCCGATGACGAGTACGTCGTGATAGAAGTTTCTCGTCATAAGCTGAGCGGGTTTTGATACTTTGATCGCATGATACTATAGGCGCCGGCGGTGCCTCAGAATACCGCCCGGCGCCGCGCCGCACCATTGAAAGCCGTGGCGGCGGTGCCCAAGCGCCGGCCGGATTCGCCCGCCAGACTATGGAGCAACATGTGAGGGCCCCGAAAGAATCGGCGTCGGACACCAAACTGGTTCGGCGGGTGCAGCAGGGCGACAAGCGTGCGTTCGACCTGCTGGTGCTGAAATACCAACACCGGGTACGGGCCATCGTCAGCCGCTACGTGAACGATCATGGCGAGGTCGATGACGTGGTGCAGGAAGCCTTCATCAAGGCTTACCGGGCACTCGGCAAGTTTCGCGGCGACAGCCAGTTCTACACCTGGCTGTATCGCATCGCCGTCAACACCGCGAAGAATTTTCTCGTCGCCCGCAGCCGGCGACCACCCGCCCATGACGTCGACCTCGACGATGCGGAACATTTCGTCGGCAACCAGGGCCTCATCGATATCGACACACCGGAAAACCTCGCCCAGGGAGACGAGTTGCGGGTCGTGGTGGAGGCGGCCATCGGCTCCCTGCCGGAGGATCTGCGGGTGGCCATCACCTTGCGCGAACTGGAAGGGCTCAGCTATGAGGACATCGCCAATGTGATGGGCTGTCCGGTGGGTACCGTCCGCTCCCGCATCTTTCGCGCGCGCGAGGCCATCGATCAGAAGGTCAGTGCGCTGCTGGAGGGGCGATGATGGAACCTTTCTCCGGCCCGCCGGGTCACACTGCCTGCACGCCGGTCCGGCGCCGCCCCCTGGGTTGTGATTTCTCTCCCTTGCAAACGAGGCCTTGCGATCCATGAAGGAAGACGTTCACGCCGAACCCCAGTCTCATCTTTCCGCCCTGATGGATGGCGAAGTCGGGGAGTTCGAACTGCGCCGCATCCTGGCGCTGATGGAGCAGGAGCCCGGATTGCGCGACAAGTGGCGGCGCTACCAGTTGGCCGCCAGCGCGCTGCGCGGCGAGGCGGTAGACCGCCGGGTGGACCTGTCGGCGCGCATCGCCGACGCCCTGGCCGACACGCCCACCCCGCGCCCGCGGATCCTCGTCGGCTTGGTGGGGCGCGCGGCGATCGCCGCTTCGGTGGCGGTGCTGACCGTCGCGGGGGTGCGGCATTGGCTGCCCTTCGAGGGGTCCGGGCAACAGCAGGTCGCGGTGCAGACCGCCGCCCCGCGCGCGGTGGACGAGATGCCCTATCGGCCGGTCGCGCAGCGCCCCTATGCCGGTCAGATTCCGGCGGTGCGGGTGGTGTCGGCGGTCGATGGCAGCGCACTGCCCGTGGAGGTTGCGGACGGCGCTCAAGCCGCCGGACTCCCGCCGGCGCAGGAGCAGCAGGTGCGCGCCTATCTCGAAGAGCAGATGCTGCGCCACGCGGAGGCCGCAGTCGGGGACAACCGGGGCCTGGCGCCCTTTGCGCGGGCGCCGCGGCGGGTGGAGGAGCCCTGATGAGGGGAGCACGGCGAGCGGCCGGGTCCGGCCGTGCGGCGTGCGCCCGGGGTTTTATGTGTCGACGGTGATCGAGGCGATACCGGGCTCGCCTGCCCAGCGCGCCCGGCAGACGACGCGGTTGCTGGCGTTGCTGCTCGGGCTCGCGGCGGCCCAGCCGGCCCTGTCCCTGGAGTCGGTCGACTCCGTCCGCCAGGCGCTGCTGCGCATGGCCGTTGCCGCCGATACGCTGAGCTATCGCGGCGTGGCCACCTACGAACAGGCCGGCACCCTGACCACTTTGCGGATCGTGCGGGCGGTGCGCGACGGCCGGCAGTGGGAGCGCCTGGAATATCTCGATGGCCCTCCCCAGGAGGTCATCCGCCGCGCCTATGACCGCGCGGAGTGCGACCGCACCCCCTCGGCAGTGAAGGCCGCGGATCTTGCGGGGCGGGAGCCCGGGGGCGTGGAGCACTATCTGGTTTCCCTGCGGGAGGATGGGCGGGTCGCCGGCCGGCGGGTCCGCCAGCTGCATCTGCAGCCGCGGGATGCCTTCCGGTACGGCCACTTGCTCGGCCTGGACCAGGCCACCGGCCTGCTGCTCCAGGACCAGGTGTTCGATGGCGAGGGCAATCTGGTCGAGCGCTTTCAGTTCACCTCCATAACCATCGGCGCGGTGATCGACGAGGCCGAGCTGGAGCCCCGCTTCAGTCGACATCTGGTGGTAGCCAACCCGCCCTGTTCCGACCCGGGGCGGGATGCGGCGCTGGTCCCCGTGGAGGTGGCCTGGGTGCCACCCGGGTTTGAGCTGTCGGGCCCGCCCCGGGTTTTCGCCGACGGGGTGCGGCAGCTCCACTACAGTGATGGCTTCAGTTCCTTTTCGATATTCATCGATCCCACGTCCGGATCCGGCGTCCGGGTGGAGGCGCGCCGCGGCCCGACCGCGGCCTTTCTGACCCACGGCGTGGGCGAGCGCGGCTATGCTGTCTGTGTGGTGGGCGAGCTCCCGCTGCTGACTGCGCGTAGGATTGCGGCCGGCGTGGCGCTGGGCGGAGCGCAACCGCTGCCGGCCGCCGCAGCCGCGGACGGAAACCGGCCGCGCCAACCCTGACTTGACAGCGAGGAAACCATGACCAACTGCGGGCGGCCCGGGGCCTTGATCGGGTTGTTGATGACATCAGTGCTGTTCTGCGTTCGCGCGGCGGCGGCCGGACTGCCGGACTTCACCCAGCTGATCGAGGAGAATTCGCCGACGGTGGTGAAGATCAATACCGAACAGCGGGTCACTGCCCGGCGTCCGCCGAGTCTGCCGCCGGATGTTCCGGATATCTTTCGCGACTTTTTCGGCCAGCGGCCGGGTCCCGAACGGGAGCGGCGGATGCAGTCCATGGGCTCGGGGTTCGTGATTTCCGAGGACGGCTACATCGTGACCAACAACCATGTGGTGGAGGGTGCGGAACAGATCCGGGTCCGCCTCATCGATCGCCGCGAATACGACGCCGAAATCGTCGGCACGGATCCGCGGTCCGACCTGGCGCTGCTCAAGATCGACGCCAAGGGGCTGCCTGCGGCCAAACTGGCCGCGGAGGACAATTTGCGGGTGGGCGAATGGGTGGTGGCGATCGGCTCGCCGTTCGGGCTCGACTACTCGGCCAGCGCCGGGATCGTCAGCGCCATCGGCCGCAGCATCCCCACCGAGCGCGGCGAGGACTATGTGCCCTTCATTCAAACCGACGTGGCCATCAACCCGGGCAACTCCGGCGGGCCGCTGTTCAACCTCCGGGGCGAGGTGGTGGGCGTCAATTCCCAGATTTTCACCCGCTCCGGCGGCTCGATCGGGTTGTCGTTCTCGATTCCCGCGCAGGTGGTCGGCGAGGTGGTGGCCCAGCTCAAGGAGCATGGTCGGGTCGAGCGCGGCTGGCTGGGCGTGTACATCCAGGATGTCGATCGGGCGCTGGCCGAGTCCCTGGGCCTGGACAAGCCGCAGGGGGCGCTGATCGCGCAGGTCGAACCGGACAGTCCGGCGGCCAAGGCGGGGCTCGAGCCGGGCGATGTCGTGGTCGGGTTTTCCGGCAAGCCGGTCGTCGATGCCAGCGATCTCCCCCACGCCGTGGGCCTGATGAAGCCCGGGCAGGAAACCACCGCGGAGATCATTCGCAAGGGGGGGCGCAAGCGGCTCGAAATCGTGGTCGGCAGCCGTCCGGATGACGACCAGGCCGCCGCGGGGAATGCCGCTGGCGATCGGCTGGGCGTCGAAGTGGTGGAGCTGGACGAGCGGACGCGGACCAACTGGCGTCTGGCCGGCGGCGTCCAGGTCAGCGAGGTCTACCCGGACTCCCCGGCCGAGGCGGCCGGCCTCCAGGCCGGCGATGTGATCGTGCAGCTGGGCTATAACGCGATCAACGATCTCAGCGACTACGATCGGGTAGTCGGCGATCTGCCGGCCGATACGCCGATTGCGTTGCGCTTCTTTCGCCGCGGCCGTTCGATCTTCAGCACCATCGAACTCGAATAGCGGGTTCGCGGCGGGCCTCGGCGTGCCGGCCACGGCGGGAAAACCAGTGTCGGGATCGGGGTTGCGCCCGGGAGTCGCGATGGCGGCACCGGGCCAAATAGGCTAGACTCGCCGCCAGATTTTGCCCCCCCCGCCCGCGCCGTTTTTCGAGCCCAGCCAGTGCCCGATCCCGACCACATACGCAACTTTTCCATCATCGCGCACATCGATCACGGCAAGTCCACGCTCGCCGACCGCTTCATCCAGATGTGTGGCGGATTGAGCGAGCGGGAGATGGCCGAGCAGGTGCTCGATTCGATGGATATCGAGCGCGAGCGCGGGATCACCATCAAGGCGCAGAGCGTCACCTTGAACTACCGCGCGGCCGACGGCGAAATCTATCAGCTCAACTTCATCGATACGCCGGGCCACGTCGACTTTTCCTACGAAGTGTCCCGATCGCTGGCGGCCTGCGAGGGCGCACTGTTGGTGGTCGATGCGGCCCAGGGCGTGGAGGCGCAGTCGGTCGCCAACTGCTATACCGCGATCGCTCAGGGGCTGGAGGTGATCCCGGTGCTGAACAAGATCGACCTGCCGCAGGCCGACCCGGAGCGGGTGGTGGAGGAGATCGAGGAGATCATCGGCATCGAGGCCGCCGACGCGGTGCGCTGCAGCGCCAAGACCGGGGAGAACATCGACCAGGTATTGGAGCAGTTGGTCGCCCGGGTACCGCCGCCGACCGGCGATCGCAACGCCCCCTTCCAGGGGCTGATCATCGACTCCTGGTTCGACAACTATCTCGGCGTGGTATCGCTGGTGCGGGTCAAGCAGGGCGTTCTCAGGACCAGGGACCGGGTGCTGGTCAAGACCACCGGCAAGATCCACGGCGTCGATGCCATCGGCATCTTCACCCCCAAGCGGCTCGAAACCGGGTCGCTGGGCGCCGGTGAGGTCGGGTTCGTGGCCGCGGGCATCAAGGATATCCACGGCGCTCCGGTCGGCGATACCCTGGTCGCCGCCCAGGATGCCGATCGGGTGGCGGCGCTGCCCGGATTTCAGCGCGCCCATCCCCAGGTGTACGCCGGGTTGTTTCCGGTGAATTCCGATGACTTCGAGGCCTTTCGGGTGGCGCTGGAAAAGCTGACCCTCAACGACGCCTCGCTGTTTTACGAGCCGGAGACCTCCGACGCGCTGGGTTTCGGGTTCCGCTGCGGTTTCCTGGGCATGCTGCACATGGAAATCGTCCAGGAGCGGCTGGAGCGGGAGTATGGCCTCGACCTGATCACCACCGCGCCCACCGTCCAATACGAGGTGGTCACCACCGACGGCGAAGTCGGCCACTACTCCAACCCGTCCTCGCTGCCGAGCCCGGCGCGGATCGCGGAAATGCGCGAGCCGATCTGCGAGGTCAATATCCTGGTGCCTCAGGAGTATCTGGGCAATGTCCTGGGCCTGTGCGTGGAAAAGCGCGGCGTCCAGCGCGACCTGCGCTACGTGGGCAAACAGGTCGCGTTGACCTACGAACTGCCGATGAGTGAAGTGGTGATGGATTTCTTCGACCGGCTCAAGTCGGTGAGTCGGGGCTTCGCCTCGCTCGACTATCACTTCCGGCGGTTCGCCGCGGCGCCCCTGGTGCGCCTGGACATTCTCATCAACGGCGAGCGGGTCGATGCCCTGGCGGCCATCGTCCACCGCGATCAGGCGCAGAGCAAGGGCCGCCTGCTCACCGAGCGCATGAAGGAGCTGATCCCGCGGCAGATGTTCGATGTCGCGATTCAGGCGGCGTTGGGCGGGCACGTGATCGCGCGCACCACGGTCAAGGCGCTGCGCAAGAACGTGACCGCCAAGTGTTATGGCGGGGATGTCACGCGAAAAAAGAAACTGCTCGAAAAACAGAAGGCCGGCAAGCGGCGCATGAAACAGTTGGGCAGAGTCGAGATTCCCCAGGAAGCCTTTCTGGCGGTGCTCAAGACGGATGGTTGAGGATCGCGCGCGATGAATCTGGATTTTCCGCTGATTCTGGTGGTGTTGACCGCGGTCACCGGGATCGCCTGGCTGGTGGATCGACTGGCATTGCGGCGCCGGCGGGAGCTCGACGGGCGGCGGGTCTGGTACGTCGACGCCATCGCCCCTTTCTTCCCGGTGCTGTTTGCGGTGTTGATGCTGCGCTCGTTCCTGGTCGAGCCCTTCCAGATTCCGTCCGGCTCCATGATCCCGACGCTGGAGGTGGGCGATTTCATCCTGGTCAACAAGTACGCCTATGGTCTGCGACTGCCGGTGACCGGCGCCAAGGTGGTGGAAGTGGGCGCGCCGCAGCGCGGCGATGTCATGGTGTTTTTCCCGCCGGGTGACCGGCGCTACTTCATCAAGCGGGTGGTCGGCCTGCCCGGCGACGACATCCGGGTGATGAACAACCTGCTCTACATCAACGGCGAGCCGATCCCCCAGGAGCCGACCGCGCTCGACTACCTGGATCTGGAGCGCGGGTTTCAGGTGATGTGGGAGCAACTCGGCGACGTCCGGCACCTGGTTCGCCAGCGCCGCAGAGCCGGCGAGTACGGCATCAATTTTCACACCGTGGTGCCGACCGGCCACTATTTCGTGATGGGCGACAACAGGGACAACAGTTTCGACAGTCGCGCCTGGGGCCCGGTGCCGGAGCAGAACATCGTCGGCAAGGCTTTTCTGGTGTGGATGCACTGGGACGATTTCTTCAGCTTGCCGAGTTTCGAGCGGGTTGGCAGAATCCGGTAAACCCGCAGAGGATCCGCTATGGAGAACATTGGCAGGGAAAGTGGTCTCACGCTGCTCGGCTTTCTGTTTGCCCTGCTGGCCGTCGGCTTTTGCCTGACGGTGTTGTTTCGCCTGGGCCCGCTCTATCTCGACAACTACACGGTCGCGCAGTCGTTCAAGATGCTGGGAGAGGATGGGGATGTGCGGGCGCTCTCCGACCAGGGCATCCGCCAGAAGCTCTACAAGCAATTCGTGATCAACAATGTCGACAGCATCGATCTCAAGCAGGTCCGGATCGAGCG
Organism: Pseudomonadota bacterium; assembly: GCA_049325095.1. Taxonomy (GTDB): domain Bacteria; phylum Pseudomonadota; class Gammaproteobacteria; order Pseudomonadales; family Porticoccaceae; genus JAGPUQ01. Next base: position 72,073 of record JBMOPO010000053.1, on the reverse strand, counting down.
CACCGCCGAGAAGATCCTGGTGGTGCTCGACTACGAGCGCAGAGTGCCGCTGCTGGGCAATGTCGATGCGGTGGCGAAATTCCACAACGTCTATGACAGTTCCCGCGATTGACACGCACTGCCGTGGTGGTTGAAACCGACCGGGAGGCTCGCCGCTTCGGTGGTTACGAGTTTGCGGATGCCGCCTTGCTCGGACTCGCGTTGACCCATCGCAGCTGCGGCGTCCCCAACAACGAGCGCCTCGAATTTCTCGGCGATGCGGTCCTGGGATTGCTGGTGGCCGAATGGCTCTATCGCCGCTTTCCGGAATACTCGGAAGGTGAATTGACCCGGCTGCGCGCCGCGCTGGTGAGCGGGGTCTGCCTGGCTGGGATCGCCGCGGAGCTGGGCGTCCCCGGCCGGTTGCGGCTGGGCCGGGGCGAGCGGCGCGACGGCGGTGCGGCGCGCAGGACCATCCTGGCCGGAACCCTGGAGGCGATCCTGGGCGCGATCTGGCTCGATGGCGGTGCCGCGGCCTGCCGCGGCTGTGTCGAGCGCTGGTTCGCCGGTTCCCTGGAAGCCGCGCTGGCCGCGCCGGCCGATCGCGATGACAAAACCCGGCTGCAGGAATATCTGCAGGCGCGCGGCGAGCCGCTGCCGGTGTACTCGGTGGTCAACACCTCCGGCCCGGATCATGCGCGGCGCTTCGAGGTCTCCTGCTCGCTGTCGCTGCTCCCGGATCCGGTGCTCGGCAGCGGCAGCAGCCGCCGCGAGGCGGAGAAGTGCGCCGCAGCCCGGGTCCTCGAGCGCCTCGCCCAGGAGTCGCCGTCGTGAACCCCAGGCACTGCGGTTATGCCGCCATCGTCGGGCGGCCGAATGTCGGCAAGTCCACCCTGCTCAACCATCTGCTCGGCCACAAGCTCAGCATCACCTCCCGCAAGCCGCAGACCACCAGGCACAACATTCTCGGGATCAAGACCGACGCGGACTGCCAGATGCTGTTCGTCGACACGCCGGGAATCAATGACCGCTCGGGGCATGCCCTGGGCCGTTATCTGCGGCGCACGGCCCTCTCGGCGATGCGCGATGTGGACGTGATTCTGTTCGTGGTCGACCGTGATGTCTGGACCGCCGCCGATGCCGCGATCGCCGAGCAGGTGCGCAAGGCCCGTGCGCCCGTGGTGGTGGTACTCAACAAGATCGACCGGCTGGCCGACCCGGAGGCACTGCTGCCGCGGATTGCCGAACTGGCCGCGGTGCTCCCCGATGCCCAGTACCTGCCGGTGTCCGCGCTGAGCGGCAGGAATCTCCCCCAGCTGGAGGCAGTGGTCCGCTCGCACATGCCGGTCGGCGAGTTCCACTTTGCCGAAGACCTGTACACGGATCGCAGCGAGCGGTTTCTGGTCGCGGAGATCGTGCGCGAGAAAATCACCCGCCAGTTGGGCGCGGAGCTTCCCTACTGCACCACCATCGAGATCGAGGAATTTCGCGACGCACCCTGCATCTGCCACATTGCCGCGCTGATTTTGGTGGAGCGCGAGGGACAGAAGAAGATCATCATCGGCGACGCCGGCCAGCGGATCAAGAAAGTCGGCGAGCAGGCGCGCCACGACATCGAGGCATTGCTGGGCAGGCGGGTGATGCTGCGCCTCTGGGTCAAGGTCAAGAGCGGCTGGTCGGATGACGAGCGCGCGCTGCGCAGCCTGGGATATCGTGACGACCGCTGATTCGATGGGGCGCCGCGGCGTCGTCGAAGAGGAGGCCGCCTATGTGCTGCACCGGCGGCCCTATCGCGAAACCAGCCTGCTGGTCGATCTGTTCGCGCGCGGCGCCGGGCGCATCCGGGCGGTCGCCCGGGGCGGCCGCCGTACGCCGGCTGCCGGCCAGCCCTTCGTGCAGTTGGCGGTGGCCTGGAGCGGGCGCAGCTCGCTCAAGACGCTGACCCGCGCCGAGCCCATGGTGCCGCTGGCGCCGCTTCCGGCCGGTCGCGAGCTCTATCTCGGCCTCTATCTCAACGAATTGCTGTTGCGCCTGCTGCCTGAGGCCGATCCTCATCCGCGGCTGTACGAGCACTATCGGGCGGTGCTGGCGGCGCTTCCTGGCGGCGTGCATCCGGAACCCTTGCTGAGGCGATTCGAGCTCGCCCTGCTGGCCGAGCTCGGTTACGGGTTCGAACTGGAGTGTACGGCCGGCGGCCAGCCGCTGGCGGGCGAGGGCTGTTACCGGTTCGTGCCCGGGGTCGGGCTGGTGGCAGCCGCGGCCGGCAGCGGCGGAGACCTGCTGCAGGGCCGGCACCTGCTGGCCATGGCGGCGGAGGACTACCGCGACCCCGAGGTTTGCCGTTGCGCCAAGCGGCTGACGCGCACGGCCCTCGCCGAACACCTCGGGCCCCGTCCCCTGCGCAGCCGCGAGCTGTTTCGCAAGGCGGTGCCGGGCCGCCGGCGGCCGGCATGATCCTCGGCGTCGGCAGCGACATCGTCGCCATCGCCCGCATCCAGGCGGCCCTGGCGCGCCATGGCGCGCGCTTCGCAGAGCGGATCCTGCGCCCGGAGGAGCTGGCCGTGTTCCGCACCCGGCCGCGCCCGGACGCCTGGCTCGCCAAGCGCTTTGCCGCCAAGGAAGCGCTCGGCAAGGCGCTCGGAACCGGGATCGGGGCGGTCTCCTGGCGGGATTTCGCGGTGCTTTCGCAATCCACGGGCGCGCCCGCGGTCCACACTTACGGCCGCGCCCGGGCGCTGCTGGCGGCCCGTGGCGTCACCGGCGTGTGGGTCAGTCTCGCCGACGAGCGCGACCTGGCGCTGGCCTTCGTGGTGCTGACCGGCGGCGGGGCGGCGCAGTCGAACTCCGGCGGGTGAGCGGGTTGAAGCCGGCGGCGCCACCCCTGCCGTCGCCCGGTTGCGGCGAGCCGGCGGCGGGGCGGGAGTAGAATGGTCGCCGGGCAGCAGTGGAGATTTCGGCCGTGGAGTTTCCTACCATCGAAGCCTGCGTGGGCAATACGCCCTTGGTGCGTCTCCAGCGGCTCACCGCCGGCCGCAACAACCGGATTCTGGTCAAGCTGGAGGGCAACAACCCCGCCGGCTCGGTCAAGGACCGTCCCGCTCTGGGGATGATCCGGGGCGCCGAGGCGCGCGGCGAGATCCGCCCCGGCGATACCCTGATCGAGGCGACCAGCGGCAACACCGGCATCGCGCTGGCGATGGTCGCCGCGATCAAGGGCTACCGCATGATCCTCATCATGCCGGACCACATGACCGAGGAGCGCAAGGCGGCCATGGCGGCCTACGGCGCCGAACTGGTCATGGTGAGCCGCGAGGCCGGCATGGAAGGCGCCCGGGATCTGGCGCTGGAGATGCGTCGGCAGGGGCGCGGCATCGTCCTCGACCAGTTCAACAACCCCGACAATCCGCGCGCCCACCGCGAGACCACCGGGCCCGAAATCTGGCGGCAGACCGGGGGCGCGGTCACCCATTTCGTCAGCGCGATGGGCACCACGGGCACCATCATGGGGGTGTCCCAGTACCTCAAGAGCGTCAATCCCGGCATCCAGATCGTCGGGCTGCAGCCGGCGGAGGGGTCCAGCATCGCCGGCATCCGGCGCTGGCCGGCGGCTTATCTGCCGGGCATCTTCGAGGCCCGGCTGGTCGATCGCATCCTCGACATCGACCAGTCCGAGGCCGAGGAGATGGCGCGTGACCTGGCGCGGCGCGAGGGAATTTTCTGCGGGGTTTCGTCGGGCGGCGCGGTCGCCGGTGCGCTGCGCATCGCCCGCGAACTCAGCGACGCGGTGATCGTCACCATCATCACCGATCGCGGTGACCGCTATCTGTCCTCCGGTCTGTTCGGGGCCGGCTGACACCGCATCGCCGGGATAGCCGACATGGTACAGGTTCGCGATCTGCCCCAGATCGAAGGTCCGACCGACCCGCCCCTGACCGACTGGCTCGGACGGCTGGCCGGCAGTTTCCGCTGGGATCCGCACCGCATCGAACTGGTCACCGCGGCCAGCGAACTGGTTGGCGCAGAGGCGCCGGAGTCCCTGCCCGCGGGGGTCGAGATCACCGGCATTCTCGCCGAGTTGTTCATGGACGCCGAAGGCTTGGCCGCCGGCATGTGCTACCGGGCCGTGCGGCGCGGCGCGATTCCGCTCGAGCAGGTGCGCGAGCGGGTGGGTCCGACCGTGGCCCGGCTGATCGAGGGCGTCCAGCGCATGGCCGTCATCGGCGAGCTGCGCAGCACTTCGGAGCAGCGAGTGCTCGGCGTGGAGCCCGCCCAGCAGGCCGCCAAGCTGCGCGCCATGCTGGTATCCATGATCGAGGACATGCGGGTCGCCCTGCTCAAGATTGCGGAGCGCACCTGGGCGCTGCATGCGGTGCGCGATGCCGCTCCCGAACGGCAGCGGCGCGTGGCCCGGGAGATCTTCGACATCTACGCCCCGCTGGCCCATCGCCTCGGGATCGGCCACCTCAAGTGGGAGATGGAGGATCTCGCATTCCGCTATCTGCACCCCGATGAATACCGGCGCATCGCCCGGCTGCTGGAGGAGCGGCGCGCCGATCGGCAGCACTACATCGACGAGGTGATCGCCACGCTGCGGCGGGCGCTCGGCCACCTCGGCGGGAACACCCAGGTCAGCGGCCGGCCGAAACACATCTACAGCATCTGGAAAAAGATGCACAACAAGGGCCTGGGTTTTTCGCAGATCTACGACATCCGCGCGGTGCGGGTCCTGGTCGAGGAAATCGCCGACTGCTATGCCGTGCTGGGCATCGTCCACAGCCTGTGGCGCAATATCCCCGCCGAGTTCGACGACTACATCGCTTCACCCAAGAGCAATGGCTACCGCTCCCTGCATACCGCGGTGATCGGCCCGGGCCGGCGGGTGGTCGAAATCCAGATCCGCACCCACGCCATGCACGAGGAGGCCGAGTACGGGCTCTGCTCCCACTGGCGCTACAAGAATGGCGATGACACCGGCGACAGCGATTACGAAGAGCGCATCGCCTGGCTGCGCCAGGTGCTGGAGTGGCACGAGGAACTCGGCAGCACCGGCATCGAGGATTATCTGCGCGTCGATCAGGCCCCCGAACGGATCTATGTATTCACGCCGGAGGGGCATGTCGTCGATCTGCCCCGGCGGGCCACGCCCCTGGATTTCGCCTATCGCATCCATACCGAAATCGGCCATCGCTGCCGTGGCGCCAGGGTCAACGGCGCGATCCATCCGCTCAACCGGCCGCTCGAAACCGGGGTGCAGGTGGAGATCATCGCCGGGCGCCACCCGGCTCCCAGCCGCGACTGGCTGGTGCGGTCGCTGGGCTATCTGACCACGGCCCGGGCGCGGGCCAAGGTGCGGCAGTGGTTTCGAGAGCAGGAGCAGGAGGACAACCGCCTGGCCGGACAGCAGCAACTGGACCGCGAACTGCGCCAGTTGGGTTTTGCCGATACCGACCTCGATCAACTGGCCCGCTTCTTCCACCGCGCCGATGCCGGCGCCCTGCATGAAGCCATCGGCGCCGGGATGCTCTCGCTCGACCAGGTGGTGGGCCGGGTCTTCGCCCAGCGCCAGGGTGATCGCGCCGGCGCGCGGCGGGCACGGCGGCGCCCGGCGCAACGCTTCGCCGAATCGGAGTTCTTCATCTACGGCGTGGGCGATCTGCTGACCCGCACCGCACAGTGCTGCCTGCCCGCCCCGGGCGTCGAAATTGCCGGCTACCTGACCCATGGCCGCGGGGTCACCATCCATCGCGCCGACTGCGGGAATCTGCTGCGCCTGCGCGCCGTCCATCCGCGGCGCATCCTCCAGGTCAGCTGGGGTTCCTCTCCCACCGCCGCCTATGAAGTCAAGCTGCAGGTGGTCGCCTATGACCGCGCGGGACTGCTGCGCGACATCACCCGGGTGCTGGATGAGGCCCGCGTGTTCATCCTCAGCCTGTACAGCGGCGACAGCGAGCAGGGCATGGCCAGGATCGATGTCAGTTTCGAGGTGTCGGGGATGGATGAGTTGCGCGATCTGATGGTGCGCATCGAGGCGCTGCCCAATGTCACCGATGTCCGCCGCCTCACCGACTGACCGCCACCGGAGGCTGCGATGACCCTCGCCCAGGCCACTGCCGATCTGCTCGAACTCATGGCGCGCCTGCGGGATCCCGAGACCGGCTGCCCCTGGGATCTGCAACAGGATTTTCGCAGCATCGCACCCCATACCCTGGAGGAGGCCTGCGAGGTGGTCGATGCCATCGAGCGCGACGACTACGGGCACCTGCCGGAGGAATTGGGGGATCTGCTGTTTCAGGTGGTGTTCTACGCGCAGTTGGGGCGCGAGCGCGGACTGTTCGACTTCGAAACCATCGTCTCCGGGCTGGTACGCAAGCTGGTGTCGCGGCACCCCCATGTGTTTCCCGATGGCACGCTCGCCGGCCGCCGCGCGCCGGGTGCCGCGCCCGCACCGGCCGCCGTCAAGGGCAACTGGGAGCGCATCAAGCAGGGCGAACGCGAGGCGCGGGGCGACACCGATCCGCTGGCCGGCATTGCGCCGACGCTGTCGGCCCTGGCGCGCTCGGCGAAGCTGCAAAAGCGCGCGGCGCGGGCCGGTTTCGACTGGCCCGGTTGGGAGTCGGTCCCGGCCAAGATCCGCGAAGAGCTGGCGGAAGTCGAAGCCGCGGTCGCGGCCGGCGACCAAGTGCAGATACGGGAGGAAGCGGGAGATCTGCTGTTTGCCTGCGTCAATCTCCTCCGCCACCTGGGAGTCGACGGCGATGCCGCGCTGCGCGCCGCCAATCGCAAGTTCGAGCGCCGCTTCCGGCTGATGCTGGACTATCTGGGCGGGGACGCCGAAGCCTTGCGCGCGCTGTCCATGGACGCCAGGGAAGCGCTGTGGCGGCGAGCGAAGAAAAAAGACACCGGCGCCGAGCCGCCGGCTGCATCCGCCGACTGAGGGGCCGGGGTCGAACGCCCCGATTCCCGTCCCCGATCCCTTGTTGAGCGCCCTCGGGAATCTGTGTAAGGTTGCCCGCCTTGTCCTGCCGCGCACCGGTGCGCTGGCGAAGCTGCGGAGATTTCACTATGCGCATCATCCTGTTGGGGCCACCAGGCGCGGGCAAGGGAACCCAGGCGGAATTCCTCTGCTCCCGCCTCTGCATTCCGCAGATTTCCACCGGCGACATGTTGCGCGCCGCGGTCAGCGCCGGCACCGAACTGGGCCTGAAAGCGAAGGACATCATGGCCACGGGAGGCCTGGTTTCCGACGATCTGATCATCGCCCTGGTGCAGGAGCGCATCGCCCGACCCGATTGCCGGGAGGGTTTTCTGTTCGACGGCTTTCCGCGCACCATTCCCCAGGCGCAGGCGCTGGAAAAGGCCGGGATCGAAATCGACCGGGTGATCGAGATGCAGGTGGGCGACGAGCTCATCGTCCAGCGGCTGAGCGGGCGCCGCGTACACGAACCCTCGGGGCGCACCTATCATCTCGAACACAATCCGCCCCGCAACCCGGGTGTGGATGATCTCACCGGAGAGCCGCTGGTACAGCGCGCCGACGATCGGGAGGAGACCATTCGCAACCGCCTGCGGGTCTATCACCAACAGACCGAGCCGGTGGCCGCCTTCTATCGGGACCTGGTGCAGCGCCGGCCCCAGGGGCCGACCCGATATCGACGGGTCGACGGTGTGGGCACGCTCGAACAGGTTCAGAAGCGCTTGCTGGAGGCGCTGCAATAGCGATGGCAGTGGCCGCCGGCGGATTGGAGGGCGCGGCTGCCGGCGCCCCTGCTCGCCGCGGCGTATTGCTGGTCAACCTGGGCTCCCCGGAGACCGCCACCAGGCGCGCAGTGGCGGCCTTTCTGCGCGAGTTTCTGCTCGATCGGCGAGTCGTCGAATTGCCGCGGCTATTGTGGTGGCCGCTGCTCAACGGGCTGATCATTCCCCTGCGCGCCGGCCGCGTGGCGCGATCCTATCGGGCCATCTGGACCGCCGCAGGCTCACCACTGCGCGTTCATACCCGACAGCTCAGCGAAAAACTGGAACTCGCCCTGTCCACCCGTACGCCGGCGCAGGTGCGCTGGGCGCTCACCTACGGCCGGCCCGGGATCGCCGCGCAATTGCGCGGGTTGCAGGACGCGGGTGCGGAGACCATCGTGGTCGTCCCTCTGTTTCCGCAATATTCGGGCACCACCACGGCCGCGGTATACGATCAGGTGGCCGATTTCGTGCAGCGGTCGCGGCGCATTCCCGACCTGCGGGTCGTCAACGGCTACGCGGATTTCCCCGACTATATCGCCGCCCTGGCCGCCAGCGTGCGCGCACACTGGGCGCGCTGCGGCCGCGGCGATCGACTGCTGATCTCCTGCCATGGCATCCCGCTGCGCTGCGTCGCGCTCGGCGATCCCTATCCCCGCCAGTGCGAGGCCACCGCGCAGGCGCTCGCGGCCGCCTTGCGGCTGGAGCCCGACCGCTGGCAGCTCTCCTATCAGTCGCGGTTCGGCCGGCAGCCATGGCTGCAACCCTACACCGATGAAACCCTGCTGCGCTGGGCCCGCGAGGGCATCGCGACCGTCGATGTGATCTGCCCGGCATTTGCGACCGATGGTCTGGAAACCCTCGCCGAGATCGCCGTGGAGAATGCCCGCTCATTCCGGGCCGCAGGCGGCGCTGCGTTGCGGCTGGTGCCCTGCCTCAACGCCGATGCGCGGCATGTCGCGGTGCTGTCCGCGTTGATCGAGAAAAAATTTTCCGCTTGACGTCGAATCCGTTTTTCGCGGATCCGGGTTGGCGGAATCTTTTTGGGTTGATGGACACACCAATTTTGCTTCTATAGAATCGGGCAGGCCAGGCTGTGCAAAACAACAAAATCACTTCCCGCACTTCGAGGAGATGTCGAATGACCGAAACGAAAGTGGATGGCAAGGCCAAGTTGAAACAGGCCGAAGCGGCGCTGACCGCAGCGCGCAGGATGGTTGCTCAGCAATCTGCCAAACTCGCCAAAGCGCGGGCGCAGGTGAAGGCAGTGCGGGAGAAAGCACTGAAAACCGGTGCCAAGGCGGCGCAGGCCGCCTTGGTCAAGGCGCGCGAAAGCGTTCGCCAGGAAACTGCGGCCCTGCATCGGGCGCGGGAAGTCGTACGCAGTGCGCTGGCCGAGCAAAAACTGGCCCGATTGCTGGTGGCCAGGGATGCGGTCGAGCAGCGTGCCAAAGCCCGCGTCGACAAGGTGCGCAAAACGATCGAGATGCGGCTGCGCAAGGATTTGGCCGCGGCGCTGGGCAAGTTCGAGCAGCGGTGGCGCAAGCGCCGCGCCGCTGCCGATCAGCGCAAGCTGAAGGCTTCGCATGCCAAGGCGGATCGGCGCATCAAGGCGGCGGAGAAAAAGATACAGACCGGCCTGAAGGCGCTGGGCAGGAAGGGCGTAGTATCCGAGGGGAAATCCGCAGTGGTCAGGAAGGCCGTAGTCAAGAAGGCCGCGGTCGGGAAAGCCGCGGCCCGGCGCGCCAAACCCAATGCCAGCACCGCCAAACCGGCCAAGGCGCCCGCCCCGCGGCGCCGCACCGCGAAGCAGGCGGCACGCAAAGCGGCGGGACCGGCTTCCGGGGCGCAGTCCGGGTGAGGCTCCCGGCGGACGCTGGTGCCGTCCGCCAGGAACCGTGCTCGGCCGGTTCGTTGCAGGCGGCTGCGCGAGGGCAGCCGCTTTTTTTCGGGGCCCGGTTGGGGAGCGCTCGCCGCTCGACTGAATGGGGATGAATGGGGCGCGCACAGATGGCAGTGTTGCTGGCGATCGAAACTTCCGGCGACCTGTGCTCGGTGGCGCTCGGCGCCAGGGACGGAACCATCGAGCGGCAGGTCGCGGAGGTGCGGGGCCATAACCGGCTGCTGCTGCCCGCGATAGACCAACTGCTCGCCGAGAGCGGCTGTCGCCTGAGTCAGCTCGACGCGATCGCCGTCGGGGTGGGCCCGGGATCCTTCACCGGATTGCGGATCGGGGTCGGGGTGGCACAGGGACTCGCCTTTGGCGCCGGGGTCGGCGTGATCGCGGTCTCGTCCCTGGCCGCGCTCGCCCAGGCCGGGGTGCGCAGCGGGGCCCTGGGCCCCGCAGCTATCGCCCTGACCCTGATCGATGCGCGCATGGGACAGGTCTATTGGGGGCTCTATCAGCGCGCCGGGGGGCAGGTGACCGCATTGAGCGAGGATCGCCTCGATGCGCCCGCAGCCATGGCGGCCGCGGTCCGGTCCGCTTTGGGCACGGGCATCCCGGTGCCGCTCGGCAACGGCTGGGCGATCGCCGGGCCGCCGGATTTCCCCGTCGCCAGACCGCGTGGCGATCTGGTGGCCCGGGCCCGGGACGTGTTGCAGTTGGCCGAACCGCGCTTCGCCGCCGGGGAGTTGCTGGCGCCGGAGCGGCTGGAGCCGCGCTATTTGCGCGGCAGCGAGCACTGGCGCCGGCGCCCAGCACCTGATGCCGGTGGGCGGTTGTCGTGATGGAGAACCCGATCGAAAAAGTGGCGTTCATCGGCCTGGGCGTGATGGGGTTTCCCATGGCCGGCCATCTCCGCCGCGCCGGGCTGGACGTGACGGTGTACAACCGGACGGGCGCCCGGGCGGCGGACTGGGCGCGGGAGTTCGGCGGCCGGGTCGCCGCGACGCCCGCCGGTGCCGCCGCCGGCGCGCAACTGGTGCTGTGCTGCGTGGGTCGCGATGCCGACGTGCGCGAGGTGGCGCTGGGCGCGCAGGGGGCCCTGGCGGCGATGGCGCCCGGCGCGGTGTTCGTCGACCACACCACGGCGTCGGCCGGGCTCGCGCGGGAACTCGATCACCGCTGCCGCGAACTGGGCCTCGGGTTTCTGGATGCGCCGGTGAGCGGCGGCGAGCAGGGCGCCCGGCAGGGTCGCCTCACCCTGATGTGCGGCGGCGATCCGGCGACCTTCTCCCGGGTCGAGCCCGTGTTGCAGCATTATGCGCGGGCAGCGCGGCTGCTGGGCCCGGCCGGCAGCGGCCAGTTGTGCAAGATGGTCAACCAGATCTGCATCGCCGGCATCGTCCAGGGACTCGCCGAGGGCATTCATTTTGCGCTGCGCGCCGGGCTCGATCCCGAGGCGGTGATCCAGGTCATCGCCCAGGGTGCGGCCCAGTCCTGGCAGATGGACAACCGGCACGCCACCATGATCCGGGGCGAGTACCGGCACGGTTTCGCCGTCGACTGGATGCGCAAGGATCTGGAGATCCTGCTGGCCGAGGCGCGCCGCAACGGCGCCCGGCTGCCGGTCGCGGCGCTGGTCGATCAGTTCTACGCCGACATCCAGGCCGCCGGCGGCGGCCGTTGGGACACCTCCAGCCTGCTCACCCGGCTGGAGCCGCAAAACCCGGCGGATTGCGGAGACTCCTGATGCCGGAGGCGGCGGAATTCAACACCGGGCTGCTCGAGTTTCTCGCCGGCTCGCCGACGCCGTTCCACGCCGCTGCCGGGCTGGCGGCGGCGCTCGCCGGTGCCGGCTTCGAGGCGCTGTCGGAAGCCGGCGAGTGGACGCTGCGCCCCGGCGGACGCTATTACGTGCTGCGCAATGGCTCGTCGCTGATCGCCTTCGTGCTGGGCGCCGATCCCCGCCAGCGCAGCGGGATCCGCATGCTGGGCGCCCATACCGACAGCCCCTGCCTGATGGTGCGGCCCAATCCCGAGTGCCGGCGGCGCGGCTACTTCCAGCTCGGCGTGGAAGTCTACGGCGGCGTCCTGCTCAACCCCTGGTTCGATCGCGACCTGTCGCTGGCCGGCCGCGTGGTGCTGCGCGACACCGAGGGCGCGCTGCGCGCCCGGCTGGTGGACTTTCGCCGGCCGGTGGCGGTGATCCCGAGTCTCGCCATCCACCTCGATCGCGACGCCAACCGCCAGCGCTCCATCAACCCCGAGACCGACATCCAGCCGTTGCTGGGACAACTGGAGGGGGCCGCCCGCGGCGATCTGCGCCGGCTGCTGGCGGCGGAACTCGGGGTGGCGGTGGAGCAGGTGCTGGACTGGGAACTGTGCCTCTACGACACCCAGCCGCCCGCCCTGGTCGGTCTGGAATCCGAATTCATCGCCTCGGCGCGGCTCGACAATCTGCTCAGTTGCCATGTCGGCATCCGCGCGCTGCTCGAGGCGGAGGGCGAGGCGACCCGCCTGGTGGTGTGCAGCGATCACGAGGAGGTGGGCAGCGGCTCCGCCAGCGGGGCGCAGGGGCCGTTCCTGGAATCGGTGCTCACCCGCCTGGTGCCGGACCCCGCCGAGCGCGCCCGGGTGCTGGCCGCCTCGCTGCTGCTGTCGTTGGACAACGCCCATGGCATCCACCCCAATTTCCCCGCGCGCCACGACGACAATCACGCCCCGCTGCTCAATCACGGGCCGGCGCTCAAGGTCAATCACAGTCAGCGCTACGCCACCAACAGCCTGACCGCGGCCCGGGTGCGGGAGTGGGCGCGGGCTGCCGACATCCCCCTGCAGAGTTTCGTGGCGCGCAACGACATGGGCTGCGGCAGCACCATTGGCCCCATCACCGCCACCCGCCTCGGGGTGCCGACCCTGGATCTGGGCGTGCCTACCTTCGCCATGCACTCGATCCGCGAACTGGCCGGCGCCGCCGACGCCCATGCGCTGTTCCGGCTGGCCAAGCGCTGCTTCGGCCATCCGGGCTCCCTGGCCGTGGGGGACTGACGCGGCCCGCCCGGGCGGGCCGCGTCAGCCGCCCAGAGCGCCCAGCGCCGCCGCCAGGGCCACTTCCACGCTCAGCACCCGCGCTCCCAGGGTCACCGGCAGGAATCCCCGCGCGGTCAGCCGATCGACCTCGTAGGGAATGAATCCGCCCTCCGGCCCGATGACCAGGATCGCCGGCGTCCCCGGCGCCGCGCCGACCTCATGCAGCGCAGTGGTGGCTCCCGGATGGGCGAGCAGGCGCCGGCGGGAGCCGCACAGCCCATCCAGCAGGTCTTCGACAAAGGGCTTGAAGCGCCGATGGCAGGTCACCCGCGGCGGCACGGTGTCGCCGGCCAGCTCCAGGGCGAGCGCCAGCTCCCGCAGCATGGGTTCCGGCCGGAGCAGCGGCGTCTGCCAGTAGCTCTTTTCCACCCGCCAGCTGTGGAGCAGATGGATCTCCTTGATTCCCAGCATGGTCGCCGCGCGCAGGGCGCGGCGCAGCACCTTGGGCCTGGGCAGCGCCAGGATCAGGGCGACCGGCCTGGGCGGGGGCGGCGGGGCGTCGAGCGCCACCGCCAGTTCGGCCCGGTCCGCATCCAGGCGCAGCAGGGTGGCGGTGCCCAGCGCGCCGTCGAGCAGGCCGGCGCGGAGCCCGTCTCCGGGCGCCGCCCGCAGCACGTCGCGCAGGTGCGCGAGGCGGCGGTCGCCGATCTGGACCCGCTGCGGGGCGACGAAGTCCCGGGGCTCGAGCAGCAACAGATTCAAGGCATTGGATTTCCGCGGCCGATGCGCGCGGCCAATGTAGGCCATGCGCGGCCGGGATGCCAGGCGCGTCCGCCACCGGTACCGCGGCTCCGGCAACCGCTGCGGGATGGCAGCGGTGCCGGTGGGTTCGGCCCGTTACTTGCCGATCTTGTGCCGGCGCCGCTCGCGCACGGCGATCAGGCTGGGTTTGGAGACGCCGTCCGGATCGCCGGGCGGCCAGACCTGTGCGAAGGCCTGTTCTTCGTGGGGATGCTGGATGGCGCAGAACAGGGTCTTGTTGTCGCCGGAGAATTCCGGGCCGCAGACTTCGCCGCCGGGCACCCCGGAGAGGAACTGGCGCAGCAGGCCGCGCTGGTCGCCTTCCACCTCGACCGCAAAGATGCCGTCGTTCTGGCCGAAGCCGACGCTGCCGCTGAAGAACTGGCCGTCGGTGGCGATCCACAGGTTGCCGTCGTCGTCGTGCACCAGGTTGTCCGGGTCGGAGATGGGGCTGACACCGGCCGCCACCGGGTCGGCCAGATCCCCGAAACTGGTGGCGTGGGCGGGCACCGCCGGATCGCCGCACTTGATCAGGATGTTCCAGCAGAAGTTCAGCGCGGCCGCGTCGCCGCCCGCCTCGATGAGTTCGATGACGTGGCCGTGCTGGTTGTTGACCCGGGGGTTGGCCTCGTTGGGCGCGGTGCGCCTGGAGTTGTTGGTCAGGGCGATGTAGACCTTGCCGGTTTTGGGGCTGACCTCGATGTCCTCGGGGCGGTCCATGGGGGTCGCGCCGACCGCATCGGCGGCGCCCCGGGTGTTGAGCAGAATCTCCGCCAGCGTCCAGCCGGCGAGGGCCGGGTTGTCGGGGGAGAGTTCCAGCCAGACGCCGGTTCCCAGGTCGTCGCCGGCGGTGTCGCCGGCATCGAAGCGGGCCACGTAGAGGGTGCCTTCGTCGAGCAGGTCCAGATTGGCCCGGCGGTCGTGGCGCTGGTAGGCGCCCCTGGTGACGAACTTGTAGACGTATTCGAAATTGGCGTCATCGCCGCTGTAGATGGCCACCCGGCCGTCCCCGGCCACCGCGGCGCCGGCGCCCTCGTGCTTGAAGCGGCCGAGCGCGGTGCGCTTCCTCGCCGGCGCGCCGGGTTCATAGGGATCGACCTCCACCACGTAGCCGAAGCGGTTGTATTCCTTGGGATGCTGGGCCAGGTCGAAGCGCGGCACATGCTGCTCCCAGCCGCGGTCGGTTGCTCCGGATTCCGCGGGGATGCGGGCGCTGAGGGCGGCCACCTCGGGATGATCGGTTTCCACTGCGGCGAAGTTGGCGAAATACTGATCGAAATTCTCCTCGCAGGTGAGGATGGTGCCCCAGGGGGTTTTGCCGCCGGCGCAGTTGTTGAGCGAGCCCAGCACCTGGGTGCCGGTGGGATCCGCTGCGGTCTGTAGCATCGGGTGACCGCGCAGGGGCCCCGCGATGGCGATCGGGGTCGAGCCGGTGGAGCGCCGGTTGAAGGGCGAGTTGCGGTTGAAGGTCCACCGGCCGTGTGCGTCGAGCTCCAGCTCGACGATGGAAAACCCATGGGCCTCGATTTCCACCGCGGTCTGGTTCGCGGTCGGATAGCTGGCGGGATCGAAGTCCGGGAACATGTCCGGCGCCGTGGTGTATTCGTGGTTCACGACCACCAGCGCATGGCGGCTGTAGCTGTCCTTGAGCGCCGGGTAGGCGGCGCCGAGCATCCGCTGGACCTGGTCGCCGAGCCGGCCCTCGCGATCGATGCCCCGGGCCGCGAACCTGGGCAGCGGGTACCAGAGCACCAGGTCGGCATTGAAGCCGAACTGGCGGGCCTGGGCGGCGCCGGTCTGGTGGTGGAGGTCGAATTCGGGTGCGTCGGGGAACAGCGGATCGCCCCAGCGCAGCACCACGTCGACGGCGTAGTTGGGGGGCACCACCACGTCGGGCTCGTTGCCGGGCGGGACGGTGGCGAAGGTCAGGCGTTTGCCGAAGCGGCCCGGCCCCTGGCCGAGGGCCTGGGCGGGCGCCGGCGGCAGCAGGTTGGTGAGGACCAGGGTGGCGCCGGTGGCGGCCGTCCCCTTGAGCAGGGCGCGACGGCTGAGGGCCCGCGACAGGATGCTCTGCAAGGGTTCGGCCGCCCGCGGCCGGGCGGCGGAGCCGGGGGCGACCTCGGCGCCGTCATGCGGCAAGCGGCGTGCGGCGGCGGATCGAAGTTGATCGTCCATCTCGTGAACTCCAGGTCGGGTGGTCGTCGGGGTGCGGCCGGCTGCGCCGGATGCCGCGACTGTCGCGGCATTATTTCGGAGGGAAGTTGACCGTCGGGTGACCGGCCGATGACCGTCCCGTGTCGCGGCGCCACCGGTTTGGAGCGGGATGGGAAGGGCGGGTGGGCGGCGTTATTCGGCGCGCGCGCCGAAGCGTTCGCGGTTCTGCTCGCTGCTGTGCCGGCTCTTGCGAAACAGCACATAGGTGGCGCCGCTGCCGCCGTCGCGGCGCTCGGCGCTGTGGAAGGCGAGCACCGCGTCGAGCTGGCGCAACCAGTGATTGACGCAGCTCTTGAGCAATGCCGGCGGGTCGCGCCCCTCGCCGCGGCCGTGGCTGATCAGACCGCAGCGCAGGTCGTGTTGCAGGGCGTCGCCGGCGAAGCGGAACACCGCCGCGGCCTGCTCGACGGTCAGCCGGTGCAGGTCGAGGCGGGTGTCGATGGGATAGCGGCCGAGGCGGAGGTTCTTGAACACCCCGTGCTGGATGCCCTCGCGCCGCCAGCTCAGGGTCGCCCAGGGGTCCACCAGGGCGATCCGTTCGGCGCGGGCCAGATGATTGGCGTCGCGCTCCCGCTCCCGCGCCGCCGCCTCGCGCCGCAGCTGCTGGCCGGGGGAGGGTGCGCGGCGGCCCGACCCCGGCAGGCGCACGGCCTGGCGCAGCGGCTCGACGTCGCCCATCAGGGCGCGAAAGTCGGGCTCGTCGTCACTCATGGCGGCAGGTTAGGCGGGCCCGGGCGGGCGTGCAAGCGCGCCCGCCCGGGGGTGTGCGCCGGCCGGAGGTCAGAGGCCGGCGAAGGTTTCGAATTCGGCCGGCGGCAGGGGACGGGCGTAGAGGTAGCCTTGGTGGACCAGGCAGCCCAGGGCGCGCAGGGCCTGAGCCTGGGCGGCGGTTTCCACGCCCTCCGCCACGGTGCGCAAGCCGAGGTTGCGGGCGATGGCGATGATGCTCTCGACGATGGCGGCGTCGTTGGCGTCGTCGAGCAGGTCGCGGACATAGGACTGGTCTATCTTGATCTCGTCCAGGGGCAGGTTCTTGAGGTAGTACAGCGAAGAGTAGCCGGTGCCGAAGTCATCGACCGATATCGCCACGCCGAGCGCCTTGAGCTCCTGCATGCGGGTGATGACCAGATCGATGTCTTCGAGCATGGTGCTCTCGGTGATTTCGACGATCAGCGCGCCGGCCGGGACGCCGGAGTCGCGCACCGCCTGGGTCACGCAGGGGATGAAATCCGGATGGCGGAACTGGTGGGGGCTGATGTTCACCGCCAGGCTGAGGAGTCGCCCCGGGTTCCGGGTTCGCCACTGCGCCAGTTGTCGGCAGGCGCTGCGCAGGACGTATCTGCCGATCGGGTAGATCAGACCGGTTTCTTCCGCGACCGGGATGAAATCCAGGGGCGGCACCACGCCGCGCTGCGGATGCTGCCAGCGCAGCAGGGCCTCGGCGCCGATCACCCCGCCCGCGGCGTCGACCTTGGGCTGGTAGTGGAGCAGCAGCTGGTCGCCCTCCACGGCCTTGCGCAGGTCGCGCTCGAGCGCCAGCCGGCTGCTGGCGTGGCTGAGCTGGCTGGGCTGGTAGAAGATGATGCCGTCGCGGCCGTGGCGCTTGACCTGGTACATGGCGACGTCGGCATGGCGCAGCAGTTCCTCCGCGGTATCGCCGTCGCGGGGCAAGAGCGCGATGCCGATGCTGGCGCTGAGGTGGTAGTCGTGGCCGCCGACCGGATAGGCGGCACTCAGCTGTTCGCGCAACTTGGTCGCGATCCGAGTCGCGTGGCGTGCGGCGCTGTCCGGATCGCCGCCCAGCTCGGTCGCCAGGATCACGAATTCGTCGCCGCCCAGGCGGGCCACGGTGTCCGCATCCCGCACCACGTCGCTGCAGCGCCGGCCCACCTGCCGCAGCAGGGCGTCGCCGGCGTTGTGGCCGAGGCTGTCGTTGAGCAGCTTGAAGCGGTCGAGATCGACGAACAGGACCGCTCCCCACTGGCCGCTGCGCCGCGCCCGGCGCAGCGCCTGCTGGAGGCGGTCGAGCAGCAGGCGGCGATTGGCCAGGTGGGTGAGCGGATCGTGAAAGGCGAGCTGTTCGATATCCTCCTGGGCCCACCGGTATTCGCTGATGTCGGCGGTGGCGCCGTAGAGGCGGAGACTGCCGGACGGGTCGCGCCGGCATTCGCCCTGACTGCGGAACCAGTGCCGCTCCCGGCCCGGGATGGTGGTGCGGAACTCGACGCGGAAGGATGTCGTCTGCTCCCAGGCGGCGCGCACCGCGGCATCGAAAACCTCCCGATCCTCCGGATGCAGAAGGCGCAGCGCCTCGGCGTGGCTCGCCGGCAGCGCGCTGCGTTCCATCCCGAGGGCGAGTTCGGCGTCCGCGGCCCAGGTCAGGGCGCCGGCGTCCGCATCCATCTCCCAGGCGGCGATGCCGTAGGCGGCGCTGGCCAGGCGCATCATCTCCTCGCTGCGGCCCAGCGCGGCCAGCAGCCGTTGCCGTTCCGCTTCCAGTTGGCGGCGTTCGGTGACGTCGCGCGCCACCGCGAGCAGGGCCGGCGATCCCTGCCAGAGGATCCTGCTCAGGGTGGCTTCGAGGACGATCGGGCTGCCATCCGCGCGCGCCAGGGTCCAGTCGGTGCGGCTCTCGCCGTGCCGGAGCACTTCCTCGAACAGCGCCCGGGCCTTGGCCTTGGAAGCCGCGCCGTCCGGCTGGTTGGGCAGCGACAACTCCTCCACCCGGCGGTTGAGGATGTCGTCCCGGGAGCGACCCAGGAACTGGGCCAGGCGCCGGTTGCAGTCGGCGAACCGCTGTTCCTGGATGATGGCCACGCCGTCGTTGAGCGATTCGATCAGCCGCCGGTAGTTGTCCCGGGTCTCGGCCAGGGTGCTGGCCGTCCTGATCAGCTCGGTGGTGTCGATGGCGCTGATCACATAGTTGGCGATCTCCCCCTGGGAATCGCGGATGATGGTGTCGGTCACCCAGAGATCGACGGTCCTGCCATCCCTGGTGCGCCACCAGGTCGGCCCGCGCCAGACATCGGTGTCGCTTCGCCCGGCCAGAAATTCGCCCAGCCCGGGGCTGTCCTGCCCGATGAAGACGTCGCCCAGCAGGCGAAACCCCAGCATTTCCTCCCGCGAGTAGCCGCCCAGATCCAGGCAGGCCTGGTTGACCCGGATGACCCGACCCTCCCGGTCGGCGATGAGTTGGGGCGCGCCGGTTTCGAAGGCCACCGCGGCGATGCGCTGCTCCTCGCGCAGCCGGTAGGCTTCGCTGACGTCATGGAAGACCAGTACCGCGCCTTCCACCGCACCATCCGCGGTACGGATCGGGGCGGCGGTATCGGCGATCTGGTGGAGCCGGCCGGCGCGGGACCGGATGGCGGCATGGTTGGCCAGTTCCACGACGCTGTTGCTCTCGAGTGCCCGGGACACCGGGTTGGGCAGCGGCTGCCGGGTGCGGTTGTCGAACGGCGCGAAGACGACGTCGATGCCGCGGCCCCGGGCCTCCGCCCGCGGCCAGCCGGTGAGGTGCTCCGCCACCGGGTTGAGGCGTTCGATGCGGCCTTCCCGGTCGGTGATGATGACCCCGTCGCCGATCGATTCGAGGATCCGCTGGAGGCGGCTCTCGCGTGATTCGAGTTCCGCGATGCTGCGATTGAGCGCGCTCGCGCCGTCCTCGAAGGCGCGCGCCAGGCGGCTCAGTGGACCGCTGCCCGCCACGGGAATGGGCGCCAGGGGCTGCCCGGGCCGGTAGGCGAGTACGGACCCGGTGATGGCCTCGAGCGGCCGGTTGACGTAGCGCCGGATGAACAGCACGCCGCCCAGCATCCCGGTGAAGACCAGCAGGGCGAAGGCCCCCGTCGCCTGGAGCACCCGCCGCTGCTGCGGCGCGATCAAGGCCGTGGTATCGAGATCCAGGTACAGCAGCGGCGCCGCCGATGGGGGCGCGCCGGAGGCGGCGAGCCGGTAGGCGCGGAGATGGCCGTCTGCCTCCACGGCCATCCGGCCAGGGACATCGGCCCCGGCTTGCGGGGCGAGCGCCTGCGGGTCGAAGCCGGGCAGCTCCGTCGCCGGCCGGCCCCGCAGCCCATCCCGGTGGGCGTGCACGATGATGCCGGCGGCATCGACGGCGGCCAGATAACGCAGCCCGGGAGCGTCGTCGAACGCGCGCAGGAGCCGGTCGGCGGCCTGGTCATTACCGGCCATGCCGGGGCTTGTGTCCAGCAGCAGCTGCAGCTGCGTCAGGTTCCGCTGCCAGTCCGCGAGCGCCTGGTCCAGGGCGCGATCGCGTTCGCGATCGCGCTCCAGCGCCATCCAGATCAGGAGGGCGGCGATGAAGACCGCGAGCGAGAGCAGGGGAATCCAGTAGCGCAGATCGAGTTCACGGATGGTCGTGCGTATCATGGGGCGGCAGGGCTCCCGGGTGCCGGCCGGCGGGTGCGGGACAGGGTCGATCCGCCCGGCGGGTGGCGCCGGGCGATGCCGAAGGTCGCGGTCGGCCGGCAGACCCCTGGCGTGCTGTCTGCGGGTGGTGGATGGCATGTCGGTGCGAAGCTAGCCCCGGTAATTGTTATGGTCGGCGCTGGCGGCAGTTTGCCAGATCCTTCAGACGAAGTTTACGGCAGCGGCGGCGGTTTCTTGAACGGAGCCGCAGCGGGCTGCGCGCCCCGCCGGCGGCGAAACCCGCAGGTCCCGCATGCCGCGCGCGGCGCCGGGCCGGCGGTGGGCCCTCCGGTATACTGGGCGGCTGCTGCGCGGGCCCGGTGTGGACGTCCCATGAAACAACATCGCGAACAGGTGTTCCCGTCGATCGCCGAGGTGGCGGCCGCCTTCGGGCGCCATGGCTATATCTGCGACGAGCGCATCGCGACCTGTGTCTATCTCGCGCACAACCTGGAAAAACCCGTGCTGGTCGAAGGCCCCGCCGGCGTCGGCAAGACCGAACTGGCCAAGACCTGCGCGACCCTGCTCGACGTGCCCCTGGTCCGCCTGCAGTGCTACGAAGGCCTGGACGAGGCCAAGGCACTGTACGAATGGAAGTACGCCAAGCAGCTGCTCTATACCCAGTTGCTGAAAGACAAGCTGGGTGAGCTGCTCGACGGCGCCCAGGGACTGCGCGCGTCCATGGAGAAGATCCACGCCCACGAGGATCTGTTCTACTCCGAGCACTTCCTGGAACCGCGCCCGCTGTACCGCGCCCTCCACGAGCCCGGCGGCTGTGTGCTGCTGATCGACGAGATCGACAAGTCCGACCAGGAGTTCGAGGCCTTCCTGCTCGAGGTGCTGTCCGACTTCCAGGTCTCGATCCCGGAGCTCGGCACCATCGCCGCGCGGGTCAAGCCCATGGTGTTTCTGACCAGCAACAACAGTCGGGAACTGGGTGATGCCCTCAAGCGCCGCTGCCTGCACCTGCACATCCCCTATCCCGACGCCGCCCTGGAGCGGCGCATCCTGGCCACGCGGGTGCCGGAGCTGGACCAGCGCCTGCGCCGCCAGGTCGCGGCCTTCGTCGAACAGTTGCGCGGCCTGGACCTCAAGAAGGTGCCCTCGATCTCCGAGACCATCGACTGGGCGCGCACCCTGCTGCTGCTCCACGCCACCGAGTTGGAGCCGGCCCTGGTCAGGAACACGCTCAATACCCTGCTCAAGTTCGAGACCGACATCGAGGCGGCCGGCGAACAGTTGCGCGGCTTCGTCGACAAGGCGCGGCAGGCCGCCGGGAGCTGAGATGCAGCGCACCCTGGAAGATTTCTATCACGCGGTGCGCGCCGCCGGTGTGCCCGTGCCCCCCTCCGGCAGCATCGCCGCCAGTCGGGCGGCGGCCCTGGTGGGCTACCGGGAGCGCGCGGTGCTCAAGTACGCGCTGAGCATGAACCTCGCCAATTCCCGACACGAGCAGGAATTGGTGGAAGCGTGTTTCGACGAATTCTTCCGCTTCGAGGCCTTTGGCGCCGCCGCCGCGATCGGCGACGGGGACGCCGCCAACGATGGACCGGAAGCGGCATCCGAGGCCCGCCCGCCGCGCCCGGCCGGCGATGCCTCGCCGGACTACCGGGGCGATCTGCCCCTGGCGCAGATGCTGCTGCAGCGCGATCGCATCGCCCTCGCCCGCGCCATGCAGGAGGCGGCGCGCGATGCCGGTCTCACCGACATCTGGTTCTTCACCCAGAAGAGCCTCTACACCCAGCAGATCCTCCAGCGCATGGGCCTGCGCGAACTGCAGGACGAGATCCGCGGCCTCGCCCAGGGCGACTGTCCGACCCGCATCGCCACCGCCGGCGCGCTGCGCGAGGCCAGGGACTGGCTCTACGAGGAGGTGCGCGATTTCGTCGAACGGCAACTGGGCATCTACGGCAAGACCGCGGTGCGGAGTCTGCGCGAGCGCCATCTGCAGAAGACCCGGCTGTCCAACATCGAGCAGCGCGATTTTCACACCATGCACGAGCTGGTGCGCAAGATGGCGCGCCGGCTCAGCGCCCTGTACTCCCGCAAGCGCAAGCGCGCCGACCGCGGCCAGCTCGATTTCGCCCGCACCCTGAGGCGCAACGTCGCCCACGACGGAATCCTGTTCGAGACCCACTGGAAGCGGCGCTACATCGATCGCCCGCGGGTGCTGGTGCTGTGCGACGTCAGCGGCTCGGTGCAGGCGTATGCGCGGTTTTTGCTGCTGTTTTTGCACAGCCTCAACGATGTCCTGGAGCGCATCCACAGCTATGTGTTCACCGGTAACCTGGTGCCGGTCGATGCGGTATTCGACCGCTATCCGGTGGCCGAAGCCATCGATCTGATCCTGGCCGAGCACGGCTTCGGCGGCTCCGACTACGGCGGCATGCTGCGCGACCTGGAGCGCCTCTGCCTCGCCGACATCGACCACCGCACCACGGTGCTGATCCTCGGCGACGCCCGCAACAACCAGCTCGACCCGCGCAGCCAGGTCCTCCAGCAGGTCCATCAGCGCGCCAGGCGCGTGCTCTGGCTGAACCCCGAACCCGAGTCGTTCTGGGATACCGGGGATTCGGTGATGCGCAACTACCGGCCCTACTGCCACCTGGCGCGCACCTGCAATACCCTGGAGCACCTGGAACGGCTGCTCGACGACCTGCTCAAGGCCGCCACGGCCGCCTGAGCCCCACGGGTGGCCCGGGCTTCGAATTCCAGCGGTGTGAGTCCCGCCACCGGAGCAATTTTCCAAGCCACAAACCGAGGAGAACATCATGAATCAAGCCATGGCCGACAAAGTCGTCATCGTCACCGGAGGCGCCTCGGGCATCGGCGCGGCCACCTGCCTGCGCTTTGGCGAGGAGGGCGCCAGGGTGGTGGTGTCGGACATCAACGAAGCCGGCGGCCAGCAGGTCGTGAACCAGATCCGCAGCGCGGGTGGCGAGGCGATCTTCCAGCGCTGCGATGTTTCCAAGAGCGATCAGGTGCAGGCCTTGATCCGCACCGCGGTCGATCAGTACGGCCGCCTCGATGCCGCCTTCAACAACGCCGGCGTCGAGGGCGAGGCCGCCACCACGCCCAACTGCAGCGAGGAGAATTTCGATCTCAACATCGCGGTGAATCTCAAGGGCGTGTTCCTGTGCATGAAGTACCAGATCAACCAGTTCCTCGCCCAGGGCGGCGGTGGCGCCATCGTCAATACCGCCTCGGTGGCCGGGCTGGTGGCCGCCAAGGGCGTACCCGCCTACGTGGCCGCCAAGCACGGCGTGGTGGGGCTGACCAAAACCGCCGCCATCGAGTTCGCCAAGAAGGGCATCCGCGTCAATGCCGTCTGTCCGGGCGGCATCCGCACCGAGATGCTGGAGCGGGCGATCCACGACAAGCCCTGGGTGGAGAAACAACTGCTCCGCCTGCAGCCCATCGGCCGGCTGGGCGAACCCCGGGAGATCGGCGAGGTGGTGGTGTTCCTGTGCTCGGATCAGGCCTCCTTCCTCACCGGCCAGGCGGTGGCGGTGGACGGTGGCTGCACCGCGATCTGAAACCGGACGGACTGCCCGGCGACGCCTCCCGCGGGAGGCGTCCTTTCTTGCCGGCATGTCCTGGGCTAGACTGCCGGCGCAGCCACCTCCCGCAGCACCCATGATCGGACGGATCCGCCATCGCTTGCGCCGCACCGCACCGCTGCTCGGCGCGGCGCTGCTCATCGCGCTGCTCGCCGCCAATCAGGTGGCGGCCAGCCTGCACGATGCCGACCACCCGTTCCACGGCCACCAGACGCTGTGCGATGTCTTCCTGGGTGCCGGCCTGCAGACCCCGATCGCCGCGGCAACGGTGGCGACGGCCCTCGCGGCGCCGCGGATCCCGTTCGCCGCCGACCTCTACCGGTGGCTGCCCCGGGCGCGCCAGCCCACCCCACAGCAGCCCCGCGCCCCGCCCGTTTCCTTCCCGACGATCTGAATCCGTTGTCCGGTTTGTCCGCTCCCGGGGATGCTCCCCGGGAGTGCCATCGTTTGGGAGTGCAACATGAAAAAATCCGTTCTGGCCGCCGCCCTGGCGGCCGCGATCCCCTGGCCGTCCGCGGCCCTGGCCGATGAGGCTGCGGTGGCGCGCCTGCGCGCCGAACTCGATGCCCTCCGGGCCGACTACGAAACCCGCATCCGGGCCCTGGAAACCCAGTTGGCCCGCCAGGAGCAGGAGCTGCAGGCGCAGCAGGTCGAAACCCGGGAGCTGCGCGAGCGGGAGCCGGCGCCGGCCGCCCCCACCGCCGCCAATGCCTTCAACCCGGAACTCTCGCTGATCCTGCAGGGCGCCTACATCGACCGCGCCGGCGGCGAGCGGCCGATCACCGGTTTCATGCCGGCCGGCGAGCACGCCCACGGCGAGCGCGGCTTCACGCTCGAGCATACCGAGGTGGTGGCCAGTGCCAACGTCGATCCGTACTCGCGCGCCTTCGTCGTCATGGCGGTCGCGGACGAGGAGGTGGAGGTCGAGGAGGCCTGGTTCCAGACCCTGCGTCTGGGCCACGGGCTGACGGCCAGGGGCGGCCGCTTCCGGTCCGGCATCGGCTACCAGAACGAAAAGCACCCGCACGCCTGGGATTTTGCCGACAACAGCCTGATGTACTCGGCGCTGTTCGGCGAAGCGCTGAAACAGGACGGCCTGCAACTGCGCTGGCTCGCGCCGACGGAGCTGTTCCTGGAACTGGGCGCCGAGCTGGCCAAGGGGCAATTCTTCCCCGGCTCGGATGCGGGCGCCGACAAGAACGGCGCCGATGCCTGGGCCGCCTTCGCCCATGTCGGTGGGGATGTCGGGGTCGCGCATTCCTGGCGCGCGGGCGTGTCCTACCTGCGCGCCTCGCCGCGCGAGCGCGAGGCCTTCCTGGACGACATCAATGACTTCGAGGCGCTGACGGCGTTCTCGGGCAAGTCCAAGGCATGGCTTGCCGACTTCATCTGGAAATGGGCGCCCGACGGCAACCCGCGGCAGCGCAATTTCATCTTCGCGGCGGAGTATTTCGATCGCGACGAGGATGGGGACTTGACGTGCCAGGACGATTCCGCGGCGGGCGGCGCCTGCCTGGATCTGACGGACCGCTATGACAGCGCCCAGTCGGGCGGCTACGCGCAGGCCATCTATCAGTTCATGCCGCGCTGGCGCACCGGTGTGCGCTACGACCGGCTCGATGCCGGTTCGGTCGATCTGGGCGCCAACGGGGCCTTTTTCGACACCTCCGATTTCGACCCGAGCCGCTGGAGCCTGATGACGGACTACTCGCCGTCGGAGTTCTCGCGCTTTCGGCTGCAATTCGCCCGCGACAAGTCGTTCGAGGATGACCCCGACAACCAGGTCATCCTGCAATACATCATGAGCATCGGCGCGCACGGCGCCCACAAATTCTGAGGAAAAGCACCCATGAAATACGTGATTGTCATGGCTTTGGCCGTGCTCGGCCTGGTCGCTCCGGCGGCCCGGGCGGCGCTCAATGTGCTGACCTGCGAGCCCGAATGGGCCGCGTTGACACAGGAACTGGCCGGCGATCTGGCCAAGGTCGATTCGGCCACCACGGCCCTGCAGGACCCGCACCGCATCCAGGCGCGGCCCTCGCTGCTGGCCAAGGCGCGGCGGGCCGATCTGCTGATCTGCACCGGCGCCGAGCTGGAAAGCGGCTGGCTGCCGCTGCTCCAGCGCGAGGCCGGCAACGGGCGCATCCAGCCCGGCCAGCCGGGTTATTTCGAGGCGGCGCGCTTTGCCCGCCTCATCGAGCGGCCGACGGTGCTCGATCGGGCGCAGGGCGACATCCATGCCGCCGGCAACCCGCATCTGCACCTCGACCCGCGCAACATCGCCCGGGTGGCCGAGGGCCTGGCCCGGCGCCTGAGCGAGCTGGACCCGGCGAACGCCGCCCGCTATGCCGATCGCCATGCCGACTTTCAGCGTCGCTGGACGGCGGCCATGGCGCGCTGGGAACAGCAGGGCGCGCGCCTGAAGGGCGTGCCGGTGCTGGCGCATCACCGCAACTGGGGTTACCTCGCCGACTGGCTGGGCCTGACGATCATCGGTGAACTGGAGCCGAGGCCCGGCATGGAGCCGACCGCCAGCCACCTGGCGCAATTGCTGGAAACGCTCAAGGCGACGCCGGCGCGGATGGTGCTGCGCACCGCCTACGAGTCGCCCAAGGCCTCCGAATGGCTGGCCACCCGGGCCACCATCCCGGCGCTGGAACTGCCCTACACCGTCGGCGGCTCGGCGGGCGCGCAGGATCTGTTCGGCCTGTTCGACGACACCCTGAGCCGCCTGCTGCAGGCGGCGCCATGACGCTCGACGGCCTTGAGCCCAGCATCCTGCTGCCGGCACTGGCGGCAGGCCTGCTGGTGCTGGCCAGCCACGTGCCGCTGGGCATGGAGGTGCTGCGCCGCGGGATCATCTTCATCGATCTGGCCATCGCGCAGATCGCTGGGCTGGGCATCGTCATCGCCAGCACGCTCGGCTTCGCGGTGGACGGCTGGCGCAGCCAGGCGAGCGCGGTGCTCGCCGCCCTGGCCGGGGCGCTGGCCCTGCGCTGGATGGAGAAGAAAAACCCGGCCCATCTGGAGGCGGTGATCGGCGTCAGCTTCGTGGCCGCGGCCTGCGCCGCCGTGGTGCTGATGAGCCAGGATCCGCACGCCGGCGAGCACCTCCAGGAGCTGCTGGTGGGGCAGATCCTGTGGAGCACCTGGGCTGGGCTCGCGCCGCTGGCGCTGGTCACGGCCGGCGTGCTGGTCGCCTGGTTCGGCTTCAATCTGAAGACCTCCGCGCTCGGCTTCTACCTGCTGTTCGCGCTCACCGTCACGGCCTCGGTGCAGGTGGTGGGCGTGTACCTGGTGTTCGCCAGCCTGATCGTGCCGGCCCTGGCGGCGGGTGGGCGGCTGTGGCGCGCCTACGCGGTCGGCATCGCCGGCTACGGGCTGGGCCTGCTGGCATCCGGCCTGTTCGACCTGCCGGCCGGGGCGGCCATCGTGCTGGCGCTGGTGGTGGCGGCGGTAGCCGGTGCCTCCCGGGCGCGGTGAGCGCTCAGGAAGCATCCCGGCACTGCTCCTCGACCTGCTCGATCTCGATGGTGCTGTGCGCCAGCCGGTAGGGGGCCAGCACCTCCGCGACCCGGGATTTCACCCGCTGTTGCACGGCGTTGGTGATGGGTTCGTCGAGGTCCAGGTGGGCAGTGAGCACGTGCCGCTCGCCGTCCAGCGACCACAGGTGCAGGTGGTGGATGCCCACCACATGGTCGATGGCGCGCAGCCGGCCGGCGATCTCGCGCTCCAGCGCGGGGTCCGGGCTGCCCTGGAAGAACAGCCGCGCGGTGCGGTCGAGGTTGCGCACCACGTTGACCAGGATGAGCGCGGTGAAGGCGATCGACAGCAGCGGGTCCAGGATCGGCCAGTCGGCGACCAGCAGGGCGGCGGCCACGATCAGGATTGCGGCCCAGCCCAGCAGATCCTCCAGCAGATGCCAGTTGAGCACCCGTTCATTGAGGGTGGTGCCACCCATCAGCTGCCGGGCGGCGACGCCGTTGACGGCCAGGCCGAGCACCGCCAGGCCGAGCATGCCCGGGGCATGGGGCATGCTCGGCTCGGCGAGGCGCGGGATCGCCTGGCCCAGCACCCACAGCGAGCCGGCCACCAGGATCAGGCCGTTGACCAGGGCTGCAAACAGCGACAGCCGGCCCAGACCATAGCTGAACCCGGGGGTCGCGCCGCGCCGGGCCAGGCGCTGCATCCACCAGCCGAAGGCGATGGCGCCGCTGTCGCCGAGGTCGTGGACCGCATTGGCGAGGATGGCCGTGCTCTGGGTCCACCAGCCGCCGGCGAACTCGATCAGCGCGAAGCCGAAATTGAGCCAGAAGGCGACGCCGATGGCGCGCTGGACATCGCGTTCACTGGTTGGGCCGCCGGCGGGGGCGAGGCCTTGCGCGGGTGGCTGGGCCATGGAGAAGAGCTCGATCCGACTGCGGGCAACTGTTACATGGTAGCCCCGGCGGGCGCCGGGCGTCCGCGCGGGTCCCGGCCGCAGGCCGGCGGCCTGCTATCCGGGCTAGAATCCGCCCACGCCCGGCTTGGGCCGGCACCGAAGCAGCGGAGGAAATCATGGCGGACCAACCCTTTCTCACCGACATCCAGATCCTGCGCAAACGCGCCCGCGAGCATCTCGAGCAGGGTGCGGTGACGCCCGGCTACGGGGCCGACCGCGACACCGTGGTCAAGTTGCTCAACGAGGCGCTGGCCACCGAACTGGTGTGCGTGCTGCGCTACAAGCGGCATTTCTTCATGGCCACAGGCATCAACGCCCAGAGCGTGGCGGCGGAATTCCTGCAACACGCCAACGAGGAACAGGCCCACGCCGACCAGATCGCCCAGCGCATCGTGCAGCTCGGCGGCGCACCCAACTTCTCACCCGATGGCCTCGCCAGCCGCAGCCATGCGGAGTACGTCGAAGGCGACAACCTGCTCGACATGATCCGCGAGGATCTGGTCGCCGAGCGCATCGCCATCGACAGCTACCGGGAGATGATCGCCTATCTGGGGGACCGGGATTCCACCACCAGGCGCATGCTGGAGGGCATCCTCGCGATGGAGGAGGAGCACGCCGACGATCTGGTGGGGCTGCTCGAAGAAATGGGTTCCTGAGCCGCGACCCTTTCGCTGCCCCGCGTGGACACCTTCGATTGCCTGCTGCCCGGCGCCGCGGCGGCCGGGCGCAGCCTCACCCTGCCGTTCGAACGCCGCGCGCGCTCCCGCCAGCGGGTGGTGCTCGACGACGGCGGCGAGGCGCTGCTGGCACTGCCCCGCGGCACAGTGCTGCGCGACGGGGATGTGCTGGGCAGCACCGCCGGCGATCAGGTTCGCCCCGTTGTGGTGCGGGCCGCGGTCGAAACGGTGTCGGTGGCGGCCAGCGCCGACCCCGGGCTGCTGCTGCGCGCCGCCTACCACCTGGGCAATCGCCATGTGCCGGTGCAGATCGGCCCGGGCTGGCTGCGCTACGGGCAGGATCGGGTGCTCGACGACCTCTGCCGCGGGCTGGGCCTCGAGGTCGCAGTGCTGGAGCTGCCCTTCGAACCCGAGGCCGGCGCCTATGCCGGCGGCGGCCATGGGCATGCCCATGGACACCGCTGAACCCCTGGGGCCGCTGCTCCATCTGCTGCGGCTCGCCAGCCCCTCGCTGCCGGTGGGCGCCTTCGCCTGGTCGCAGGGCCTCGAAGGGGCGGTGGCCCTGGGCTGGGTGGACGGGCCGGACGGCTTTGCCGCCTGGACCGGCGCCATCCTCGAGCGCGCCTTCGCGCAGCAGGAGCTGCCGCTGTTGGCGCGCCTCCTGGAAGCGCCGCCGGGGCGCCGGCCGGGGTGGAATCAGTTCGCGCTGGCGCTGCGCGGGGCCGCCGAACTGCGGCGCGAGGACGGCCACTGCGGCGCCGCCCTGCTGCGCCTGGCCGCCGCCACCGGGGTCGCCGAGGCCGCGGCCTGGCCGGCGGCGGAGGAGATCGGCTACCTGACCGCCTACGCCCTCTGCTGCCGGCATTGGGGCATCGGCTACCCGCAGGCCGCCGCCGGGCTGGCTTGGAGCTGGCTCGACAATCAGATCGCCGCGGCGCTCAAGCTGGGCCTGTTCGGGCAGACCCGGGGGCAGCGGATTGCGCTGGAGCTCGGCGCGCGGATCCCGGCGCTGGTCGAGCGCGCCGCCTTGCTCGGCGACCGGGACATCGGGCTCAGCCTGCCGGGGCAGAGCCTGGCCAGCATGTTGCACGAGACCCAGTACAGCCGCCTGTTCCGGTCCTGATCACCGAGGAGGATTGCATGCAGAAACAAGCCCTGCGCGTCGGCGTCGGCGGCCCGGTCGGCGCCGGCAAGACCGCCCTGGTGCTGCGCCTGTGCGAGGCGCTGCGCGGCCACTGCGCCCTGGCGGTGGTCACCAACGACATCTATACCCGGGAGGATGCCGAGTTTCTCGAGCGCCATCACGCGCTGCCCGCGGAGCGCATCCTGGGGGTGGAGACCGGCGGCTGTCCGCACACCGCGATTCGCGAGGACGCCTCCATGAACCTGGCCGCGGTCGAGGAGCTGAACCGGCGCTTCCCGGACCTCGACCTGATCTTCATCGAAAGCGGCGGCGACAACCTGGCCGCCACCTTCAGCCCCGAGCTGTCCGATTTCACCATCTATGTGATCGATGTCGCCGCCGGCGACAAGATCCCCCGCAAGGGCGGCCCCGGCATCACTAGGTCCGACCTGCTGGTGATCAACAAGATCGATCTCGCGCCCCATGTCGGTGCATCCCTGTCCGTGATGGAGCGGGACGCCCGGCGGATGCGCGGCGAGCGGCCCTTTCTGTTTGCCAACATGAAGACCCGCGAGGGCCTGGACACGATCGTCGCCACGCTGTGTCGCGAAGCCCTGCTGGCGCCGCCGGAAGCCGCCGCGACCGGCGTGGTGGGCGGACCCGGCTGAACCCGGGGTCTGGCACAGATTCTGCCTTTGGTGAAAGGCGCCGGCGGGGCCCGATCGCTCCCCGGCATCACAATACAACCAGAGGGAGAACGCATGAAAACACTGCATCGAGCCGGATCGGAACGCCGCTTCGCCAGCGCCGCGCTCCAGGCCGGCGCGGCCGCGCTGGCGCTGGCCGCAGGCGCCGCGGCCTTCGCCGCGGACACCATCAAGGTGGGGGTGCTCCACTCCCTGTCCGGCACCATGGCCATCAGCGAGACCACCCTCAAGGACACGGTGCTGATGCTGGTCGACGCACAGAACAAGAAGGGCGGCCTGCTGGGCAAGCAACTCGAAGCCGTGGTGGTCGACCCGGCCTCCAACTGGCCGCTGTTTGCCGAAAAGGCCAAGGAGCTGCTGGCCAAGGAGAAGGTGGATGTGATCTACGGCTGCTGGACCTCGGTGTCCCGCAAGTCGGTGCTGCCGGTCATCGAGGAGCTCAACGGCCTGCTGTTCTACCCGGTGCAGTACGAGGGTGAGGAATCCTCGAAGAACGTCTTCTACACGGGCGCCGCGCCCAACCAGCAGGCGATCCCCGCGGTCGACTACCTGATGAACGAGGTCGGCGTGCAGCGCTGGGTGCTGGCCGGCACCGACTATGTCTACCCGCGCACCACCAACAAGATCCTCGAGGCCTATCTCAGGGACAAGGGCGTGAAGTCCGAAGACATCCTGATCAACTACACCCCCTTCGGCCACTCCGACTGGCAGACCATCGTCGCCGACATCAAGAAGTTCGGCTCCGCGGGCAAGAAGACCGCGGTGGTCTCCACCATCAACGGCGATGCCAACGTGCCCTTCTACAAGGAGCTGGGCAACCAGGGCGTGTCCGCCGAGGACATCCCGGTGGTGGCCTTCTCGGTGGGTGAAGAGGAGCTCTCCGGCTTCGATACCTCGCCGCTGGTCGGGCACTTGGCCGCCTGGAACTACTTCATGAGCGTGGACACCCCGGAAAACGCCGCCTTCATCAAGCAGTGGCACACCTTCATCAAGGATCCCAAGCGGGTCACCAACGACCCCATGGAGGCGACCTACATCGGCTTCAATCTGTGGGTGAAGGCGGTCGAGAAGGCCAAGACCACCGAGGTCGATGCGGTGCGCAAGGCGATCTACGGCCTCTCGGTGCCCAACCTCACCGGCGGTACCGCGGTGATGCTGCCCAACCATCACATTACCAAGCCGGTGCTGATCGGCGAGATCCAGGCGGACGGGCAGTTCGAGGTGGTGTGGCAGACCGACAAGGAAGTGCCGGGCGACGCCTGGACCGACTATCTGCCGGAGAGCGCCAAGATCACCGCCGACTGGCAGGACCCGGCGATCAACTGCGGCAACTACAACACCGAGACCAAGACCTGTTCGGGCCAGAACTACTGAGGCCGCGCGCCCGGCCGCGGCACTTGGCGGCTGGCGACCCGGCCGGGAGCGGTTCTGAGCCCTTTCCCCCGGGCCGTGCGGCTGGCCGCCGGCCCCGGCGGGGAATTCCCGATCACGGCAGTGCCCGGCTGCGGCCGGGCGCTCCACGGACAGGTTCTGGAAGCCCATGAAACTGCTGTTTGCCCTGGTGCTGGCGGTGGCCGCGGCCGGCCCCGGCGCGGAGCTCGGTGCGGCACCGGCGGGGGATGCCGCGGCGACCTTCGAATCCCTGGCCCTGGCGCTGGGCAGCGCCGGCTTTCGGGAAAAGGAGGCGCTGGTCGAACGGCTCGCCGGAGTCGCCGATCCCCGGGTGCCGGCACTCCTGGAGGCCCTGCTGGCCGGTGAGCTGTACCGCGATGCCGCCACCGGCGCACTGTTCGTCGGTGCTGACGCCCCGGCGCCCCTGGTCGGGGCGACCGCTGCGGGGGCGCCCCAGGGCCGGTTGCGCAAGGTGGTCACCAACAACAGCCTGCGCAGCGCCCTGCGCCCGCTGCTTGCGGTCACCCGGCTGCGGGATCCCGACCCCGGGGTGCGCGCCGAGGCCGCCCGCACCCTGACCGGAGCGGCGGCCCCGACCCTGGTGCCGATCCTGGAACAGGTGACCGCCGCCGAGCAGCATCCGCAAGTGCGCCGGGCGCTGCGCACCGCGCTGGCCAGTGTGCAACTGGCCGACCCCGATCCCGGGGTGCGCAGTGCGGCGGTCCGGGTGCTGGCCGAGCACAGCGACAAGGCCATCCTCACGCTGCTCCAACAGCGCGCGGCCGAGGAACCGGATCCCGAGGTCGGCGCGGTGCTCGCCGAGGCCGTGCGCTCGCTGCAGGCGCGGGAGCAGTGGTTCGCCTTCCTGGGCGATCTGTTCTTCGGCCTGAGCCTGGGCTCGGTGCTGCTGCTCGCCGCGGTGGGCCTGGCGATCACCTTCGGGGTGATGGGCGTGATCAACATGGCCCACGGCGAGATGATCATGCTCGGCGCCTACACCACCTATGTGGTGCAACTGCTGATGCCCGATCACATCGAACTCTCCCTGGCGGTGGCGGTGCCCGCGGCCTTCCTGGTCTCGGGCCTGGTCGGCATCGCCATCGAGCGCGGCGTGATCCGCTTTCTCTACGGCCGGCCGCTGGAGACCCTGCTCGCCACCTTCGGCATCAGCCTGATCCTGCAGCAACTGGTGCGCAGCATTTTCTCGCCGCTCAACAAATCGGTGGTGACGCCCCAGTGGCTGAGCGGTTCCTGGGAGATCAACGGCATGCTGTCGCTGACCTACAACCGGCTGTACATCGTCCTGTTCGCGCTGGGGATGCTGGTGTCCCTGGTCGCGCTGCTGCGCAGGACGCCGATCGGCCTGCAGATGCGCGCGGTGACCCAGAACCGGGCCATGGCCAGCTCCATGGGCATTCGCACCGGCCGGGTCGATGCGCTGACCTTCGGCTTGGGCTCGGGCATCGCCGGGATCGCCGGCGTGGCCCTGAGCCAGTTGACCAATGTCGGCCCCAACCTGGGCCAGTCCTACATCATCGACTCCTTCCTGGTGGTGGTGTTCGGCGGGGTCGGCAACCTGCTCGGCACCTTCGTGGCGGCCATGGGGCTGGGCGTGGTGACCAAGTTCGCCGAGCCCCTGGCCGGGGCGGTGCTGGCCAAGATCCTGATCCTGATATTCGTGATCCTGTTCATCCAGCGGCGTCCCCGCGGGCTGTTCGCCCTCAAGGGGCGGTTCGTGGAGGACTGATCCTTGACCGCTTCCGCTCGATCCTCGCTGTGGTCCGATACCGCGAGCCGCTGGCTGGTCGGCGGCATCGCCGCAGTGCTCCTGGTGGTGCCGGTGCTGAATCTGCTGGTGCCGGCCGATGCGGCGCTGCATCTGTCCAGTTACTGGGTGTCGCTGCTGGGCAAGTACCTCTGTCTGGCGCTGCTCGCCCTGGCGCTCGACCTGGTGTGGGGCTACGCCGGCATCCTCAGCCTCGGCCACGGCGCCTTCTTCGCCCTCGGCGGCTACGCCATGGGCATGTACCTGATGCGCCAGATCGGCGAGCGCGGCGTCTACGGGCACCCGGTGCTGCCGGATTTCATGGTGTTTCTGAACTGGCCGGAACTGCCCTGGTACTGGTACGGCTTCGACAG
Source organism: Pseudomonadota bacterium (assembly GCA_049325095.1). Lineage (GTDB taxonomy): Bacteria > Pseudomonadota > Gammaproteobacteria > Pseudomonadales > Porticoccaceae > JAGPUQ01. Next base: position 37,960 of record JBMOPO010000053.1, on the reverse strand, counting down.
CTTCGCCTTCGCCGCACTGATGGTGGTGCTGGTGCCCGGTGCCCTGGCCTTCGCCTTCGGCTGGTTCGCGTTCCGCTCGCGGGTCACCGGCGTCTATCTGTCGATCATCACCCAGGCGCTGACCTACGCGCTGATGCTGGCGTTCTTCCGCAACGACATGGGCTTCGGCGGCAACAACGGCCTGACCGATTTCAAGGACCTGCTGGGCTTCAGCCTGGCCGCCAACGGCACCAAGAACGCGCTCTTCGTCTGCTCCGGCCTGGCGCTGATCGGCGGCTACCTGCTCTGCCGGCGGGTGGTCGACTCGCGCCTGGGCCGGGTGCTGGTGGCGGTGCGCGAGGCCGAGAGCCGCACCCGCTTTCTGGGCTACCGCGTCGAGCACTACAAGCTGTTCGTGTTCGTGCTCAGCGCCATGCTGGCCGGCATCGCCGGCGCGCTCTATGTGCCCCAGGTGGGCATCATCAACCCCGGCGAATTCGCGCCCCTGGCGTCCATCGAGATCGTGGTCTGGGTGGCGGTCGGCGGCCGCGGCTGCCTGTACGGGGCCATCGTCGGCGCCCTGCTGGTGAACTACGGCAAGACCTGGTTCACCGGCGCCTTTCCCGAGATCTGGCTGTTTCTGCTCGGCGGGCTGTTCGTGGTCTCCACCCTGTTCTTCCCCCGCGGCGTGGTCGGCCTGCTGCGCGGCCGCGCCCGTCCGCCGGGACCGCCGCCGGCCGCCTCGGCCCCGGCCGCCGGCGCGGAGGAGGGCGCGCCGTGATCGAAGCCCACCACCACCTGCCCACCAACATCCTCTATCTGGAGGGGGTGACGGTGTCGTTCGACGGCTTCAAGGCGCTGCGCGAGCTGTCGCTGGCCATCGCGCCCGGCGAACTGCGCGCCATCATCGGCCCCAACGGCGCCGGCAAGACCACCTTCATGGACGTGGTGACCGGCAAGGTCCGGCCCACCGAGGGCCAGGTGTTCTTCCGCGACACCGTCGACCTCACCCGCCACGACGAGGCGGAGATCGCGCGCCTGGGGATCGGCCGCAAGTTCCAGAAGCCCACCGTGATCGAAAGCCTGAGCGTCTGGGAGAATCTCGAGCTGGCGCTCGCCGGCGAGCGCGGCGTGTTCACCACCCTGCTGCATTCCAGAACCGCGGCGGAGCGGGAGCAGATGGCCGCGATCCTGGCGCGCGTCGGCCTCGCGGCCCTGGCCGAGCGGCCCGGCGGGGCGCTGTCCCACGGTCAGAAGCAGTGGCTGGAGATCGGCATGCTGCTCGCCCAGTCGCCGGACCTGCTGCTGATCGACGAGCCCGCGGCCGGCATGACCGACCACGAGACCGAGATGACCGCGGCGCTGCTGCGCGAGATCTCCGGCCAGCACTCGGTGGTGGTGGTCGAGCACGACATGACCTTCGTCAAGGCGCTCGATTGCCGGGTCACGGTATTGCACGAGGGCCATGTGCTGGCCGAGGGCACCCTGGCCCATGTGCAGGCCGACGAGCGGGTGATCGAAGTCTACCTGGGGCGCTGAGCATGCTCGTCATCGACCACATCGACCTGTTCTACGGCGCCAGCCAGGCGCTGAGAGGGGTCAGCTTTGCGGCCGGGATCGGCGAGGTGGCCTGCGTGATGGGCCGCAACGGCGTCGGCAAGACCTCGCTGATGCGCGCGGTGGCCGGCCAGCAGCGCATCCGCAGCGGCCGCATCCTCTGGGACGGCCAGGACATCAGCCACCTGCCGCCCCACGAGCGCGCGCGGCGCGGCATCGCCTATGTGCCCCAGGGCCGGGACATCTTTTCCCAGCTCACGGTCCTGGAAAATCTCAAGACCGGCTTCGCCGTGCTGCCGCGCGCCGAACGGCGCATTTCCGCCGAGATCTTCGACCTGTTTCCGGTGCTGCGGCAGATGCTCGGCCGGCGCGGCGGCGACCTGTCCGGCGGCCAGCAGCAGCAACTGGCCATCGCCCGCGCCCTGGTGATGCGCCCCCGGCTGCTGATCCTCGACGAGCCCACCGAGGGCATCCAGCCCTCGATCATCAAGGACATTCAGGGCGTGATCGCGCTGCTGCGCGACCGCGGCGAGATGGCGATCCTGCTGGTCGAGCAGTACTTCGAGTTTGCCCGCGCCCTGGCCGACCGCTACCTGGTGATGGACCGGGGCGCGGTGGTGCTGTCCGGCGCCGGCGCCGACATGGAGGAGGAAGTGGTGCGCCGCTACATCGCGGTGTAGCGGCGCGCGACCGGCCGTCGAACCACCTCTCACAAGGCGCTGCGCTGGTGAAGCAATGCACGTCCTGGGTAGGTCCGGTACCTGCCCCCAAGCCCTTGCGCGCTGCATTCGCGTCCGGCCCTCCGGCCGGGCCGAGCGCTGGAACGATTCACCAGCGCTCTGTCAGGCGTCGCGCGGCTTCTCAGGCGCCGGCGGCTCCTCGACCAGCACCCCGGCGGCGTAGAGCGCGTCGATCTGCGCCGGGCTGTGGCCGAGCAGATCGCGCAGCAGCGCGCGGTTGTGCTGGCCCAGGGTCGGCGCCTGCCAGTCGGCGTTGGCCGGGTACTCGGAGGTCTTGATGGGCATGCCCGGGATCTGGAACTCGCCGGCCAGCGGATCGCGCACGGTGCGCACCGTGCCGCGCGCCACCAGGTGCGGGTGGGTCAGGGTCTCGGCGACGCTGAGGATGGGCGCGCAGGGCACCCCGTGGGCTTCGAGCCGGTCCAGCGCGCTGGCGACATCGGGAAACTCCGCGAGCCAGGCCTCGATGCGGGCCACCACCTGCTCGCGCCGCTTCAGGCGCGCCGCATCCGTGGCCCAGTCCGGGTCCGCGACCAGTTCCGGCCGGCCCATGGCGGCGCACAGATCCTTCCAGTGGTGCATGAACCCCATCAGCATCAGATCGCCGCCGGTGGCCCGGTACACCCCGGCCGGGCACAGGTAGGCCAGATGGCGCCCGGCCCGGGTCGGCTGGAGGGCGCCGCCGCTGCCGCTGCACTGGTGCACATTGACCTCGTGGCAGTGGTAGTAGGCGTCGAGGATGGCGATGTCGAGGTGCTGGCCGCGGCCGGTGCGCTGGCGGTGGAGCAGGGCCGCGGCGATGGCGAAGGCGCCGTGCACCCCGGCGCTGACGTCGCCGATCCCGGCCAGCGGGATGTGCGGCGGCTGGCCGGGATCGCCGATCATCGAGGTGATGCCGGAATAGGCCTGGGCGATGTAATCGTAGCCGGGCTTGTGCGCCAGCGGGCCGGTCTGGCCGAGGGCGGAGATGGAACAGAGGATGATGTCGTCGCGGAGCGCGCGCAGCGCCGCGTAGCCCAGCCCCATCTCGGCCATCACTCCCGGCTTGAAGTTTTCCACCACGGCGTCGCAGTGCGGCACCAGTTCGCGCACCAGGGCCATGCCCGCGGCGGAACGCAGGTCCACGCACAGACTCTTCTTGTTGAGGCTCTGCTGGATCAGGTACAGGCTGCGCGGGCCGCGCAACTGGGAGATGCCCCGCACCATGTCGCCGCGTGGCGCGGCTTCGATCTTGATCACCTCGGCGCCGAGTTCGGCGAACATGCGGGTGCAACTGGGCCCGGCCAGGGCGCGGGTCAGGTCGAGGATGCGGATTCCGGAGAGCAGGTGTTCGGCGGGCGGTGCCATCGGCGGGTCCTCTGATTGGGTGTTAGTGCCGGCCGGGCGCGCCCGGCCTCGGGCAATGGTGGCCGAAAGCCGGTGGCTTGAGGTAACCACTGATGCCGGCGGTCGCAAAAATGGCACCGGCCGGCGGCTGGAAAACCCCACTGCGTTGCGTCTGCCGGGGCCGGTTCCCGCATTGGGCCATGGACCTGTTGAGCCGGTCGAGTCATTTTCCGACAGTCCGCCCGATTGGGGCGGGCACCGGGGTCTCCGGCGGATTGGCGGTCGCCAGACCATCCATCTACACCGGGAGAGTACTCGATGACCGCTGTGACAGAGAGTACCAAGCGCAAGCTGTCCTTGCTGCAACCGGCCGAGGAATTTGGCAGCGAGTGAATGGCAAGTAACTACGGGTCAGCGTGCTTCCGGCGCGGCCCAAATGGCCGTTCCGACTGTGATGAACGAACACTCGGACCGGGGGATTGCGCTGATCCACCGGCTTTTGCGCCTATCGTCTTTTCAGCCGCTCCCGGTCCGGGTTGTCTTCAAGGACGGATTCATCGAATCACGCCAGCGTTGTCAGGACGAGGTCTTGTTTCATGCGCAAGTGCGGCGACGGGTTGAGGCATGCAACAGGACTTGCTTCTCCATCCACTCAATCGCCAGCAGGCTCCAATTTTGAATCTTTTGGTCTACACCCGCTCAGAGCTCCAGTTTATAGCCGACGCCGTAGATCGAATGGATCAGTTCGTGCTCGGCGTTTATCTGCTGCAGCTTGCGGCGCAGGTTCTTGATATGGCTGTCGACCGTGCGATCGGTGACGACGCGGTGGTCGGTATAAAGCTTGTCGAGCAGCTGGTCGCGTGAGAACACGCGTCCGGGCTCGGCGGCCAGTGTGCGCAGCAGCCGGAACTCGACCGGCGTCAGATCCAGCACCTGGCCGTGGAACTCCGCACGGTAGCGCTCGTCGTCGATCCGCAGGGCGGCGGCCGGTGACTGCTCCGGGTCGCGGCCGACGCGACGCAGGATGGCGCGCACACGCGCGACCATCTCGCGCGGGCTGAACGGCTTGCAGATGTAATCATCGGCACCGAGCTCCAGCCCGATCAGGCGATCGACCTCTTCGACGCGCGCCGTCACCATGACGATCGGCGTCGCCGTGAACGTGCGCAGCTCACGGCAGATGTCCAGGCCATCGCGGCCGGGCAGCATCAGGTCGAGCAAGAACAGGTCCGGCATCCGAGCGCGTGCCTGGGGGATGACGTCCCGGCCGTTGGCGATCCAGCGCGTGGCATAGCCCGCGGTCTGCAGGTAATCGCCCAGCACCGAAGCCAGCCGCGGCTCATCCTCGACGATCATGATCATCGCCGCCTGTGCGCTCACGGTGACCTTGCCGGCAGCCGTAGCCACACCCACAGACCACCGAGCGGCGAGGGCCGGGCGCCGATGCTGCCGCCATGCGCGTCGATGATGTTGCGGCAGATCGCCAGGCCGAGCCCGGCACCGCCGCCGGCGCGGCTGCGCGAGCGCTCGATGCGGTAGAAGCGCTCGAACAGGTGCGGTAACGCTTCCTCGGGTACGCCCGGCGGCGAATCCTGCAGGTCGATCTGCACCTGTCCGTTCCGCTCGCGCAGGCGCAACTGGATCCGCCCGCCGGCATCGGTATAGCGCAGCGCGTTTTCGAGCAGGTTGTTGAACAGCTGCTGCAGCCGCCGCTCGTCGGCATGGACGATGACCGGGGTTTCGGGAAGCTCGGCATCGGCGAGGATGTGATGCTCGGTCAGGCGCTCGGCAAAATCCTGCAGACAGGCACGCAACACCGCGCACAAGTCGATGTCGCTCTTGCGATAGCTCAGTGCGCCGGCATCCGCCAGCGACAGCTCGTTGAGGTCGTCGACCAGCTTGCCGAGGGTCTCGATGCCCTTGAGCAGTGCACCGACGGCTTCGCGCGACAGCGGACGCACGCCGTCTTCGAGCGCCTCGACCTCGGCGCGCAGGATCGCCAGCGGTGTGCGCAACTCGTGGGAGATATCCGCCATGAAGCTTCGTCGCATTTGCTCGTTGCGTTCCAGCGTGCGCGCCAGGGCGTTGAAATCCACTGCCAGCCTGCCGAGCTTGTCGTTGCCGCCGGCGGTGATGCGGTCGCCGTAGTGGCCGGCAACGAGCCGGTGCGTGGCCTGCGCGATGCGCTTGATCGGCGCCAGGAAACCGCACGCCAGCCCGACCGCGACCAGCGCGGCGAGTGCGACAGCCAGCAGCGCGATCAGCCAGATCGAGCGCAGCTGTTGCTGCTGGAAACGCAGCTCGGCGCCGGAGGTGACTTCCTAAAACGGCAGCAGCTGCAGCCAGCCGACCGTTTGCCCGCCGACGATGATGGCGCGCTCGATGGTCTCGCTGTCGTTCTCCAGGCTTGGCTCGGGGTTGCCGACGACGAAGCGCCGCTCGGCGTCGACCAGCGTGATGCGCCGCAGCACGCCGGTCAGATCGGAGACGATGATCATGCGCTGCTCGGAATCGTCGGCGGTGTCATCGCCGGGCCGGTCGACCGTGCGGCGAGAGATCTGCGGCGGCGCCGATTCGTCGCCGGCTGGACGCGATCGTATGAGCCGGAACCACTGCCGCGGATTGCCGCGCAGAAAGTCCCAGCCGCCGTGCTCGGTGTAGGCCGTGGCCATCACCGGCACCAGGCTGTCGACGCGCTCGATGCCCTGCTCATTGATGTAGCCGAGAAAACCGCGCGTAAAGCTGAAGCGCGTCGACGCGCCCATCGCCACGGCGACCAGCACATTGGTCGCCAGCACGGCCAGGAATAAACGCGCTGTAATGCCAAGCTTCATCGGTGCCAGTATAGCCCGCGATCCGCGTCGAATCGGCTCCGCCGCTTGGCGACCAACGAATTTTCACACTGTCTCCAAAATCGCTGCACATTCGCGGTCCATCGTAGGTGGTCATCAGCGCACAAACTTCTTCAGCGCCAGCGGAAACCCAAGTGATGGATGCCCAAATCTCAGCCCCGACCGGCTTGAAATACCTGTTGCGCCGGCGCACGCCCTGGTTGCTGGCGCTGGTTGTCGTCGCCGCCACTGTTGCATGGCTCGGTCCACGCTTGCTGTTCGCCGATGACCCTGCTGCCCAGCTGCCGACCGCGCTGGTCGAGCTCGGCGACATCGAGAAGACGGTGACCGCGGTCGGTTCGCTCAAGCCAAAGGTGTATGTCGATGTCGGCACACAGGTATCCGGCCAGCTGCAGAAGGTGCATGTCGAGATCGGCGATCGCGTGATCAAGGGCGATCTGATCGCCGAGATCGACCCGACGCGCTATGAGTCCACCGTCCGCAAAGACCGCGCCAACCTGGAGAACCTCCAGGCCCAGCTCGGCCAGCAGCTCGCCGAAGCCGAGCTGTCGCGCCAGCAGCTGGTGCGCAATCGGGACATGCTCCGCGAATTCGCCGTCAGCCAGGACACGGTCGACCAAGCCGCAGCCACGTTCAAGGTCGCCACGGCCAAGGTCGCAGCGACCCGGGCGCAGATCAAGGCTGCCGAGGCGACGCTCGAAGGTGACCTGGCCAATCTCGGCTACACCAAGATCTATGCACCGATCGACGGCACCATCGTGTCGCAGACGACGCTCGAGGGTCAGACGGTCAACGCCAACCAGTCGACGCCGGTGATCGTGCAGGTCGCCAACCTCGAAATCATGACCGTATGGGCGCAGGTGGCGGAAGCCGACGTCAACAAGATCGAGCCCGGCATGCCGGTTTATTTCACAACCCTGGGTATGCCGCAGCGGCGCTGGCAAGGGCAGGTGCGCCAGGTACAGCCGACGCCGGAGGTCACCAACGACGTGGTGCTCTACAACGTGCTGGTCGACGTCGAGAACAAGGAGTCGCTGCTGTTGCCCTCGATGACCGTGCAGACTTTCTTCGTGCTCGGTGAGGCGCACGGCGTGCCGCTGGCGCCGATGAGCGCGTTGCAGGCGGACCCGGGCGCCGGTCGCGGTATCTACCGCGCGACCGTGATGACGCCCAAGGGGCCCGAGCAGCGGCAGGTGCAGATCGGCGTCGCCAACCGCACCTCGGCCGAGATCGTTTCGGGCCTGGCGGTCGGCGAGCGCGTCGTGCTCGCTGCCGGCAGCGCCCCGGCGGCGCAGGCGCAGCGGCGGGGGGCGCGCATGATGGGGCCGCACCTGTGAGTACGGGCAGCCGACGGATACAGGCCTCGGCGCCGCCGTCAGGTTCGCCGCGGTTGGCGCCGCTGCTGCGCCTCGAACAGGTCTCCCGCCACTACGTCAACGGTGAGTCGGTCGTGCGCGCGCTCGACGGCGTGTCGCTCGAGATCGCCGCCGGAGAGTTCGTTGCGATCATGGGCCAGTCCGGTTCCGGCAAGTCGACCCTGATGAACATCCTCGGCTGTCTCGACCGGCCGACGGCGGGTCGCTACGAAGTGCGCGGCACCGACGTCGCCAGCCTGTCGGCCGATGCGCTGGCGGCGCTGCGCCGTGACACCTTTGGATTTGTCTTCCAGCGCTACAATCTGCTCGGCACTGCGACGGCGGCCGAGAACGTCGAGCTGCCGGCGATCTATGCCGGGCTGGGCCGGCGCGAGCGTGCCCAGCGTGCGCAGCAGTTGCTGGCGCAACTGGGGCTGGGCGAGCGCGCGCAGCATCGGCCCGGCCAGCTTTCCGGCGGGCAGCAGCAGCGCGTATCCATCGCACGCGCGCTGACGAACGGTGCCGAAGTGATCCTCGCCGACGAGCCGACCGGCGCGCTCGACAGCCGCAGCGGCGAGGAAGTGCTGCAACTGCTCAAGTCGCTGCATGCCCAGGGCCACACGATCATCCTGATCACCCATGACGCCCAGGTTGCCGCGCACGCGCAGCGCGTCATCCAGATCAAGGACGGCTGCGTGATCGCGGATTCCGGGGCGCTGGCAGGTGTTGGCGGCGGCGGGCTCAAGATCCACGGCCGCGCGCGCGAGCCCGACTGGCTCGCGCAGCTCTCGGAGGCGGTGAAGATGGCCCTGCGCTCGCTGCGCGTTAACCTGTTCCGCAGCGCGCTGACACTGCTCGGCGTGGTGGTCGGCGTCGCCGCGGTGGTGACCATGCTGGCGATCGGCAACGGCTCCAAACAGGACGTGCTCGAACGCATCGAATCGATGGGGACGAACCTGCTGCTGGTGCGCCCGGGCGCACCGGGCGTGCGCGGCGTCGATCCGACGACCCTGGTGCCTGCCGACGCGCGCGAGATCGCGACGCTCGATCACGTCGAGTACGTCTCCCCGGAGCGGCGCACGACCGCCACTTTGCGCCATGGCAACGTCGATGCGCGCAGCATCGTGACCGGGGTGTGGCCGAGTTTCCGGCAGACGCAGGACTGGCAGATGGCCAGCGGCAGCTTCATCACGCAGGAGGATGTCGACGGCTATGCGCCCGTGGTCGTGCTCGGCAAGACTGCGGCCGACGCCTTGTTCCCGAATGGCGGTGATGTGGTCGGCCAATACGTGCTGATCGGCAACGTGCCGTTCGAAATCATCGGCGTGCTCGCGCCCAAGGGCGCCAACGCCTTCGGCAGCGACATGGACGACATTGCCCTGGTACCGCTGTCCACCGGCTTCATCCGCCTGTTCGGCCAGCAGTACCTGGATTCGCTCAACGTCAAGATCGCCTCGGCGGACGTCTCCGACGGCACCCAGACGGCGATCGAGAACCTGCTGCTCGCGCGCCACGGCACCCAGGATTTCCAGGTGCGCAGCACGGCCTCGCTGATGGAGACCGTCGAGGCGACGCAGAACACGCTGACCGTGCTGCTCGGCGCCGTCGCCGCGATCTCGCTGCTGGTCGGCGGCATAGGGGTGATGAACATCATGCTCGTCAATGTCACCGAACGGACGCGCGAGATCGGCTTGCGCATGGCCACCGGCGCGCGGCGCGGCAACATCCTCCTGCAGTTCAATACCGAGGCGCTGGTCGTCTGCGGCATCGGCGGACTGGTCGGCGTCGCCACGGGCATCGTCGCCGGGCTGGCGGTCGAGAGTTTCGGCAGCAAGGTCGTGTTCACGGTGGCGCCGGCGGTGCTCGCCTTCGCCTCGGCGTTTCTGACCGGCCTGCTGTTCGGCTACCTGCCGGCGCGCAAGGCGGCGTACATGGACCCGGTCGCGGCCCTGGCTTCGGATTGAAGATGAAAACGATGTTCCGTCCGATGGTGCTCGTTGCCGCCGCGGCCCTGGCTGCAATGCTCGGCGCCTGCAGCCTCACGCCGGCCTACCAGCAACCAGAGGTCGCGCTGCCCGCCGCATGGCAGGATGCGCCGGCCGCCGACGCCCCGGCGATCGAGATCCAGTGGTGGCGCGCCTACGGCAGCGCCGAGCTGGACGCGCTGATGAAGGCGGCGCTGGCGGCCAACCACGATCTCGGCGCTGCCCTCGCGCGCATCGAGCAGGCGCGGGCAGCGGCTCGCATCGCGCGCTCGGCACTGCTGCCGGGCGCCGGCCTTTCGGCCTCGGCGAGCCATGACCGCAGGGAACGCGACGGCCAGACGTCGAGGTCCGAAGATGGGCAGGCGCTGCTTGCGGTGAACTATGAGGTGGACCTCTGGGGCGGCAATGCCGCGGGCGCGAAGGCGGCACAGGCGGATCTGGCGGCCAGCATCTACGATCGCGCCTCGCTCGAGCTGGTGCTGCAATCGGAAGTCGCGGCCACCTACTTCCAGGTATTGGCGCTGAAAGACCGCGTCGCCATCGCGCAGCGGAACGTCGAGGTCGCGCAGCAGCTGATGCACCTGGTGCAGGCCAGATTCAACGCTGGCGCGGCCACCGCACTGGACCTGGCGCAGCAGCGCACCGCGCTGCTGGCCAGCCAGGCCGAAATCCCGGCACTGGAGCTGAGCCTGAAGCAGACCCGGCACGCGCTGGCGGTATTGCTCGGACAGGCGCCGCAGGGTTTCGTCGTCGCGGGAGAGTCTCTGGCCGCCCTGCAGCTGCCGGTTGTGGCCGCCGGCGAGCCCGCCGAGCTGCTGAGCCGGCGCCCGGACATCCGCGCCGCCGAGGCGCGGCTGATCGCCGCCGATGCGGACATCGGCGCGGCGCGTGCCGCGCTCTATCCGAGCCTGGATCTGTCCGCGTCGGCCGGCGTCGCCGGCCTGATCGGCGGCGGCGCGACCAGCCTGGCGTCTGTTGCCGGTTCGCTGGCGCAGACGCTGTTCGACGGCGGCAGCCTGCGGGCCGGCGTGCGCTTCAGCGAGGCCGCGCGCCAGGAGCTGGTCGAGGACTATGCGCAAACCGTGCTGATCAGTCTGCAGGAAGTCGCCGACAGCCTCGCCGGTCTCAACGCCAATGCGCAACGCGCCGAGCTGTTGCGGCATACCGCGGAGCAGGCCGCCGAGGCGCTGCGCCTGGCGCAGGCCCGTTATCGCGCCGGTGCCGAAGACCTGCTGACCGTGCTGGACACCCAGCGCTCGAAGCTGTCTGCCGACGATGGCCTGGTGCAGGCGCAGCTGGCCCGCTACACGGCCGGTGTCAACCTGGTCAAGGCGCTCGGTGGCAATGGTCGGCCAGCGGCGAGGAGCGGCCTGCGCAAGCCGTAAAGACCTGCCTCTTGGGGTCGCGACCGGTTGATGTGCTGGTTGCGGACGCATTGACCGGGGTGGCGCGTGAAAGAAGAAACGGTTCGCTGAGGCGCGGACTGTCGCGGCGCTGCGGGAGGCGGAAGTCAGCGAGGCGGCATCCGAGGTGTACGGATCTGTATTGAATACTGTGTGTGAGCCGGTTGCCGAAGTCCGTCTTCGAGCCCGAACCGCTTGTACAGGTTTTGTATTTCCCGACACCCAGGGTCTCCGCGCGTAGTCTAAGCCGCTTCGAGAGCCGGCGTCTCCTCGGCGCTTGGAACGAACGGCGGGGTAATTCTCCCGGTTTTGGCGGTCGCCGGAAGTGGCCAGGAACCCGTCCGCAAATTGCGTTGACCTTCACGGGCAGCTTGCCAAAGGCCCTGGTCGCCGCGGCCGGGTGGGCGGGCGCGACCAGGCTGCGTTCGTGCTTCTCGCGGGGGCGTCCGTGGTTGCAGGTCCCGCCACCGGGTGGCCGCCCCGGCGCCCGGCTCCCGCCGGTCAGCGCGGTCGGCGCAGGCCGTTGCGCCAGGAGGCGAGCCCGCTCAGGGCCAGGATCACCATGGCCAGGGCCACCGCATCCATCAGCCAGACGCCGTGGAGTCCCAGCAGGCGCCCGCTGTGCAGATCGAGCACCAGGCGTTCGAGGGTGATTTCATCGCCGGCGGCGAAGGGCGCGAGCGCCGCCACCAGGGTCTCCGGCAGGGGTTGCGGGCGGGCCCAGGCGACCTCGGCGTCGGCGAGCGGAATGAACGCCGGCGCCTCGGGTTCCACCCGCAGCGCCTGACCCTTGGCGCGCAGCGCCAGTTGCCCGCCGGCGACGCCCAGGGTTTCCAGCGGCACCGGCAGGCGATAGGTGGCGTCGATCCGGTCCACCAGCAGTCCGTCGGCGGTGAACAGCAACAGCTCCTGTTCGCAGGCCGCCGCCAGTTCCTCGCCGAACCGCACCGCGCCCACCAGCCGGCTGCCGCAGGTGGCTACCTGGACCCGGTCGAGGAACAGCCCTTCCCCGACCCGGCTCAGCCAGTGTTCGCCGACCGCGAACCCTTCGATGCGCTCCGGCAGTTCGACGCCGTACCAGCGCAGCACCAGGGGCGAGCGAATCACCAGGCGATCGAGTTGCAGGGCCGCGACATGGTTGAGCGCGAATCCGGTGAAGGCGAGCAGCACCAAGAACAGGGCGGCGGCCACTCCGAGCCGCCGGTGCCAGCGCCGGAGTGCGGCCTCGCCCGGCTCAGCGGCCGCCATCCATCACTTCCTGGTGAAACAGCAGGGCCAGCCGCGCCACCTTGCGCATCGCTCTCACCGACAGGGTGGCGCCGGTGATCCCGTCGATGGGGTGGTCGAGCTGCCGGGCGTCGTCCCCGCGCAGCCGGATCCCCGCGAACTGTTCGGTGAAGAACGGCAGGCGCACCTCGCTGCCGCGGGATTCGCGGAATTCCAGCACCCGGATCGCGACGATCGCGCCATCTTCCACCACGGTGCCGATGGTGATCGGATGGGTCTTGCCGATCTCGTCGAGAATCCAGGCGGTGCGCCCGCCGGCGCGCCAGTAGCGCACGCGCAGTTGCGCGGGCGGGTGGTCGAGGATCGCGGTGGCCCGGCGTTTGACGTCTTCCGACAGCCACAGGGTGGCGGGCTGCGGCGCGGCGGAGCCAAACGCCTGGGCCAGGAATTCCTCCGCAGTCAGGTAGACGCCGCGCGCCCCACCCGCCAGGGGCCACGCCAGCAGCAGGGCCGCAACGGCCAGCGCCCAGGATCCTGCTGCCGGTTGGCCGGTGGGAGAGCGGCGCGACGACAAGGGGTCAGAAGCTCCAGCCGAGGCCCAGGTTGAAGCCGTCGCCGGTACCGTTCTGCTGGTCGCTCCAGTCCGCCTTGAGTACCACGTTCTCTACCAGCCAGTAGTTGAACCCGAAGTCGAATTGTTCCACTTCGCTGTCGGCGCTGTCACCCGCCCGGATATCCCATTCGCTGAAGCGGGTGAAAACCCCGAGCTTGGGCGTCAGGCGCCAGGAGGGTTCCACATACCAGCCCTTCTGCTCGTCGCGGCCGGCGGCTTGCGCCTGATCGCCGTCGATGTCCCACTGGGCATAGAGGGCGCGCAGCCCGAACGGCCCGGCCTGGTAGACGGCGTGGGTCTCGTAGAGCAGCCCGCTGGCGTTGTCGGCGCCGGCGACCTGGCCCTGCAGCAGATCCTCCTGATAGTCGATCGCGGCGGCCAGCTCGAGCCCGGCGACCCCGGTGTACTTGAGGCGCCCGGTGTAGGCGAATTCCTCGGCGGTGGCCTGCGCCGACTTCTGCCGCCCGCCGCGGATGTCGAAGGCGTCGGTTTCCAGGCCGCTGTGCGCGCCCACATCGTAGCGTAGGCCCGGCGCGATCTCGCCGCCCAGCATCACCCCGGACTCCCACCAGGTGGAAGGGATGATCCGGCTCTCCACATTGTTGCGCTCGACGCCATAGAAAGTATCGGGCTCATGGGTCTCGTTGAGGATGCCCACCGGCACCAGGAACAGGCCGAATTTGGCGCTGTGGTGGTCGGCGTAATCCCATTCGATATAGGCCTGCTCCAGCTCCACCTCGCCGGGCTTGCCCTCGCCGGACAGTGAGTGTTCCAGCTCGATCTCGGAGAAGAACCGCACCCGGTCGTTGAAATCGTGCGCCAGATACATCACGAAGCGGTGGGCGTCGATCTCGTCGGTCCCGCCGTTTTCCTTGTTGTTGTAGTGGATCTCGCCGTAACCGCCGATCTGGGTGCGCTCCGCCCAGTCGGCCACCTTGGCATAGGTCTCGCTGCGCTGGGTGGCGGTCTCCACGGCGCTGGCGGTGGCCTCCACCGCAGAGGCGGTTTCCTCGACCCTGGTGTCGGTCTCGCGCAGGCGCGCCTTCAGCGCCTCGATTTCCGCCTGCTGCTGCTGGAGCAGGCGCAGCACTTCCGCCAGGGTCGGCTCGGTGGTGGCCGCCGGTGCGGCCGCCAGCCCCGGCGCCGCAACCGCTGCCGCCACCGCGGCGGCCAGTAGGGATTTCTTCATTTGGAGCTTCCTCAGGTTGTGTTGGGGTGATGGCAAAGCCTGGCGAACCGGCCGGGATCCGCGTCCCGGGACGGCCCCGGCGGGGGAGTCTAGCCATTGCCAAATGCTAATGCAACTAATTATCATTTGATGCAGATCAAGGGCGCCTCTACAATCGCCGCCCATGGTTTCAGCCGACTCCAGCGGATCGACCCGATGAAGAACATGCTCCGTGCCATACTGCTCCTGCCGATCGCTGCCCTGCCGCCAGCCGCCGGCGCCGGCCAGGTGCGGGAGTATTGGGTCGCCGCCGAGCCGGTCACCTGGAACTACGCGCCGGCGGGAAACCTGCTGCATCCGGGCGCCGACCTGGGCCCCTGGGGCGAGCGCCTCAGCTATCCCAAGTACCGGTATGTCGGCTACACCGATGGCAGCTACCAGACCCCCATCGAGCAGCCCCGCTGGCGGGGCATCCTCGGGCCCGAGCTGCGCGCCGAGGTGGGCGACACCCTGAAGGTGCACTTTCGCAACGCTGCCGACCGCCCGTTTTCCATGCACCCCCACGGCCTGCGTTACGACGAGGACAACGACGGGGCCGACCACCGCGGCGCCGGGGCGAGCATCGCCCCGGGGGAGAGCTACACCTACACCTGGGAGGTGGACCGGGAAGCCGGCCCCGGGCCCGCGGATCCCTCATCGGTCGTCTGGCTGTACCACTCCCACGTGGATCACGTCGACGATATCTACCAGGGCCTGATCGGCACCCTCGTGGTGACCCGCAAGGGTTTTGCCAGATCGCCGCAGGATCCCCGTCCCCGGGATGTCGATCGCGATTTCACCACCCTGTTCATGGTGTTCGACGAGGAGGACGGCGAGGAGGGCGGCCTCAAGCACGCCATGAACGGCTACATCTTCGGCAACCTGCAGGGTCTCGAAGCCGTGCAGGGCGAGCGGGTGCGCTGGCATCTGGTGGCGCTGGGCTCGGAGGTGGACCTGCACACCGCCCACTGGCACGGCGAGACGGTCCTCGAGCACGGCCGGCGCACCGACGTGGTAGAACTGCTGCCCGCCTCCATGGTGTCGGTGGACATGGTCGCCGACAACCCGGGCACCTGGCTGTACCACTGCCATGTCGGCGACCACATGAGCGCGGGCATGATGACCCGCTGGACGGTGCAACCCCGGCCCGCCGGCCGCCGCTGACCGCCTTTGCTACGGGGGCATGCCGGTGTCGTAAAAATGCCTTGACGGCGAAATGACGCTGGCGGCCGGGATTATCGGATGCGCCGCTGCGCGGCTGATCCGACCTACGAGAACACGCCGCCAAGCCAATCGCAGGGCGGACAAGCGCAGCGCATCCGCCGGGCCGGCAAATTGCCCGCCCGCCCGGGCTTGGTTATAGTCCCGCGGCCAACCGCCGCGGGACGACAATGCCTACCTCGTTCAAGAGCCTCAACTTCGATCTCGGCCCGGAGATCGATCAACTGCGCGACACGGTGCACCGCTTCGCCCAACAGGAAATCGCCCCCCGCGCCGAAGCCATCGACCGCGCCAACGACTTTCCCCGCGACCTGTGGCGCAAGTTCGGCGACCTGGGGCTCCTGGGCATCACTGCGGAAGAGGAATTCGGCGGCTCCGGCATGGGCTATCTGGCCCATGTGGTGGCCATGGAGGAGATCTCCCGCGCCTCGGCCGCGGTGGGGCTCTCCTACGCCGCCCACTCCAACCTGTGCGTCAACCAGATCCACAAGAACGGTAGCCCGGAGCAGAAGGCCAAGTACCTGCCCAAACTCTGTTCCGGCGAACACATTGGCGCGCTCGCGATGAGCGAGCCCGGCGCCGGTTCCGATGTGGTGAGCATGAAACTGCGCGCCGAGCGCAGGGGCGACCGCTATATCCTCAACGGCAACAAGATGTGGATCACCAACGGCCCGGATGCCGACGTCTATGTGATCTACGCCAAGACCGACCCCGGCGCCGGCTCCAAGGGCATCACCGCGTTCCTCGTCGAGCGCGATTACCCGGGTTTCAGCCGCGCGCAGAAGCTCGACAAGCTGGGCATGCGCGGCTCCAACACCGGCGAGCTGGTGTTCGAGGACTGCGCGGTGCCGGCGGAAAACATCCTCGGCCGCGAGAACGAGGGCGTGCGCGTACTGATGTCCGGGCTCGACTATGAGCGCACCGTGCTCTCCGGCGGTCCGGTGGGCATCATGCAGGCCTGCCTGGACATCGTGCTGCCCTATGCGCACGAGCGGCGCCAGTTCGACCAGCCGATCGGCGAATTCCAGTTCATGCAGGGCAAGCTCGCCGACATGTACGTCGATCTCAACACCTCGCGCGCCTATCTCTACGCGGTCGCCAGAGCCTGCGACCGGGGCGAGGACTCGCGCAAGGACGCCGCCGCGGTGATCCTCTACACCGCCGAGCGCGCCACCCAGATGGCGCTGCAGGCGATCCAGTGCCTGGGCGGCAACGGCTACATCAACGACTACCCGACCGGCCGCCTGCTGCGCGACGCCAAGCTCTACGAGATCGGCGCCGGCACTTCGGAGATCCGCCGCATGCTGATCGGCCGGGAGCTGTTCGCGGAAAGCCGCTGACGGCTTTTCAAGGTCTGCACAAGTCCCTCCGGGCTTGTGCAGACACGCCGGATCAAGCACTGGCGTGCCTGATCCGCGAGCGCGCCTTCCGCGGCGCGCGGCGACACCTGTCGCGTTGACCCGACATCTGTGTGTGCCGGGCAGATAATCACGAGATGACACGCGCCACGCGCGGGGGGAAGTGCCGCATGCCCTACAACTCGGTGTTCAAGCCCGGCCTGTTCGCCGGCAAAACCATCCTGGTCACCGGCGCCGGCAGCGGCTTCGGCCGCTGCATCGCCCACGAACTGGCGGCGCTCGGCGCCCGGATCCTGATGATCGGCCGCACCGAGGCCAAGCTCGCCGCGGTCAAGGCGGAGATCGAGGACGACAACCCCGGTGCGGTGTGCGACTACGGCTGCGCCGACATCCGCGACGACGCCGCGGTCAACGCCGTGATCGAACGCTTCGTCGCCGACCACGGCCCCATCCACGGCCTGGTCAACAACGCCGGCGGCCAGTTCCCGGCCGATCTCGAAAACATCAGCGCCAACGGTTTTCTCGCCGTGGTGCGCACCAACCTGCTGGGCGGCTTCCTGGTCTCCAAGGCGGTGTTCCTGCGCTCGATGAAGGAGCACGGCGGCGCCATCGTCAACATCACCGCCGACTACTTCGGCGGCATGCCGCGCATGGCGCACTCGGGCGCCGCCCGCGCCGGCATGGAGAACCTCACCATGACCATGGCCATCGAGTGGGCCTACGCCGGGGTGCGGGTCAACGCCGTGGCGCCCGGGTATCTGGCCTCCTCCGGCCTGGATACCTACGAAGACCCGGAAATGCTCGAATGCATTCCCCATTTTCACGAGTCGGTGCCGCTCAACCGGGTGGGCACCGAATCCGAGGTGAGCTCGGCGGTGTGCTTCCTGCTCTCGGAGGGCGCCAGCTACATCAACGGCACCACGGTGAAGGTCGACGGCGGCAGCTCGCTGTGCCTGAGCTCGCCGCTGGCCCGCAAGATCCAGCGCGCCCAGCGCAACAACCAAGCCTACAACGGCTTCCACCGCGCCACCTTCCCCAAGATCCTGCAACCCAAAAGCTGAGCCCATGCCCGCCATCCAGTCCAAACTCAATACGCGCAGCGAAGACTTCCAGGAGAATCGCCGCCAGATGCAGGCCCTGCTCGCCGATCTGCGCGAGAAAGTCGAGCTGATCAAACAGGGCGGCGGCGAGAAGTCCCGCGAGCGCCATGTGGCGCGCGGCAAGCTGCTCCCCCGCGACCGGGTGCAGGCGCTGCTCGATCCGGGCGCGCCCTTTCTGGAATTCTCCCAGCTCGCCGCCTGGGAGGTGTACGACGACTTCGTGCCCGGCGCCGGCATCATCACCGGCATCGGCCGGGTCTCCGGCCGGGAATGCGTGATCATCTGCAACGACGCCACGGTCAAGGGCGGCACCTACTACCCGATCACGGTCACCAAGCAGCTCCGCGCCCAGGCCATCGCCGAGGAGAACCACCTGCCCTGCATCTACCTGGTGGATTCCGGCGGCGCCTTCCTGCCCATGCAGGCGCAGGTGTTCCCCGACCGCAACCACTTCGGCCGCAGCTTCTACAACGAGGCGGTGATGTCCTCCAAGGGCATTCCCCAGATCGCGGTGGTGATGGGCTCCTGCACCGCGGGCGGCGCCTACCTGCCGGCCATGGCCGATGAATCCATCATCGTCCGCCAGCAGGGCACCATCTTCCTGGGCGGGCCGCCGCTGGTGCGCGCCGCCACCGGCGAGATCGTCAGCGCCGAGGACCTGGGCGGCGCCGACGTCCACTGCCGCACCTCGGGTGTCACCGACCACTACGCCCGCGACGACCGCCACGCCCTACAGCTCGCGCGCCAGGCGGTGGCGCGCCTCAACCGCGTCAAGCCCATCGACATCGACCTGCGCCCGCCGGCGCCGCCGCGCTACGACCCGGCGGAGATCCACGGCATCGTGCCCCGCGACCCGCGCCAGCCCTACGATGTGCGCGAGGTGATCGCGCGCATCGTCGACGACTCCGACTTCGACGAATTCAAGGCCCTGTTCGGCACCACATTGGTGTGCGGCTTCGCGCGCATCCACGGCTATCCGGTGGGCATCCTGGGCAACAACGGCATCCTGTTCAGCGAGTCGGCCCAGAAGGGCGCCCACTTCATCGAGTTGTGCGCCCAGCGGCGGATTCCGCTGGTGTTTTTGCAGAACATCACCGGCTTCATGGTCGGCCGCCAGTACGAGGCCGGCGGCATCGCCAAGCACGGCGCCAAGATGGTCACCGCGGTGTCCTGCGCCCAGGTGCCCAAGTTC
This sequence comes from Pseudomonadota bacterium, assembly GCA_049325095.1. Lineage (GTDB taxonomy): Bacteria > Pseudomonadota > Gammaproteobacteria > Pseudomonadales > Porticoccaceae > JAGPUQ01. The sequence goes on along the minus strand of JBMOPO010000053.1, from coordinate 18,845 downwards.
ACCCTGATCATCGGCGGCTCCTTCGGCGCCGGCAACTACGGCATGTGCGGGCGCTCCTACGACCCCCGGCTGCTGTTCATGTGGCCCAACGCGCGCATCTCGGTGATGGGTGGCGAGCAGGCCGCGGGCGTGCTCGCCCAGGTCAAGCGCGAGCAACTGGAAGCCCGCGGCGAAACCTGGAGCCTGGAGGAGGAGGCCGAATTCAAGCGCCCCACCATCGAGCTCTACGACCGCCAGGGCCACCCGTACTACGCCTCGGCGCGGATCTGGGACGACGGCATCATCGACCCGGCGGAGAGCCGCATGGTGCTGGCGCTCGGTATCTCGGCGTCCCTCAACCGCCCCATCGGGGAATCCCGCTTCGGCGTGTTCCGCATGTGAGCGCCGACGAACCCCCGCGGCGCCCGCGCCCCTCGAATGAACCCCGCGGCCGAGACCGGAGATCCGCACCCATGTTCGACAAGATCCTCATTGCCAACCGCGGCGAGATCGCCTGTCGGGTGATCCGCACCGCGCGCCGGCTGGGCATCCACACAGTGGCCGTGTACTCCGAGGCCGACCAGCACGCACTACATGTGGCCCTGGCCGACGAGGCGGTGCCCATCGGCCCGGCGCCGGCGCGCGATTCCTATCTGCGCGGCGACAAGATCATCGATGCCGCCCGGCGCACCGGCGCCCAGGCGATCCACCCGGGCTACGGCTTTCTGTCCGAGAACGCCGCCTTCGCCGGTGCCTGCGCCGCGGCCGGCATCGCCTTCATCGGCCCGCCGCCGGACGCGATCGCGGCCATGGGCTCCAAGTCCGCCGCCAAGCGGCTGATGGAGGCCGCCGGCGTACCCCTGGTGCCCGGCTACCACGGGGAGGCCCAGGACGACGCCACCCTGCGCGCCGCCGCGGACGCCATGGGCTATCCGGTGCTGCTCAAGGCGGTGGCCGGCGGCGGCGGCAAGGGCATGCGGGTGGTCACCGGCGCGGCCGAGTTCGCCGAGGCGCTGGCCGCGGCGCGGCGCGAGGCGCAGAGCAGCTTCGGCGACGACGCCATGCTGGTGGAGAAATACCTGACCCGGCCGCGCCACGTAGAAATCCAGGTGTTCTGCGATGCTCACGACCACGCCGTGTACCTGTTCGAAAGGGACTGTTCGCTGCAGCGCCGCCACCAGAAGGTCATCGAGGAGGCGCCGGCGCCCGGCCTCTCGCCGGTGGTGCGCACGCAGATGGGCGAGGCCGCGGTCACCGCGGCGCGCGCCATCGGCTACCGCGGCGCCGGCACCGTCGAATTCCTGCTCGACACCGACGACGCCTTCTATTTCATGGAGATGAACACCCGCCTCCAGGTCGAGCATCCGGTCACCGAGATGATCACCGGTCAGGACCTGGTGGAATGGCAGTTGCGGGTCGCCGCCGGCGAGCCCCTGCCGCTCGCCCAGGACCAGCTCGAGATCCGCGGCCACGCCTTCGAGGCGCGCATCTACGCCGAGGATCCGGACCAGGACTTCCTGCCCGCCACCGGCACCCTGGCCTTTCTGCAGCCGCCGGAAGAATCCGCCCACGTGCGCGTCGATACCGGCGTCCTGCAGGGCGATGCCATCAGCGTCCACTACGACCCCATGATCGCCAAGCTGATCGTCTGGGACGAGGACCGCGACCGGGCACTCAATCGCCTGGCGCGGGCGCTGCGCGACTACCGCATCGCCGGCACCACCACCAATGTCGAATTTCTCTACAACCTGATCTCGGTGCCGGCGTTTCGCGCCGCCGACCTCGACACCGGCTTCATCGAGCGCCACCGCGAGCAGATCTTCCGCAGCCGCGACAGCGAAGATCCCGGCCTGGTGGCGCTGGCCGCGCTCTACCTGCTGCTGCGCCGCGAGCTGGCCGCCGGCGCTATCGCCGCCACCACCGTGGATCCCTGGTCGCCCTGGCACAGCGCCCGCGGCTGGCGCTGCAACGAGCCCGCGACCCAGGAACTGCGCCTGGAGCTCGACGGCCGGGAGTTGCGCATCACCGCCGGCGGGGAAGGCGAGCACTTCCTCTTGCACAGCGAACTCGGGCAGGCCCGGGTGTCCGGGCGGCTCGACGGCGACATCCTCCACGCCAGCCTCGACGGCCACCGCCAGTCGGTGACGGTCACCAGCCACGACGGCGGCCACAGCCTGTTCACCCGCGACGGCGCGCTCCACTTCCGCGAGGCCGCGCTGGCGGCCGGCGGCCAGGAAGCCGAGGACGAGGGCGCGCTGACCGCGCCCATGAACGGCACCGTGATCGCGGTGCGCGCGGTGCCGGGCGCCCGGGTCGCCAGGGGCGAGGTGCTGCTGGTGCTGGAGGCGATGAAAATGGAGCACAGCATCCGCGCGCCGGCCGACGGCGTGGTGGCCGAGATCTTCTACGCCGAGGGCGACCTGGTCGACGGCGGCGCCGAGCTGGTCCGGTTCGAGCCGGCCGGGGACTGAATCGCAGCGGCCGCGGCGCAGTTCATCGGCCCAATCGCCCGTTCGGTCGCCCGGCGGGCGGCACTGTGAACTCCTTCACGAAGCCGGCGCGGCCGGCTCTGCTACCTTGCGCGCACCCTGGCGTACACAAGGGATCCGCGTGGAACTCGAACCCTTCCTCAAGGCCATCGTCGAACGCGACGGCTCCGACCTCTATTTCTCCACCGGCGCGCCGCCGAGCATGAAGGTGCAGGGCGAACTCACCCGGGTTTCCGACCAAGCCCTGCCGCCGGGCGCGGTGCGGCGGCTGGCCGAGGGCGTCATGGACGCCGAGCAGCGCGCCGAATTCGAGCGCCGGCCGGAAATGAACCTGGCCTTGTCCAAGCCCGGGATCGGCCGCTTCCGGGTGAACATCTTCCGCCAGCGCGGCGAGGTGGCGATGGTGATCCGCACCATCAAGACCGAGATCCCCGACTACCGCAGCCTGGGCCTGCCCGACACCCTGCCCAAGCTGGTGATGCAGAAGCGCGGCCTAGTGCTGTTCGTGGGCGGCACCGGATCGGGGAAATCGACCTCGCTGGCGTCGCTGATCGATTTTCGCAACCGCAACTCCGCGGGCCACATCATCACCATCGAGGACCCGGTGGAATTCGTCCACCGCCACCAGCGCAGCATCGTCAACCAGCGGGAGGTGGGCATCGACACCGCCAGTTACGAGGACGCCCTGCACAACACCCTGCGCCAGGCCCCGGACGTCATCCTGATCGGCGAGATCCGCAGCCGCGAGACCATGGAGCACGCGCTCGCCTTCGCCGAGACCGGCCACCTGTGCCTGTCCACCCTGCACGCCAACAACGCCAACCAGGCCCTCGACCGGATCATCAATTTCTTTCCCGAGGACCGCCACAAACAACTCTTTCTGGACCTCTCGCTCAACCTGCGCGGCATCGTCTCCCAGCGCCTGATCCCCACCGTCGACGGCAAACGCGCCGCCGCCATCGAGATCCTGCTCGGCACCCCGCGGGTCTGCGACCTGATCAAGAACGGCAAGATCGACGACATCAAGGAAGTGATGGAAAAGTCCGCCACCCAGGGCATGCAGACCTTCGACAGCGCCCTCTACCAGCTCTACCGGGACGGCCGCATCGCCCTGCAGGAAGCGCTGCAGAACGCCGATTCGGTGAACAACCTGCGCCTCAGGATCCAGCTCGACGCGCCGCCCGAAGCAGAGCCGTCCGCCGGCGGCGGCCTCACCCTGGCGCTGGAGCCGGAACCGGAAGCCGACAAACCGGACTGACGCCGCCGGCGCCGGGGAACGGCGGATGCGCTGCGCTTATCCGCCCTGCGCCAGCGGCAGCGTGTTTTCGCAGGTCGGACAAGCCCGTAGGTCGGATAAGCCGCGCAGCGGAGCATCCGACGATTCCCGGCAGCACATCCAGCGAAATCCCCACGGCACCCCCACGTTTTCACGGCTTTCGCAGGTCGGATAACCCCGTAGGTCGGATAAGCCGCGCCGCGGCGCATCCGACATAGCCCCGCCCACTCTTGCAACCGCGCGAGAGACAGTTGTTATTATTGGGCCAGCGTGCTTTTCCCCATCCGCTCGGCTGAACGGCGAGCGCTCCGGGAAAGCCCGTTCTCTCTCCGACAACTTCCCGGGAACCGACCATGAACTTCGATTGCACCGAGGAGCAGCGGATGCTGCTCGACAACCTTCGCCGCATGATGGATGCCACCGCTACCCCCGAGTACATCCGGGAGCACGACGAAAACGGCCGCTATCCCTATGAGGTCTACCAGGCCTGGGTGGACATGGGGCTGATCGGCCTGCCGTTTCCGGAAGGCTATGGCGGTTTCGGTGGCAATGTCGTCGACATGGCGCTGGTCGGCGAGGAACTGGGGCGGAAGGCGTACAGCTTCCTCGAAGCCTACGGCCTGTCGGTGTTCAGCGGCCTGTCGCTGCTCAACAATGGCAGCGAACAGCAGAAGGCGACCTGGCTGCCCCGGCTCATTCGGGGCGAAATCCGCATGTCGATCTCGATGACCGAGCCCGACGCAGGGTCCGACGCCGGCAACATGCGCACCCTGGCGGTCCGCGATGGCGATCACTGGGTCATCAACGGCCAGAAAGTGTTTTCCACCGCGGCGGACGCCAAGAGCAATGTCATTACGCTCTACTGCAAGACCGATCTCCAGGCCCCCTATCAAAAGGGCATCACCGCCTTTCTGGTACCCAACGACACGCCCGGGGTTACCATACGCCGGCTGCGCACCTTCGGTGCCAGAATGCTGGGCCTGAACGAGGTCTTTTTCGACAACGTGCGGATCAGCGACGCCCAGCGTATCGGCGCCGTGAATGGCGGTTGGAACTGCATGCTGTCGGGACTGCTGTTCGAACGCATCGTCACTTCGGCCGGCTATGTGGGCAATGCCCAGACCGTGGTGGACGAAGCCCTGGAATACGCCAGGGAGCGCAAACAGTTCGGCCGCCCGATCGGCGAATTCCAGGCCATCGCTCATCTGTTGGCCGACATGCAGACCAGGGTCGATGCCGCGCGAATGCTGATGCTGCGCGCCGCCGCCAAGGTGGCCGAGGGGGAACCGGCGCTGCGGGAGGTCACCCAGGCCAAGCTGTTTGGCTCCGAAACCTTCGCCGAAGTGGCCAACCAAGGGATGCAGATCCTGGGCGGCTACTCGTACATGATGGAATACGACATGCAGCGCCATTACCGGGACGCGCGCAGCACCACCATCGCCGCGGGCAGTTCACAGATGCTGCGCAACCTGATCGCAAACACCATGGGGCTGAAAGTCCGTTAGGGAACCTCTGCACAAGCACGTGCGGATGATTGATACTTCTCGCCAGGTTGTCGAGGTATTGGGGACTGATGAAGCAGACGACGTTTGCATCGGCGGCGTGGGATCGCAAGGGCAAGGTGACGCGCCGTGAGCGGTTTTTCAGGGAGATGGACGCGGTGATTCCTTGGCCGCGGTTGATGAGCTTGATCGAGCCCCACTACCCGAAGGCGGGTGCCGGTCGTCATCCCCATCCGCTGGAGCGGATGCTGCGGGTTTACTTCATGCAGAACTGGTTCAACCTGTCGGACCCGCAGGCGGAGGACTCGCTGTACGACAGCGAGTCGATGCGACGCTTCGCAGGGATCGAGCTCACGGAAGACAAGATTCCGGACGAGTCGACGATCCTGCGGTTCCGGCATCTGCTGGAAGCCCATGATCTGACCGAGGCGATCTTCAACGAGGTGCGCAGCTTGCTCGAGGAGCGGCATATGCTGGTGAAGAGCGGAACCATCGTCGATGCCACGGTCATTGCCGCGCCGCCCTCGACGAAGAACGCCAAGAAGGCGCGCGATCCGGAGATGCGGCAAGGCAAGAAGGGTAGAGAGTGGCACTTCGGGATGAAGGCCCACGTCGGCACGGATCGGCGCGGCATCGTCCACAGCCTGACCACGACCGACGCGGGTGCTGCGGACATCAGTCAGATGCCGGAGCTGCTGCACGGAGAAGAACGCGAGATCTTCGGCGATCAAGCGTACTGGAGGGAGGCGGATCGGCAGGCGGGCGGCCCTCGAGCGGGGTATCCGCTACCGGGTCAATCGTCGCGGTACCAAGCAGCGACCGCTGACCGAGTACCAGCGCTACATCAACCGATGCCGCTCGAAGGCGCGAGCCCGAGGTGAGCATGCGTTCCACGTCGTCAAACGGCTGTGGGGCTTCAGCAAGGTTCGCTATCGCGGTTTGGCGAAGAACACGGCCCGGCTCTACACGGCGTTTGCGCTGGCCAACCTGTACCTGCTCAGACGCAGGTTGTTGCCACGGGGGTGGTGTCTCTAGGGAGCGGGATAATGGCCGGAAAGAGGCCGAAATTGGCCCCCGCCGGCGCTCAACGGCTCTTTTTCCGCTCAAGTTCCTGATGCTTCGAGCCAATTTCATCAATCCGGACCTCGACACGCCAGCCTGTGCAGAGGTTCCCTAGTCGGTCTGCGCAGCGGCCTCAGGCGGGGAGGTCGAGCAGCAGGGTGACGGGGCCGTCGTTGACCAGCTCGACCTGCATGTCGGCCCCGAAGACCCCGGCGGCCACCGGCCGGTGCCGAGCGCGCGCCGCGGCCACCAGATGGTCGTAGAGTGCGCGCGCCCGCTCCGGCGGCGCGGTCGGGGTGAAGCTCGGCCGCAGCCCCTTGCGGGTATCGGCGAGCAGGGTGAACTGGGAGACGATCAGCAATCCGCCGCCGGTGGCGCCGAGGCTCAGATTCATTTTCCCGGCGCCGTCGGCGAACAGCCGGTAGCGCAGCACCCGGTCGAGCAGGGCGTCGGCCCGCGGCGGGGTGTCATCCGGCGCGAAGGCCACCAGCAGCAGGACCCCGGTGCCGATCGCCCCGACCTCCGCGCCCGCCACCCGCACCGCGGCCCGCTGTACCCGCTGGAGCAGACCGCGCACCTCAGCGCGATCCGGCCAGTTGGCGGGCGAAGCGGTCGGTGGCGCGCATCAGCGCATCCAGGGTGCCCGGCTCGCTGGAGGCGTGCCCGGCGTCGCGGATGATCTCCAGTTCCGCGTGGGGCATGACCCGCTGCAGCGCCAGCGCCTGATCGACGGGGCAGATCAGGTCATAGCGGCCGTGCACGATCACCGTGGGAATATCGGCCAGGCGCCCGGCCTGGGTACAGATCTGGTTTTCCTCGATGAAGGCGCCGTTGACGAAGTAATGGGCCTCGATCCGCGCCATGGCCAGCGCGACCTGGGGGCTGCCGAACCGCGCCACGACCTGGGGATTGGGATCATGGGTGGCGCAGCGCGCCTCCCACAGCGACCAGGTCTTGGCCGCCGCCATGCGGATGATCTCGTTGTCTCCGGTGAGCCGGCGGTGATAGGCGCCGAGCAGGTCGCCGCGCTCGTCGTCGGGAATCTGGGCGATGAAATCCTGCCAATAGTCCGGGAAGATGCAGCTCGCCCCGTAGCGATAGAACCAGTCGATATCGGTCCTGCGGCACAGGAACACGCCGCGCAGCACCAGCCCCAGCACCCGCTGCGGAAAAGCCTCGGCGTACAGCAGACTGAGGGTCGACCCCCAGGAGCCGCCGAACAGCAGCCAGCGCTCGACACCGAGTTGGGTGCGGATCTGCTCCAGGTCGGCGATCAGATGCGCCGTGGTGTTGTCCGCCAGTTCGGCATGGGGGCGCGAACGGCCCGCGCCGCGCTGATCGAAGAGAATGATCCGATAGCGCTCGGGATCGAAGAAGCGGCGGTCCTGGTCGGTGCATCCCGCGCCCGGCCCACCGTGCACGAAGACCACCGGAATTCCCTCGGGGGTACCGCATTCCTCCACATGGAGCGCGTGGCCGGCGCCCACCTCCAGCCGCTGGCTGGCGTAGGGACGGATCGCGGGATACAACTGGCGCATGCGCGGTGGCGGACTGCGGCTCTCGAAGAGGCAAAGCTACGGGATGCCCCCGCCAAAGGCAACCGCGCGACGGCCGCACCGCCCGGTTCGCCCGGCGACCGTTGCCGGCACCCCGGGCTGCTCCCTATAGTCCCGGCCGGTCGGCCCGATTCCCGGGCCTCGGCGGGAACCCACGATGAACCGGCAACCAGAGGGCGACCGTAGCGGAGACGGGACCTCGCCCATCGACCGCCCGAACGTGAAGCGCTGCCCCTGGGTGGCCAATGATCCGCTCTACCGGCTGTACCACGACCGCGAGTGGGGCGTGCCCTGCCGCGATGATCGCAGGCTGTTCGAGTTCCTGATCCTGGAGGGCGCTCAGGCCGGGTTGTCCTGGATCACGATCCTGCGCAAGCGCGAGCACTACCGCCGCGCCTTCGCCGGCTTCGACCCCGAGCGGGTGGCGCGCTTCAACCGGCGCAGCCTGGCGCGCCTCCTGGCCGACCCCGGCATCGTCCGCAACCGCCAGAAGATCGAGGCGGCGATCCACAATGCGCGCCGCTTTCTGGAGCTGCGCGAGCGGCACGGCAGTTTTGCCGACTATCTGTGGCGCTTCACGGACGGCCAGCCCCTCCAGAACCGCTGGCGCCGGATCGAGGAGGTCCCGGCGACCACCCCGCTGTCCGACGCCATCGCCGGCGACCTGAAGCGGCAGGGCTTCCGCTTCTTCGGCTCGACCATCTGCTACGCGCACATGCAGGCGACCGGCATGGTGAACGATCACCTGGTGGACTGCTTCCGCCATCGCGACTGCGCACAGCTCGCGGCCGCGGCCGGTCGCTGAGCGGGTCCCTGCCGATGCCCCCCCTCAGCCTTCCCCGGGGGGTTCGGCGCCTTCGCCGGCGGCGGCGATCTGCCGGCTGAACAGGTAATCCTGCCCGAGACTGAACAGGCCCAGGCCGACGAACACCAGCAGAAAACGACCCTCCACGACCGGGCTGTAGCGGTTGCCGCCCCAGGGATAGGCATCGGTGACGAAGATGACCGCCAGGGTCGCAGCCATCAGCGACAACAGCACTGCACCCCACCGATAGCCCAGCAGGTACAGGAGCCCGGGCAGGAATGCCAGGCACCAGAACAGGCCCGTCTGCTCCACGCCACCGTGCAGCAGCAGGAAAAAGAACAGCCCCAGGATGGGGACGATGAAGTACCACTTGGCACCGGTGTGGTAGCCCAGGGTCTGGGCCACCGCCAACCCGGCGAAGGATACTGCCGAGCAGCTGAACAGGACGCCGGCCAGCAGCAACCGGTCGCCGAAGAAATCGATCACGCCCATCAGCAGGCAGAAGGCCGCGAACAGGCTCAAGCCCCAGGTGATCAGGCTGGTCGATCGCCAGAGGCCGAGCTGGGCGTCGAAATAGACCCCGGCTTCCCCCCCTTGCTTTCGCTTCTCTTCCATGACGCGATCCGTCGCCCAATTCTCGTCAGAAGCGGCGATTAATCCACAGGACGGCCCATTTTCGACAGGGGCAGCCGATCAACGGCCCATCACGCCGACCGGCGGTGCACCCGCCGGTCCCTCAGGCCGTCGTCCTGGCCCGCTTGCGGTCGGTTTCGCGCAGCAGCTTCTTGCGCAGGCGGAGGTGATTGGGGGTCACCTCCACCAATTCGTCCTCGGCGATGAACTCCAGGGCCTGCTCCAGGGTGAGCCGGATCGGCGGCGTCAGGGTCAGCGCCTCGTCGCTGCCGGCGGCGCGGATATTGGTCAGCTGCTTGGCCTTGGTCGGATTGACCGGCAGGTCGTTGCCCCGGGAATGGATGCCGACGATCTGGCCTTCATAGACCTCCTCGCCGTGGCCGAGGAACAGGCGCCCGCGCTCCTGCAGGTTGTAGAGCGCGTAGGCGAGTGTCTTGCCGCGAATCATGGAGACCAGCACCCCGTTCTGGCGGACCGCCGCGACCCCCGGGCGGACCCGGTCGTAGCGCTCGAAGGTGCTGGTGAGAATCCCGCTCCCCGAGGTGAGGGTCAGGAACTCGTTGCGAAATCCGAGCATGCCGCGGGAGGGCACCCGGTATTCGAGGCGCACCCGGCCGCGCCCGTCCGGCACCATGTCGAGCAGATCGCCCTTGCGCCGCCCCATCTCCTCCATCACCGGGCCCTGATGGGCCTCCTCGAGGTCGATCACCACCTGCTCGAAGGGCTCGCACAGTTCGCCGTCGATCACTTTTTGAATCACTTCCGGGCGCGACACCCCCAGCTCGTAGCCCTCGCGGCGCATGGTTTCGATCAGCACCGCAAGATGCAGCTCACCGCGCCCCGAGACCCGGAAGCGATCCGGGCTGTCGCCGGGCTCGACCCGCAGCGCCACGTTGTGGATCAACTCCTGCTCCAGGCGCTCGCGGAGATTGCGCGAGGTGACGAACTTGCCGTCCTGGCCGGCAAAGGGCGAATCATTGACCTGGAAAGTCATGGTCACGGTGGGCTCATCGACCGCCAGCGGGGGCAGGGCTTCCACGCGATCCGGGTCGCACAGGGTATCGGAGATGGCCAGCCCGTCGACGCCGGTGATGCAGACGATGTCGCCGGCGGCAGCTTCTTTGGTATCGACCCGCTGCAGCCCCAGGTGACCCTTGACCTCCAGGATCCGGGCGCGCCGCTGCCGGCCGTCGGCGGCGACCACCACCACCGCCTGGCCGGGGCGCAGCACCCCGCGGGCGATGCGCCCGATGCCGATCACGCCCACATAGGTATCGTAGTCCAGCGCCGAGATCTGCATCTGGAACGGCCCCGCCGCGTCGACCTGGGGCGCCGGCACCCGGGCGGCGATCATCTCGAACAGCGGCGTCATGTCGGCGGCCGGATGCTGGTGATCCAGGCCGGCCACTCCGGTGAGCGCCGAGGTGTAGATGACCGGAAAATCCAGTTGCTCCTCGGTGGCGCCGAGGCGGTGGAAGAGATCGAACACCTGGTCCACCACCCAGTCCGGCCGGGCCCCGGGCCGGTCGATCTTGTTGACCACCAGGATCGGCTTGAGGCCCCGGGCAAAGGCCTTGCTGGTCACGAAGCGGGTCTGCGGCATGGGGCCGTCCACCGCATCCACCAGCAGCAGCACCGAGTCGACCATCGACAGCACCCGCTCGACCTCGCCGCCGAAGTCGGCGTGGCCCGGCGTGTCCACGATATTGATGCGGTACCCCCGCCACTCGATGGCGGTGTTCTTGGCCAGGATGGTGATGCCGCGCTCCCGCTCCTGGTCGTTGGAATCCATGATGCGCTCCGCGCCCAGGTTCTTGCGGTCCAGGGTTCCCGACTGTTGCAGCAGGCGATCGACGAGCGTGGTCTTGCCGTGGTCGACATGGGCGACGATGGCGATGTTGCGCAGCTTGGCGGCGGACATGGGTGGGCACCGGGGACGGGGCGCGCATTATACGGGGCCGCCCGGGTGCCGAGAACGGCAGCGCGGGCGGCTCAGGGGCGGTACACGCCGACCCGGCTGAATCCCTGCTCGACCAGGAGTTCGGCGTGCAGCCGGCTCATCAGCCCCTGGTCGCAGTACAGCAGGTAGGCTGCGTCACGGGGCACCCCGGCGAAGAATTGTTCCAGCCGGAAAAAGGGCACCGCCTCGATCCGGGCGCCCCCGGCCCGCAGCGGCCGGCGCTCGCACTCCTCGGGATGGCGGATGTCGAGGATGGGCACGTCCGGCTGCGGCGTCCGGAACAGCTCCACGCCGATCTCCCCGGCGCCGGACTCCAGGACCCCCGCGATATCCTCCCGGGTACGCGCGGCGAGCGCGCGCTCCAGCACCCCGAAATCGAAGGCGGCCTCGGCGCGCTCGACACGGTCGAGCCGCGCATGGGTGCTGGGGCGGACCGAGATCACCCCGCAGTACTCGGGCATGTGGGCGGCGAAGGGTTCGGTCCCGATGCGGCGCGCGAGGGCGATGATGTCCTGCTTGTCCATGGCGATCAGCGGGCGCAGCACCAGGGCGTCGGTCGCCCGATCGATCACCGCCAGGTTGGGCAGGGTCTGGCTGGACACTTGGGCGACGCTCTCGCCGGTCACCAGGGCATCCGCCCCCAGCTCCCGGGCCACGGCCGTGGCGGCGCGCAGCATCATGCGCTTGAGGACCACGCCCATCAGCGAATCGTCGATGCGCTCCAGGATCTCCGCGACCACGCCCTCGAAGGGGACGGTCACGAACGTCAGGCCATGGCTGGCGGCGTACTTGCTCCACAGGTAGTGCGCCACCTCCCTGACCCCCAGGGCATGCGCCCGGCCCCCCAGATTGAAAAAGCAGAAATGCGTGCGCAGCCCACGGCGCAGCAGCAGATAGGTGGCCACCGTGGAGTCGAATCCGCCGGAGATCAGGGACAGCACCGGGGGCTGCTGGCCGAGCGGGAAGCCACCCAGCCCGGGACGCAGGTGCTCGATGACGTACAGGCGCGCATCGACGATCTCCACAGACACCCTGACCTGAGGCTCGCGCAGGGATACCCGGGCCCCGGGGGCGCGCGCCAGCAGCCGGGCACCCAGCTCGCGCTCCACCTCGGGCGAGGAAAATTGGTGCCTGCCGGTGCGCTTGACCCGCACCACGAAGCTCCTGCCCGGCAGAAGACCGCGGTAGTGGTTCCAGACCTGCTCGGCCATGGCGTCGAAATCGCCCAGCGGATAAACCGCGACGCGGGCGTAACTGGCTATGCCCGGCACCCGCGCCAGCACCTCGGCGATGGCGGCCTCGGCGCCGTCATCCCCGGATGCGGCGATCTCGATCCGGTCCCAGGCGCCGGCGATGCTCAGCTCGCCGGCCAAGGGGGTGAGCAGCGTTCTGAGGTTGCGGCGCAGTTGGCGGATGAAACGCCGCCGCACCGGGGCGCTCTTGACGATGATTTCCGGCGACAACTTGATGACGAAGTGCATGGATCCGGCTTCCGCGGCCGCTCGGCGGGGAGGCCGCGATTATAGCGGTGGAGCGCCCGGAACCGCGGGCGGATCGATACCCCCCCGACTTTGCGCATTATTGGCGCACCTTGGGATAGTTTGCGCCGTTATGGGGCGCAAATGCTCCCGACTGGTGGAGATTCCCGACTCCTGCGGCTGTTGCTATAGTGGCGCGCTGCTCCCGCCCGGGCTCTGCCCGGCCGCGCACCACGGAAGCGCATCGCGGGAGAGGAAAACCGGCCCTGAAATGCCCGAAACGGCATACAGCTTGCTACCGGAATTCGCGAAGGGCGTCGTCCACCCCACGCCACCCTGCCCCGGTGTCCGGCGCGGCCCGGCAGCCACTCAAACACAGATTTCGACTTGGAGGAGCAGAATGTCAAAGACGTTGGAGTTGATCAAAGAGGCCGAGGCTCGCTGGATCGACCTGCGCTTCACCGATACCAAAGGCAAGGAGCAGCACGTATCCATGCCCTCGAGCGAGGTCAACGACCGCTTCTTCGAGGATGGCAAGATGTTCGACGGCTCGTCGATCGCCGGCTGGAAGGGCATCAACGAGTCGGACATGATCCTGATGCCGGATGACGCCTCGGCGATCCTCGACCCCTTCACCGACGATCCCACCGTCATCATCCGCTGCAATATCGTCGAACCCGCCACCATGCAGGGTTACAGCCGCGATCCGCGCTCCATTGCCCAGCGCGCCGAGGAATATCTGATCTCGACCGGGATCGCCGACAAGGTCCTGTTCGGGCCGGAGCCCGAATTCTTCGTCTTCGACCAGGTGAAATGGGGCGCCAGCATGAGCGGCGCCTTCTACAAGATCATCTCCGAGGAGGCGGCCTGGGCATCCGAGCACGACTTCTCCGAAGGCAACCGCGGCCACCGGCCGGGAGTGAAGGGCGGGTACTTCCCGGTGCCTCCGGTCGACTCGCTCCACGACCTGCGGGCCGCCATGTGCGACGCCATGACCCAGATGGGTCTTACCGTCGAAGTCCATCACCACGAAGTCGGCACCGCCGGCCAGTGCGAAATCGGGGTCGGTGCCGCGACGCTCACCCGCAAGGCCGACGAGGTCCAGATCCTCAAGTACTGCGTGCACAACGTCGCCCATGCGTACGGCAAGACCGCCACCTTCATGCCCAAGCCGCTGGTGGGCGACAACGGCTCCGGCATGCACTGCCACCAATCGCTGGCCAAGGACGGCAAGAACATCTTTGCCGGAGACGCCTATGCCGGACTCTCCGAGACCGCCCTGTACTACATCGGCGGCATCATCAAGCATGCCCGCGCGATCAACGCCTTCAGCAACCCGGCCACCAACTCCTACAAGCGCCTGGTCCCCGGCTTCGAGGCGCCGGTGATGCTGGCCTACTCGGCGCGCAACCGCTCCGCGTCGATCCGCATCCCCTTTGTGCCCAATCCCAAAGCGCGGCGCATCGAGGTGCGCTTCCCCGACCCGGCCGCCAACCCGTACCTGGCGTTCGCCGCGCTGCTGCTCGCGGGGCTCGACGGCATCCAGAACAAGATTCATCCCGGCGACCCGGCCGACAAGGACCTCTACGACCTGCCCCCGGAAGAGGCCAGGGCCATCCCCACGGTCTGCTCCTCCCTGGAGCAGGCGATGGCCTCCCTGGACGCCGACCGGGAATTCCTCACCGTTGGCGGTGTGATGGACGACGACATGATCGATGCCTACATCAGCCTCAAGCAGGCCGAGATCGACCGGCTGCGGATGACCACCCACCCGGTGGAATTCGACATGTACTACAGCGTCTGAGCCGCTGTCCTGGCGACTCCCGGGCCCGGTGGAAACACCGGGCCTTTTTTTTGGTCGAATCTTTTCCGCCCGGTGTGGCTGCTACACTTTCGATGCCGCCGGCCGCAAGGCCGGGCAATGCGGGCACGCCCACCGCAATCCTGGGGAGGAATAGTCGATGACCGAGCCGTTGTTGTCCACCAAGGGTCGGATGCGCGGCCTGCACCGCCCGCCCGGACTCGCCGCCCTGGTGTGCCTGCTCGCCCTGGGCTGGATCGCGGCTCCGGCGCTGGCGGGCCAAACCGTCTACCGGGTGATTGGACCCAATGGCGAGGTGTCCTATACCGACACGCCGCCCAAGGAAGGCAGGTTCGAGGCCTTCGAACTCAAGCCCATCAATACGCAGCCGGCACTCGAGAGCCAGCCGGGGCGGGAAGTCCAGCCCGAGCCGGCCGCCAGCCCCTATTCGCGGGTCGAGATCGTGGCTCCGGCCAACGACACCGTAGTGCCGCCGGGCCAGCTCAACGTCGTGGTGCAACTGGAGTTGGACCCGCCGCTGCAGGCGGGCCACCAGGTGCAGTTCTTCCTGGATGGTCAACCCCAGGGAGATCCGGCGGAAACGACGGCGGTGACCCTGGGCGATCTGTACCGCGGCAGCCGTACCATCGACGCCCGCGTGCTCGACCGCCAGAGCGGCAAGGTGGTCGCCCAGAGTCCGGGGGTGGTGATTCACGTCAAGCGCCATTCCGCCAAGCATTGAGCCTTGAAGAGGCATCAACGCACCGCCATGGCGCACAGTTCCTTCATCCTGTGCGCTTCCCGGAAGCACAGACCACCCAAGGTGCCGCAGCAAAGGGCATCTGCGCGGCACTGCGGAATGGCCTGATACTTGCGTGCCCACACGCGCGAGGTATCCATGCCAACAGCCCAAAGCCTCTCTCCGGCGGATGCAGAACAGTTTCTGCTGGACAACCTCAAGACGGCGGTGGTCCTGCTGGGCGATGACCTGCGCATCCGTTACCTGAACGCCGCTGCCGAGGCCTTGCTGGAGGTCAGCGCGAACCGGTTGCGGGGCGCGACCTTCACCAGCTGCTTCGCCGAACCCCAACCCCGGGCGGCACTGCTGCGCCAGGCACTGGATGCACAGCAACCCTACACGGAGCGGATGGTCAAATTGGGACTTTCGGAACACCGCGAAATCACGGTCGATTACACAGTGACGCCGATCGCTCGCGAGCGGGAGATGCTGCTGATCGAGTTGCAGCCGATGGACCGCAGCATGCGCATCGACCGGGAGCGGGCCCTGCTGTCGGCCAACGATACCTCCCGCAACCTGGTGCGCGGGCTGGCTCACGAAATCAAGAATCCACTCGGCGGCATTCTGGGGGCCTCGCAGCTGCTGGCCCGGGAGCTGGCTCGCGGCGACCTGCTGGAATACACCGATATCATCATCGCCGAGACCGAACGCCTGCGACAGTTGGTCGATCGCCTGCTCGGCCCCTCGTCCCCGGCCCAGTTTGCCGCGGTCAACATTCACGAGATCACCGAGCGCACGGCGGCGCTGGTAGAGGCGGAAACCAGTGGCCGGCTGAAAATTCTGCGCGAGTACGATCCCAGCATTCCGGATCTGTATGGCGATCGCGGCAAGCTGATCCAGGCCACACTGAATCTGGTGCGCAATGCCATGCAGGCCCTGGAGGCCGCCGGGCAGATCGCCGACGGCAGCGGCCGCATCACTCTGCGCACCCGGATCGTCAACCATTTCACCATCGGCCAACACCAGCATCGCATCGTCTGCCGCCTGGACATTCTCGACAACGGCCCGGGCGTTCCCGAGGACATTCTCGACCGCATCTTCTATCCGATGGTGAGTGGACATCCCGAGGGATCGGGGCTGGGCCTGCCCATAGCGCAATCGGCCATCCAGCTGCACCAGGGACTCATCGAATGCGACAGCCTGCCGGGGCAAACCCGGTTTTCGATCTACCTCCCCATTCCAGCCAACCCGCAAACCAACATCGGACCGCACCATGAAGCCGACGATATGGATCGTTGACGACGACAAATCCATCCGCTGGGTGATGGAGCGGGCGCTCGAAAAGGCCGACATGAATGTGCGCTGCTTCGAGGACGCCCAGAGCGTGCTCAAGCGGCTGGACCAGGAACTGCCCGACACCGTGGTCAGCGACATTCGCATGCCCGGGATCAGCGGACTCGAACTGCTCGACCGCCTGCGCCGGGAAAACCCCAGCCTGCCGGTCATCATCACCACCGCCCATTCCGATCTCGACAGCGCCGTGGCGGCCTATCAGGGCGGCGCCTTCGAATACCTCCCCAAGCCCTTCGATATCGATGAACTGGTATCGGTGACGCGCAGGGCCATCGAGTTCGCGCGGGAAAAGGCGCGGGAGGTGAAGGCACCGGATACCGAGGTGCCCAAGGAGATCATCGGCGAAGCACCGGCGATGCAGGAGGTTTTCCGGGCGATCGGGAGACTGTCCCATTCGCACATCACCGTGCTCATCAACGGGGAGTCGGGGACCGGCAAGGAGTTGGTGGCGCGGGCCCTGCACCGGCACAGCCCGCGCCGGGATCGCCCCTTCATCGCCCTCAACATGGCGGCGATTCCCCACGATCTGATCGAATCGGAACTGTTCGGGCACGAAAAGGGCGCCTTCACCGGCGCCGCCCAGCGCCGGGTCGGCCGTTTCGAGCAGGCCGACGGCGGCACGCTGTTTCTCGACGAGATCGGCGACATGCCGGCCGAGGCCCAGACCCGCCTGCTGCGGGTGCTGGCGGATCGGGAGTTCTATCGGGTCGGCGGCCATACTCCGGTGCGGGTCGATGTCCGCATCATCGCGGCCACCCACCAGAATCTCGAAGTGCTGGTGGCCGGACACCGGTTCCGCGAAGACCTGTTCCACCGCCTCAACGTGATCCGCATCCACCTGCCGAGACTCGCCGATCGCCGCGAGGACATTCCCCAACTGATACGTTATTTCTTTTCCAAGTCGGCCGAAGAGCTCAACGTCGAACCCAAGACGCTGTCGCCGGAGGCGGAGGCCTTCCTCTGCCGGTTGCCCTGGCCGGGCAACGTCCGCCAACTGGAAAACACCTGTCGCTGGCTCACCGTGATGGCCTCCGGCCGCGAGGTGCTGAAATCCGATCTGCCGCCGGAGCTGCTGGAAATCGACGCCACCCCGAGCAGCCCGTCGAACGACTGGGAGCCCTGCCTGCGGCGCTGGATCGCCAACCAGCTGGCCACCGGTGCCAAGGGGATTCTGGATACCGCAACCCCGGCCTTCGAGCGCGCCGCCATCGAAACCGCCCTGGCGCACACCGCGGGCCGAAAGCGCGATGCCGCCGAACTGCTGGGCTGGGGTCGCAACACCCTGACCCGGAAGATCCAGGAGCTGGGCATCGCCGAGGAAACTCCGTCCCGGTAGGGGCGCGAGCGGGCCGCGCCGCCCGACAGGCTCAGTTCGCCTTGGCGGCGCGCTGCTCCAGTGCCTGCCGGTACAGGGCGTCGAAATTGACCGGCGGCAGCAGCAGCGGCGGGAACCCGCCCCGGATGAGCACGCTGTCGATCGCCTCCCGGGCGTAGGGGAAGAGCACGGTTGGGCAGTGGCTGTTGAGCACCTGGCCCAGGGCGTCGTCCGCCAAGCCCTTGGCCAGGAACTGGCCGGCCTGCTCCAGTTCAACCAGATACAGGGTGCGCTCGCCTTCGCGCAAGGTGACGGTGAGCTTGAGCACCACCTCGTAATGGTCGTCATCGACCCGGCGCACACCCACCCCCAGATCCTGCTCGACCCGCGCCTGAGCCGCGCCCGGCAAGGTTGCGGGGCCTTGGGGGGACTCGAACGACAGGTCCTTGAGGTAGATCCTCGCGATCCCCAGTTGCGGCCCCTGGGCAGCCCCGCCACCCGCCGTGGCGGCGGATTGTTCGGAAGTCATGGTTGGCGCTCCTCAGTCCACTGACTGGCCAAGAATGGAACTCATCCGGGTACCGGGCCGGCCGCGGCCGTCCCGAGCAGCAACTCGTCGAGCCGCCCGGAGCGCTCGAGCTCGAGGAGGTCGGTGTAACCGCCCACATGGTGCTCGCCGATCCAGATCTGGGGCACCGTGGAACGGCCGCTGCGCTCGGCGATCAGGCGCCGCAGGGCGGCGTCGCCATCCACCGGAATGTCCTGAAAAGCGGCTCTGTTGAATTTCAAGTGGGTTGCTGGGCATGAGGGTTGACGGCGCCGAAGTCGAGTTTGCCGGCGATCAGGAAGATGACGGTGCGGATGGTGTCGAAGCGCGTGAAGCCGCGAGCGCGGCGC
>JBMOPO010000052.1:34784-43219 GCA_049325095.1 Pseudomonadota bacterium | reverse complement strand
GACACCAGCGTACCGACTGACATCCGGCGTCAAGGGTTCGCTGCGCCGGGCTGCGCCCGCCCTTGACCCCGGCTGCCAGCCAAAACACCACCGAATCCACCCACTCGGAATTCAAGAGAGGCTGAAAAGCCACCCCTTTCCTGCGCAGCAGGCGGCGCGCCGCCACGCAATAGGGGCACAGCCGGGTGCCGTAGAGCATGACCCCGGTCATCCGCTGACCACCGGCAGACTCTGCGCCTGCCATTCGGCCATGCCGCCGCGCAGACGCTGGACTCGAAAGCCCGCGCGGCGCAGCTGGCGTGCGGCGGTCGCCGCCTGCGGCCCGAGCCTGTCGACCACGATGAGAATGCGATCGCGGGCGCCCTCGAGTTCGCCGCTGCGTGCCGCCAGTTGGCCGAGGGGGATGTTCAGCGCCTGGTTGATGTGGCCGGCCTGATAGTCCCTGGCGTCGCGCACATCGACCAGGACCGCCTCGCCGCTGTTGAGCAACCGGGTGACCTCGTGCACGGAGAGCTGTCTGCCCGCCTTGAGGTGCTCCAGGAACAGAAAGAGATACACCAGCGCCAGCAACAGGCTGACCAGCAGCCACTGCTCGCTGACAAAAATCAAGAAGTCCGCCACCCGCGATCCCGACCCGCCGCCGCTGCATCGGCGGCGTAGTATACACAGGGCCGGCGGGCACCGGCGGCGCTGCGCCCGGGCGGATCCCAAATGGCCTTTTGGCGGGGGAGCCGGTACCATGTCGGCCTCCCGACCACCGGCTCGCAGACACCCCGGCAAATGGAAAACAGCAGGCAAACCACGGTGTTGCTGATCCTGGATGGCTGGGGCCACAGCGAGCAGACGGACCACAACGCCATCCGCGCGGCCCGCGCCCCGGTTTGGAACCGCCTCTGGACCGAGCACCCGCATACCCTGATCTCCGGCTCCGGCGAGGATGTCGGGCTGCCGGCGGGGCAGATGGGCAACTCCGAAGTCGGCCACATGACCATCGGCGCCGGCAGGGTGTTCCATCAAACCCTGACCCGGATCAACGCCGCGCTCGCCAGCGGCGACTTCGACGCCAATCCGGCCTACGGCAACGCCATCACGCGCGCCTTGGAACGGGGCGGCGCGGTGCACCTGCTGGGCCTGCTGTCCCCCGGCGGAGTCCACAGCCACGAAAACCACATCCTGGCCGCCATCGCCCTGGCGGCGCGGCGCGGCGCCCGCGTCTACCTGCACGCCTTTCTGGACGGCCGGGATACCCCGCCGCGCAGCGCCGAGGCGTCCCTGCACCGCGCCCAGGCGCTGTTGCGGGAGCTGGGCTGCGGGCGCATCGCCTCCCTCTGCGGGCGCTACTACGCCATGGATCGGGACCGGCGCTGGGAGCGCACCCGACAGGCCTACGAGCTGCTCACCGGAGGCGCCGCGCCCCACCGCGCCGCGGATCCGCTGGCCGCCCTGCAGGCAGCCTACGCGCGCGGCGAGAGCGACGAATTCGTCCAGCCGACCCTGATCCAAGGCGCCGGTGAGCCGGACGGGACCATTGCCGATGGCGATGCGGTGATCTTCATGAACTTCCGGCCCGACCGGGCGCGCCAGCTGACCCATGCCTTCGTCGACCGGGAGTTCAGCGAATTTCCGCGGCCGCGCCGGCTGCAACTCGCGGATTTCGTCACCACGGCCGAGTATGAAGCCGGACTGCCGGTGCACTGCGCGTTTCCACCGCAATCCGTGGTCAACGGTCTGGGGGAATACCTCGCCAGCCTGGGCAAGACCCAGCTGCGGATCGCGGAAACCGAAAAGTATGCCCACGTAACCTTCTTTTTCAGCGGCGGCCGGGAAACGCCGTTCCCCGGGGAAGAGCGCATCCTGGTGCCCTCGCCCAAGGTCGCCACCTATGACCTGCAGCCGGAAATGAGCGCCCCCGAGGTCGCCGACCGGATCGTCGCGGCGATCGCCAGCCGCCGCTTCGATTTCATCGTGGGCAACTTCGCCAATGGTGACATGGTCGGCCACACCGGCGTGTTCGCCGCGGCGGTCCGGGCCGTCGAGACCGTCGACGCCTGTCTGGGCAGAATCCTGAGCGCCCTGGCGGAGGCCGGCGGCCAGTGCCTGATCACGGCCGACCACGGCAACCTCGAGTGCATGGTCGAGCCCGACGGCGGGCCCTCCACCGCGCACACCAGCCTGCCCGTGCCCCTGGTCTACGCCGGACCCCGGCGGATTCGGTTGCGGGATGGCGGCACTCTGGCCGATGTGGCCCCCACCCTGCTGGCGCTCATGGACCTGTCGCCGCCTCCGGAGATGACCGGGCACTCGCTGGCGGAGCCTCTCACCGTTCAGTCCGGGAGGCTGCGGGCGGCGCAGTGATCCGCCCTATCGTCGCCTGCTGCGCGCTGAGCCTCGCCCTCGCCGCGGGGGCGGCGGATGACAGCGCCGCGCGCCTGCAAGGGCTGCACCGGGAGATCGGCGCCGGAGAGCGCCGCATCGAGGAGGCCGCCGCCCAACGCAAGTCGCTCGAAAGCGAACTGCAACGGGCGGAAATCGAACTCGCCGGGCTCCAGCGGCGCAGCGCGCAACTGGCCGCTGAAATCGGGGCGGCGGAGCAGCGCCTCGCGGCGCTCACCGAGCGCCGCCGCGCCATCGAGGTGGTACGCGACCGGCAGCTGCAACGACTCGCCGACGACATCGCGATCGCCTACCGGCTGGGGCAGGGCGAACCGCTGAAAATGCTCCTCAACCTCGAGGATCCCTCAGCCGTCGATCGCATGCTGCGCTACTACGGCTATTTCGTCGCGGCGCGGGCGGAACAGCTTGCCGGTTATCAGCGGACCGTGGCGGAACTCGATGCGATCGCCGGCCAGGCCGAGGCCGAGCGGTCCCGCCTGCTGGCCGGCAGGGCCGCCCTGGAGCAGGAACGGCAGCGCCAGGACGAGCTGGCCGACCGGCGCCGTTCCCTGATCGCCGCCCTGGATACCCAACTCGCGGATGAGCGGGCACGGGTACAAAAACTGCGCGCCGAATCGAAGCGCCTGCAACGGGTACTTGAGCGCCTGGCCCACACTGCGGAACCGGCCGGCGGCGGCCCCTTCGCCGAGCGGATCGGCCGCCTCGCCTGGCCCGTTGCCGGCCGCCTGCTCAACCGCTACGGAGCCAGCCGGGAAGGCGCGCTGCGCTGGAGCGGTTGGATGATCGCGGTCGAGGACGGCGCCCCGGTACATGCGGTCCACAGCGGAAAGGTGGTGTTCTCCGACTATCTCCGCGGCCATGGGCAGTTGATCATCCTCGATCACGGGGGCGGGTATCTGACGCTCTACGCCCACAATCAGGCGCTGCTGGCGACCGCGGGCAGCCAGGTCGAGGGCGGCGCCGTCATCGCCCGCGCCGGCAACAGCGGGGGACTCGGCCAGAGCGCGCTGTACTTCGAAATCCGGCAGGGCAGCAAGACCCTCGACCCCGGACGCTGGCTGGCCAAGGGCTCCTGAGGGAACTGCGGGCCGCCGCCTTCTGTCGCAACCTGGAAACCGGCTATGCTGGCGGGTATGCGGTCACGCGCGCCGGCGGCCGGCGATCCCGGTCGGTCGTCGCACCCCCGCGAACGCCTCGCCGACCCACCGCATCACTCCCAGCACCAAGGAAAACACCTACACCATGAAAGCTCTTGCCCGACGCCTGCTGCCCTGTCTGCTGTTCGCCACCGGGATCGCGGCGGCGGCCCAGGAGGCCGCCGACGAGAAGGCCGCCCCGGCCCGCCTGCCCCTCGACGAACTCCAGCTGTTCGCGCAGATCTTCGATCAGGTGCGCAGTGCCTATGTCGAGGAGATCGACGATCGGGCGCTGCTCGAAAAGGCGATCACCGGATTGCTCGGCGAACTGGACCCCCACTCCGCCTTCCTCCAGAAGGAGTCGTACGAGGAGCTGAAAGAACACACCACCGGGGAATTCGGCGGGCTGGGCATCGAGATCGGCCTGGAGCGCGGCTACGTGCGGATCATCTCGCCGATCGACGGCACCCCCGCCGCCAAGGCGGGCCTGCGGCCCGGCGACCTGATCCTGCAGCTCGACGACCGCTCCACGCAGGGGATGAGCCTGGATGAGGCGATCTCGCTGATGCGCGGGCCCAAGGGCACCTCGATCACCCTCACCATCGGCCGCGAGGGCCTGAGCGAGCCGCTGGTACTGACCATCGTGCGGGACATCATCACCATCCAGAGCGTGCGCTGGGAAACGCCCCAACCCGGTTACGGCTATGTGCGCGTCGCCCAGTTTCAGGAGCAGACCGGCGCCGAGTTCCGCCGGGCCCTGGAGAAACTGCGCGGCCAGGACGGCGGGCTCAAGGGCCTGGTGCTCGACCTGCGCAATAACCCGGGGGGGCTGCTGCCCGCCTCGGTGGAGGTCGCCGACGCCCTCCTCGACGGCGGTCTCGTGGTGTACACCGAGGGCCGGATCCCCTCGGCCAACAGCAGGTCCCTGGCCACGCCCGGAGACCTGCTGCCCGGAATTCCGGTGGTGGTGCTGATCAATGAGGGCACGGCCTCGGCCGCCGAGATCGTAGCCGGCGCGCTCAAGGATCGGCAGCGCGCCCTGATCGTGGGCACCCGCAGCTTCGGCAAGGGTTCGGTGCAGAACGTGCTGCCGCTCAGCGACGGGCGCGCGGTGAAACTGACCACGGCGCGCTATTTCACCCCGTCGGGCCACTCCATCCAGGCCGAGGGCATTCAACCGGACATCGAGGTGCGGCGCGCGGAGAT
Source organism: Pseudomonadota bacterium (assembly GCA_049325095.1). Taxonomy (GTDB): domain Bacteria; phylum Pseudomonadota; class Gammaproteobacteria; order Pseudomonadales; family Porticoccaceae; genus JAGPUQ01. The sequence continues at coordinate 38,483 of JBMOPO010000052.1, read as the reverse complement.
CCACGAACTGGAACCGGGCTTCACCGTCAAGGAAGCCAATCTCGGCCGACATCTGACCAACGGCCGGGATGAGTCCGAGGATTCGCAGGAGGAGCGGGCCGGCCCGGGGGAAGGCGCCGACAATCAACTGCAGGAAGCCCTCAACCTGCTCAAGGCATTGGTGATCTTCATCCCCCCCAAGATGGGCGCGGCCGGGAACTGAACTTGCGTTGCGCGGGCAGTCCGTATTACAACTGGCAAACACTGCATGCCGTCCCACCATTTTCGGCGACGGCTCCATCCGTGCTCGACGGTCGGGGCGGGGTTCCCGCGGCGGCCGGGCGGCAGGATCCGGCCATCCCGGAGCGGGGCCACATGCGGAATATGGGGCGGCGAGAGGAGGAAAAAACCATGCACCAGGCGACCGGCGGAACGATTTCCCAACCCCCGCGCAGCGGGGAACACCCGGCCTGCGAATTGCTCCGCGCCCGCAGCAACCGCGTCTTCCGGCTGCCCAACGGCTGGTATTTCAACACCCGGGAGCAGGTTTCCCTGGGGCCCTTTGCCTCGCCCGAACGGGCCGAGACCGCGATCGGCGAGTTCCTGGGTTTTCTGCACGAGGCGCCGGTCCATGTGCGAAAACTCTTCGCCGGAGCCCACCGCTCCGCCGGCTGACCGGCGCAGACCCTCCCGGACGCCCGGATTCAGCCGAGACGGACCTCGACCCCGCGTTCGGCCAGGAACGCCTTGGCCTCGGCGACGCTGAATTCGCCGAAGTGGAAGATGCTGGCGGCGAGCACCGCATCGGCATGGCCGATCAGGACCCCGTCCACCAAGTGCTGCAGGTTGCCGACCCCGCCCGAGGCGATCACCGGCAGGGGAACGGCGTCGCTCACCGCCCGGGTCAGTTCCAGATCGAAACCGTCCCTGGTGCCATCCCGATCCATGCTGGTCAGCAGGATCTCCCCGGCCCCCAGTTCCGCCACCCGCTGCGCCCAGTGCACCGCATCCAGCCCGGTCGCGCGGCGCCCGCCGTGGGTGAACACCTCCCAGCGCGGGACCGCGCCGGCGGGACCGACCCGCTTGGCATCGATCGCCACCACGATGCACTGGCTGCCGAACCGGGCGGCTGCGGCCCGCACCAGTTCGGGCTCGCGGACCGCGGCGGAATTGATGCTGACCTTGTCCGCACCGGCGCGCAGCAGGGCCTTGATGTCGGCGAGTGTTCGCACCCCGCCGCCGACGGTGAGCGGGATGAACACCTGTTCCGCCATGCGCGCCACGGTCTCCAGGGTGATGTCGCGCCCCTCCTGGCTGGCGGTGATGTCGAGGAAGGTGATCTCGTCGGCACCGGCGGCGTCGTAACGGCGCGCCACCTCCACCGGATCGCCGGCATCCCGGATGTCGACGAACCGCACCCCCTTGACCACCCGCCCGGCGTCGACGTCGAGACAGGGGATGATGCGGCGGGCGAGCTTGGTCATGGCGGCTTCCTGGCAATGCGCTACGGGGGTCAATACTTGCGCCGCAACACCAGGGTGCCGGCGTCCTCGGCCATCTCGACCTTGGTGAGAAAGCTGTTGCCCAACAACACGTGCGGCGGATGGGCGCCGATCACCACCACCGCCGGAACCTGGTGCAGGGTGATCGCCCCGACGCTGACTTTGGCCAGGGTCAGCTCCCGGGTCGGCACCACGCCACCAGCGGTGCTGGTCATCCCCTCGACACCCCGCGTCCAGTCGATCCCGAGGCGCTCGGCAGCGGCGCTGTTGAGCGCGATCGAGGTGGCACCGGTATCGACCATGAATTCCACCGCATGGCCGTTGATGGTGCCGCCGACGAAATAGTGCCCGCGGCTGTCCCGGGGGACGCGCACCTCGGCAACCTCGGCCGCCGTGAAACTGGCGGCGATGTGCTCGGAGAGCTCCAGCCGGGCCCGGCGGCCGCGAATCTTCACCTCCGCATGGCGGCTGTCGGCGGCCACCAGTTGAACCCCTTCGGGAGAGGTCTCCCCGACCTTCAGAAAGCGCTGGGCGCCGTCGATCTCCAGCAGCGCCCGCTGTGGAAACAGGGCGATCGCCCGCACCTCCTGCGCGGCAGCCTCCGCCGCGACCGCGGCGAGCAGCACCGATCCCAGGATCCATCGCCTCAGCTTCACAGGACGCGCCCCAGCAGCAGCATCACGAGACCCGCCAGCAGACCCGCGACCAGGTCGTCGGCCATGACGCCGAACCCACCGCCGCAGTGTCGATCCAGCCAGCCGATCGGCCACGGCTTGACGATATCGAAAAGCCGGAACAGGGCAAAGGCCCCCAGCCAGCCCGGCCAGGACGCGGGCGCCAGCAGCAGCGCAAACCACAGCCCGGTGAATTCGTCCCAGACGATGCCCGGGTGGTCGGCCACCCCCAGGCGGCGGACTGCCGCCTCGCAGACGAAGACGCCGCCGGCCACCGCCGCCGCGAGCAGACTCCAGGCCACCGGCGCCGGACACCACAGCAGGGCCGGGGCCAGGGCCGCGGCCGCCAGGGAGCCGAAGGTGCCGGGCGCCACCGGCGCCAACCCGCTGCCGAAGCCGAAGGCGACCAGCAGCGTCGGTTCGCGCATCAGGCGCGCGAGCGTGGGTGTGAGCATCGGGTTCAAAAGTGGCGAAACCCCGGCTCGGCAACCGGCACCTCGCGGCCGGCGGCGTCCCGCACCCGCACCCCGGATCCGGGGACCAGTTGCCCGATCCGGGTAGCCCCCGCGCGGCCGGCAGCCGGCAGGGCGGCCAGTTGCGCGCCGCGCCCGGGCGCTACCGTGAAGCAGAGTTCGTAGTCGTCGCCGCCGCCCAGCGCCCACTGGCGCACCCGGGCGACGCCAAACCGGCTCACGGCGGCGGCGTGCAGGGGCAGGGCTTCGAGCATGAGTTCCGCGCCGACCCCGCTGGCCCGGGCGAGGTGCCCGAGATCGGCGAGCAGGCCGTCGGAAATGTCGATCGCCGCCGAGGCCAGCCCCCGCAGTGCCTCGGCATCCGCCAGCCGCGGCTCGGGGCGCCAGTAGCGCGCGTCGAGGGCGGCAGAACCCGCCCGGCAGGTGCCCCGCTCCCGCATGTCGGCCAGCGCCGCGGCAGCGCCGCCCAACACCCCGGTGACCATCACCCAGTCGCCGGCCGCTGCGCCGCTGCGCCGCAACGCCTGCCCGGCCGGCACCGTGCCCAGGGCGGTGATGCTCACCGCGAGGGGGCCGCGCGTGGTATCCCCACCCACCAGCGCAACGCCAAAGGCGGTGGCGGCCGCGGCCAGGCCGGCGGCGAAACCGGCCAGCCAGCGCTCGTCCGCTTCCGGCAGGGTCAGCGCGAGCAGAAACCAGCGCGGGGTCGCGGCCATCGCCGCCAGGTCGCTGAGATTGACCCGCAGCGCCCGCTGGGCGATATCGGCCGCATCCGCCGCGGCGGGAAAGTGCAGGTCCGCGACCAGGGTATCGACGGTGACCACCAGCTCGGCCCCGGCCTCGACTTCGAGCAGGGCGCCGTCGTCGCCGACCCCGAGCCGCACCCCGGAACCGGAACCAACCCCGTGCCGGAAATAGCGCTCGATCAGGCTGAATTCATCGATGGCCATGTGCGGGCCTCAGCGTTTGTAAAGCAGTGCGCGGGACGTGCACTGCTTGCGTCGCAAGTCCGGACAGGCCGGACTTCCTCCCGCGAATCCATCCCCGGCCGCGCTGAGCGCTGGAAAAATT